>NC_014414.1:644375-1288750 GCF_000152825.2 Parvularcula bermudensis HTCC2503
GACAGTATATCGACATTTTGGATCTGATATTGTTCGCGATTCAACCGAGACTTTACACGAGCGGATCTCGACCTGCGTTGTTCCAATTCCCTTTCCAGCCGCTCGAAGACTGGCCAATAGACGTCTCCATATCTGTCGATCAATCGTGCGACGACATTCAGGCCGTCTTCGATCTCCTCTTCAGATATGGTGCGACGCGAAGGCATGATTGGCCGTCTCGATTGACTAACTCGCTGTCGGTCGCGGACGCGACCAGACGAGATCCGCCTTGCCGTCCTGCTCGAACAGGGCCGCCCAGATCGGTTCGACAAAGCTTGGATCGTCCAGAAAGACTTTTAGATAGGGGCGCGGGCTCTGGCCTTCGGACATCTTCCGATGCGCAAAGCCGAGGTCGCATTGTCCGGTCTTCACAAAGAAGTCCGGGGAGTTTTCATTCTTCTTGTTGCCGTTCGGAACGATGCGAACCTTGCGCGCCATGCTCAAGGTCGAGATGGTGCCTTCATATCCTTCGTGGGTGAGACGAAACTGACCGATGGTCGCCATGAGTGTGTACTCCTCTGCTACTTTGATGAGTTGGGATGAGGGCCGCGCGCCTTGCGGGCTTTCTTGAAACCACTGTCGCTCGCAAGGAACGCTTCGAGCATGGACGGTATCAGCGCCGCCACGGATGCTTTTTCCTTGTACGTCTCTTCGTAAATCTGCGCGTACAGCTCCAGATCCGCGTTGACGTCAGGATCGACGGCAATGGTCAGCTTGACGGGCGTCGTGTCGGGCAAGGGTCCGATCTTGAGAGTGGTGGCGCTCATACGTTCAATCTCCGTAGGGCTTCAATACGATGTCTTTGTTGACGATCACGCGCAGCCGGTAGCCGGGCCGCACCGTGATTGTTGGTTGGACGTTCAATTGCTTGGTGATGATTTGCAGGCCCGCCTGATTGATCGTGCGCTGGCCGCCGTCGCGGAGGGCTTCGAGAATTTCGTCGTCATTGCTGTCGCGGCCGAGTTCGGCACTGACGGAAAGAACCGATGACAGGATGGCGGCCTGGAATAGGCGCCATGTGTGATAGTCGACCCGGTCTTCGAGGCCGGCGTAACCCGCCATGTCGACGCCCGGCAGATTGTCGATCACGATGGAAGAGCCGTCCGGCATGATGATGCGCGACCAGACGACGAGCGCGCGTGACTGGCCATAGGCGATGACGCTGTCATACCGGCCTATCAGTCGCGAGCCTTGGGGGATGAGCAGGTGTGCGCCCGTCGGCGTGTCGTAAACATTCTCCGTGACCTGCGCGATGACCTGACCGGGAAGATCGGAGTTGAGCCCCGTCACCAGGCTAGCGGGAATGATCGTTCCGGCCATGACCTGATAGGGCGAGATCGGCGCTTGCAGGCGATGCGGGTTGTAGATCCCGTCATCGGCCTCGGCGCCGAGAAAGCCTTCCTTGCGCTGCTGGAAATTCGGATCGGGCGCGTCGGCGAATCCCGTCGAAGCTGTCCTGTCCTCGACGCCCGGACTGATGACGGACGCAAGCTGGTCCAGCCTTGTGGGCGCGCCGCCGTCGCTTGCGGCCAAAACCCGTTCGCCCTGTGCGCTGTTGTTGATGAAGAAGAGGTCAGACGTCCGCGCGTCATCTGCGGCGCTGGGGCTCCCGCTTGCTGGTCCCGTGCTCGCCACGCGCGCCGGTTGGTATCTGAAGGGGTTTTCCGGCGCGTCTTCGATCCGCGGCGCGCCGATCATGGCGGCGCCAAGATCACCCGGCAGCGGTGGGCCAAGCCTTGACGGCATGTCGCCATAACTTTCAGGCAAGGACGCAAAGGCGTCGGGCATGGGTTTGTGCCGCGTATTGTAGAGTTCCGTGTGCGCCTCTTGCGCGCGATTCGGCGTGCGCAACGCCATGGCGGCGGCGCCAAGGATCAGGAGGGCGGCGACCGACGACACCCCGATCAGCACACGCTTGTTAAAGCGCTTGACCGGCCGGGGCTTGGCGCGGATCGCCAGGCTGTCGTCTTGTTCAACCGCGCTCATAGACCCGCCATCCAATTTCTGGGAGCGGCGGTGCGTTCGATCCGAACCACCTCCTGATCGTCTTCACCGAGGCGCAGTTCGGCGACCGCAAACAGGCGGTCGACTATGTAGTAGGCGCCATTGATCCTGTAATTGACGAGTTGGCTGTCGCCATTGCGCCCGACGACGAAGAGCGGCGGCGCTTCGCCCTGATCGAGACGGGACGGAAACTGAATATAGACTTTCCGGCCGTCATCGAAAGCGCGCAATGGACGCCAGTGGGGTTCGTCACCTTTGATCTCATAACGGAAATTGATGCGATCAAGGCTGAGGCCGCGATCAATGACAGTGCGCCCCTGCGCCTGCCGGCGGGCGGCGTCGCCGCGCGCCGTGACCAGTTCTTCATGCGGATAACGCCAGGACACCGCCGCCATATAGGTTTCGCGGTAGGACGTCATTTCGATGTGGTAGGTTCGTTTGGAGGTCGTGATGATGAGGTTGGTCTTGAGACCGGAGGCGATTGGCTTCACCAGAATGTGCGTCTGACTGGCGTCGCCAGAGCCTGAGACCGTATCGCCCAGGACCCAGCGCACGGTGTCGCCGGCGGAAACCGACATCAGCTCCTCGCCGGGTTGGAGCGCTATGTCTGTCACCTGCTCCGGGGCAGTGTAGACCTGATAGAGCGCGCCAATCGTATAGGGATAAATCTGGATGGCGTTGATGAAGCTTGTCGCGTCGGGTTCAACGGCGGCGCTCCGGTTCGCCTCGTCGATGGCTTCATAGGGTTTCAACTCCGGGACCGCCGCTATTGGCGATTCCGTCAGCGGTTTAAGTTGTCCGGCCATCGCGAGCGGCTCGATCCTCTCGATGATGAGGGGTTCCCCGTTCGGATCGTCCGCCAGATAGACAGCCTCCATGAACTCGGCGTCATCGAGAACGAAGTTGTCGTGGGGATTGGTGGAAGCGCAGGCGCCCAATGAGACGAGCGCGCCGATTATTACGAGAGTGCGGATCATTGATGGCCTCCTTGAGCGAGATCTTTTGACCAGTTGATGCCGTGGACGTAGAGCCCGAGCGGATTGCGATGAAGGGTTTCTTCGTCACGAGGCGGATCGAAGACGATAGCGAGAACGCCGGTATAAGTCGCCGATGACACCTGAACGCCCGACCGAAATGTCGTTTCGCGCCAGCGCAGATCGAAACTGTCTTGAGAAGACCGCACGATGCTTTGGATTTCGACAGACACTGAGCGTTTGCCGACCTCGGCGAATGGATCGTTCTCGCGGGCGTAATCATTCAGGGTGAGCGCCGCCTGATCGGTCGTGAAGGCGTAGGCTTTCAACCAGTTCTCGCGCACAACGATTGGGTCGATCGACACCGACCGGACCTGTTTGACAAATTCCGCAAGTTGGTACGCGATCTGAGCGTCGGTCGGCTTATAGTCGGCGACTGCCGATTGAACGGTGCGGACGCGGCCGTCTGTTTCGAGTTCGACGACATATGGCGTGATGATGCTTTGCGTGGACCGCCAGATGAATGCGGCTGACATGACGAAGGCGAGCGCCAAAGCGACAAGCGCGGTCAGGCGCCAGTTTTCCGCCTGCACGCGCGCCGATCCGATCCGGTCGTCCCAGACCTGTGCGGCGCGCTGGTAAGGCGTGACGGCTTCCGGCGTGGTTCCATATTTTTGCTGTTGTCTTTTCCAGAACATCGATCAGTCCTCATCCTGTTTGAGACGCGGACCGTCGCCCGACCCGCCCCCAGAACCGTTATTGGCGCCGTCACGCAAGGCCGATGCGGCTGCGAGGCTTGCGTCTCTCTGCAATTGCTGACGTTGAACCTGCCTCGCCCAATTCGGCGCTCCGCCCGTGGCGGCCGGGGCGGCGGCGACGTCACCCAGCGTTCCGCCTGTGGCGCTGAAAGCTGTGCGGCCTCCGCTTTCGAAGCTCCGCTTCACAGGCGCAACGGCCCGCGACGCTGCCGAGCGAGCGCCGCTTGCGAAACTCCTCGCGCCAGCCTCCGCCATCGCGCCGACGCCGGCGGCGGTTGCACGCCATCCGTTTGCGCCGGAAGCGGCCTTGCCGAGGGAAAAGGAAGTCGCGGCGCCGCCGCTAAGAGATGCGCCCGCTTTGATGGCGCCGCCTGTTGCTGCTGCGCCTGCGCGCAATGCGCCGCCCGCGAGCGCGCCTCCGGCGATAGCGCCCGCTCCAACGCCTGCGGCGGTTCCGACGACGGCGCCGGCGCCGAGTTGCGGGGCGCCGGAAACAAGGCCGGCGGCGATGCCAGGACCGAAGATTCCAAGCGCGACGAGGGCGAGCGACGCCAGAATGACGGTGGCGGCGTCTTCCAGGGTCACGTCTCCGGGCGTGATTTCCGCCGTGACAGATCCGAAGAGAGTGGAGCCGATGCCGACAATCACCGCCAGCACCATGAGTTTGATGCCGGATGAGATGACATTCCCGAGAACGCGCTCAGCCAGGAACGAGGTCTTGTTCCAAAGTGCAAAGGGAATGAGGACGAAGCCAGCAAGCGTCGTCAGCTTGAACTCGATCACCGTGACGAAAAGCTGGATCGCCAGAAAGAAGAACGCGAAGAGCGTGATGAGCCAGGCGAGAAACAGAATGGCGATGGTGACGAAGTTGACGAAGAAACCGACCGGGCCTGTCAGATCGCCGATCTCTTCAAGCAAGGGGTGCCCGGCGGTGAAGCCGGTATCGGCGACGAAACCGGGGCGCAGCAGATCGGCGGCCGTGATGGTCGAGCCGGACGCATTCAGACCGAGCTGCGCGAAGCTCTCGAAGATGACATTGGCGAGAAAGGCGAAATTGTTGAGGATGAGGGCGAAGAAGCCGACATAGAGAACCTTCTTGACGAAGGTTCCGATGATGTTGTTTTCCGGCCCCATCGCCCAGAAGACCCCGGCGAGGACGACATCGATGCCGATCAGGAACGCCGTCAGATAGGCGACGTCGGGACCAAGCAACCCGAAACCTGAATCGATATAGGTCGAAAAGGTCGCCAGAAACCGATCGATGATGCCGAGGTCTTCCATCGCTTTCCCCTGTCAGCGCGTGTAGGCGCTGGCTCCCCCAACAAAACGGGCGAGCTTTTCGCGGCCCTCTCGCTCGATCTGAAGATCGCGGGCGCGCGCCAGCGCGTCGGCGCGATATTGCGCTGCCATCATTTCCTGCATCTGCATGGTCTGTTTGACGCCGAGCGCGGCGATCTGATTACCGGTCTGCGAAACCGAAAGATTACCTTCAGCCATCGCCGTTTCCGCCAGCATTGCGTCGAGGGATGACGTGTCCGCCTTAAGCGTTTGAACGATCTGGGACTGAACCAGGAGCGTGTCGTTAAACGCCGAACGGGCGGACACCCATTGCATTTCCGCAGCGGTCGCCATCTGTGTGCGCGACCATGTGGAATAGTCTTCGGGGAAGTTTTCCTGAAAGAGCCGGTCGGTTTCGCTGACGACGTAGGAGATCGATCGCGCCCGGTCCATCAGAACCGAAATCTCGTTGAGGAGCCGATTTATCTCCACCTGCGGATTGTATCCGGTACGAACGAGATTGGTCGCCTGGTTGATGAGCATGTCAGCCTCGTTCTGAAGCTGCTTCACCTGATTGTTGATCTGCTCCAGCGTGTTCGCTGCTGTTAGGATGTTCTGAGCGAGATTGGAGGGATCGATCACGATGTCTCCGATCCCGAAAATAGCGTGGGCGGGTGGCGCAATGGTCATTGGCGCGGCCGCCAGTAAGAGAGCGGCAATTATTCTGCGGCGCATGGAACATCTCCTTGTGTTGCGGGGGTGGCGGTTATGAGGTCAGCCGCCCAGGCCAGGTCGCGGGCGTGCAGCCAGTGGACGGCGAATTCTTTCGGGTGTGCGCCCTCAACGTCATCAATTAGCTTGTGATCCGCTTTGGATGACGCGGCGCAGAAGGCGAGACTGACGGGTCCAAGATCGAGATCGAACAGACGGTTTCCCGAGCGCGACTGGAAATAATAGTCCTGCCGCGGACTCGCCCCCGCGATGATTTCGATCTGACGGTCGTTCAATCCGAACGCGCGATAGGTGTCCTGCTGCTGGGGTTCGAGCGCACGGTCATTCGGCAGGAAGATGCGCGAGGGGCAGCTCTCGATAATCGCAGGCGCGATGGTGCTGCCGGAGATGTCCGATAAGGACTGCGTTGCGAAAATGACCGAGACATTCCGTTTCCGGAGCACTTTGAGCCATTCGCGAATGCGCTCGGAGAAGAGCGGGTTGTCGAGAAACACCCAGGCTTCATCCAGAATGAGCAAGGTCGGCCTGCCGTCGAAGCGTGCCTCCAGCCGATGAAAGAGGTAGGTCAGCACAGGCGGCACGAGCGAGGGCCGGTGCATCAGCTCCTCCATCTCGAAGCATTGCCAATCGTTTTGCCCGAGTGTTTCGTCATCGGCGTCGAGCAAGGCGCCATGGGCGCCCGCGAGCGTGTATGGCGCAAGCGCCTGTTTGAGCCGGTTGGATTGCAGAAGCACCGACAGGCCGGTCATCGTCCGCTCTGCTTTCGGCGCCGCGCTCAACGAGGTCAGCGCCGTCCAGACGGCGTCTTTGACATCGGGATCGATGGCGACGCCTTCATGGGCGAGAAGGCCGGAGATCCATTCGAGCGCCCAAGACCGCTCTGCATCTGCATCGATACGGGCGAGCGGCTGAAAACAAAGCCCCCTGTCTTCACCGAGCGCGTAATGTTCGCCTCCCATGCCGGCGGTGATGGCGCGGGCCGATCCGCCTTTGTCAAACAAGAAGACTTGAGCCCCGGCGTAGCGCCGGAACTGAGCTGCAATCAACGCGAGCAGCACCGACTTGCCGGCGCCCGTCGGACCGACAACCAGCATGTGTCCGACATCGTTCTGGTGGGGCACGAGCCGGAATGGGGTGTTCGAGTTCGCGGTTGCGTAGAGAAGCGGCGGGCCGTTCAAATGAGCATTCTCGACAGGGCCTGCCCATACGGCCGAAAGCGGCATCATATGAACGAGATTAAGCGTGTGGATGATCGGCTGACGCACATTCGCGTAGGCGTGACCGGGCAAGCCGCCGAGCCATGCGTCGACGGCGTTGACCGTTTCGTTCATCGCAACGAAACCCCGTCCGTTGATGATCCGCTCCACCTCACGGATCATCTCGTCGGCGGAGGCCGCGTCCTCATCCATGACCGCGACCGATGTCGTCACATAGCCATAGCTGACATGATCCTCTCCGAGCGCCTGAAGCGCCGCATCGGCGTCTGCCGCCTTATTGTCCGCATCCGGATCGACGAGTGCAGAAGCTTCATTCGTCATGACCTCTTTGATGATGGCCGAAAGAGATTTTCGTTTGGCGAACCACTGACGCCGGTATCGGCCGAGAACCTTTGTCGCCTCCGATTTGTCCATCGGCAGGAAACGGGTCATCCAGCGATACGGAAAGCCGAGGCGATTCAGATCGTCGAAAAGGCCCGGCTCGGTTGCGTTCGGGAAGCCCTGCAGGGAGAGGACGCGCAGATGGTCGCCGCCGAGCATCGGTTCCAAGCCGCCAACAAGATCGACGCCTCCCAAAATTGCATCGAGATAGGCGGGCGTTTCAGGAGCGCAAACCGGATGGCGTTTGGAAGATAGGCTCGACTGGAGGTAAGTCAGCGTCTCGTCGTCTGTCAGAAAACGCGCTTCGGGCACCACAGAGGCGATAAGATCGAGACTGCGGTCGGTTTCAGCGATGAACCGGGCGAGATGATCGAAAGCGGCGAGCCCGGCTTCTTCCGCCGGTTTTTCAACAAACGCATCCTCGATGCGATTGACGCTGTCGGCAGGCGGCAGAAAGGCAAAGGTCAGCGTGTAGCGGCTTTCGAACAGAGCGCCGGCTTCGGTGAAGCGTCCCCTGCGCTCCTCGTCGATCAACCAGCCCACTGGATCGCGCCACTGGCTTTCCGGATAGTCCGTCGCCGCTTCGCGAGCCGCTTCGAAGTAGAGCGCCCAACCGGAACCGAAACGCTTCAAGGCGTTGTTGATGCGTGAACAGACAGAAACGAGGCTCGCCGCTGTCGCGCTCTCCAGATCCGGCCCGCGAAACATCGCTGAGCGCTGGAAGCTCCCATCCTTGTTCAGGACGACGCCAGGCGCAATCAGACAGGCCCAGGGCAGAAAGTCTGCAAGCCTCTTATTTGACTGCCGATATTCTTTGAGATTCATCATGCGAGATACCCCTCATGGCGGATGTGGCGCAGAACCACGTCCATGAATTTCGGGTCCCGTTTCGCCATGAAGACGCAGGCGCCATGTGCGATGATCCAGTAGAGGATGCCGGTGCCCCATACCTGAAGCCCCAGGCCCAGCGCGGCCGCGATCGTGCCGTTGAGGATGGCGGCGTTGCGGGGCGCGCCGCCCATCAGGATCGGCTCGGTCAAGGAGCGGTGCACGGGTATGGCGAAACCTTCGGTCATCAGATCGTCGCGCCGCCGCCGAACGAGAAGAAGGACAGGAAGAAGCTCGTCGCTGTGAACGCGATGGAGAGCCCGAACACGATCTGGATGAGTTTGCGGAAGCCGCCGCCCGTATCGCCGAAGGCCAGCGTCAGGCCGGTGATGATGATGGCGAGCGTGCCGACGATCTTGGCCACCGGCCCCTCGATCGACTGGAGGATGGAATCGAGGGGCGCTTCCCAGGGCATGCCGGACCCGGCCGCATGGGCGGGACCAACAAGGACGATGAGACCGAACGTAATTGCGAGCGCGCGGCAGGTGTGTTTCGTCAGGGTCATGATGAGCTTCCTTTCAGTTTGACGATTTGGCTGACGGGTGAGGAAAATGGCTCCAGGCGGTAGTCGCCGGCCTCGCGGCCAAGCACCCGGCTGATTGTCCGTATCCGGCGTTCCGGTCCGCGCCCTGCGATGAACACGATGAGATCGATGGCTTCGGCGATCAGGGCGTGCGGAGTCTGCGCCGTCACTTCCGACACAAGCTGTTCAAGCCGTTGGAGACCGCCGCCAGCGGAGTTGGCGTGAATGGTGGCGATTCCACCCGGATGGCCCGTGTTCCAGGCTTTGAGCATGTCGAGGGCTTCGCCGCCGCGAACTTCGCCGACGATAATCCGGTCGGGTCGCAGCCGAAGCGTCGAGCGAACGAGATCGGCCATGGCGACAGCGCCGGCCTGAGTCCGCAGATTGACCTTGTCCCTGGCCTCGCATTGCAGCTCGCGCGTGTCTTCGAGGATCACCACGCGATCGCCGCTCAATGCGACCTCTGCAAGCAAGGCGTTTGCGAGGGTGGTTTTGCCCGACCCTGTGCCGCCGACAATCAGGATGTTCATGGCGTCTCGGACGGCGGCCCTGAGCGCGTCGGCGTCTTCTGCACTTGTCACGCCAGTCTCGACATAATCGTCGAGCGTGAAGACGCGGGCGGCGGGCTTCCGAATGGAAAAGCACGGCGCCGTGGTCACTGGCGGGATGACGCCCTCAAAGCGTTCTCCCCCGCCCGGCAGCTCGGCGCTGACAATGGGGTGGAGCCTGTCCACTTCCTGACCAATATGACTGCCGACGACGCGAATGACCCGTTCGGCTTCCGCAGCGGGCATGACGGTCCCGGTCTCCATGCGGCCGTCGCCATGGGCGTCGATCCAGATCTTGCCATCGGGATTGACCATCACTTCAACAATGGCGGGATCATCCAGCGCCTCGACGACAGCCGGTCCCATGGCGGTTTTCAGCATGGTCTCGGTTCGAAGGTAGGTTTGGGAGCGCGCGTCAGGTATCGGCATGCTCCCGCTCCGGCGCCGGATCGTGCAGGCGCATCAATTCGTCCTTGGTGAAGAAGGCGCTCTCGTCGGACATGACATCCTGGAGCGCGGCGAAGATGACGGTTTCGCCGTCCGCGAGGACGGTTTGCAGGCTCTCAATGAAGCGCTCGAAGCGCGCAGCGCCTTGCGCCTGGGCTGCGCGCTTGTCTGCATCCGGCACGGGGGGAATGACGGTCAGGAAATAGCGAACGAACAGTGCGAAGGCTTCGGCGGTTATGACCTGACTGCGATTGAGGCTTTCGGCCTGCCGGGTCATGCGGTCCAGACGCCGGATCAGCGCGGCGTCCCGTTTGACTTCGTGTTCGCCCATGAAAAACGCGGTGAGGGCGTCGTTGACGATCTGGGATTCATTCGATCCCGGGCGTTTCGCCAGCGCCTTCAATCGCGCGTGATTGATGGGGTCGATATAGGACCAGATGCGGGGTTTGGTGGAGGGCATCGTTCAAAAATCCATCAGGTCAATCTTGGGGGTTCCCTTGTCGACGCCGTAAGCACGGCGCGCGGTGTCGGTCGCACGGGCGAGGTCCGCCGCGCGTTTGATCGCAACCTCATCGCTATCGCTGACAGGCGTATCGCTGCGATCCTGTTCGGCGGCGTCGATGTCCGGTTGCGCAGGCGCGTCGATTTCCGGCTTGAGGTCCTTGCCGCCATCATCCGCATCATGACCGTTCCCGAATGAGGACCGGACGAGGCGTTCATCGACCGCGCGGCGCCGGGTTCCCCAGTCTTCTGTGCGAGATGGCGGCCGGTCCGCATAAGGCGTTCCGCGATCGCTGGTCGACGCCGGAGAACCTACGCGGCCAGTGAAATTGGCGTCCTCGAAATACCTGAGTTTCTTTGCGCGGATTGGCGGCAGGCCGGAAACAAGCACGACCTCGTCATCGGCAGGAAGCTGCATCACTTCGCCGGGGGTCAAGAGCTGGCGCGCCGTCTCCTGCCGCGAAACCATGACATGGGCGAGCCAGGGCGCCAGACGGTGTCCGGCATAGTTGCGCATGGCGCGCATCTCGGTCTTGGTGCCGAGGGCGTCGGATATTCTCTTCGCCGTGCGCTCGTCATTGGTCGCGAAGGCGACACGGACATGGCAATTGTCGAGGATCGAGTTGTTCGGCCCATAGGCTTTTTCGATTTGATTGAGAGACTGGGCGATCAGAAATGCGCGCAAGCCGTAACCCGCCATGAAGGCCAAGGCGCTCTCGAAGAAGTCGAGCCGGCCGAGCGCAGGAAACTCGTCGAGCATCAACAAGACTTGTCGCCGGCGATCGCCATCGATCTGGCCGTCCAGTTTCTCGGTCAACCGGCGGCCGATCTGGTTGAGAATGAGCCGGACGAGCGGCTTGGTGCGTGAAATGTCTGAAGGCGGAACAACGAGGTAAAGCGAGACCGGCTTTTGCGCATCGATCAGGTCCGCGATGCGCCAGTCGCAAGCAGATGTCACCTCCGCCACGGTTGGGTCGCGATAGAGACCTAAGAAGCTCATTGCCGTGGACAGAACGCCGGACCGCTCATTCTCTGACTTATTCAGAAGCTCGCGGGCGGCTTGCGCGACCACGGGATGCGGCCGCGCTTCTCCATCGTCGCCCAAATGGTTCGTGGACATCATGACCCAGAGGGTCTTCTCGAAGGGGCGGTCGGGATCGGACAGAAAGCGCGCGACCTGCGCGAGCGTCTTTTCTTTCTCGGCGTAGAGAACATGCAGGATGGCGCCGACCAACAGAGCGTGGCCGGTCTTCTCCCAATGGGTGCGCCGCTCCAGGGCGCCTTCAGGATCGACCAGAATGTCCGCAATGTTCTGGACGTCGCGAACCTCGTTCGCGCCTTTGCGGACCTCCAGTAGCGGGTTGTATTTGGCGCTGCCGGCGTTGGTCGGATCGAACAGAAGGCAATGAGAAAACTTCGATCGCCACCCTGACGTGAGTTGCCAGTTCTCACCCTTGATGTCGTGAATGACGGCGCTTTGAGTCCAACTCAGTAGGGTTGGAACGACAAGCCCGACGCCCTTGCCGGATCGCGTCGGGGCGAACGCCATGACATGTTCAGGACCGTCATGACGGAGATAGTCGTCATTAAAGCGTCCAAGAAATACGCCGGAAGGCTTGAGCATGCCGGATGTCTGCAAGTCCTTGCGGGCGGCCCAGCGTGACGATCCGTATGTCGTGAGATTCTTGGCCTGCCTTCCGCGCCAGACCGAGCCTATGGCGGCGACGAACGCACCGAGAAATCCGCTGCCGGCTGCAATGGCGCCGCCTCTGGCGAATACGCCGGGCGCGTAAGCGTCGAAGGCGTACCACCATTCAAAGAGGCGCCACGGATAGTAGACGGGGGTCTCGCCAACATAGAACCACGCCGGTCCGAGATAGGCGTCATAGGAAAACTGCGCAGCGACCCATTGCGTTGACAGCCAGACACCGCAAACAATCGTGGCGAGCACGATAATAATCTGTCCAATGAGTATTGATTGCGGTGACACGTAACGTCCTCATGAAATCTGATGAGGACAGCTTCGCGCTTGGAGCAAGGACTCGTCTACTCCGGAAAGAGTATAGAAATTTTCATAGAATCAGGCTGTTGAGAGGGAAATTCGGTTTTGTTCAACGTTGCGCGGCCTATGGTTCGAAAATTTCTAGCTGGCGCGCTACTCCTTCGGCCACCATTCGGAATGGCTAGGGAAATTTGAGGTTTTCGAGCTTTCAGTTAAAGCGGGCAAGCCGACAACTGGCGATTTGCTTTGTGCGGTCGGAATGGTTGCACGATGTCTTTGTGCTTGCCATCCTGTACAGCGCTTTCTGACGGTTGGATCGCCTCTTATAGTGAGTTTAGGGCGCTTGCCGCTAAACTCACCAACCTGACAAATTTCATCTTTTGCCGGACTGGCGCACGCTCACCCTCTAGGCTCACAGCCCAACACGACTCCTCCCTGTAGCCATGTGTAGCCATTCATGGCTATAAGTGGCTACAGGAGGATTCGCATGCCAAAATCTGAATGGCACTACCCGCGGGAGGCATTCGCTCAGCAGATCTATGATTTGCTGATCGATAGCCCCGCCTCTGCGATAAGCATTTTTGGTCCGAGGCGCACCGGGAAAACAGAATTTCTCGAAGATGACCTTGCGCCTCTTGCGCATGGCAAAAAGCACCGCGTCGTCTACGCCAGCATGTGGCAAACGCTCGACGCACCTCTTGCAAGCTTGCTCTACGCCTTCGATACGACGTTGCGCGGCGGGAAGCTCACAGACCGTCTCGCGGCGGCGGCACGTGACTTGGCGCCGAAACTGAAACTCAAACCGCCGGGTTCTGGCGCAGAAATTGAAATCGATGTCGGGGCCTTGCGAGGAAAGCCGCAAGACAATCACCTGTTGTTGCTTGACCAGTATTGCGAGCGACTGGCCAATGACAAGCGGCCAACCTTTCTCCTGTTTGATGAATTCCAGGAGTTGGCGCGCACCGAAATTTCGGCTCCGATCATCGCAGCGCTGCGGACAAGTCTCGATATCCGCCAAAAGGGACTGGTTTCGATCTTTACCGGGTCGTCACAGGACGGGTTAAGAAAAGTGTTCAGCGCCAAGGATGCGCCATTCTATCGGTACGCCACCCAAATGACGCTGCCGACCTTAGATGAAGCGTTCGTCGATCATCAGCTCAAGGTATACAAATCAAAGGCGAAGCGAGCGATCGAACGGACGGAGGCGCTTCGGGTTTTCGACAAGGTCGAACGGAATCCGTTATTCTTCCAGCAGTGGCTCATCGCAATGATGGCGCATGCATCGCTAACGCCGAAAACGGCTTTGACGCATGTCCTCGACGGCTTTGGCGAGCAGTTTGGTTTTGCGGACACATGGAACGATCTCAAACCATTGCAGCGAGCGACCATGCGCCTTCTGGCAGACCACGTGGACCAGATCTATGCCGATGCATCTACGACCAAGTTGGCGCGGATGACTGGGGAAGATGCGCCGACAAGAAGCAAAGTGCTTAGTGCCGTCCGCCGGCTATCGCGCCTTGGCGTTGCGGAAAAGCTTGAAGACCGGTGGAGCTTGAACGATCCGCTGCTGGAAGTGTGGGTGCGCGCGCGACCTGACACCGACTTTATCGAGGCCGGTAGCCAGACGTAGCCATAGATGGCTACAAGGCGCCCTCGCTCAATCATCCAATCCCCCTTCCGCGCGTCAGCGTCCAACTGATTCCGCCGTCCCGGATGAGGCCGCTCACCGACTTGCCGAGATTTCGGTCCATCACGTCCCGCCAAGGAACGAGCGTGAAATCGCGCGTCCGTTCGATGACGGCGTACCTGCCGCTCGGCCGCTCGATCGCCTGCGTGTAGATCCCTCTGACGCGCCCGGCCGCCGGCGCCGGGGCATAGGGTTTGCCAAGCGTTTCGGCGAGAGCGTCGCCGGCGTCCTTTAGGTCATGAGCTTCGAGCCTGTCGAGCACCGACTGAGGAAGGCGGCCATGCTCACGATTGATGAGACCCTGCTGCATCAGAAATTGCCGCCGCGCGATCCGCGCCGCCTCGACCTCGCCAGCGAAGCCGTGAACGGCGCCAGCGTCATCGAAGTCCCGCAAATGCTCATCGAGCCAGGTCGCGCCCATCGCCGACTGCATCTGCGCCAGCCGCAAAGAGGAATGGACTCTGATCTCGACGGGACGCCTTAACGCTGCGGCTTTCTCATAATCGCCTGCGCGGTCCAGATAGTCTTCGGGCACGCGCCAGCTTCCATCCGATGCGCGTGTTGCATGACCCGCACGCCGGAGCGCTTCGAGCCGCCTGATATGGGCGGCCACGAATTCTGGCCGGGCGCTCTTATCGTGCGCCATGTGGAGCGCGCTGGAATAGCGTCCCTCATTGGCGGCGGCGATCTCGGCGATGACATGATCGGCCCGGCGCGGGTCCCGGTTCGGCGGTGCGACGGTAACGATGCGACCTGTCTCAAGAGAGGCAAGCCGATCCTCGCCGCCGACGACGACATGGACAGGCCGGCCCCGATGCCCGTCAACGACGATGAAGGCGCGGTCGTTGACGTCGTCGGCGACGCCCTTGTCGAGAATGACGCCCGTGACAGGCCGCGCCCCCTCGGATGCGGGATCGAAAATCGCGCCAGCATCGAGCGTGCGCGCGACGCCTTTGTCCCGCATGGCCCGGTGCATGGCCTTGATGATGTCGCCGCGCTCGCCCATACGTCGCAGATCCGTTTCGGCATGGTCCACCAATCGCCAGCGTCCCTTTCCCAACGGTTCGGCGAGGGCCATCCCCTGCAATTTCCCAAGACGCATGCGCTCAATCTGTCGGCGCCATCCGTCGCCGGGACGATGCGGCTCGGACAGATCGACGACACTCTCGCGTGCGCGCCGGAACAGGGCCCGGTCGATTTCGGTGAAACGCGCCTGTCCGACCATGCGGGCCATGCGCGCGCGGCCGTCGGTTTCCGGAACGGGTCCGAGTTCAAGCTCGACAAGCGCCTGCGCGCGTTCGCGCAGGCCACGCGAAATGTAATCGCGGGGGATGACGAGATCGTGCCCGTCGTCGCGTTTGCCCGAGACGATGAGATGCGTGTGAGGTTGGCCGGTGTCGTAGTGATCGACCGCGACCCAGTCGAGCCTGGTCCCAAGATCGCGCTCCATCTGCGATGTCAGATCCCGTGTGAACTCGGTGAGGCTGGAAAGCTCGCCCGCATCCTCCGGAGACAGAATGATCCGGAACTGGTGGCGGTCCTCCGCCCCGCGCTCCAGGAACGCCTGTTTGTCGGCGTCCGGGCCATGCCGGTCATAGAGGCGCGAGGGCTCGCCGTCCGGGCCGGTTCCGTCGCGCTCGACATAGTTGAGGTGAAGCTTCTGCGCGAGGCGGCCTTTCGGGTCCATGCGAATGACACGCACCTTGACCAGAACGCGCCGATAAAACTGTGTGCGCGCAGCGCTGCGTTGCGAGCGCCCGCGTCCGCCGCCGCGCCCGAGTTTTCGGGCGCCCTTCGAGACCTTGCGGAAGAAGCCCTCGACCTTGCGTGCGCCTGACGGCGACCGCATGCGGCGGAGGCGCACCTCGAACCTGTCGCCGTCGCCCGTCATGACGCCCACGTCCCATCAGTCGATTTCCGGAGATCACCCCCGAATACGTCAGTCATGACGGGAGCAACCCCGCAATCGGGGGTGCTCCCCACACGAATAATATCACTCCCAAAAATGATGTGCAGACAAGGGATAAGCGCCCAGGGGGCGCCCCTGTCTTTTATCTTGCCTTCCGCGCCCCTCACTGACGTTCGTCCCGCGCCCGGCCGGTTTGCGCGCCGGGCGCACCCGATCGATCCGGTTCCGGACCAACGAAATCGACCGTGCCGAGCACGTTTTTGACCGGGACCGGTCCGAAATACCGGCTGTCAAAAGAGGTCTGCACATCGGCAGAGACGAGAAAAATCTCGTCTGAACGAAGGATAATACAGCCTGTCCAGACCGGCATCTCCCGCCCCGAACCGTCCTGCGCCAGAGCGTATATATCAGGACGGTTCGGGGCGCGGATGACGCCTCCTTCGGAACAGATTTCTTCTCCCGCCACCGCCCAGACAGTCTTGATGAGCGGAATATGGGACGGCAGATAACCCCGTTCATGGGCGAGCAGGCGCGCCTCATCCGGCGCATATGCAGCGACCATCGCGCCGCGTTTGACGGTTCCGTCAGCGTCGATCCTGTACCATCCGACCGGTGCGCTTTCGCTTGGATTATAGAGCACAAGCGGGTTCGGCGGCGCCGCAATTTGCACCACTGCGGCGGCGCACACGATAGCTGCGGCGGTTCCTGCAATCAGACGCGCGGCCATGATGGATTTCTCCCGTCGCTCAATGTGGATGGGCGTGTTTGGAGCGCGTTGTACAGCGCGCGCCAGCGATGCGGCGCCAGGTCTTCAAGGCTTTCGCCCTCCCGCCTGAGCGCGTCGAGGGCGACGAAGGCGCGCTTCACTTTCGTTTTTCCGCGCGCTTCGAGCAGCAGGACGGCCCCCGGCAGCACGCCCGGAATCTTCGTCAGCGACCCCTGCGATGACGTGCGGCACACGAACAATCGCCAGTCCCGCGTGCCGTGTTCTCCGGCCTGCCAGCGCTCATAACCGAAGGTCGCGTCCGGCGCGAACGCTGCGAGTCTTCGCCGCCATCCCCGGCGCACAACGAAGCGCGCCGTCCCGAATACGAGCCGATGATTGAGCCTGTTCTTGCGATACTGAAGGATGACGACGGTGAGGCGACCCTCTTCAGGATCGCGCATCGTCACCGCTCATGTCGCCGTTGGATGCGTTTCGCACGGCCGGATCGGAATCGCGCAGGCGCGACCATCTGTCGAGCGCGTCTCTATGATAAACGACCTTGCCGCCATGCTTACGCCAGTTCGGTCCTTCCTTTCGCCAGCGCATGGCGTTGAGGGTTGACTCTTCAAGCCTGAGATAAGCGGCCGCCTCGGCGGCGGTGAAATACGGACTTTCGACAGGCGGTTTTTTCGCGTGTTCCATGATGTCCCCACTACGCAACAACAGTGTCGGGGCCGATCGAATTCTCGGCTCCTAGAGGAAATCATGACGGATTTTGAGGGGGGCTGAAGCGGCGAATTCGCGACGTTGCGTTTTCGCTGCGAGGATCTTCAATCTGCGTTAAAGGGTCTTTTTGCTGAGAAGGCCCAGATAGCCTTCATTAACCATGAAGCGGGCGCGGGCGACAAGACGTCTTGCCCAATCTTCATAGTAGTGGGACGGCCCGCCCCAGCGTTCTGCCACTTTGTCAGCGCCGTAAATCGCTTCGGCGACATCGCGATGCGACCCGCCTGCATTCACAATATCGATGGCGATAAGCCCCTGTGCGAGACGTGTCGAGTCCCTGCTGCGACCGATCAGAGAAATTTTTCCGCCTGCTGAATGATAGAGCGACAGGAGCTGGCTGGCTGTATCAAGCTTGCGCTGATAGTGCAGGGTCGAATTGATTTTGACCTCGATGGCGCAGCGCTCGCCGATTGACGCCGGGCTATCGCAGACGAGCTGCACCCAGAACCGGCGACCACACAAGGCAATGTGGCGCGCCCCATCTACGGTGTCGAGAATGACGCGCCGCGTTTGAAGTCGGCGAAGTTCGATCTCGTCATGACGTTCGCTGGCGGCATGGCTGTCAGTGTTTCCAAGCCTGATAAGTTGTATGGGCAAGGCGCCAGCGAGCAGGTCCGGCCGCCAGAAAATGTTGGCGTCATCGCAGGATCGTTCCGGGTCTGCGAAACACAAAAGTCCCCATCTCTCGGCGTCTCGCCATCGCCGCCTTTTGCGGATCAATACCGCGCCGGTATTGAGTGGAATGGGTCGTGCGCGCCCTGCAAGGGATGATCGATAATCGCGCGCATAGTCCCTGTTTCGCCTCAGATACTCCCATGCCCAGGCCGCGTAGGGCAGTCGCAAGTGCCTCGCCGGCGGATCGCCGGCGCGGTTCGATTGTATGCCGCTATCCGCCTGCTCATTCATTCGAACTCCTATCCGTCCATGATCGCAAATGGCGGTTAGGATTCGTTAAAATTTTAATTGAAAATTACAAACCAGAGATTGAAACGCGCTGAGATCGACGCGCGGGATGTCACCCGCGCGCCGAATTCTGTTCAGGCGGCATTCCAGAGAAGTGCGAACTCGCCGTCCTGTCCGCCCGAAGCCGGGCCGAGATTGGCGTAAACCCGGCGCGTCGAGATCATCGGATGCGCCAGTGTCAGCGATACATATTCACGTCCCGAGGTCTTTCCGGTGCGGGTCCAGCCGCCGCCAAGTTCCCCGAATTGCGGGCTGAAGATGCGGAAGTCGGGCTGTTTTGAGCCCGGCTCTTTCGCCGCGTTCCGGGCGATCCTGATGCGGGCGTTGACGCCCATCGCGAGGGTGCCTTCGTATTCGCCGTTTTCGGTTTGCGTTACATATCCAAGTGCTTGAGCCATGATTTTCGTCTCCATGTTGTCGCGCCTGTCTCCGGGGCCAATCCCCTTGGCGCGCCCCCATGAAGGCCGGGGCGGCGACGGTCCGAACCGGCTCTGCGGAGCCGGGCGGAACGCATGTGGAGCACCCGAAGCCGCGCGCTTTTTTGGTTCGCGATGAACCCGCGCAGCGGGGAGGAAAAAAGCTCGCGGCGCAGGGTTTCAGGGCCGGCGGCGTTTCGGCCCATGGGTCAGGGCTCGCTCAGGGGAAGTGGCCGAGACGCGGCGCCTGCGCTATGAGAGATGGTGATGGCGCAAGCGACTGGATGCAGGCTCAACCCGTTTCGGCGACGCAAGACGCGCCCGCCGAGTTGCCGAGACCAGTCCGTGATGCTGGTTCCCGAAGAGGCGAGACCGGGCTCAATTCGCCGATCCGTGCTCCACGCCAGTCCAATCGGGATCGACAAGGTCGCGCAGGGATACGCCCAGCACTTCGGCGATGTCTGCGAGCATGTCGATGGAAACCGAGGTCTCGCTGCGCTCGATCATGCCGATATAGTTGCCGGACGAGTCAGCGCGCGCGCCGACTTCGTCCTGGCTGAGGCCCAGTTCGGCGCGTCTTTTCCTGACATTCCGTGCGACTATATCCCTTGCGTTCATCCGCCCCAAGTGGACAAGGGGCGCGATTCTTCGCTACCAAATATATTTGGGATTCGTCATTCGCGGCTGACGGCGGGCATTTGAGAAAGGCGTTTGAAGTGAAGCATCCGGTAGATATCGAACGCCTGCGCATTTTCATGACCCAATCAGGATTTGTCGCGCTTGATTGCGAGAATTTGTCCGCTGAGGAGAATGCGCGCCTGTTCGGTGATGATGGCGTGTGCGAGCCGGTAGCCCTTCACGCATTGGTCAGGGAATTGCTTGCAGTGCAGGCCGCCGCATCCGGCGAAGCGGATGCGGCGGCTATGTCGCGACTCGCTGATAGTCTTCAGTGCTGCCTCGATGACGTAGGCGCCGCACTGGCGAGCCAGCGCGGCGCTTGATCGTTACGCTACCGCTTTCTTCCCTTCTGAAATCGCCGAGCGCGCCTTTTCCGCCGCCGCGACAGGCGGACAGCCATTTGCGGCGAGATAGGCTGTGGGAACGTCCGTCATCCAGCGGGGGCGCCAGTCGGGCGAGGCTTTGCATCTTTTGCCATCGATGCGGTTACGGAGGATCTGCTTTTGCGCCTTGCCGGTTTCCGTGAGGCAGGCTTTCGCCGCTGCTTCACCTGCGATGTCGGCGACCATCGCATTGATGACGCGCTTGTCTCGCAACAGGTCGAAGAAGGCTTCGTCCGGAGTCCAGAGCGCCGCGAGGTCGGGTTCGATGGTCTGCGCCAAAGCTTCGACCATTGGCGATCCTGCTTCCAGACTTTCGGCCATTGCGAGGGCTAGTATTCGGAGCACATCGCTGTCGCTCATTTCCAGCAGCCGTGCGAACACCTTGGCGGTCGTCCAGCCATCGCCGCTCTGTCGCACGATCCCGCGCTCGGGATTTTCAAAGCCCAGCATGGCGCAGACATGGGCGGCTTCTTCCCGTACTAGGCGTTCGCCCTCGCTGTCGGCGAGGCTGTCGGCTGTCGCCTGCTTGCGGGTTCGCTGCGGGTCGGCGTCGATGCGCCAGAGCGCCGAGCCGATCAGCAGATGGGCGACGGCGATACGGAGTGCGACGCCCGGATGACCGGGCAAGCGCGCCCGGATCGCGGCGTGGCGGTGAAGGGTGACATATTCCCCCAAGGGGCCGGACATTTCCGGTTTTTCAGGCGCCGCTGCGTCCTTCTCCCCTTTCGTCGCCCCTTCAAGCCGCTGCGCTTCTTTCTGGCTGACATAGCCTTCATGGAATGCCACGGTCCCGTCATGGCGGGTTTCGACATAGATGCATCCGCCTTTGGTCTTGGGACGTTTCACATACTCCCATGAAGACCAGAACGCGCCGCGTTCCAGAATCTCGACCGCTCGCCAACCCGCCGCCTTATAGGCGTCGATCCGTTCGGCGATGGCCGCGTTCTGACAGGACCAAAACAGGTCTGGGTCGGCGAAGATGGCGCTGTCGCCGAACAGGTCGGTCAGGATATGCCCGTCATAGGCTGCAAGATCGAACAGCGCTGCCTTGGTGAAAATGCGCGCGCCGCCCGTCAGCCATGCTTTAAGGCGCTCGCCGCGCGGGGCGTGTTCGTTCGGATCAGCGACGAGTTTCAGCCAGCTTTCCTGCTGGTCCGGTGTGGCGAGGGTCAGCGCCCGCAACGTGCCCGCATCGACTTCATCGTCTTCATAGAGCCGCTTGATGTCCGGCAAGAGGTTCGCCAACGCCAGCACGCGGCGCACTTTAAGTTCCGTGATGCCGAAGGTCGCGGCGATGTCTTCAGCGGACTTTCCCGCCTGAACGAGCCGGGCGAAGGCGTCATATTGCTGGAATTCGCCGGGCGGCAACCGGGCGATGTTTTCCAGAAGCGAGTCTTCAATCGCCTCGGCGTCGTCTCCCGGCCCAAGAACGCCGCACGGCGCAGTGAGGGATTTTCCTGTTTCCTTCGCAACCTGTTTGAGGGCGAACAGGCGACGGCGACCGGCGACAACGCCGTAGTGCTGGCCTTCCTTGCGAACAAGCAGCGCCTGGCGGACGCCGCGTTCGCGGATCGATGGCAGGATGTCCGAAATATCGGGCTTCCTGCGCTCATGCCGCATATTCAGCTTGCTGACCTTTAGTTGCTCGACAGGGATATGTTGGAGTTTCATGAGATTGAGTCCTTGATGGGTTGGGGTTGGGAATTTCGTCAGCAGGTGGCGGTGTCTTGATTGCAAAGGGTGGCGCAAAGTCGCGCCTGCTCGGCCCGCGCGGCGTCGAGCGCTTCGGCCAGAAGTTCGTTTGCAGTTTCGGTCAGATAGGAATTGTCTGTATCGGGATAATTCGCCTCGACGCCCCAGAGGCTGGCGGCGTGGTCAAGCAAGTGTATCTTAGCGAAACTCACTGACAGGACGACGCCGCAGTAGAACCAGTCGTCCTTGCGCCACGCCTCCATAATGTGTTCCGCGCGCGCTTGGGCGTCATCGAAGCGTTGACGAAAGTTCTTTCCGGGTCCGATAAAGCCGGGCGCGTCCTTGTAGAGCGAGGGCCAGAAACCGTCCTGGCGCTCGTCCGGCGCGTCGGGGCAGTCATCGCGGACGATGCGCGCGGTGACGTGATACCCATCTTTCTCGCAGTGGATCGCATCGCCTTCGCACACGAAGCCGCCAAAGGTTTCGGTGAAGGTCATGGCACCCTCCGCAGGTCAAAGCCTTCGCGGGCGCAAATCTGCGTCAGGGCGCGGGTTTCGTCCGGGTTTAGATCATCGCCTATCTGGCGGTAGATCGAGCCAAGGCGAAACCCTTTGCGTGAACGGACCACATGCGCCCATCTGTAAGGGCCTTTGCCGTCCTCTCTTGGTTTGGCTTGAAAGCGGGCCATCGTTCTCGCCCCCTCTCAACGCGACCAGAAGACGTGGATTTCTTCAAATCCCGTCTCAATGGTGAAGACATCGCCCGACAGTTCCATGTCGCGGCCCATCGCCTCCCAATCGATATAATATTCGTAGCGTTTCGGAATGACGGGGCCGCATTCCAGATTCAAATCCTCGGCGAAGTGGGCGAGGCTCTTATGTTCGCCCGCATAGTCCTCGAAGGCGGCGCGCGCGGCCTCCAGAGCGTTGCCAAAATGGCTGTAGAGTTCCGCGCCTAACCGGCCATGCTCGCCGATAAACTCAGCCAGCGCCACAACGGTTTCAAAGCTGGAATATTCTTCAAGGCTCGCACCCTCGAAGCCTTCATAGTCGTGAATCGCCCATTCCTCCGCATTCGGAATAGGTGAAGCCGCCAGCATGGCGCGTGTCTCATCCCAGATATGGGCTTCACCGCTGGCGGCGTCGATCCAGCGCCCGTGCAGAATGCCGTTATTGTAAGCCGCGAGGCAGGCCACATAGATGCGGCAATCATCCCGCTGGGGTGTTTCGCAGCTTCGCCCGGCAGGTGTTCCAAGGGGTGCGGTGTTCGCAGGTGTGGTCATGGCGTCAGCCTCCTTCTCCGCCCTGTCACACATTTCCCCGGAAGGCGGGGGTGTTCGGCGAGAGGCCGTCACGCGCCGGGCACAAGGGAGCGGGCGCAAGGGCGTTGGTAGGAGAATAAAAACGACCTGGACGGATCAAGATCCAAGGCCCTTGCGGTCGGGACCGCCCGGCGCCATACGCGCCGACCGCCCACCCCCGTCTTCAGGGGAAACACCAAAAAAAAGCCGGGGCGCGTCCCGCGCCCCGTCCGCTGGTTAAAACGATCCAGATGCGCCAGCGATCAACGCCCGAAGGGTGGAGACGCCCATTCAGGCGGCTCCATTCACGCGAGCGCGGTCCGGCGCAGCCGGAGGCGCCCAGGTCGAGTCCCAAGAAAAGTAACCAGGATATTAACCTCGTGCGGTCATGATGATTCTCATCATGGATGAGGAAAGACGCCGACACCTCGAACAGGAGCTACCGGACGGGTTTTCACGAGACCTGTTGGACGGAGCGCTTCGCGTTCTGGCCGATCAGGACAATCCGATGCGGGCGCATTTGTTCGCGGTCGGGCTGAGGGAGCTGTTCACGTATCTCCTGCACAACGCCGCGCCGGACGATGAGGTCCGAGCCTGCGACTGGTTCCGACAGGCGCCGGACACGCCAGGCGTCACGCGACGCCAACGCGCTGTCTATGCAAGTCAGGGAGGACTGTCGGATGAATATGTAGCGAACCTCGGCGTCGATGTCGCGGACTTGCACAGACAGGCCATCACCGCCATCGATGCGCTGAACCGGGCAACCCATGTTCGCCCCGGCCGTGTTCTGGCGGACGCCGAAGAAATCGTGGCCTTTGTCGAAGCCGCGGTGAGCGCGCTGGAAGGATTGCTGGAGGCGTTCAAGACCTGCCGGGAGACAGTGAAGGAGGTCCTTGAGAGCGAAGTTTACAATCAGATGATGGCGGCCTTCGTCGAACGGACCTTCGGCGATATCGACCTCGTCGCTTCTCATGGTTACGAGGTCGATCCTTTCATCGCCATCGACTCGATTGACATTGCGGGCATCACAGCCAGTGAAATCCTCATTGTCGTGGTCGGCGAGGCCCCGGTGACGCTCCATTATGGTCGGGGGGATGACGCGACAGAAATCGCCCACGACTTTCCCTTTACAATGCAGTTGACCGCGCCAACCGATGCGCCTGGCGACGTCGCCTTCTCCGACTGCGAGATCGATGACAGCGGTTGGTATGGGGATGGCGACGACGATGACGACGAATAAAGCCGCACGCCAGACGTCCTTGCTGGCGATGAAGCAGGACATCATTCGCGAGCTGTTCGTGAAGACGGCCAGAGAAAACGCCAGGTGATGGCCATCCGCTATTATGACGAGTTCGCCCGCGTGGAGGGCACCTGGTACTTTGCGAACCGCACACTGATAATTGACTGGAGCGAGATCGAAGTCTCTGCCGCCTGAGGCTTATATCAAAGGGAGGATTAGGGTTCCTGCAGGGAGCTAAGCGGGCTTGCTCCGTAGCGTTCCTTCGTAATCGCCCTTTCCGATTGGCATGCCCTGCGCGCGCAGGATGTTGTAGGCGGTCACGACGTGAAAATAGAAATTCGGGAGCGAGTAAGTAAGGAGATAGGTTTCAGGCGTGAAAGCCAAACGCTGCGGCCCCCATTTCGAAGTCGACGCGTTTGCCGGGTCAAGCGGTCGAAAGACGTCAATTTCTAGATCCTTGCCTGACCAGCTATTGACCTCATCAGGAGTGAGCGCCTCCAGATCGGCAATTGCCTGACGAACAATCGCCTGCAAGTCACTGAAAGGCATGGGTCCCACCAAGGGCGGTGGCGTGAACGCACCGGTCTTAACGGTTTTGAGCCCCCAGACGGAGTGATTCTTCAGCGCCTCAATCTGAAAATGGAAGGGCGCCATGTCATCGAAGAGGCGGACTTCAACAAAATCGTCAGGGTTGGCACCAGCTTCTCCGCAATACTGAACAGCCCGGTCAAGCACATTTCCGATGGCCCTGGACGTTTGCAGGAACGTCGGGACACTGAGATCATAAAGCGATATCGTCATTGGATATTCCATTTGAATACGCCGCTACAGACGGTGATCAATTGGGGCAAATGCGAGTGCCGGTAGGTGTACTAAAAAAACAGGGCGTAGTCTGCCATGGCATTGGTGGCGTAACGATTGGCTGTTGTATTGGCGTAAGAAACTATAGCAGCGAAAGGTTGTGAGGCGGGTTCTAAACTCCCGACACCAAACGGCACTCGTCGGCAAACTGCTCAAATTCAAGAACAACAGCTCCTATCATTTCCAGACGAGAGACTGCGCTGCGCGGTGCGGCATCAAGGCCATGGCAGACCACAAACGTGTCGTATCCGGTTTCGAGCGCCAGTGAAGCCAATCCAGTGGCGAACGCTGAAAGATCATCAATAACTATCACCAACTGGCGTTGTTGAAGCCGGCTAAGAATGGAAACAACATCAGAGGTTTGCCAGGGAGGGTGTTGAAGTTGGACGACGACCTGACTTTCAAGTGAAGGAGCCAATTCCGCTAAACCTCGGAGATCTAATTGAGCCTTCTCGTCGGAAGAATTTGAGGCAACCCGAACGAGGAAGGCATCAGACAAATCGATCCAGCTTCGCGGAGGCGGCAATTCTGAAGAATGAGGGGATGGATCGTTTTGAGACATGAGAATCTCGTTTCGTGCGCTTCAACAAGATGCCCAACATCTTACGCCACATCATCGCTACGCTTGTTTTCACCGTGCTGGTGTGAATTAGTCTATTACTCTATCGAAATAGTCGTGAAAGTCAATATCAAGGTGTGAGTTTTGCATCGCTAGGTTGCCTTTTGCCGAACATTTGGGAGTCCTAAAACGCGGGCGGAAAAGCGCCGGTGTGGAACCGCATTCAGAATTCCTATCCAGTTACGCTACCAAACCTATAGACTTTCTTCCAAAAATCCTGGATAGATCATGTTGGAAAATAGCAAAGCAGGCGCGTGTCGAGCACGGATTCCAAAGACGAAGCGCTGACGGTGGAACATTACAAGCGGAAGCAGCCGATGATCTCCCAAAAAGCAAAGTATGCCCTTCGGGCGATGGTGCTGCTGGCGCGTGCGCATGCTGAAGACGAAGCTTTGATCATCGCCGATATTTCCGAACGCCAGAACATCCCGAAAAAATTCCTCGAACAGATCCTTCTCGATCTGAAACGCCATGGGCTTCTTGACAGTCGCCGAGGAAAGAACGGCGGCTATATGCTGTTGCGCCCGGCCGATCAGATCACATTCGGCGAGGTGTTGCGCATCATCGAGGGGCCCATCGCCCCCCTGCCTTGTTTGAGCAAGATGGCGTATCGCAAATGCGAGGATTGCGATGGAGAAAAATCTTGCGAGATTCGGCGCGTGTTTGCGGAAGTCGCCGATGCGACGCGCGCGGTGCTCGATAAAACAACGATAGCCGACGCCATCGCTGACGAACGTCTTGCGCCCGCAAACCTGCGCGGCAAAGCGCGACGGCGCTGACGAACGCTCGGTCCGTGACGCGACGGTTTCGATACAGCGGAGCGAAAAAGGCGACACTCGGAAACGAGGGCCGCGATGACGGTTGATCAACTCTGGATCATACTTATCCTCGCGGGCGCAATGGCGGCCTTCGCGCTTAATCGTTGGCGAACCGAAGTTGTAGCGGTCGCCGCACTTTCCGCCGCCGTGCTGGCCGGGCTAGTCAACTTTTCGTCCGTATTCGCTGGTTTCTCGAACTCAGCGGTTATCACCGTCGTCGAAATCCTGATGCTGACGCAATTGCTTGCGCGGTCGGGGCTTGTCGACCGCGTCGCGCGGCCAATCCTGTCGCGCCTGGCATCAGAACGCCAGTTGATCCTCTTTCTCGCGTGCGGGGGCGCCGGCCTGTCGGTCTTCATGAATAACATTGGCGCGCTCGCAATCATGCTGCCTCTCGCCTATGCAGGCTGCCGTCGGCTCGGTGTTGCTCCGCAGACAGTGCTAATGCCGCTTTCTTTCGCGACCCTGCTTGGCGGTATGTGCTCGTTGATTGGGACGCCCGCGAATCTTGTCGTCAGCGGCGCGAGAGAGGAAAACCTTGGGGCTCCCATGGGGTTTTTCGTCTTCGCAGTCGTCGGCCTTCCGGCGGTATTGGCGGGCCTCTTGTGGCTCGGCTTATTCCATGGCGAACGAGGCGCGCGCGGGAGCGGAGGCGGCGAACACCCAAGGGAAGAAGACGAAGCGGTAGAACGCATCGTGTTTGAATGGCCTGTGTCAAAGGATGCAGCCTGGGTGGGCAAATCTCTTGAAGAGATTGAACGAGAAGAGAGCATCGAGATCCTCAATGTTGTGCGCAGAGAGGAATTCGTTTTCGCCCGCAGGGACGACATCCGGTTACAGGCAGGCGATATCATCGTTCTGGCGGCGCCGCATCGCCTGTTCGATCGTCTGTGGAAGGGCGATGAAAATTCAGTCGGCGATCATCGTGCCTGGCCGATAAGGGAGGCGGTCGTCACACCGTCGAGCGTCGTGCTTGGAAGCACTGTCGGCTCAATCGCGCCATTTGATACCCATAGTGTCGAAGTGATCGGCGTTCGCGGCGCCAATCTGAGAGTCGATGGCCGGTTTGCTGATATCAAGATTTCTATCGGTGACGTGCTTCTTCTCCAGGGCGACGATGACGCATTCGCCGGCGCGCTTGAGCAAGCCGGATGTCTGGCGCTCGCTGGCCGATCCGATACGCCGCCAGGGCGGATCACACCGTTCGCGGCAATTGCGCTCGGCTGCGGAATTCTCCTTTCCGCGACTCAGATAACGCCGCCTGAAATCGCTTTCGGTTTGTCCCTCGCCGGGATGGCTATCGCCGGCGCGGCGTCGTTACCCGAGCTGTTGAGGCGGATAGACTGGCGTGTGGTGATCATGCTCGCAGCGTTAATCCCGCTTGCCCATGCCTTCGAGACGACGGGCGCGGCCGCCGCCATGGCGGGGCCGATCCTGCAACTTGCGCTGTCAGACAAAGTCATGTTGGCGCTAGCGCTGTGGGCTGTCGCCACGCTGATTACGCCCTTTCTCAACAATGTCGCGACCGCCGCCATCCTGGCGCCAATCGCCCTTGCGGCCGCAGAAGCGTCAAATGCTTCACCAGATATGCTCCTGTTGGCCGTGGCGGCGGGCGCGTCGACCGATTTTCTGACGCCTTTCGGTCATCACAACAATACAGTCGTGATGGGGGCTGCGGGCTATGAATTGAGGGACTTCTTGAGGCGCGGAGCCCCCCTGACAGTCATTACTGGCGTGGTGACGGTTCTTTCGCTGGCGATTTTTTACTGATTCCGCGACGTCCGAAGCGTTCTGAGAAGCAAGGTGATTGACAAAGACGACTAAATCGATAGAGATAATGGATATGTGGCGATGGATCGAAAGGTTCGCGCCGGAACCAGACCCTCACGCATCTCTCGAAGGGACAGGAACATGACGGACCGACGGAAGACTTTGACAGACGAGCGATGTTCAACCGAAACACCTAACCCTGCGCCGAACCAGAACGTGATCGAGCGCATTTCGGCAGCGCTCGATTGCCTCGAATATGGCGCGGTGACCGTTACCGTTCACGCCTCAAAAGTCGTTCAGATCGACGTTACTGAACGCCTACGTTTCACCTGACCACCCGAAATTTCAATCAATAAGCCGACCGGACAACCGGAGGCGTTGCGATCCCAATACTCAAGGAGGGACTTATGATCGCGCGTTTCCTATTATCCGTCAGCATTCTTCCTATTGTGGCCGGCGCCGCCGCCGCCCAAACGATAGAGAATGACGAATTCAAATCCGAGACCGGACCGGCCGTCCAAGACGTTGTTCTGGTGACCGCCAGGCGCGTAGAGGAAGATATCCAGAGCGTCCCAATACCTGTCACCGCTTTGGCGGGCGAGTTTGTGACGAACTCTGGCGCGTCAAATATCGGCGGGATCGACCTGCTCGTCCCTTCGGTCCAGTTCTACACGACCAATCCGCGCAACTCCGCCGTCAACATCAGGGGGATCGGCGCGCCGTTCGGTTTGACGAATGACGGCATCGAGCAAGGCGTCGGTCTTTATGTGGACGGCGTCTATTTCGCCCGCCCAGCGTCAGCCACGCTGGATTTTCTCGACGTTGAACAGATCGAAGTTCTTCGAGGCCCTCAAGGGACGCTCTATGGCAAGAACACCACCGCCGGAGCGATCAACGTCACCACCCGCAAGCCACAGTTTGAGCCGAACGCGCGTGTAGAGCTCAGCTATGGTAATTACGGATACTTGCAGGCTCGGGGCGCCTTGACCGGTCCGTTGACGGATACCATCGCCGCCAGCATCGCATTTTCCGGAACGCAACGCGATGGCGTCCTCTACAACACCGCAACGCAGGACGATCTCAACGACATCAACAATATCGGCGTGCGTGGCGCGATCCTGTTTGCACCGAGTGATTCCCTGTCCATCACCTTGTCCGGCGATGTAACCAGGCAGCGTCCTGAAGGGTATGCGCAGGTCTTCGCTGGCGTCATTCCCACACTCCGGCCGGAGGCCCGACAATATGCGGCCCAGGCCGCCTATTTCGACTACGCGCCACCCAGTCTCGATCCCTTCGATCGCGTCACGGATCTCGATTCTCCGCACAGGTCCTATCAAGACCTTGGCGGAGCATCGCTCACAGTGGATTGGGAAACGGCAATCGGAGACTTCACCTCGATCACCGCATGGCGATATTGGGATTGGGGACCTTCGAACGACCGGGACTTTTTGGGCTTGCCGATCGTCACTGTTTCTCAGAACCCGTCGAAACAATTTCAATGGTCCCAGGAATTTCGCCTTGCAGGGGACATCACGGATAGCCTGGATTTCGTGGTCGGCGCTTTTGCGTTCAATCAGGTGGTCAAAACTTATGGCCAGCAAGAAAACGGGGCGGCCGCTTTCCGGTTTCTGCTGAATCCCTCAACGCCCGGTTACGATACGCCGGGTCTGCTCGACGGTTATGGGTTCACGTCCGACATTCGGTCGGAACATTCGAGCGCCGCCCTGTTCGGACAGATCGAATGGCATGCGACGGACAGGTTGAGAATCATCCCTGGACTGAGGCTGAACTATGATGAGAAGGACGGGCACTATCGGACAACCCTTTATGGCGGGCTTGATACAAGCGATGATCCAGCGCTCAGGGCGCTTCAGCGCGGCGTTCTATCCGCACAGGATTACGCCTCATCCGGGGACGATACGAATGTGTCGGGGCAATTGACCGTGGCATATGCCGTTGCCGACAACATCAACGCCTATGCGACCTATGCGACGGCTTTCAAGACGTTCGGCCTTAACAACAATGGTCTGCCCACAAGTGATGGTCAGCCATTGGTGGAACTCGCGACGATTGAACCGGAGGATGTCCGGCATATCGAAATCGGCTTGAAAACCCAGCCATTTCCGGGCGTCACCGCCAATCTCACGGCTTATGAGACTACTATAAATGACTATCAGGTGAATGTGGTGAACGGGCAGTCGGGCGTGTTGCGAGGCTACCTCGCCAACGCAGAGGAAGTCCGCGTCAGGGGTGTTGAATTTGACGCGAATGCACGCCTTGCGGATTGGCTTTCGCTTTACGGTTCGCTGGCGTGGGCTGATGGCGAATTCGTTTCCTTTGAGAACGCGCCGCCGCCGCTCGAACAGGCGGGCGGATCGATCGCTGTGGTCGATGCGTCCGGCACACGTTTGCCCGGTTTATCGGAGTGGACCATCTCTGTCGGCGGAGAACTCAGCCAGCGCGGCGACCTGCTCGGCCGCTCCGGTGAATTCTATCTGGCGGCCGACGCCTATTACAGATCAGAATTCTCTTCCTCACCGACGGAGTCCGCCTACCTCAATGTGGATGGGTACACGTTGCTCAACCCGCGCGTCGGCTTCAGGGGCGATGACGGCTGGGAAGTATTCGCGTGGAGCCGCAACGCGCTCGAGACCGAGTATTTCGAGTCGCTTGCGGCAGGCCAGTCAAGCTCCGGCTACTACGCCGGCGCTTTAGGCGATCCGAGAACCTGGGGCGTGACGATACGCGGCGAGTTCTAGTTCGTTATCGGCGCCGGGAAGCGCAGCATATGTCGCTACGCTTCCCGGTCTGGCTGATCCCAATGAATCAAATTGACAAAAACGACTAATCCTGTCGAGAATATGGGGTTATGGGGAGTTCCGACATCCGGGCGCTTCCAACGATTGGGAGGCGCGGCCTGATGGATAGTCTCGCAACACATTCAGCGATGGAAATTGGTTTCGTCCTGTTTCTGGTCGTCATCGTATTTTTCGGTTTTGTCCGCGAACGGTTTCCTGCTGACATCGTGGCGCTTCTGGCAATGGGCGCCCTCCTTCTCACTGGCATCTTGTCGACGAAAGAGGTGCTGGCGATCTTTTCAAACTCGGCGCCGATCACCATTGCGGCGATGTTTGTTTTGTCGGCGGCGCTGGAGCGAACCGGCGTCATTGACGAGGGCGGGCGACTGGTCGCACGCCTTGCAAAGAACGCATCACCGATGATCGCGATTATCGCGATGATGGCGGGCGTCATAATTTTGTCGGCCTTCATCAATAACACGCCGGTTGTCGTCATCCTCATTCCGGTGGCGATAAGTCTTGCGAAGTCAATTGGCGTCGCGCCGTCGAAATTGCTCATTCCGTTGTCGTTCGCCTCGATCTTCGGCGGCACGATGACGCTGATCGGGACTTCGACAAATATCCTGGTGGACGGCGTCGCGCAGTCGGGCGACCTCGCCCCGTTCGGCATGTTCGAGATTACAGGCGCCGGAGCGTGTCTCGCGCTTGCGGGCGCAGCCTATGTTGCACTTGTCGGACGGTTTCTACTTCCGGAGCGGGAGACGCTGGCGGCTATCCTGCCAGACATCAAGAATCGCCGCTTTCTGGCGGAAATCTTTATCCCGATCGACTCACCGCTTGTCGGAAAATCGATAAGGGAAACCGGCTTTTCCGCTGAGAAAGGCTTCTCGGTTATTGATGTGTTCCGGTCCGGACAGTCTCTTCGTTCGCGTCTTGATGAATTGGCTCTGGAAGGCGGAGACCGCATAGTCTTGCGTTCGCCAGTTTCGGAGATGTTGACCTTGCGAGAGGCGGGCAGCGTCGCCGTTGGCGCCGAGGCCAATACGCGACCGAGCTTTGAGCCCGTGCGCACCAGCGAGACGGTGCTCATGGAGGGCGTAATCGGCGCACAATCCCGTCTTGTCGGGCGGCCCCTCACCGGAGGCGGTCTCGCACGCCTCTACGGGGTCTATGTGCTCGCGATCCATAGGCGCGGAGAAAACATTGGACTCCAACGTGACAAAATCCGGTTTGATGTTGGCGACACAGTGCTTCTCGAAGGACCGCCCAAAGGAATGCGCCAGCTTTTCGATGAAGGCGACTTCAACAATCTGACCGAGACGTCTGAACGCGCAATCAAGCGCGGCCAGGCGCCGATCGCCATTGCAGCCGTTCTGCTTGTGATGGGGCTCGCCGCTTTTGAAATCCTACCGATCGCCGCGCTGGCCATTATTGCTGCGACTATTGTCGTTGCGGTTGGATGTCTCGATCACCAGGAAGCCTATAAGGCAATACACTGGGACATATTGATGTTGATCTTCGGCATGCTGGCGCTCGGCCTCGCCATGGAAAAGACCGGAGCGGCGGCGCTGATCGTCAACAATCTCGCCAGTTTGGTTGGCGGCCTCGGACCGGTCGCCATTCTCGCCGCGCTTTATCTCTTCACATCAGTCATGACTGAAATCATCAGCAACAATGCGGCCGCCATCCTGCTCACCCCTATCGCCATCGGTCTCGGCCATCAGCTCGGTATCGATCCGCGACCGTTTGTTGTCGCGGTCATGTTTGCGGCGAGCGCCAGTTTTGCAACACCGATCGGCTATCAGACCAATACGCTCGTCTACACCGCAGGAGGATATCGGTTCACCGATTTCCTGAAGATCGGCTTGCCCCTGAACATCGTCATGCTGGTCGTCGCCGTACTGGTCATTCCGATTTTCTGGCCGTTAACGGCACTTAACTAAGCTCCCGGTCGACCCAGGCATCAACGGTCATCAGAAAAACGCTGCTCTGCTCTTGAACTTGTAAAATCTTTTCTGAATTAGCGTGTCCAGGCCCAAAGTGCGCTATTTGGAACGGATAGATTCTTTCAATCGATCCGAGACGGGATGAGCGATCTTCAATATTTGGTCGCGTCGATACGCCATCGAGCCGCCATCGCCATAGGCAGGGCGCGAGTTGCGATGGCCCATAATCATGCAGCGAAAACCATAGTCGAGTTCTGCTTCCTGCATTCGCTTTTCGAATGAATGTCTGAAGGAATAGACTTTATGATCCGGGGTCGGAAACATGTTCCGGGACTTCATCGCCGTCATCAGATTCGCCGACAAAAGATCCGGCTTGTCACGATAATGGGGGAAGCCGTTTGGCGCTTGCCGCATGGCTTCAAGGGATACGCCAACCAACGGAATTTGACGGATGGACGACGCTGTCTTGATCTCCCGATCGCTCTTTGGCCGGATGGAAATGTACGGCGCATCGCCATCGAGATTGATGTCCTCGGCGAGGAGGTTGGCGATTTCACCAGGCCGACATCCCGTTTCGATCAGGGCGTAAAGGATCAAATCGGCGTCGCCCCGTAAGCCCTTGAGGGCACCGGGAACCAGGATTTTTTCTCGCACCCACTGATCTTCAAAGGGCGGCACGTCTGCGGATTTTTTGTCTTTGAATGAGAGGTTTCGGAACGGATTCGGCCTGTCTTCCTCCCCGATATATTTGAAATATTCGCCGTAGAGTTTGCGCATATTGCCAAGATCGCGGTTGGCGGTCTTGGTGCTAAGCGCCTTTTTTCCCGGCTTCGGGACGACGCGATCTTTCCACCAATTGTAGTATTGCTGCGCGTCCTGCCGCGTGATTTCCCGCATGGATTTGTCGCCAACCACGTCGATGAAATACTGGACGCCGCGGTTCTTGGTCTTCTTCCACGCCGCCTTTTGGGCCTCGGATTTGCCGATCAATTCGTCTGCGGCGATTTCGTCACAATAGAGTTCAAACGCGGAGCTGACCGTTGCAGGCGGTGATGAAACCGTACCCAAAAGCGCCTCGGCTTCGGCCTCTTCCGACTGGCTTGGCGCACCCTTATCGGCGCTTTTGATGACTTTAATTCGGTCGAGAATATCACCGAGATCAGGCGTCTCGGCGAGCTGATCGATGGGTGTGTAGACGAAGCCGCGCGCCAACGCCCGGACGGCTGCAGCGTTGTAGCGTCTCTCGGCGACCTGCCGCTTTCTGGCTTGCGCTTCGCCCGTTTCCGTCTCGCCATCCATCCCGGCGAGAGACGCCCAGAACAGGTTGTCGGACTCTTCCATCGCGTCGCGCCGCAACCGTGCGATCTCGATCGATTTCGTGCGAAGCGAACACTCCACGACGCCACGATCATCGATGCTCTCATAGCGCTTCGGGACGCGGCGTTGATAGTGCCAGTACGCGCGCTTGCGCTTGAGATGACGGTTATCCTGATCCACGGCCCAATCGCTTTGTAGGAACAATAGTAGGGAAATTTGTAGGGAGAAATTGGGCAAACGTCAAGCGACGGGCTTGCGCCCACGCTTTATCGTGCTGATTCAATTGATGTTTTTGAGAAAGTGTTTGGAGCGGGCGATGCGATTCGAACGCACGACCCTCACCTTGGCAAGGTGATGCTCTACCCCTGAGCTACGCCCGCTCATGCCGCCCCGGGTGCCGGGCGACGGCGAGTTCGCCTTATGACGAAAGGGCCGATGGGGTGCAAGCGAATTTTCTCCTCTCCCCCCTCGCCTCAGGGCGGTTGGCTCTCGTGCGCGGCTCCGCTCAAACGGCCCCCCCATCTTTTGTGAGGCGTTGGGCTTTGATGGCCCCCACCGGTTTGGCGTAGGGGCAGAGAATGCCCCCCTCGCCCCAGACCGATCCCGCCGTGCAATGGCTAACGTCCCAAGCCTATGCGGTGGAATGGGTGGAGCATGCGGCGACCCCACGGGTGGCGAATGCCCTCGCCCAAGGGCGAGCGCCTGGCCCTGGGCATTCAAAGAGCCTGCTTTTGACCGATAAATCAGGGGCGCTCATCCTCGTCACCGTTCCCGCCATGGTCCGGGCCAATTTGCGGGGACTCAGCGAGGCGCTCGGGACGGGCCGGTTGAGCTTTGCCGCCCCCGACACCATGGAGCAAAGCCTTGGCGTCAGCCCGGGCAGTCTCACCCCCCTGGCCCTCATCAATGACGATGAGCGGCGTATAGACAGGGTCGTTTTGGCGACAGAATTGATCTCATCCCCGACGATTTGGTGCCATCCTTTGCGAAATACCGCGTCGGTTGGCCTCTCCCCTGAGGCGCTGATCGCCTTTGTGACGGCGTTCAGCCGCCAGCCGCCCCTTTCGCTGCCCGTCACCACCTGACTTGCGGGGAGCGACCGGATCGCCCATCTGCGGTGCGCAGAGGAGGCCCCTATGACCGACCCCATCGCCCCGGCGGCACAAAATAATGCCCTGATTAAGGATGCAACCATCGAGACATTTCAGGCGGACGTCCTCCAGGCCTCGATGTCCGTGCCTGTGGTCGTCGATTTTTGGGCGAGCTGGTGCGGCCCCTGTCGCCAATTGGGGCCGTTGCTTGAGGCGCAGATCACGGCGCGCGGCGGCAAAATCCTCATGGTCAAGGTGGACACGGACCAGAACCAACTGCTGGCCCAGCAATTACGTATCCAATCCCTCCCCACCGTCATGGCATTTGTCGGCGGCCAGCCGGTGGACGGCTTCCAGGGGGCGTTGCCGGATAGCCAAATCGGGCAATTCCTCGACCGCGTGGAACAGATCGCCGCCCAGGCAGGCCTCGGCGGCGGTCAGGGGGAAACGGACCCAGAGGCGATGCTCGACGACGCAGAAGCCCTCCTCGATCAAGGCGATGTCGCCACCGCCATGCAGATCTTCGCCGGCGTTGCGGATGCGACCGAAGCGGGGAGTGATGCGCAAGCTCGCGCCCTCGCGGGCCTTGCCCGCTGCGCCCTATCGGCGGGCAATAAAGACCAAGCCTCAGACATGTTGAAGGCTATTCCGGAGGAGAAACAATCCCTCCCCGCGGTTTCGCGGGCCCAAGCCCTGCTGGAGCTGGGCGGCAATGCGCCCGATAGCGCAGCGCTTACGGCCGCCCGCGACCGGGCACAGCAATCCCCCGAGGATCCAGCCGCCCTATTCGCTCTCGGAGAGGCAGAAATCGATAATGGATCGGTGGACGCGGGGATGGACGCGCTACTTAAGTCTATAGCGCTGGACAAAGACTGGGATGAGGGCGCGGCGCGGCAAAAGTTATTGAAATTGTTCGATGCTTTGCCTCCGACCCATCCATCGGTGAAAACCGGGCGACGGCGATTGTCGTCCCTCCTCTTTGCCTGATTCGGCGCCCGCCCCGTTATTCGCGAGGCGGCCACCATGGATCGAAGGGCTCATTATGCCAAAGCGATATGAAGGGCGGTTGCCCGAAACGATCGCCTTATTTCCTCTCCGCAGCGCGGTGCTGCTGCCGCGGGCCCGATTGCCTCTCAATATTTTCGAGCCGCGCTATTTGGCGATGACGGATTACGCCCTCGGTCATCAGCGCTTGGTCGGGATGATCAGGCCCCGGTTCGACGATGACGTCTCGCCGCCCCTTTATTCGGTGGGATGCGCGGGACGTATTATCTCGTTCTCGGAGACAGGCGATGGCCGCTATCTCATCGAATTAACCGGGGTCAGCCGGTTTCGCTTGATTGAGGACGCCCAAGACGACCGCGGCTTTCGCAAAGGGGTGGTCGACTGGCAGCCCTTCGTGGCCGATCGCCACGATCCACAAGAAGAGGATCCTGCCCTCAGGGAGCGCGTGCTGGAACTGCTCGTGCGATTTCTCGACGGGGTCGGCCTCAGCGCCGATTGGGATACGATCGAGGGCGCGTCGGCGGAAACCATCGTGAATTCGGTGTCGATGACCTGCCCCTTTGAGCCTGATGAAAAGCAGGCTTTGCTGGAAGCAGAAGGATTGCGACAACGGGCCGAGACTCTCATCGCGCTGATGGAAATGGCGGTGGCCGACACACCGCAGAAAGAATCAGGACACGGAGGACAATTACAATGACGACTGTCGATGCCCCAGACCCGAAACTCTTGACCCTCTTAGTGTGTCCCGTCAGCCGCGGACCACTGTCCTATGACAAGGAAATGGGGGAGCTCGTCTCGGCAAAGGCGCGTCTTGCCTATCCAATCCGCAACGGCATCCCGATCATGCTGGAGGCGGAGGCCCGCCGCCTAGACGATCCGGCCTGACGCCGCGCCGATGCTCTAATCCCCCCTTTTACAATGGCTTAACGCTCGGCGGCTTAACCTCTCATTCAGCAAGATGGAGAGGTCCTGATGAAGCCCATTTCGTTTCTTCAATTCTGCCTTCCCGTCGTTGTGGGATGCGCCGCGATAAGTTTCGGTCTGCCGCAAGCAAGCGAAGCCGCCTCAGCCTCGACGCCCGCCTTCACGACGTCGACCACCAGCGCCTCGGGACTGCCGATCCCCCGTTTTGTGGGACTACGGAAGGATAGGGTGCGGGCGAGATTTGGGCCGTCCTTCGATTACCCCGTGTCCTACGAATTCTCTATGAAGGGGCTCCCGCTCAAGGTGATCGGTGAAGATCGCGACAATATCTGGCGCCGGGTCGAAGACCGCGATGGCCAGCGCATGTGGATCCATCGTTCCATGCTCAGCGCCAATTCCCATGCCGTGGTGCAAGCCCCCGAGGCGATCTTGAGGACGGGACCGGGGGCGACGAATGCGGCCCGCGCCCGGTTGGCGAACGGGGTCTTCCTCAAGCTTGAGACCTGCGAAGCGGGCTGGTGCCGCGTCCATGCGGGGGAATATCGCGGCTGGCTACCGGCGACCAGCCTGTGGGGCGCGGACAGCTAAGCCGCCGGTCCCCACCTCGAGCCAGGCCTTGGACAAGATCCGGACAGCCTCGACGCTGTCCGGTCTATTTTTTTTTGCGTCAATGGGCCGCCGACGCAGGCCCCCGTTGCATTGACCATTTCCGATATCCGCCGTTACAAGGTGCGCTATTAATTAAGGGCAGACCCACATTTCATGAGCGAAACGACCCCGACGTCCGAACGGCGACACTCCTACGATAAGGAAGCCTTGATCGAGTGCGGCATGCACGGTCTGCGCGGTCCGGGAACGGCCCAATTGCCTGTCCCCCCGATGCTGATGTTCGACCGGATCCTCTCGATCACTGAGGATGGCGGCAAGCATGGTAAAGGCCAGGTCATCGCCGAGCTCGATATCACCCCTGACCTCTGGTTCTTTGAATGCCATTTCCCGGGCGACCCCGTCATGCCCGGGTGCCTCGGCCTCGATGCCCTGTGGCAGCTTGTGGGCTTCTTCCTGACCTGGGGGGGCAGCCCAGGTCACGGGCGGGCCCTGGGGGCGGGGCAGATCAAATTTTCCGGTCAGGTCCAACCCTCTGTCAGCCTGGTTCGCTACGAGATCGATATACGTCGCGCAATGCGCGGTCGTCTCATCCTCGGAATCGCAGACGGGGTGATGTTTGCGGATGACGTGCCTATCTACAAGGCATCGGATTTGCGGGTTGGCCTGTTTAGTCAGGACCAATTGTCGGCAACCGGCCTTTAGGCTTTCCGTTGTCAACGCCTCGAGGCTTTCGGGGCGATCATAGCACGCCACTTGGCCGTTTTCGGCCCCGAAAGGACTATTATGCGTCGAGTTGTCGTCACGGGCGTCGGGATTGTTTCTTCGATTGGCAGCACTGTGAGCGAGGTGCTGGACTCACTCCGCAACGGAAAATCGGGCCTCAGCTTTGCGCCGGAAATGGCGGAGCACGGGTTTAAAAGCCAGGTTCATGGCCGCCCCCAGATTGATGTGAACGACCTTCTTGGACGGAAAACCCGTCGCTTCATGGGCGAAGGGGCTGCGTGGAACTATATCGCCATGCGCGATGCCATCGAGGATTCAGGCCTTCGCCCCGAAGAGGTCAGCCACGAGATGACGGGGATCGTGATGGGGTCCGGTGGCCCTTCAACAAAAACGATCGTTTCGGCAGCGAACACGACTCTGGAAACAGGCAGCCCCCGGAAGATCGGTCCCTTTGCGGTCCCCAGCGCCATGAGCTCGACCAATTCGGCGACGCTCGCCGTCCCCTTCGAGATCAAGGGCCTCAACTATTCAATCAGCTCGGCCTGCGCCACCAGCGTTCATTGCGTCGGGCACGCCTATGAGCAGGTTGCGATGGGCAAGCAGGACGTTGTCTTTGCCGGCGGGGGCGAGGATCTCGACTGGACCCTGTCCAACATGTTCGACGCCATGGGCGCCATGTCGAGCAAGTTCAACGACGTGCCGGAAATGGCCTCCCGCGCCTATGATGCGGCCCGCGATGGGTTCGTGATCGCCGGTGGCGCGGCGACCCTGGTGGTGGAGGCGCTGGACCGCGCCCTCGCCCGCGGCGCCAAAATTTGGGGTGAGATCACCGGCTACGCCGCAAATTCCGACGGCGTCGATATGGTCATGCCCTCCGGTGAGGGGGCAAGCCGCTGTATCGCCAAGGCCATTTCGACGGTGAAACAACGCATCGGCTATATCAATACCCATGGCACCGCCACCAAGATCGGGGACAGTCGCGAGGTCGGCGCGATCAAGGACGTGTTCGGCGACGACATTCCCCCTTTCGGATCCACAAAATCCCTGACCGGCCATTCCCTCGGCGCCGTCGGCGCGCAGGAATTGATCTACGGCCTCATCATGATGAAAAATCGATTCCTGGCCGCCTCAGCGGCGATCGAAACTCTCGATCCAGAGTTTGAGGGTCTGCCGATCCTTCGCGAACGTCAGGACAATGTCGATTTGCGCGCGTTCTTATCCAATAGCTTTGGCTTTGGCGGCACCAATGCGTGCCTCGCGATTGAGCGCTTCGACGGCTAGAGCCGATTGAGTTCGATAGGAGCCGCGAAACGCCCCTAGGCCGTTGCTTTCGCGGCTTTTCTTGACGCGAAACGGTTCCCCGTTCGCCCTATAAGGCGCGCGCCGAGGACACCACCGCCATCGCAGGGGCGCGGGCGCCCCTTCGATGGGAGCCTATCCCCGCCAATTCTCGAACAGCGGGGCGATGGTGGCAATCGCGCGGTCGAATTCCTCCCGGTCCGGGGCCTCATTGTCGATTTGATAGCCCCACGCCTCGGTGTCCCCATGCACCTGCAAGATGACCCCGTCCCGCCGTGACAGCACACCCACGCCATTATAGTAGGCCCCGTAGAGCGCATTGGGTTGCGGGGCGAGCCAGCCAATTTGCCCCCTTACCGGTATCAGACTGTCATCCCCCCACAATTGTCGCGCGCCATACCCCGTGCAATTGACAATAGTCGTTTCGTCGAGGGCCAGGACGTCATCCGGCGAGCCGAAATCGGCCCGCTCGATCCTCCCCCCAAAGGCGAGGTAATCCGCGAGCAATCGCCGGGAATACTCCGACACATTGAAGGTCATACTGATCCGCCGCCGGGCCCGCACCACGGGAAAGGAATGAGCCGACCGGGGCAGATCCTCCGCCGGGGGGGTCATATCGTCGAGGCGATCGTCGTAATCGGCGAAATGCGGCCCCGCTCCACTATGGCTCTGCGGCGTCGGCTCGGCGCTGTCGGAGAGGTAGTACCGGTAGCTGAACTCCACGGGATGGCCAGTCATCCCGACATAGTACTGGTGCGTGGCAAAGGATTTGCGCGCCAGGCGCTCCCACATGGCGGGGAAATCCGGGCCCGTCTCCCCCTTCAATGCGATCCGGCTGTCCGGCGACCATGTCCCGGTGGCCCGGGCCGACCGTGTCTCCGCCGGGAATTCTTTTGCGTAAATGGTCGTTGGGATGCCGAGCTTTGCGAGATAGGTCGCCGTCGTCAGACCGATGGCGCCTGCGCCAACGACCGCCACCCGAGAAGGCCGCTCCTCCATCACCAATTTGGTGGCCTCATGCGCTGACCCCCAGGCCAGTGACCACCCCGATCCGCCATGGCCATAATTATGGATGACCGTCGTCTCGCCAAAGCGCTGCGCCTCTAGCCGCGGACCTGCCGCCCGAAAGGGCCGGGTGCATACCGTGATCCGCATCCGCCGATGGGGGGCCACGATGAGAGGCTGGGTGGCACCGCCCCGCCCGAGGAGGGCTGACTGTTGAGCGCCCGGCGCCGTCGTACAGGCGGCCATACCGAGACTTGCCCCCCCCGCCATCAAAAGGTTGCGACGGGAAATAGCGGCGGCGGGAGGATTTTGAGCACTCATGACCAAACCATACCGCAACGCAACGAAAGCTCAATTACGATCTTACCGCGCCGGTCGAAGCGAGGGGGGCCGGCCTCTCGCCCCTTTTCCTCCTCTTCGCCGACGCCTAGGGAGAGAGAGGTGGCACCAACAAAAAGGACTTACCCATGGCATCTATGGACCAGTTTCCAAGCGGGACCCTCCTTGAGGGCAAACGCGGTCTCATCATGGGGGTCGCCAACAAGAACTCGATCGCCTGGGCCATCGCCCAGCAATTGAAGGCACAAGGGGCTGAGCTGTGCTTTTCCTATATCGAAGCCATGGAGTCGCGGGTTCGCCCTCTGGCCGATGAGATCGGCGTCGACTTCCTCGTGCCCTGTGACGTCACCCAGGACGACTCGATGGCCGCCTGTTTTGGTGCCATCGAAGAGAAATGGGGAAAGATGGATTTTCTCGTCCACTCCATCGCTTTTTCCGACAAGGAAGAATTGAAGGGCTCCTTTGTCGAGAACACGACGCGGGAAAATTTCAAACAGAGCCTCGATATCTCCGCCTTCAGTTTCGTCGATGCGGCCAAGCGGGCCTCGAAATTGATGCCTGACGGCGGCTCAATGATTACGCTCACTTATCTCGGCTCCGAAAGGGTTATTCCCTCCTATAATGTTATGGGGGTTGCCAAGGCGGCGCTTGAGGCGGCGACCCGCTATATTGCGCGGGATTTGGGTCCCCAGGGGATCCGGGTGAACGCCATCTCCGCTGGGGCCATTAAGACGCTGTCTCTGGGCGGCATTTCAGGCGGCCGGTCACTGATCGCCGAAGGTCGGACCTGGGCACCGCTGAGGGAGGACACCGACCCCATCGGTGTTGCGGGCGCGGCTCTCTATCTGCTCTCGGATCTCGGCAAAAGCTGCACCGGAGAGGTGCACCATGTCGATGCCGGCTTCCACATTGTGGGCATGCCCGACCCCGAGGCGCTCAAAGGCGACTAAGCCCCCTTGGGCGGGCCTCGGTCACGCGCTGCCCGACAGCGGCGCGCGGCGGCCAGGCCCTAAATGTTGCAAGAATAGCACACTCATCATCCACCTGCGACCGACCTCTTTTTTCTCTCCCATTTCGCGGAACGGCGAGCGCGTCTTCTCGTTTCGGCTGGAGACTGGGGGATCTTAGAAAGGGTTCACATGATGAAAAAGACAATGTTGACGATCGGCGCCGCAGGCCTCGCTTTGGGGACCTCCGCGTCGTTCGCGCAGGTTCAGGGCAACAGCTCCTACGCTACCGTGCCGTCCACCTCGTCGGTCAGCACGACCACGAACTATGCCCAACCGAGCTATAGCGGCGGAGCAGCCAAGGAATACGGCGCGTATTTGGGTCTCGGCTACACCTTCCTTGACCTCGAAACCAACGACGATATTGGCGATAGCACAAGCGCGGTCACCGCGCGGTTCGGCTATGCCCTGAACCGCGAACTGTCCCTCGAGGTTGAGGGGTCGTTCGGTGTCGATTCCGGCTCCTTCGATTTTGAAGAAGACGAAGAGGATTTCGAGATCGACGACAATGATGACGGTGACCTCGATGATGTCCTGATCGCAGACGGCGATCTGGGTCTCGACTATCTGTTTGCCGCGTTTGTCCGCTACGGCGTGCCCGTCAGCGACGCGCTGAAAGTGTCCGGCCGGGTCGGCTATGCCTTTGCCGAGATCGATTCCACCGTTGAACTGGCCAGTACCGAAATTGAATTCGGCGGCTCTGAAGACGGGCTCGCCTTTGGTGCCGGGCTTGAATATACATTCACGCCAAGCTCGACCCTGCTGCTCGACTATACACGTTATGAGTTCACCGACTCGAACGGCGATGCCGTGACGGCGATGTATCAGTATAAGTTCTAAGGTCTTTTCGCGATCTATCGCGAGACCGGCCCCCACCCTACCCGGGTGGGGGCTTTTTTTCTGAGAGCCCTTCTATTGCGCACCGCCCCCCAAAGGGGCAGTTTATCGCTGTTAACCGTAACCAAAGGGCTTTCTATGCTCAGCCGTCTCCTGCTTGCCAGCGTTGCCGTGATCGGCCTTTCCCCTCTGACCGCCGCCGCCCAGGACAGCGCCCCCTCAGAGAAAGCGGTTCGCTTGGCCAAAGAGACGGTGATCCTCGACGGTCACGTAGACATCCCTTTCCGACTATTCTTACGGCCCGAGGATATCAGCGTAGAAACCGAGGGCGGGGATTTTGACTATGTCCGCGCGATGGAGGGGGGGCTCAATGCGCCCTTCATGTCGATCTACGTTCCCGCGCGCCTACAGGACACGCCGGGCGCGGCAAAGGCACATGCGGACGAACTGATCGCTCTGGTTGAAGCGCTGGAGACGGACCATCCCGATAAGTTCGAGGTCGCCACGTCGGTCGCCGATGTAAAACGCATCACCAAAGCTGGCAAAATTGCGCTGCCAATGGGCATGGAGAACGGGGCCCCCATCGAAACGGATCTGTCCCGTCTTGATGAATATTACGAGAAGGGCATTCGCTACATTACCCTCGCCCATTCAAAGCCCAATGCCATTTCGGATTCGAGTTACGATATCAATCGTCCGAATGGCGGCCTCAGCCCCTTTGGCAAAGAAGTTGTGACACGGATGAATGAGCTGGGGATCATCGTCGATGTCAGTCATATCTCTGACGCCGCCTTTTGGGATGTGATGGAGCTGACCGATGTGCCCGTCATGGCCAGCCACTCTTCCGCCCGCGCCTTTACCCCCGGCTTCGAGCGCAATATGGACGACAACATGATCAAGCGCGTCGGCGAAGAAAATGGCGTCATCATGATCAATTTCGGTTCTGCCTTCCTCAAAGGGGCGTTCACGGACTGGCAACAAAAGAAGGGCGCCGCCTTTGCACGCTATTTGAAGGCCGAAGGCATTGATGAGCCCGATATGGCCGTCCGTTTTGCCTTCGATGCTGGATACGCCGCGGCAGAGCCCAAGCCCTATGCCACTGTGGATGATGTGCTCGACCACATCGATCATGTTGTGGAGCTTGCGGGGGTGGAAAGTGTCGGCCTTGGCTCCGATTTCGACGGGGTTGGCGACAGCCTGCCCGTCGGTCTCAAGGATGCGAGCGATATGCCCAATCTTGTACAGGGGCTGATGGATCGCGGCTATTCCGACAAAGAGATCAAAATGATGCTATCCGAAAACGCCTTTCGCGTATGGACGGCGGTTGAGATGGCGGCAAAGTAAGACGTTACTCAGCCACGATTGACGGGAAACGCGCCGAACGCCTGATCAACGGGCATGATCTCAATGCGATTGACGTTGATATGGGGCGGATAGCTGAGAATATCCGCCATGATCTTCGCAATATCCTCCGCCGTCAGAGGGGTCGTGTCCCGGTACACATCAGCCGCCTTGGCGGTGTCGCCGGAGAAGCGCACGGTTGAGAATTCCGTCTCCGTCATCCCCGGCTCGATCGACGTGACACGGACTTGGCTGCCCAAAAGATCCGCCCGCAGATTGAGTGAGAATTGGGTGACGAACGCTTTCGTCCCTCCATAGGTATTGCCCCCAGGATAGGGATAAGTGCCGGCGACCGACGAAACATTCATGATGTCGGCGCGCGGCTGTTGTTTCAGTAGAGGGAGCATCGCACGGGTCAGGTGGATGAGGCCGAGGATATTCGTTTCCACCATCTCATCCCATTGGTTGAGGTCGGCCTGGTCGGCACCCCCCAGTCCCAAGGCCAATCCGGCATTGTTCACCAATATATCGGGGACGACGCCTGCGGGAAATCGATCTTCGATACTGGCCAGGGCGGCGCGATCCCGCATATCGAGGACCAGCCCATGAAACGCCTCGCCCAGCGCCGTTCCAAGGGCCGACAATCGATCCCCTCGACGCCCCGTGCCGATGACATGCGCCCCGCGCCCAGTCATTTCGGTCGCAAGGGCTCGTCCGATACCGGAGGTGACACCGGTGATAAGGGCTGTTCGCCCCGACAAATGCTGCGCATCCGACATATCGCCCCTATCCCTTCACGGCCATTCGATCATGCCGCCTCAAGCCAGCCGGGAAGCCCATCTTTTCGCGCCTCGAAACTCAGGCTCCTGCCTGCCCCATTTTACAAATCAGGGCCCATTGGTCCGACGTCACCGGCTGCACCGACAGCCGAGAATTCTTGACAAGAACCATTTCCGCGAGGTCAGGCGTATCCTTAATCTGTGCGAGGGTGACGGGCGCGTCCAATGTTTCCCGCGCCGCGATGGTGACGCATTCCCACGGACTGTCGGGGGCGGCGGTGGGGTCCGGCATCGCCTCCTCGATGATCTCAACAATGCCGACAATCTCCCGGTCTTTCTGGGAGTGATAAAAAAAGGCCAGATCGCCCTTTTTCATCTCTTGCATATAGTTTTTGGCCTGATGATTTCGGACACCGTCCCAGGGCTCTCCCGCCTCCCCCTTCGCCAGCTGGTCTTGCCACGACCAGGTGGACGGCTCTGACTTCATCAACCAATAGGCCATTTTTGCTCTCCGTCAGTCGGAGGGGGGCATTGCCCCTCCCCGAGCCGCACCACTATCCGTCAATGCTTAGGGCCGGGTCTGGCCATCCCCGCGAACGACATATTTGAAGGTCGTGAGCTGTTCACACCCCACAGGTCCACGGGCATGGATCCGGCCGGTGGAAATCCCGATCTCCGCCCCCATGCCAAATTCGCCGCCATCGGCGAATTGGGTCGAGGCATTGTGAATGATGATGGCGCTGTCCACCTCGCGCAAAAACGCTTCTGCGGTGTCCTCATCCTCCGTAAGGATACTCTCCGTATGCCCCGTGGCATAGTGGGAGATATGATCGATGGCGCCACGGACGCCGTCAACCACACGCATCGAGACAATGGGAGCCAGATATTCCGTTGACCAATCCTCTTCCGTGGCGGGAACGATTCCGTCATGGCGTGCCTGGGCCGTCTCATCGCCCCGAACCTCGCACCCCGCATCGATCAAAGCGCCGGCAATCTCCGGCACCAATTCATCCGCCCTCGCCTTATCGATAAGGATCGTTTCCGCCGCGCCGCAAACACCCGTCCGGCGCAGTTTCGCGTTCACAACGATGGCTTTCGCCTTTTCGAGATCCGCCCCTTTGTCGACATAGACATGGCAAATCCCCTCAAGGTGACCGATGACCGGCACCCGCGCCTCTTGAGAGACGCGTTCGACCAGGGACCGTCCCCCGCGGGGAACGATCACATCGAGATTCCCCTCAAGGCCGGACAACAAATGCCCAACCGCGGCACGATCGGTCGTCGGCACCATGAAGACCGCCCCCTCGGGAAGGCCTGCTTCTTTCAGGCCCGCGCGCACGCACTCAACAAGCCGGCGGGAGGTGTGAAAACTATCCGAGCCCGGACGCAACATCACCGCATTGCCCGATTTGAGGCACAGAACGCTGGCATCCACGGTGACGTTCGGTCGGCTCTCGTAAATGACGCCGATCACGCCAAGGGGCACCCGTATGCGGGACATTTTGAGGCCATTGGGCCGCTCCCACTCGGCGAGCACATCGCCCACCGGATCGTCGAGAGCCGCGACATCGCGCACCCCCTGGATAATTCCCCCAAGGCGCTCATCATCGAGACGCAGGCGATCGACCATCGGCGCGTCGAGGCCGTTATCTTCAGCCGCGTCGAGATCTTTTTTGTTTTCTGAAAGGATGTCGTCCTTGGCGGCCTCGAGGTGACGCGCAATCGCTTCCAGCGCTTCGACTCGTTTCTCGGCCGAGAGGGTTCCCATGGTTCGACTGGCAGCGCGGGCAGCCTTAGCGCCCTCGAGCATCACCTGGGGAAGATCATTGATCGTTTCTGTCATGGTCGTGCTCCGTTAAAATGAGGTCGTCACGGCGAAGGACGATCGTCGACCCCTCGGCGGACCCGATGCTCGCCGAATCGCACGCCGCAAGGCCGAAACCGACGACCTGGTTGTCGTGACGAATGTCGATCACGTCCCCCTTCAAAAAGGGCTCGGCAACCTGAACGACACCGCAAGCCAGTAAGCTTGCTTCTGCTTTCAAGGCCTTGAGCGCCCCCGCATCGATATCCATCGAGCCGGAACGCTCATGCACCCCTGAGAGCCAGCGGCGCCGAGCGGATATTTTGTCCCCCGCCTCGAAAATAGTACAACGCGCTTCCCCCGTGACGAGATCCCTCAAAGGATGGGGGCGGCGCCCCGACGCGATGATCGTGGTCACGCCCCAATCGATGGCGATCCGCGCGGCAGCCAGTTTCGAGCGCATGCCCCCGGTCCCAACGCCGCCGGACTTTGTATCCTCCGCGGCCTCGAAATATCGGCTCGCCTCGCCATAGGGCACATAGGAAACGTGCTTGGCATCAGGGTCCTTGCTGGGATTGGAGGTGTAGAGCCCGTCGACATCGGACAGGATGATCAACAGATCCGCGCCAATCAGCCCTGCGGTCTTCGCGGCCAGGCGATCATTGTCGCCATAGCGGAAGTCCCGCGTGGTCACCGCATCATTCTCATTGACGATGGGGATCACGCCATTATCGAACAGCGCCCTCAGCGCCGCCCGGGCGTTCAAATAGCGGCTTCGGTCATCCGTCACGTCGGGGGTGAGCAAAACCTGGGCAGCCACTTTGTTATAGGCATCGAAAGCGGACTGCCACATCGTGATCAAGGTCGCCTGCCCGATAGCCGACAGGGCATGGCGATCTTCGGTCTGCTTGGGATCGAGGGTCGGCACCCGCTCGTTCCCCACGGCGACCGCCCCGGAGGAGACGAGGACGGCATGCCAGGGACGTTCTTTAATATCCCCGGCGAGGCCCCCCATGGTGAAGTGATCGGTATCGGTGATCAGCGCTGAGCCGACTTTAACGACGGCGAGCTTGGCACTCTCGATCAAGTCTGGTGCCGTTACGGTCATGGACTGGCCTTTTCGGTGACGCGAGCTTGACGTTATTCTCCACTATGTTGGGCCTTTTGCGGTCAGTCAAAGGGGCGAACCATGGATCGCGGGAATAGCGCCCCGCTTTCCTCCTGGCCAGACCAGAACATATCGTCTCGGCCAGAGGCGCAAAAACCGAGGAAAGGATCACATGCCGCACGTACTTATTACGGGAGCCAATCGAGGAATAGGGTTGGCCCTCGCCGCATTCTACACAAAGCAAGGATGGACCGTCACCGGGACCGCCCGGCAACCGGAACAGGCCACTGCCCTCAAGGAATTGGCAGGGGCGGTCCATCAGCTGGACGTGCGGGACCGGGAGGCGATTTCCCGCCTGGCGACGCAGATCGAGGCGCCCATCGACATCCTGATTTCAAATGCCGGAGTCAGCGGCCCGGCGCGAGAGAGACAGGTCTTCGGCGCCCTCGACTATGAGGGCTGGATGGACACCTTGCTGGTCAACACAATTGGCAGCGTGGCGGTGTGCGAGGCCTTCACCCCCCATGTCGCCGCAAGTAACCTTAAGAAGATGGCGGTCATCACCTCCCGCATGGGATCGATCGACGACACCTCCTGCGATGTCATCGCCTATCGGACCTCAAAGACCGCTCTCAATATGGCGATGGTCGCTGCCTCAAAGCCCCTCAAGGAGCGGGGCATCGCCGTCGGCGTGCTTCATCCGGGCTGGGTCGACACCCGCATGGGGGGCGGCAATGCACCCCTGTCGACCGAAAAAAGCGCCCAGGGCCTCGCCGAGCAGATCGACGGCTTGGCGCCGACGGAGAAAGCCCCGTTTCTCGCCTATGACGGTCGGGTACTCCCTTGGTGAGCGGGACGGACGTGACCGGACATTGCCTGTGCGGAGATGTGCAGTTTCGGATCGAGGGGCCGGTGGCCCCCGCCTCCCCGATCTCTGCCGAGGATGCCCTCAGATGGGGCGGTCGCCATATGACCCATGTGCGTCAGGACAAATTGATCCTGCAAAATGGGGAGCTGAGCCTCTCCTGGTATGGCCGGGAGGGCGTGGAGTATGGCTTCTGCGTGATTTGCGGCACCTCCCTTTTCACCCGGCCGGAGGAGGAGAGCGCGATGGTGGTGGCCGTCAATCACGGAACGCTGGTGGATCAGGATGAGGGATAGACGCGCCCTTAGGTGAGGCGCTGGGTATTGCTGTCCTGAATCTCTCGGCGTTGGCCGGTTTGATCGAGGGTCGTATCGGTGGCGTTATAGAAATCGACCGTCACGATCGACCCGGCCTCGGAGGTCGCGACGTTCAAATTGCCGTCGATTTGACCGATCAGCGCCTTGCAGATTCGCGACCCCAGACTGGTGCCGTTCGGCCAATCCGCCGCCCCCATGCCGACGCCGTCATCCGCTACGGTCAGCCGCACCTGATCGCCGCCGAGTTCCTTGAGGCGCACCTCCACCACCCCTTCACTGCGGTCGGGAAAAGCGTGTTGCAGCGCGTTGGTGATTAACTCGGACACGATCAGGCCCAATTGCGCGGCGCGCTCCGTCTCGATGTAAATGGGGTCGACATCGACATTCATCCGAATCGTCCGTCGCATATCGAGGGAGGCAATGAGGGTTGCCACCCGGCTGACATAGGCGCCGCCGGACACAATATCGAAGCGCAGCGAGTCATCCTTGAGCCCGCCTTTAACGAAGAACTCGTCATAAAGAAGCCCCAAGGCCTCAACCCGCTTGGCGAGGATTTCGAACGCCCCGTCGGGACTTTCCTGAGACCGCAACCGAATCATCGACGAAATCAACTGCAAATGATTGCGTACGCGATGTTGCGTCTCCGAAATGACCGTTTTCAGTTCTTCGACTTGTTTATTCTCGGCGGTGATTTCGGTTTGAATCCCGACAAAGGCGTAGAGGTCGTTATTGCTGTCATAAATCGGCGAGACGGAGAGGCGATTGGTAAATGCTGAGCCGTCAAAGCGATAATTGGTGATATCGACCTGCACCGGCTCCCGTTTGTCGATGGCCGCGCGGAGGCGTTTCGTTGCCTCCTCTTCGGCGCCGTCCCGCTGCAAAAAGCGGCAATTCCGACCGAGAACATAACTGAGGGAATAGCCCGTCATCACCTCGAACGCCCGATTGACGTAAATGATCGGATTGTCTGCCCGATGGGGGTCGGTGAGCACCAAGGACATGGGCGCCTGCGCCACCGCATAGCGAGAGGCGCGCCCCGGAACCTTCCCAAGGACATCCGTTATCCCCCCGACACCATTCGGCTTGTTCATGCTCGCTGCCTCTGTCCAGGGATCCGCATGGATCACCGCGCCCCCATGGACACCTTTGTCCTACGCGTCCAACTGTGGCTACATTATTCGACAAGGCCAAGTTGTCGACGGCAGATCAACACCGACGACCTTCTACGCTAAAGGGTAGTTCATCATTTTGACCATGCAGCCCCGTTGGCCCTCCTTCATCTCTTTCAATCCAGATGATCATTTATGAGCACATTGCCCGTCGGCCCGGAAATAGAGCAGCTTCTGACGATCATTTCACGTCTGCCGGGTTTTGGTCCCCGCTCCGCCCGGCGTATCGCCCTTCACCTTTTGCGTCGGCGTGAGGGGGTGATGGTGCCCTTGGCCGAGGCCCTGGCCACCGCCGCCGCCACTGTCGCCCCGTGCGAGATTTGCGGGAATTGGGACAGTCAATCGCCCTGCCGCCTCTGCGAGGACGAAGAGCGGGACGGCAGCGTACTCTGCGTGGTCGAAGATGTCGGGGATGTCTGGGCCCTGGAGCGATCCGGCGCCTTCAAAGGTCGCTACCACATTCTCGGCGGCTTGATTTCGCCCCTCGATGGCATCGGACCCGACGACCTCAATTTCGGTCCCCTCTCCCAACGGGCGAGCGCCGGCACCGTGAGGGAAGTGATTTTGGCGCTGTCGGCCACGGTCGATGGCCAGACGACGGCAGGCTACGTTGCCGATCGCCTTGAAGGCCTGGGCCTGACGGTGACCCGACTGAGCCATGGGGTGCCGATCGGCGGGGAGCTTGGCCATCTCGACGAGGGGACCCTCGCCGCCGCGCTGCAAAGCCGGCGGGATTTCTCCTAAGCCCTGCCCACCGGGGTTGGCAGCGACGGGCGAGAGTCGCCATGGGGACAGCGGTATGAGAGGAGCCCCCCATGAAAACACGTGCCGCCGTCGCCTTCGAACCCAAAAAGCCGCTGGAAATCGTCGACCTCGACCTTGAGGGGCCAAAGGCGGGAGAGGTGCTGATCGAGCTCAAGGCGACGGGCATTTGCCACACTGACGCCTATACCCTCGATGGCCTCGATTCGGAGGGGCTGTTCCCCTCGATACTGGGCCATGAAGGATGCGGCATCGTCCGTGAGGTGGGGCCAGGCGTCACCACGCTCAAACCGGACGATCACGTCATTCCTCTTTACACCCCCGAATGCCGCGAATGCAAATCCTGCCTCAACCCGAAGACCAATCTTTGCACGGCCATTCGGTCAACCCAGGGCCAGGGATTGATGCCCGACGGCACCTCGCGATTCTCCTATAAGGGCGAGCGGATCTACCATTATATGGGGTGTTCGACCTTTTCGAATTATACCGTCATGCCGGAAATCGCCGTGGCGAAAATCCGTAAAGACGCCCCCTTCGAAACGACATGTTATGTCGGGTGCGGCGTGACCACGGGGGTTGGGGCGGTCACCAACACCGCCAAGGTTGAGCCTGGATCAACGGTCGTGGTGTTCGGCCTTGGCGGGATCGGCCTCAACGTCATTCAAGGGGCAAAAATGGTGGGGGCCAGCCAGATTGTCGGCGTCGACCTCAACCCGGAAAAGGCCGAATGGGGACGAAAATTCGGCATGACTGATTTCGTCAATCCAAAAGATGTCGACAACCTCGTTGCGCATCTTGTCGCCCTGACCGATGGCGGCGCGGATTATAGCTTTGATTGTACCGGCAATACGGAGGTTATGCGCCAGGCCCTCGAATGCTGCCACCGGGGATGGGGCGAGAGTATTGTCATCGGCGTAGCCGAGGCCGGCAAGGAAATCTCTACCCGTCCTTTTCAGCTTGTGACGGGGCGGGTCTGGAAAGGAACGGCCTTTGGCGGGGCCCGAGGCCGGACAGACGTCCCGACCATTGTCGACTGGTATATGAGCGGACAAATTCAGATCGACCCCATGATCACCCACCGATTTGCCCTAGATGAGATCAACAAGGCGTTCGACCTCATGCATCAGGGGCAATCCATTCGTAGTGTCGTCGTTTACTGATCGATTATTCGAAAGGCGAAACCATGCTGTTCACCCACGCCATCGTTGGCAGCAGCGATCTCGATCGCTCCAAAACCTTCTACGATGCCGCCCTCGGCGCGCTAGGGCTCGATCCGGTCCTCGCGGGGGACCGCGTGGTCTATGTCCGGGATAATGTCGCCTTTGGCTTTGGCCCGCCCCGCAATGGCGAGGCCCCCAATCCAGGCAATGGGCTGACCATCAGTTTCGCCGCCCCCTCGAAGGAGGCCGTGGACGCCTTCCACGAAGCGGGACAATCAGCTGGGGGGACGGATGAAGGCGCACCGGGCCTGAGGCCAAATGCCCCCGGCCGCGCCTATGGCGCCTATTTGCGGGACCCTGACGGCAACAAGATCTGCGCCTTCGCCCAATTGGGTGATGACGAAGAGGGGTGAGGGATGGAGACCGTTTCTGAGGTTCGAAGCCATGGCGGCCTTCAAGGGGTCTACCGCCACGCCTCCACCGCCACGGCGACCGAGATGACCTTTTCGGTGTTCGTGCCCGACCATCCCAAGGGCGCCTCTCTACCGGTGGTCTGGTACCTCTCGGGGCTCACCTGCACCCACGCCAATGTCACCGAAAAAGGCGAGTTTCGTCGCGCCTGTAAGGAGCGTGGCTTGGTCTTCGTCGCCCCTGACACCAGCCCGAGGGGGCCCGGGGTCGCGGATGACGACAGCTATGATCTCGGCCAGGGGGCTGGGTTCTATCTTAACGCCACCGAGGCGCCGTGGGCCCCGCACTTTCACATGCGACGCTACATCGAAGAGGAGCTGCCCTCGCTCATCGCGGCGTCATTCCCTGTTGATCTCTCCCGCCAAAGTCTCATGGGCCATTCGATGGGCGGGCACGGCGCCCTAACGATTGGGCTCCGAAACGAGGACCGTTTCAAAAGCGTTTCGGCCTTTGCGCCGATTGTCGCCTCCAGCAAGGTTCCCTGGGGGGAGCGCGCCTTTACGGCCTATTTGGGCCCCGATCGCACGGCGTGGGCGCCCTATGATGCCTGTGCCCTCATCGCGGCGGGGCGTCGCCTCCCCGCGCTCCTGGTCGATCAGGGGACGGCAGACACCTTCCTCGAACGAGAATTGCAGCCCCAGCGCCTGGAGGCCGCCTGCGCCGCAGCGGGACAGCCCCTCACCCTGCGACGGCAGGACGGATACGATCATTCCTACTACTTCATCTCCACCTTCATGGCGGACCATCTCCATTGGCACGCCGATCACCTCGGATGAGGTGATCCAGGCATTTCCTCCTCGCACGCATCACCCTACACTCTCGCCATGGCTCAAGTGCTGGTCCGAAAACTCGAAGAAGGCGTCGTTTCATCCCTCAAACGACTGGCGGCTGAAAAAGGCGTTTCCCTTGAGCAATATCTCCGTGACGTCTTGACGGAAACGGCCGAGGCCCCATCGGCGGCGTTTGATCGTCTGGCGGCCGATTTGCGGGCTGCGACGGCGCAAACCGCCTTCGACCCCGCCATCATCGTCAGAGAAGCCCGCGAGCGATGAGCCGCGCCGTGTTCGATGCGCCCGTGGTTGCCGCCTGGATGGTCGCAAGCCCGGTCACCCAAAACGCCCTTGCGCTCAAATCGGCCCATGCGCCCCTCGCCCCGAGCTATATCATGGTCGAGCTGGCCAATGTCCTCTGGCGCTACGACCGGGTGAGCGGCCTTCCCGGTGACAGCGCCGCGGCTATTCTCCCGCTCTTGCGCACTGAATTGGCGCTGACACCCGATGAGGCGCTCATCGACCGCGCCTTCGCCCTGGCCCGACGGATCGGCGAGCCGGTCTTTGATTGCCTCTATGTGGCCCTGGCCATGCGAGAGGGGGTGCCCCTTGTGACCCTGAACCGCCGCCTGATCGCCGCGGTCGAGGAGGCGGCCCTGGCGCCCATCATCAAGCTCCGGCTCGACGGTCGCGGTGAGGTGTCGCCGACCCAATGCGACGGGCCCAAGCCGGGGAGCCCTGGGGGGCCGGACCTTGGCTCTCGGCCGTAGGTCAGGGAAAGCGCCCGAAGGACAGCCGCCCTCCCCTTCGCCCCACAGCTCGCCGTGAAATCGCCTTGTATCGGCCCGTTTCCCAGCCGCCGCCGCCGCATTGCCGCCGCGGTCGTCTGTCTGACTTCTCCTTACACATACCAACAAAGGAGAAACGCTCATGCTGTCCCCATCCCTTATCATCGGCGCGGTGGCCCTGTCCCTGGGAGCCGCCGGAGATCCCCCGACCACCGATCTCGATGCCTTCCTTGAGGGCGGGCGGCACGGCGTGAAACCCTCGGCCGGCTATAGTACAGGGCGTCCCGCCGAGGGCGGGGACAGGCGCCATCAGACCGTCCGCCGGGTCACCTGCGCAGCGGCCGGCGCCTATCGGGAGTGCCCCGCGCCCGGACATATCAGCCAGATCCGCCTTGATGGCGGCCCCTGCCGTCTCGGTCTCGACTGGGGCGTCGGACGGCGCATGGTGTGGGTCGATCGTCATTGCCGCGCGCGGTTCACGGTCACCGGCGGCCAATCCTGGGCGCCATCGCCCCCCCCGCCGCCCCAGGACTTATCCTCAGTAAGTTGCAGTAGTGAGGACTGGCGCTATCGCGAATGCGCCATCCCCACCGCCTTTTCCGACATCAGGGTGCAGACGAGATGGTCCGATGCCCCCTGTCGGCGAAATCGCGAATGGGGCCTCACCAAGGGAGGGATCTGGGTCGACAATGGCTGCCGGGCGCGGTTCAGCTATCGCCAGCTCTAGACCGCACGCACCGCTTTGCAGCGCCAGGACGACAGGCTAGAGCCGGGGGGTGACCGACGACCTTTCCCCGCCCCCGACCTCTCCAGGCTATCGCGTCCTGGCGCGCAAATATCGCCCCCAGAGCTTCGATGACCTTCTTGGGCATGAGGCCATGGTCAGAACGCTGCGCAACGCCTTTGCCGCCGACCGGATTGCCCATGCTTTCATCCTCACCGGGGTCCGGGGGGTGGGCAAGACCACGACGGCAAGAATCATCGCCAGAGCCCTTAATTACGAAACCGAAACGATCGATCGCCCCACCGTCGATATGCCTGTTGAGGGTCGGCATTGTCGGGCCATCGCCGAAAGCCGTCACCCGGATGTCTATGAGATGGACGCCGCCTCCCGCACCGGGGTCGGCGACATTCGGGAACTGATCGAAGGCGTCCGATACGCGCCGATCGAAGGACGCTACAAGGTCTACATCATCGACGAAGTCCATATGCTGTCGACCAATGCGTTCAACGCGCTGCTCAAGACCCTCGAAGAACCCCCGGCCCACGTCAAATTCATCTTTGCGACCACGGAGATCCGCAAGGTCCCGGTGACGGTCCTGTCCCGATGCCAGCGCTTCGACCTACGGCGCTTTGATATCACTTCGCTATCAGCTCATTTGGCAGGCATTGCCGAGAAGGAAGAGGCGGCGATCAGCAAAGAAGCCCTCGACATGATCGCCCAGGCTGCTGAGGGGTCGGTGAGAGATGCGCTGTCCCTCTTGGACCAGGCCTTGGTCCAAAAGGCGGGGGAGGCGATTGGCGCCGCTGATATCCGCGACATGCTGGGCCTTGTGGACCGCACCCAGACCTGGGACCTTCTGGGGGCCGCAATGGCGGGCGATGCCAAGACTGCCCTTCGGCTGTTTCGGGAGCAATATGACGGCGGCGCCGATGCCGGGCAGGTCATGCGTGACCTTCTGTCCCTCACCCACCTGCTGACCAGGACCCTTGTGGCCGGGGACGAGGCCGCGGCCCACGGACAGGCGGGCGAGGCCGATACCGAGCGCGCGCAGGCCATGGCTCATGGGGTCCCGCTCCCCGCCCTGACCCGCTCCTGGTCCTTGCTCATGAAGGCCCTTGAGGAGGTGCAAAATGCGCCGGACGCCGCCGCAGCCGCGGAGATTGGCTTGATCCGCGTCGCCTATGCCGCCGGGCAACCGACGCCGGAGGAGGCGCTCAAGGCGCTCGGCCAGGCTGCTCCCCAGGCCGCCGCCCAAGCCGCGCCCCAGGCCGCGCCCCAGGCCGCGCCCCAGGCCGCGCCCCAGGCCGCACCATCGGCGGAGCGCGCCCCAACCGGCGCCGCGACGGGGCCCCAAGGCAGCTGGTCGCCCACGGGCGGGCAAGTGGCGGTCGCGGTGAACGCCGCCCCGGACGCGGGGCCCCATACCGCCCCAGACCCTGCTCAACCGTCGCCTGAACGTCCGGCACGCCCGATGCTCACCGCCCCTTCCCCCGCGCCGTCTCCGACAATCGAAACCCTCGATGATATCGCAGCGCTAGCGGGCGTTAAGCGCGATGCCCGCCTGCGCGAAGAAATAGAGACATGCCTGATCCCTGTGCATTTGGAGACCGGGCGTCTTGATGTGGCGGTGACGGAGGCCGCGCCGAAGGATCTCACTGGACGTCTTGGTCAGGCGCTCAAGGCATGGACCGGCCGGCCATGGATCGTGTCGATCGTCGCCGACCCTGGGGAGGTGCCGACCATCAGGGGGCGACGAAACCAGGCCATCAAGGCCAATCCAGTGGTGAATGCGGCCCTTTCCGCGTTTCCCAAGGCGCGTATCGCGGCGGTGCGGCCCCTGTCGTCGCCAACGGCGCCGGGGGAGGACAGCGCATGATCACCCCTTCCTATGCCCGGATGATGGCGGCCTATACACGCTGGCAAAACCAAAGCCTGATGATCGCCGCCGACACCCTCAGCGATGGGGACAGGGCCGCGGATCAAGGGGCCTTCTTCGGCTCCATCGACGCCACCTTCGCCCATCTCCTCTGGGGTGATAGCATATGGCTATCGAGGTTCGGGGCGGCCCCCGCGCCGCAGGCGACCTCGATCGCGGACGGCACAGCACCCCTGCCCTGGGGGGCGTTTTGCGCGCGACGCCGGGATGTCGACGCGCTCATCATCCGGTGGGCGGAAAGCCTCGACCCCCAAGACCTCGAAGGGGACCTCAGCTGGTTTTCCGGCGCCACGGGACGGCAAATGTCCCGGCCCCGCCGACAGCTTATCGTCCATTTTTTCAATCACGGGACCCATCACCGCGGACAGATCCACGCCATGCTGACACGGCTTGGCACCACGCCTTGGGATACCGACCTACCGTTCATGCCCGAAACGGCGCCTCACCTCTGACAGGAGACCGACCATGATGAAGAATTTCAGCGACATGATGAAACAGGCGGCGGGCCTGCAAAAGAAGATGGAAGAGATCCAGACGCAAATGGCGGGACTTGAGGCCAGCGGCAGCGCCGGGGCGGGGTTGGTCAGCGTCACCCTCAACGGCAAAGGCTATGCGTCGAAAGTGTCGATCGATCCCAAACTCTTTGCCGAAGACGAAAAAGAAGTCCTGGAAGACTTGGTCACCGCCGCCATCAATGATGCAAAGGCAAAACTCGAAGAGAAATCCGCCGAGCAGATGAAATCGCTCACCGAAGGCTTCCCCCTGCCGCCCGGCATGAAGCTGCCATTCTAAAATTTCCTCTTATGACGGGGATAGCGCCGTTCAAGTGAAGCTATAGGGGTCGATATCAACGGTCCGTCGAATGCCGCTCGGCAATTTGATCGGCCCCAGCCAGCTTTTCAGCACAGCCTGGATCGAGACCCGCCGACCGGTTTTGACTAAGAACCGCTGCCGATAGATGCCTTTCAACCGATAGAGGGGGGCGGGCGCCGGGCCCCAGATCTCGACCCCCTCGGCATGGGGGACGGCGAGGGCGAGGTCGTGGGCGAACCGCGTCAGCCGCGCTTCATTATCGCCGGACAGGATCACCGCGGCGAGCCGACCAAAGGGAGGAAAGCCAAGTTGGGCCCGACCCTCCAGTTCCGCCTCGGTGAAGCCCTCCCGATCCCCCGCCGCCAGGGCACAGATCACCGGGCTCTCCGGTTGGTAGCTCTGCAGTAGGACCCGCCCTGGCCGCTCTGCCCGGCCTGCCCGGCCGGAAACCTGGGCCAGGGTCTGGTAGGTTCGCTCGGCCGCCCGCAGATCCCCCCCCGCCAGACCAAGATCGGCATCGACCGCCACGACGAGGGTCAATCCCGGGAAATTGTGCCCCTTGGCCGCCGCCTGGGTGGCCACCAGGATGTCAATCTCGCCTGCGGTCATCCGCTCTAAGGTTTGTCGCATCGCGCCGGGCGCGGTCATGGTGTCGGAGGAAAGGATGGCCAGGCGGGCGTCCGGCCAGCGGGCCGCCGCCTCCTCGGCGATGCGCTCCACGCCGGGACCGCAGGGGGTCAGACTGTCGGGCGCCCCGCAATGGGGGCAATGGTCCGGCTTTGGGATAGAATAGCCCGTATGGTGGCAGACAAGCCGCCCCGAATACCGATGCTCCACCAGCCAGGTATCGCTGCCGGGAGCCGTCATCCGTTCCCCGCAAGTTCGGCAGAGGGTGACAGGAGCGTATCCGCGCCGGTTCAGATAGAGCAACACCTGCTCCCCCGCCGCGAGGCAAGTCGTCACCGCGTCGATGGCGATCGGGGAGAGCCACTGGCCCCGCTCGGGCGGATCGGCGCGCATATCGACGATGGCCGTTTCCGGCAATCGCGCAGGGCCGTACCGCACCGCAAGGGCTACCCGGTCATACCGGCCCTCCTCCACATTGGCGAGGGTTTCGAGGGACGGGGTGGCGGAGACGAGGAGGACGGGAAACCCATCCTGCGCCGCCCGGGCCACCGCCATGTCCCGCGCCTGATAGAGGACCCCGTCATGCTGTTTGTAAGCAGGCTCATGTTCCTCGTCGACGACGATCAAGGCGAGGCGGCGAAACGGCAGAAACAGCGCGGAGCGCGCCCCGACAACCACCTTTGCCGAGCCGTCGGCCACCCCGCGCCACACACGCCGGCGGGTGCCTTGGGACAAATCGGAATGCCAATGCGCCGGGGCCGTGCCGAAGCGGCGATGGATCCGTTCGAGAAAAGGCAGGGTCAGGCCGATCTCGGGCAGAAGGATGCAAATTTGGGCGTCGGGGTCTTTCTTGAGCGCCGCCGCCGCCGCCTCCAGATAAACCTCGGTTTTCCCCGAGCCTGTCACCCCGTCGAGGAGGAAGGCGCGATAGCCTCCGGCATGGACCGCCGCCGAAAGACTCTCGGCAGCCGCGGCCTGATGCTCCGACAGCGCCCGCCCGGGAAGGTGGGGGTCGGGTCGACCGAACGGGGCATCCCGCGCAACCTCCTCTGGGATCAGCCCCTCCGCCGCGGCGAGCCCTTTCAACACCCCCGGTGTCACATCGGCGTCCTTGGCGAGGTCGGCCGCCACCAATGGCCCCCCGCCCTGACGGCGCAAGATCTCGATGACCCGCGCCCTTGCCTCTGTCATGCGCAAGCCCGGCGGAACGGGGTCGGGCAGGCGATAGGCCAAGCGAGCCTTGGGGGGCGTCAATTGCTGACCGGCGCGCATCACCAATCGCAGGACCGTTCCGCGGGGGGATAAGGTGTACCCCGCGACCCAATCGACAAAGCGCCGGGTCGCCTCGGCCAGGGGGGGCGTGTCGTATTGAGCCGTAATGGGCTTGAGCTTGTCGTCGGCGACCTCTCCTGCCGGATCGAGCGCCCAGACAACGCCGGCGACCTGGCGAGGGCCGAGAGGAACACGGACGAACGCCCCCGGCACGAGGCGCATGCCCGCCGGCACGGTGTAGTCATAGCCATCTCCCACCGGCAGCGGCAGCAGGACACGGACGCGGCGTTTCGGTGAGCTGGTGGGGAAGAGCGAGGCATCGGCCATAGGCAGAGCGCCTTACCCCATGCGGCGGGGCGCGCGAAGACCGTCCCGGCTGTCAGCTTGCTCTCCGCTGCTGGGGCGACCAAAGTCTCACCGATGGAGCGCCGCGCCCTTCTTTTTGTCTGTCTTGGCAACATTTGCCGCTCACCGGTGGCGGAGGCCGCGGCGCGTCAATGGGCGCGGACCCATGGCCTGAACCTGGGCCTGAACCTGGGCCTGAACCTGGGCCTGAACCTGGCCGTAGGCAGCCGTGGGACCGGCCCCTGGCACCAGGGGCGCCCCGCCGATGCCGCGATGGGCCAGGCGGCGGCTGCCATCGGGCTTGATCTATCGGCCCACCGGGCGCGGCAACTCGACCTCGCCGATTTCTACGAAGTCGACCATATCCTGACGATGGATGGACGAAATTACGAAGACGTGCTGGACCTCGCACCCCCGAATAGGCGCGCACAGATCGCCCGCTTCGCCCCCTTCGATATCCCTGACCCCTATGGCGGGACGGCGGACAGGTTCCATGAGGTGGCGACAATGATCGCCGCCCGGATGAATGACCTCTTGCCGGAGATCCTGGGTGAGTAAGGTACTTCTCCTTGGGGCGGGCTATTCAGCCCGGGTCTTCGCCGACCAAGCCCTCGCTGAGGGGTGGCTCGTTTCGGGAACGACAAGAGACACCCATAAGGCAAAAGCCCTAAGCCAAGCCGGGATCGAGCCGTATCTGTGGGAGGCTGGCACGCCCCTCCCGCGCGCGGCGATATCAACGGCGGATCTGATCGTGGTGTCCATCTCGCCTCAGGGCGACGGGTGTCCAGCGGCGGCAGCCCTTGCCGAGGCGTGCCCCTCGCCGTCGACCCGCGTGATCTACCTCTCCTCTTCGGGGGTCTATGGCGACCATGGCGGCGCGTGGATCGACGAGACGACGCCCCCCAGCCCGAGCGGTGAGCGCGGTCGGCGGCGATTGGCGGCCGAGGCGGCCTGGCAGGATCTGGCGGCGGCGTTTGGGCTCGACCTTGTCCTCTGTCGTCTCGCGGGGATCTACGGCCCCGGCCGCAACGCGCTGAACAGCTTGATGACGGACAGCCAGGGCGCAAAGTCAGGGCTGTCGCAACGGGTGATCAAGGAAGGGCAAGTCTTCAATCGGATCCATGTGGAGGATATTGCCCGTCTCCTCCTCGCCCTGGCCGAAGCCGAGACGTGGCCGGCAATCGTTAACGGCGCAGACGACCTTCCAAGCCCCCCGCAGGATGTAATCCTTTACGCGGCCGCCCTCCTCGGCAAGGAGCCGCCCCCCGCCGTCGCCTTCGAAGCCGCCGCCCTGTCACCGATGGCGCGAAGCTTCTATGTCGACAATAAACGCCTGAAAAATCAGAGACTTCACACTCTTTTGCCAACAGGCCTCAGATATCCTTCCTATCGCGAAGGATTACGCGCGCTCCTCAGTAAACCCTGATTAATCGAACTCTGATAGGTCGATAAAAAAAGGATACTTCAGGAGGCGTCCCGATTGACCGTTCCGGTGACACTCATCCCCCCATTCAACGATGTCGGGAGCGCTCCCCCAGGGGCGCACACCTCATTGATGGCGTTCCTATGACTTCGTTCTTTGCTGAGATAAGTTGGCGCATCATTGCCGAAAAGCGCATGCGTGAGCTGCCGACGCGTCTGTTCGTCATCACTGTTGGCGTCAGCGCCGTCAGTGCCACGGGCCGCCTAGATCACCTCCTCTGCGTCGCGATCTATCTCCTCATCCTGGGAAGCCAATTGACCGATGCCATTGTGTGGTATCGACTGTCTCGCTGCACGGAATCGGCCTTGCCCTGGCACTGCCGCTTCGGTGTGCTGAGCGCGTTTCAGGCCAGTATGTGTTACGGCCTCTTCCCGGTCTATGTCTGGATCAGTGACATCCCGGCCGGCCAGGCGATCGCCTACACGATGTTATCCGGGAATCTTCTGCATACAGCTCTTCACCAGAACACTCGTATACTTGTGATGATCTCCGCCGCGATCCCGCCCCTTGTCTATATGGCAGGTTTGCCGATCTATCAGATGGCAGTAGATCCCTCTTTCTATCTCCGCGATTGCGCTGCCCTCCTGACGATTGAAATGTTGGTGATCCTTGCCCTGCTGAGCGGCGCGAAGGCGATCCGGACGGTCACGCAGCAGCGTGAGGAAGAACGGGCAGCGGCCGAACAGGCAAGTCGCGCCAAGAGCGTGTTCCTGGCCACGATGAGCCATGAAATCCGCACGCCCCTCAACGGTATTTTAGGCATGGCCGAGGCCCTGGCCGCGTCCGCCCTGCCTGAGGATAGCCGGTCGAAGGCCGAGACCATTCGCGATTCCGGTGCCCTCCTCCTTCAAATGCTGAACAACAGCCTCGATTTGTCGAAGATCGAAGCCGGCAAGCTGGAGATCGACAAAGCGCCCTTCCGACTCGATCGCGCGATTGAGCGGGTCCATGCGCTTTTTGCCCAACAGGCGCGAAATGCCGGTCTGACCTTCACGACCGACATCGATCGCAGCCTGCCGATGCTGCGCGAGGGGGACGAACAACGCCTGACACAGATCCTCACCAACCTCATCGGAAATGCCCTGAAATTCACCCAATCGGGGGGAGTCACCATCGGACTTCACCGCGGAAAAGGGGCAACCGACATTGTGCTGTCCGTCAAAGATACCGGGATCGGGATGAGTGACGAGCAGCAGGCAAAGATCTTCATGCCCTTCACCCAAGCCGAAGGCGCAACCACGACCCGACGGTTCGGCGGCACCGGTCTTGGTCTGTCGATCGTCAAAGCCCTGACGGCCCAAATGGGCGGCGAAGTGATCTTGAAATCGGTCGCTGGCGTCGGATCGGAATTCAGCGTCTGCTTGCCCCTGCCCGAAGCCGCGACGAAATCCCTCCCCGAGAGGCACATGAATGGCCGCAGGGATCTTGAGACCATTTCTGGGCTTCGTCTGTTGGTCATCGACGACAATCGCGTCAATCTGACCGTCATCGACGCCCTCCTCCGCCCCCTTGGCGCCCAGCTAACGACATGCCTAAGCGGCGAAGAGGGGGTGGCCCTAGCCACCAGCGCGGACGTGTTCGACGTCATCCTGGTGGATATCAGTATGGAGGGCATGGACGGTCCTGAAACACTCCGCGTTCTCCGAGAGCGCCTGGGTGGGGCCTGCCCGCCGGTCCTTGCCGTGTCGGCCCATGCCTTTTCGGACGACATTACCCGCTTCATCGCCCTTGGCTTCGAAGGCTATGTGACAAAGCCCGTTAATCGGGAGCGCCTGGTGAAGGCCATCGCCGATGCGCGGCTTTCTCATGCCGCAACGAGCGCCATGGAGACCCATTACCTAACGCCAAGTCACGCTATATAAAGATCCCTTTATATATTGGATTGGCGCTGATAAACTTCAGTTCAGATCATCACCGGAAGGATGCCTCCGTGGCCAACGACTACGAGATTGCCGATATCGGCCTTGCCGACTTTGGAAATAAGGAAATCAAGATCGCCGAGCATGAGATGCCTGGCCTGATGCAAACCCGGGCCGAATTTGGCGGGTCCCAGCCCCTCAAGGGCGCGCGGATCGCCGGATCGTTGCATATGACGATCCAGACCGCTGTGCTGATTCAAACGCTCGAAGCTCTGGGTGCCACGGTCCGCTGGGCCTCCTGCAACATCTATTCGACCCAGGATCACGCCGCGGCCGCCATTGCCGCGAACGGGACGCCTGTCTTCGCGAAGAAGGGCGAGACCCTCGAAGAATATTGGGCCTATGCGGATCGCCTGTGGGAATGGCCCGATGGTGAAATCGCCAATATGATCCTCGACGATGGCGGCGATGCCACCATGCTTATCCTCTTGGGGTCAGAAGCGGAAACCGATCCATCCGTCCTCGACAATCCGGGCAATGAGGAAGAGCGGATCGTATTCGAGACGATCAAACGCCGGCTCGCCCGCGATCCAGGGTTCTACTCCCGCGTCAAAGCCTCGATCAAAGGGGTGACCGAGGAGACGACGACTGGGGTTCTTCGCCTTTATCAACGCGAAAAGAAGGGGACCCTCCCCTTCCCCGCGATCAATGTGAACGACAGCGTCACCAAGTCGAAATTCGACAATAAATATGGCTGTAAAGAGAGCCTTGTGGATGCAATCCGTCGGGGGACGGATGTGATGATGGCCGGCAAGAAGGCCCTGGTCGCCGGTTATGGTGATGTCGGCAAGGGCTCGGCCCAGTCCCTGCGCGGCGCCGGATGCCGCGTCATGGTCACCGAAGTCGACCCCATTTGCGCCCTGCAAGCGGCGATGGACGGCTTTGAGGTGGTGACGATGGCCGACGGCGCGGCCCAAGCCGACATCGTCGTCACCGCCACGGGAAATAAGGACATTGTGACCATCGACGACATGCGCCGCATGAAAGACATGGCGATCGTCTGCAATATCGGCCATTTCGACAATGAGATTCAGGTTGAGGCCACCCGCAACTGGGAATGGGACAACATCAAGCCCCAGGTCGATATGATCACCAAACCCGACGGTAAGCGGATGATCCTCTTGTCGGAGGGGCGGTTGGTCAATCTGGGCAATGCCACGGGCCATCCCAGTTTTGTCATGTCGGCGAGCTTCACGAACCAGACCCTCGCGCAGATCGAGCTGTTCGCGAATAACGAAGACGGCAAGTACGAGAACCGCGTTTACGTCTTGCCGAAGCATCTCGACGAGAAGGTCGCCGCCCTTCACCTCGCTCATGTCGGCGCTCACCTCAGTGAGCTGACGGAAGAACAAGCGGCCTATATCGGCGTCGGCCAAAAAGGCCCGTTCAAGCCTGAGGGCTATCGGTACTAATCCGCGAGGGGCATCCGGCCCTTAAGAGGAGATTTCGTCACGGTGCCCCGGTGCCGTGACGATCCCCCCTCGCCACCGGGCGGAGACCCGCCGATGCGTTCACCGTTACGCAATGGGAACTGCCATGCGCATCGCCATCGTTCTGGCGCCAAATACCACTTATTCCCCTGATGGGGCCTCTGCCGTCGTTCTTTGTGCCCACGATGCAGGCCTATATTCCCGCCACAGGGACGACATTACTGTCATTGCGCCCCAAACCAACACCCCTTTTTCCGATCTTTCTTATCGACCAGTGCCGACCGACGGCGGTCTTCATGCCTATACCAAGCGGGTCAAACGACTTCTCAAAGATCAGCCCCCGGATTTTGTCGAAGTTCATCAACAGGTGAAATGCGCCTCTCACATTGCCAGACAGATCGCCCCCCTGCCGGTCATGTTGGTGAAGCATAGCCAAATCAAAGCGCCCAAAGGGCCAGTGTCCCGAATACGCCTGTCGAGGCGGATCGCGCCCTTGACCCAAATCGCCTTCGTTTCGCAATTCGCTTGCGATCATTTCACCGCCGCCTATCCCCGTTTCGTCGACCGCGCGGCGGTGGCGTGGAACGGTCTTGACACGGACCTCTACCCTTACGCTCCACAAGCGAAACGGAAGACGATCCTCTTTGCCGGGCGGATCATCGCCAATAAAGGCGCCCTCGATTTTGCCAAGGCCATGCGGCGAACCCTGCCGCATTATCCGGACTGGAACGCGGTGATGATCGGACAGCCGGACCGGGGAGAGGAGGCCTATGGCGAGGCCGTCAGGGCGGAGATTGCTGCCCTTGGGCCCCAGGGCGAATGGCTCGGCTATCGGCCGTATCCTGACGTGATGGCGCACTTTCAGGCGGCCGAGATCGTCGTCGTTCCCTCAAAATGGGACGAGACCTTTGGCCGTGTTGCCCTTGAGGCGATGGTGACGGGGGCGGCCCTTATTGCGTCCCGCCGCGGCGGCCTGCCGGAAGTTGGCGGAGAGGCAGCCACCTATCTCGACGCCGTCACGCCTGACCATATCTCGTCAGCCGTCCGCGCCCTCATCGAGAATACCCCCCTGCGCCGGACCCAACAGGAAGCAGGCCGCCGGCGCGCCGTCGAAAAGTTCGATATCAGACGAACCGTCGCCTGTATCGACGATCTTCGCGAAGCGATCGTCGATCGGACGTAACGCACCTTAGGGAAAAGGGGCCGGGGGGGATGCGGCCCTTTCCCTCCTCCCTTTATTTCAGTCCCAGGGACCGCCCGATCCGACTTTACGCTGGACGGCAGCGGCGGCGAGCCGTCAAAGCCCCTTAATGGATATAGGGATCGTCATACTCGGCATTTCGGCCCTCTCCGTTGGGGCCATTCTCGCAGGCGCGGCCGGTCAAAAGATTGATGCGCCCATTCTCCTCATCTTCCTTCTCGTGGGAATGCTCGCGGGGCGGGAGGGGCCGGGCGGGGTGTCCCTGGACGCCAGCCAGACGGTCCTGGTCTGGGGGTCGGCGGCGCTCGCCTCGATCCTGTTCGAAGGCGGCCTCAGAACCGAGGCGCGCACCTTCTCCATTGGGGTATGGCCTGGTTTGACCCTCGCCCTACTCGGCACCATCCTGACGGCGGTGGTATTGGCGCCAATCGCCCATATCGCCTTCGGCCTCGGCTGGACCGAGGCCTTGCTGCTGGGCGCCATCGTCAGCTCCACCGATGCCGCCGCCGTCTTCGCCCTTGCCGCCACCGGCCTTAGGATGCCGATCAAAGTGCGGGCGGTCCTCGAAGTCGAATCCGGCCTCAATGATCCGATCGCGATTTTTCTGGTGATTGGGCTCGCCTCGTCTTTGGCCCTCGACCCGATGAGTGCCACCGATTGGGCGGGGAGTTTTATCGCGAAATTGAGCCTGGGAACGATCGTCGGCATCGGGATGGGGCACCTGGTGCCCAGGCTGTTGACCGACATGACCCTCCCCCAAGGCCTCCTCACGATCCTTGTCGCGGGCTTTGGCTTCATGGCCTTCGGCCTTGCCGAAACGGTGGGGGGCAGCGGCTTTTTGGCGATTTACCTCACGGGGCTCACCATGGCACGCACGGCCCCCGATTTCACCCAGCGCGCCGCGGGGGTGATGGACGGGCTAGCCTGGCTGGCGCAAACTGGCCTTTTTCTGGTGCTGGGTCTTCTCGTCACGCCCTCGCTTCTGGCGGATGTCGCCCTGCCCGCCTTCCTGCTCAGCCTTGCCTTGATCTTACTTGCCCGCCCCATCGGGGTCGTCGCCTCTCTTCTCCCCTTCCGCTTCCGAAGCCGAGACATGGCCTTTGTCTCCTGGGCGGGACTGCGCGGCGCCACGCCCGTCTTTCTTGGTCTCATCCCCGCGGCGATAGGCGTCGAGAACGGCAGCTTTTTCGTCAGTGCCGCGACGGTCGTGGTCCTGCTTTCCCTGGTCATTCAGGGGTGGACCGCCCCGCTGGTGGGCCGCGCCCTCAAAGTCACCATGGCCGAAGACGGCACGAGCCTTGATCGGGGCGCGATGTGGGCACGGCTCGGCGCGGTGGGGGCGTCGATCGTCGTTGGCGCCTGGTTTGCCAGCGTCCTGGCGCCGCCCCCCGGAGACGACCCGGATCTGATGGCGCCCGAAACCATGGCGGAGCTGCGCGACGGTCTTGAGGACGCCGCCCTCATCCCCACCCGCTTTCCCACCGGCTTTTCCAGCCTCCCCCTCGATGAGCGTCGCCCCCTTTTCATTGCGACCCTTGCCCAAGTGGTGGAGGCGACCAATCAGCGGATCGAGACCGATCGCGTCCGGCTTAAGGAGCTGGCGGCGGAGCGACGACGACGGGGGCGTCTCAGCCTCGAAGAAGAAGCCGAGGCGGCCCAGATCGCGCGCCGCTATGGCCTAAGGCTGACCACTCCCCGCGCGCTGCTCGACCGAATTGATGTGATCCCCCCTCGCCTGGCCATCGCCCAGGCCGCGCTGGCCACAGGATGGGGCAGCGCCGGCGCGGCGGTGGAGGCCAATGCGGTTTACGGGCGCCGGCGCGATGAAGGCTTTTCTAGCCTGATCACCGCCACACAGGATCTGGCGAGCCTCTATGCGGCCCATGAGGATTTTGGGCGATTGCGGGCCGCCCGGGTGGCCGCACGCCGAGCGGAGCGCGTGCCGACGGCCGAAGAGTTGGCCCCCTTGATCGGCGCTTATGCGCGAGAGGCCGACATCTATCTGGCCCAGATCGCGGAGCTGTTGCGGACCGACAGTCTGGCCCAGCCGCTTCCGCAGCCGGGGCCCCCCGCCGATGAGGGGGAAACGCCGACCGAGGATAGCAACGGCGAGTGAAAAAGGGGGTGGAGAGCCAACGCGACCCGGGACGGAAACTCGTTACGGCTGCTTCCTTCCGGACCTGACCGGGTTGGCGAGGCGCCCGTCCGCGCGACCCTCCGACAGGCGACGTGGCGAAGACAGCCCGCAATTGCAAGGCCCGCAATCGAAAAGGAGGGATGCTGCGCGAGGCGCTCGCCCCTCGGCATGGTCCTCGAAAAGCGCGACCCTAAATCCCGATCAGAAGTCGACAGGGCCCCGAAGAAAGGGCGCCCCGCAGGGAGATCTCAATGAACCGGAAATTTTATGCCCTCGCGGCACTCAGCATGGCTGTGGCGGCGTGCAAGATGCCGCCGGACAATCGTCCCGCGACCTATCCCCCCGACACCGTCAGCATGGTGGATATCTCTAAATATGTCGGTCTGTGGTACGAAATCGCCCGCTATCCGAATTTTTTCGAAGACACGAACCGATATACCTGTGTCGGCGTCACCGCGTTCTACGAAGTGCAGACATCTGAGGAGATCAGTGTCGAGAACACATGCTACAAGGACACGCTGGACGGCGAGGTTCAGGTGGCCAAGGGCGTGGGACGCATCGTCGACCCCTCCAATGCCAAACTGAAAGTGCGGTTTGCCCCCGCCTGGGTCTCCTTTGCCGACGGCGATTACTGGATCCTCGCCTTGACGGACGATTATGGCGCCGTCCTGGTGGGCGAGCCGGAAGGGCGGTTCTTGTGGGTCCTCTCTCGTACCCCGCAACTCGATGACGAGATCTATCAATCCCTTATCGACGTGGCGGAGAGCCAAGGCTTCGACACGCGCCCGCTGCAACGTACGCCGCAACCAGGGGACCCCGCGCCCTAAGGCTGCGGCGCTTGGCCGCCATTGCCCCCGCCCCATTGCCCCCGGCCCATAGCCCTGGCCCATTGCCCCGGCCCCATTGCCTCGGTCCAAGAGAACGCGCAGATCCGTCGGCATGCAGCCAACGAACCCTAACGCCTTTTCTCTCGACCCCCTCGACCGTGCCGGTAACGAGCGGCGGGACCCTGAATGGGTCAAAGCCCAGCAGGAGCGAGAGGATGCCCGGCTTCTGCTGCTCAGCCGCGGCAACCCGCTGACAAAGCGTGTCGGTCCCGAAACGTCTCTCGTGTGGCTGCCCCTTTCGGTGCTGGACAGCGCCGAGGGGGATCCGGGTCTCATTCTGCTCGGCCTCGAAAAGGGCGCCCCGCGCTTCGCCGCCGATATCCGCGACCATACCGCGCCGTTCACCGTCGATGGCGCGACCTTTTCCTCGCTGCGCGATTCCGGCTGGACCCTATCGCCCACCGAACTGGCGATTGCCGGCCAGGCCACCTGGCTGACCGGGTGGCACGCCAAGCACCGCTATTGCGCCCGTGACGGGGGCGAAACGGTCATGGCGGAGGGGGGCTTTAAGCGCATCAATCCGGTGAGCGGCGCCCAGCATTTCCCCCGTACCGATCCGGTCGCCATCATGCTGCCCCTGCATCAGGGCGATGTGTGCCTTGGCCGGAGCCCCCGTTTCCCCGAAGGCATGTACTCCGCCTTCGCCGGCTATCTCGAGCCCTGCGAGACCCTTGAATCCTGCGTCATCCGAGAACTCAAAGAAGAGGCGGGCCTGACGGTCACGTCCACCCATTATCGGTTCAGCCAGCCCTGGCCGTTTTCGAGCTCCCTGATGGTGGGCTATTTCGCCAATGTCGCGGCAAAGACCCTGACCCTCGACCCCGAGGAAATCGCCGATGCGCGCTGGTTCAACCGCGAGGAGATCCTGGCCCTCCTCGACAATAATGGCGAGCCGGGGGTGTTCGTCCCGCCCCCCTTCACCATCGCCCATCAGCTCCTACGCGACTGGGCCGAGCGATAGGGATCGGCCGGGAACACGCCCAACAGGCGGAGGTCTGAGGAGAACCACCCTAATTCTTCAAGCGCCCGCCGCACCGGCGGCTCGTCCGGATGCCCCTCAAACTCAGCCTGAAAGCGGGTGGCGGTGAAGCTCGCATCCTCTTGATAGCTTTCGAGCTTGAAAAGGTTCACCCCATTGGTCGCAAACCCGCCCAGGGCCTTGTATAGAGCCGCCGGGATATTTCGCACGCGAAAGACGATGCTGGTAAGCACCGGCCCCGACAATAAGTCAGGCCAGACAGCATCTGTTTCGGCACCAATACGCAGAAACCGGGTGACGTTCTTGTCCGCGTCCTGGACATTTCGCTCGATGATCTCAAGGTCATAGAGGGCCGCTGCGGCTTCCGGGGCAATCACCGCCACCCCCTCCTCCCGGGTTGCGGCGAGCGCTTTGGCGGCGCCGGCGGTATCCATCGCCACCTCCGCCTTCAGCCCTCGTCGGGCGATCATTTGGGCGCATTGGCCGAGGGCCATGGGGTGACTGCGCACGATCCGGAGATCGTTTTCATCGCGCCCAGGGATCGTCATCAATTGCATATGCACGGGCAGGAAATGCTCGGCGTAGATGACAAAGGGCATATCGGGCAGCAAGCGGTAGACATCGTCGACCCGGCCGGCGATCGCATTCTCCACCGGGACCAGCGCCTCAAGGGCCGCCCCCTCCTCCACGGCCCGAAAGACCTCGGCAAAACTCGAGCAAGGAAGGGGATCGTATTGGGAAAGGAATTTTCGCGCCGCTTCCTCAGAAAACGCCCCAGGCTCCCCTTGAAACGCGATTTTTTCTTTCATTCCGACGCTCCTTCGCCTCCCATCGCTATTTGTCCCGTTGCAGAGGCAGGATGAGGCGGTTACACGCCTGCAATAGCTTTTCCGGCCGCTCCGCGTGGCCCCGAAATGTGAGGCATACGAGATGAAAGATCCCCTCTACGGGAACAAGGTCGCCGCGGCCATCCTGACAACGCTTCTTCTGGCTTTCGGATTGCCGATCACCATCTCGACATTGACCAAAGTGTTTTCTCACCATGGCCATCATGAGGCCGATGAGGAGAATCCCTTCGGCCTTGCCTATATTCCAGCGGAGATCGAGCTTGGGCCGACCGCCGCGGGTGAGGAGGAGGAAGAGATCGACCTTGGCACGCTGATGGCCAATGCGTCGGTGGAGCGAGGGCAGCGGGCCGCTGGCCTTTGTGGTTCCTGCCACACCTTCCAAGAGGGGGAGCCCAACGGCATTGGCCCTAATCTCTGGGGTATTGTCGGGCGCGATATCGCTAGCCATGGCGGATTTAGCTATTCGAGTGCCCTTCAGGGTCTGGAAGGCGACTGGACCTATGAGCGTCTCGACCCCTATCTCGAAAATAGCCAGGCCTATGTCCCGGGCACCCAAATGGCGCAAATGGTCCGGAAGGAAGAAAAGCGGGCCGACCTCCTGGCCTATCTTGGCTCTTTGTCGAACGATCCCGTTCCCTACCCCGCGCCCGCCCCTGCGCCGGAGGAGACCGCCGAGGCCGAGGGAGACGCCGATAGTGGCGAAGAGAGCGGCGCCGGTGAGTCTAGATCGGAATCCGACATGCCGGAGCAGGCCGGGTTCCACTAAACCCCGGTTGACCCCTTCCTCATGAGCGGTGATCTCATCAATCTTCGGCTGGCACGCAAGCGCAAGGCACGGGCCGAAAAGGAGCGTCAGGCCGCGGCCAATCGGGCGACCCATGGGCGCTCAAAAGCCGATCGGCAATTTGGCGCGGCGGACCGCGAGAAACAATCCCAACGCCATGAGGGGCATCGCCTCACCGACCCAGAGGTGCGCCCCTCCCCTGTTGGGATCGACGGGAAAGAGCCTCGGTCAGACGACTGACTGGGGGGCTCGGACGGGCCGCCGTATCGTCGCTTCGTCGAAGCGAAATCCCCGCTCCGCCAAGATCGTTTCGATATCCTGTTCATGGACATATCCGGCGAGACCATCGGCATGGACCGCCGTCAAGGGACCGGTCAGGATCGCGACATGGCCCGGCATATAGAGGATATCGTCCCGCTGGAGATGATCGCGCGCCGTCCCTTCCAGCAGATGGCCAAAGCTCTCCACCTGGTCCCCCGTATCCCGCAGGCAATGATGCCCCTTGGCCAGGGCCGTGACCTGGACGAGCCCCGAGCAATCGATCCCCCCTCCATGGCGGCCGCCCCAGACATAGGGCACCCCGAGGAATAAGAGGGCGAGGTCGGCGAACCCCTCCGGCAACGGCTCGGCCGTCAGGTCCTGATCCCGAAACCACCGGCCATGACCATCACGGATCCAGCCGCCCCTCGCTTCGGCCACGGGGATGGGAGAGGCGAAACCGATATCCTGAAGGGCCACTCTGCCCGCCGGCGCTTTATAGGCTGTCGCCAACCGCGTCCGCACACGGCGCACTGGCTCCATCGGCTCGGGGGGGAGGGGGGCCAAGGCCGCCTGAGGGATCCACCCCTCATAGGCGTCGTCTCGATTGCGAACGCGCACCCAGTCCGCCGTCTCTTCAAGGACACTCTGCCGCTCACCATAGAGCAGATCGGTCACAGCCTCGGCAGTCGGATTAGGCGCCTCCCGCGCAATGATATGCGGAACGATGACGATGTTTTCGGTCATGGGGCTAGCGGCAGCGGCGTGTCAGCAATGGTAAGGTGGGCGGCCTCGCCCTCGACCACCAATTGGGCGGCGGCGCCGAGGGCAAAGGGGGAATTTTCGAGACCGTGGCCGACGGGGAAGCCGTGCGCGATCGGCAAATCGGGGAAATGCCGATGGGCCATGGCCGCCACCCCCTCCCCCCAGGGCACCGGATTGTCTTCAAGATCAGTGAAATCACCAAGGACGATCCCGGCAAGCGCCTTGCCAAACCGGGACTGCGCCAACTGCACGAGGGCACGGTCGAGGGCATAATGATACTCGCCACAATCCTCGATGGCGAGGAGGACCGGCTCGCGCGGCTGCGGCTCGTAGGGGGTGCCGAGGAGGGACAGTAAAACGGTCAGATTGCCGACGATGAGACGTCCCCGCCCCTGGCCGGCGCGCACGCCCCCCCCACGCCAGTCGCATCCCGGCCAGCGGCCAGTGTCCCTCGCCGTTCGGGCCATGTCGATCGCCGCGACAAGACGCGCCGCCCCCTCCGGTTTGAGGAGGTCAACGGGCATGGGACCATGGACGGCGAGGAAGGGCGCCCGCGGACCATCGGCGCCGGTGCCCACAAACAGGGCCGTCATGTCGGAATAGCCGATGACGATTTTCCCAGTCGCCAAGGCCTTGTGCACATAAGGCAAAAGGCGCGCCGAACCATAACCGCCCCGGACGCACCAGAGAATATCCGCCTCAGGATCGTCGAAGGCCGCGATCAGCGCGGCGGCCCGCTCCTCATCGGTGCCGCATAGCTGATGATCCCGCAATGACAGCGCGGCGGGGGTCAGCACCCTCCCCCCCTGCGCCGCGGCCAGTGCGATGAAGTCGTCGAGGACCTCAGGTTCCAGCCACCGTGCCGGGGCGACGGCCCGCACGGTCAAAGGCCGAGCGCGCGCTTCAGCCATAATAGGCGCCGAGATCCGACTGACGCTCGCGCTCCTCAACGACACCGGCGAATTGGTCGATGAACATCGCCCCTTCCTCGGTCTTCTGCACCAGGACAATGCGGCGATCGTCGGGGTCGCGGGCACGCTTGATATATCCGTGGATCGACAGGGCATCGAGCGCGCGGCTGATCGCCGGCTTCGGCACCTTCAATTCCTCCGACAGGCGCCGAACCGTATGGGGTCCCGGCGTCAGATACACCGTCAGCAGCAAGGCCCATTGGCGCATCGAGAGATCGGGGCGGTCAAGTCGGACCGTATCGACCATCACATCGCGCCAGGGGTGGAGATGGGAGTGCTGGGACACACCACGACTCGCTTTCAAAAAGTTTCGACGACGAAACCATAGTTATAGGACAAGCGACATCTCTCCTCAATAGCGGAGCAGCTCATTGATTCCTGTTTTCGCGCGCGTGCGCTCATCCACCCGCTTCACGATCACCGCGCAGGACAGCGCGGGCCGGTCGGCACCGCCGCCCATCGTCCCCGGCACCACCACGGCATAGGGCGGAACCTCGCCCCGCGTGACCTCCCCCGTCTCCCGATCGACGATCTTGGTCGAGGCCCCCAGGAAGACGCCCATGGACAGCACCGCGCCCTCCCGGACGATCACGCCTTCGGCCACTTCGGACCGGGCGCCGATAAAACAATTATCCTCGATAATGACGGGGGCGGCCTGGATCGGCTCCAGCACCCCGCCTATGCCAACACCGCCGGAAATATGGCAATTCTCGCCAATCTGCGCGCAGGAGCCGATCGTCACCCAGGTGTCCACCATGGTCCCCGACCCAACATAAGCGCCGATATTGACATAGCTCGGCATCAAGACGGCGCCCTTGGCGACATGGGCGCCGTAACGCACGGCACAGGGCGGCACCGCCCGAAAACCCGCTTGCGCGAAATCGGCCTCGGTCCAGCCGATGAATTTAGGCGGGACCTTGTCGTACCAATCGCTGCCGCCGGGGCCGCCGGCGATGGAGACGTTGGCCGAGAGACGGAACGAAAGCAAAACAGCTTTCTTCAGCCATTCATTGACGGTCCACCCGCCTTTGCCGTCCGGCTCGGCGACGCGCAGGGTCCCGCTGTCGAGCCCCTCAAGGGCGCTGGCCACCGCCTCTTCGAGGTCGGCGGTCCGGTTGGCCGGATCGGACAGCCCGTCGCGATTTTCCCACGCCGTTTCGATCAGGGTCGCCATCGCCGTCATATCCATCATCCACCTTCTTTCCCATTTGAACCGAATGTCGATAGGCGTCCGACAAAGTCAGTCAAGTCCGACGTCGTATGATCGACATGCGGCGGGTGGTCCCCGGGTATGGCCGGACGCTTCCCCTGTGGCTCATCCTCGAACCATGTCGCGTCGGACTGCACGAGGATCGTGACCATCCCCAATGCAGCCGGGACTGTCAGATTAGGCGCCATATCCTCGAAAAAGGCCGCTGAGCGCGGGCACCGGCCGAACCGAGCGGAAAAGGCGTGATAGGCCGCCTCTTGCGGCTTGGGAATGAAATCCCCCGTCTCGATCCCGAAAACGCCGTCAAAGGCATGGGAGACCCCGAGGTGATCGGACACCCGTTCGGCGTGACCCTCGGAGCCATTGGTGAAAATATATTTCCGCCCCGGTAGGGCCGCAATGGCCATACCCAGCCGCTCATTCGGGGGGACAGCCGATAAATCGATGTCGTGGACGTAATCGAGAAAATCGTCGGGCGGCAGGTTATGCTCGGCCATCAGCCCGGCAAGGGTTGTCCCGTATCGGCGGTAATAATCCTTCTGAAGGTGGCGGGCCTTTGCCCGATCGCAGCGCAGAAAGCCCTCGATGAACCCGGTCATCCGCTCGTCGATCTGTGCGAAGAGATGGCAGTCGGCAGGATAGAGAGTGTTATCAAGGTCGAAAATCCAGGTCTCGACATGATCGAACGCTGCCAAGGCCATTCCTCTCCGCCTCAATTCGTCGAGCCGCTTCGCGGCGCCAGGGCGGGATTGAAGAGCTCCGGCGTGAATTGGAAGGTCCACGCCTTGCTGTTTGTCGCTTCGACCCGGCGGAAATTCGCGGTTTCGTAGCCCAGCTCCTCACAGGGCGCATCGCCGGGCGCCTCGAACTGGACGGTCGAAATACAAAAGGAGGTATCCCCCCCCGCGAGGGGCACAGAGCGGCCATCGGCCTCCATCACCCCGTAGACATAGAAATTCTCATTCTCGACACTGCCGCGCCGGACCTTGGCACAATCCTGACTCTCAAGGCGCCACCAGCCCGAGGACGTATATTCCTCCGACTGACTGTCCGGTTGGGCAAAGGCCGCCCATACAGGCAGCATCGTGGCGTTGCAGAACACAAAACCGCGATTGGAATCCGTCGAATTCGCCTCGGCCATGAGCGCGTCGATCACCGTCTCGTTAATGGCACCGGCATTGCCCAGCCCCTTTTGCCGCACGAACCGGGTCAACGCCCCCTTGGTTTCGCCGCCGAAAGAGCCGTCGATCAGCCCCTCATACAAGCCGATATCCTTTAGCAGTCGCTGGACGCCCGCCACCTCGGCGGAAAAGGCGGTGAAATTGCTTTCCTCGACGAATTCCGTGGTCTTGGTGCCGTCGGTGGACTCATCGACATCGACAGGGAGGAACCGCCGCTGACGGCGCGGGTCGCTGGTACAGGAATTTTGGTCGCGGAGGGTAAAAAGGCTGTCGTTCTGCACACAGAGCGGGGTTTCCCCCGACCAGGTGCGCAATTCGCCCCGATGCCCGGGAATAGCCTCGGCATAGACGAAATACCGCCCCGGCTGCACGCGATCCGAAAGCACCCGTTTGCACTGGCCCGACCTCAGACGCCACCAGCCCCGCGTCACCAGATCCTCATCGTCGACATAGCCGATCGCTGCGGACAGGGCATAGCTCGTTTTGTTACAGAAACTATACTGGGCGTGAGCGGAACTCACCAGAAAGGGAGCGCAGAGGAGAAAGCCGACGAGACCCGCAATAAGGGGCGGTCGACATCCACGAAACGACAGCGAACGGGCGACCATGGATCGACGATAGTCCTCCTGATTGGTATCTTGGTGTTCCCTAAGCCTCTCGCACATGCAAGCCTTGACGCGCGATCGCAACACGACAGTTTCGACAGATGCGACTGGTGATCCTGACGGGCGCGGGGATAAGCGCCGATAGTGGCGTGGACACGTTCCGCGATGAGGGGGGCGTGTGGTCCCAGGTTCGGCTGGAGGATGTGGCGACCCCTGAGGCCTTTTTGCACACCCCTGACCGGGTGCACGCATTCTACAATCGTCGCCGTGCCCAACTGCCGAACGTGGCCCCCAACGCCGCTCACCTGGCGCTCGCCGCGCTTGAGCGTCGTCTTCGGGAAGATCGCCACGAATTCGTGCTGATCACGCAGAATGTCGACAATCTTCATCAGCGGGCGGGGAGCGACTCGGTTTTCCCGATGCATGGGCAATTGGACCGTGCCCTCTGTGTCCACTGCGGGGGCGTTGTCGCCTTGACCGAAGATTTGTCCACCAAGACCGCCTGCCCCCAATGTCAGCGTCAAGGCGGTATGCGGCCGAACATCGTTTGGTTCGGCGAGATCCCTCACTTTCTCGACGACATCGCCGCGGCCATTGAGGGGGCGGATCACTTCGTTGCGATCGGCACCTCAGGGACAGTCTATCCAGCGGCGGGCCTTGTGGAGGGCGCCCGGCAAGCGGGGGCGGTCACCACCTTAATCAACCGTGACCCAGCGGAAAATGACACCATGTTCGATCATATCATCGCCGGCCGCGCCGCCGAAGCGGTACCCGCCTGGGCGGACCGGCTCGTCGACTCGCTGACCGAAAGAAAGGCCTGACCCATGGACAAACTCAGTGCAGAGGACCGCAAACGGTTTCTTGCCGACCACCCCAATTGGACACTGGTCGACGGACGCGATGCGATGTCAGCGTCATTTCGCTTTGAAAACTTTATCGACGCCTTCGGGTTCATGACCCAAATCGCGTTGCGGGCGGAGAAAATGGATCACCATCCTGAATGGTCCAACGTCTACAACAAGGTTGAGATCACCCTGACCACCCACGATGTCGATGGCCTCTCTCCGCGGGATACCGAGCTCGCCGCGTTTATCGATAAGCTCGCCCCCTAAGGCCGCGCCCCCTAAGGCCGAGGGCGCCGCTTGGGTCCTCGGACATCGGCAAGCCCCCCCGCGCCCGCCATCGGGGACATCGCTGCCCCAGGACCGCCCCCCGCCTGCCACAATTCGACAACATGGTGTCGGCAAGAGCAAAAACCGGATAAGGAAGGTTCCATGGCGCAAATCGTATTGGTCGACGATGATCAGAATATTCTGACCTCCGTGTCGATCGCCCTCGAATCGGACGGTCACGACGTCACCACCTATGAGGATGGGGCGGAGGCCCTTGAGGGGATCGCCGCCAAGGAGCCGGAACTCGTGATTTCCGATATCAAGATGCCGCGCCTCAATGGCATCGATCTTTTGAAGAAACTTAGGGAAAAATCCGATGTCCCTTTGATTTTTCTCACCTCGAAGGACGAAGAAATCGACGAAGTCCTCGGCCTGACCCTGGGCGCCGACGATTATGTGAAAAAACCCTTTTCTCAGCGGCTTTTTCTCGAACGGGTGAAGGCCGTCCTACGGCGACAAAAGGAACGTCATCGGGCCCCCACCCCTGAAGAAACGGCACAGATCATCCATCGCGGCGATCTGACCCTCGACCCCCTCCGCCATGCCTGTAGCTGGAAGGGTGCGCCCGTCACCCTGACCGTGACGGAATTCCTGATCCTTCAGGCACTTGCCCAGCGGCCCGGCTTCGTCAAATCCCGCGACGCCCTGATGGATGCGGCCTATGACGACCAGGTCTATGTCGATGATCGTACCATCGACAGCCATATCAAACGGGTGCGCAAGAAATTCAGGGTCGTTGACCGCGAATTCGATCAGATCGAAACCCTCTACGGTGTTGGATACAAATATAAAGAAGACTGAGGCCGGAGAAGAGGATCAGATGTCCCCTCCCACGCGCCCCGCGGTGGCCCCCGCCCCGCGACGGCGCTCGTTCGGTTTTCGAGACGACACAGGTCGCTTGCCGATTTCGCGGCTGACGGTCACCATCCTCCTCACCCAGCTTTTTGGCCTGACTATCCTGATGATGGGGTCCTTTCGGGTGACCCAATATCGCGATGGCCTGATCGACGCCAAGCTCGAAGCGGTCAGGGCCCAGGCCCAGGTGATCGCCTCGATCATGGCGACCGTGGCGGCCGAAGATGCCGATTGCGACATCGTCACCGCCGACCAGGATGTCGCCCCTTGCGAAGTCAGCCTGGATCGGGAGAGCGTCAACGCCATTTTCACCCGCGTCTGGCCGAGCTTTGAAGGCCGCGTACGGATTTTCGAGACGCCGGAAGATTACGATGGGGGGCCGATTTCCGATCCCCGCGCCATCTTGCTTGAAGATCAGGTGCTGCGTGCTGGGGCGATCGAGGCCGTGGAGCTGCCCGATCTCACACAAGGACCGGCCGATCGCCTTCGAACCCGTCTTCGTCAAGCCCGAGGGCTCTTCCTCGATATTTTTGTCGATCCGGGCCTGCGGTCGACAGCACAGCAGCGGCGCCTCGAGGACGAACTGACTCGCGCCTTCCGCAGCACAGGGATCAACGCCCAACGCGGCGCCGCCTCATTACGCTATAACGAAGACAATGAGCTGGTGGCTAGCGTTTCGGTTCCGATACGGAAAGTTCAGGCGATTTACGGCGTTGTCACGGCGGAAATCGGTGGCATTGACGAAGTCTTGAGTTCGGCCCGCGCTGCCCTCCTTAGCTTTTCTCTTGTCGCCTTGATCGTGGCGGTGATCCTCTCAATCCTCCTGACCATGAATATCGCCACACCGATCAGGCGATTAGCGCGCGCAGCGGACAGCGTGCGGGTGGGCCTTCGGGGTTCATCACGCCGACGCATTCCTGAGTTTCCTAATCGTCGGGACGATATTGGCGAATTGGCGCGAAGCCTCAAATCCATGACCGCTGCCCTTTACGACCGCATCGAAGCTATCGAGCATTTCGCCGCCGATGTGAGCCACGAGCTCAAAAATCCTTTGACGTCGATCCGCAGCGCGATTGAAACCCTCGACATCGCCAAGACCGAACAGGCGCGCGCCCGCCTCTTGGCCGTGATCAAGCAAGATGTCGCCCGGATGGATCGTCTGATTACTGATATTTCAAATGCCTCCCGGCTGGACGCGGAATTGGCGCGGGAGAAGCGGGATATCGTCGACCTGCGACAATTGCTCCGTGATGTTGTGGCGACCTACACGTCGCGCGATGATCAGGGCGATCGCCCAAAGATCCATATTGAGAAAGAACCAGCGGATCCGGCCTATCTGATCGGCTCCCCAGGAACGCTCGGCCAGGTGCTTCGTAATTTGATGGACAACGCCTTGTCGTTCAGCCCGGAGGGAGGCGCCGTCCGGATCAGCCTGGTCGTGGAAGCGCGTGAGGGGGGGCAGTTGGCGATATTGTCCGTGGAGGACGAAGGGCCGGGGATCCCCGAGGAGAATCTCGAAAGCATTTTTGAGCGTTTTTATACCAAGCGGCCCGAGGGCGCGCAGTTCGGCAATAATTCAGGCCTCGGATTGGCGATCAGTCGTCAGATCGTCGAGAGCCATGACGGGAATATCTGGGCCGAAAACCGGCGAGGCGACGGGGCCGGCCCCCCACGGGGCGCACGCTTTACCGTCCTTCTCCCCCTGTTGAGCACCGACCGGTGAGCGACAGGCCCTGCATTGTCGCCGGGACAGCACTGGCCGTGGCGATCTCAGCGGGCGCACCGCTCGTCGGTGTCATCCTATTGGGCCCGAGCGGGATCGGCAAAACAGAGACCGCGCTTCGTTGGATCGAAGCTTGCCCTTTCGGCAGAAGCGCCCTGATCAGTGATGATCAGGTGACGCTGCGTGCGTCGGCGCAGGGCCTCTCTGCCTCGCCTCCCCCCTCCCTCGCGGGGCGCGCGGAAATTCGGGGGACGAGCATCGTCTCCCTCCCCTACCGACAGAATATGCCGCTGCATCTGGCGTTGCGCCTCGTCACCACGGTGGAGCGGCGCCTGCCTGATCCGGCCAGGTGGCAGCCTTTGGGACCAATGGCGCCCGACCTGCCGCTCTTTCCCTGGCGCGTCGGCGCCGCGGGTTTGCGCCTTTTCCTCGGTTCGGAAATACGCAAAGGGCTGGACAATCCCGCCGGTCATCGGTCGAAATAGGCGGATTGGAAAAATAAGGGCGTTGCCATGATCGGAATCGTGATCGTCAGCCACGGTCAATTTGCCAAGGAATTGGTGGCGGCCGCGGAGCACGTGATCGGACCGCAGCCTGGGATCGAAACGGTCTGTATCGACCCTGACGACGATATGGAGCAGCGGCGCGAAGACATCCGAAACGCCATGCAGACGGCCGGCGGCGAGAACGGCGCCATCGTGCTCACCGACATGTTCGGCGGCACCCCGTCAAATCTTGCTATTGCGGTTGCGGGGCGTCACCTGGGCGAGGTGATTGCAGGGGTCAATCTGCCGATGCTCATCAAGCTCGCGCCCGCCTCCTTCCGCACCAAAACCTCGATCGAGGATGCCGTCGAGGCCGCCTATGAGGCCGGTCGGAAATATATTCGGGTGGCCTCATGGGAACTGACCGGCAAAAAAACAGAGACGTGACCCAGACACTCAGCAAAGTTGTTCGTGTCCAGAATATGCGCGGCCTTCATGCGAGAGCCGCCGCTCGATTCTGCGAGAGGGCGGCCCGTCACACGGCCACCATCGAGGTCACCTATAATCATCATACGGTGGGCGGCTGTTCTCTGATGGCCCTCCTCATGCTCGGCGCGGCAAGGGGCGCGGAGATTACCATCGAGGCAAAGGGCCAGGACGCAGCGGCCGCCCTTGACGACCTTGAGGATCTGATCATGACAAATTTCGGGGAGGCGGAGTGACCAACCGCCCCGACCCTGATCCGACTGCGGTCCTTCGCGGGGCCATAAGCGATCAAACGGCGGTCATCAGCCACCGGCGGCCCGAGCCGGCAGATATCGACGCTCTGGGACATGTGAACAACGCCGTCTATGTGCGCTGGATCCAGGACGCCGCGGTTGCCCATTGGCTCGGCATTGCCGATGCGGAGATGTCTCGCCGATATGTATGGATCTGTCTGCGCCACGAAGTCGACTATCGGGAGCCTGTGCTGCCCGATCAGGAGGTTGAGATTAGAACCTGGCTCGGCGCGCTAAAAGGGCCGCGGTTCAAGCGCCATACCGAGATCAAGGTCAACGGGTCCGCTCGTTGGTCGGTCCGCGCTGAAACCATATGGGTGCTGCTGAATGCCGAAACGCGCCGCCCGGAACGCCGTGTGCCGAAGACCATTCTCGATGCGTTCGGCTTGAACGAGGCCGCGCTGCCGGTCTTTCCCTGATCCTTGGCGATCCGTCGGAAGCCTAAACACTCCCCTAAAGCCCCCATTGGTCGCACGCGCCTCATTAAGGTTACCGCTCCCCAGCTACACAACTTGCAAAGGAAGTTCTCCTATATCGGTCAAGATAGTGGGGCATCGAGATGCGGGCACGACGACATTCGAAGCGATCCTTTTCCTTTTTCGGTAATCAGCGCGGCAGCGCGGCGGTCGAATTCGCCCTCGTTTGCCCGGTCTTTATCCTGTTGATGACCGGCGTTTTCAGCGGGGGCATGGTCTTCCATGTTCGAGAAACGAATTATCTCTACGCCCGCGAGGCGGCCCGTGGCCTGGCCCTCGGCTATTTTAACGAGACCGAAGCGAAAGATTATGCCGAAGATCAGGCTGAGGATGCCTTAGGGATCGACGTGACCGTTTCGGTCGACCCCGCGACGGTTGGCGATCCCACCGATCAGAATGTTGTGGTCAGCATCAGCGTCACGAAAAACGAACTCGAAAAGCTCGCCCCCTTCGGTGGGATTCTGCCCGATGGCATGACGGCAACCGTCACCATGCGGAACACCATCACCTCGTGACCATAGAGGCCAAGGCGGGGACGCCCGCCTTGGCGCTGCCCGTTCGTCCTCTGCGCCTTAAGGCCGAGAAACTGACGCCGTCAGAACGTCGCCCGCGACCGGCTGCCGGTCCAGGGATTGGACGGTGAAATCAACACTGGGGACCCAGCGGAAGAAATTCGCCACGATCGTGCATTGCCCGGCGAGATCGGTCCGGCAGGACGATGTCTTGCCGCGCCAATCCCCCACGACCAGCACATCTTCAAGGGGGACCCCCTCTGGGTCTTCGACCGTGACCGCCGCTTCAGCCTGCCACACCCAATTGTTGAGGAAGACCGAGTCCACGGTAATGTCCGTCACGCGGGGTAGGTCCTCGCCGCCCCCGCAGGCAACCGGCAAATCGAAGCTTTCCTCGATATTGACGCTGAAGAAGGTGCTCTCGAAGATAGCCCCATCGCCCATCCCATATTGCGCGAACGCTTCCCAGACCAGGCAATCCTGCGCTTCGGGCGCTGCGTCCAAAAGGCCATCCCGCATGTCGAGATAGGTCGGCCCCGGCGCCGTGAAATTCATCCCCTCGACAATCGTGTCGAGAAGCGTATCGACGCTGAGCCCGTCGTCCTCGAACAGACCCTTCAGGGCCCAGATCGTCGCGGCGTAGATCTCCCCATCGAAATGAACTGATCTGCCGCTGAAATCGCCGATAGTCCGGGGATAGTTTGTATAGGCCGCCGACCGGATGCCGCGAGCATCGTTCACGGAGTACTCACCGACCACATCATTGTCATTGATAAGAATGGAGAGAACGTCGGACATCCCCTCACCAATCGCGCCGGAGACCGACCCGGACATACTGCCGATCATCCGCCAGGTCAGGCCATGGCCATATTCATGCCAGATAATGTCGGAGTCGAGATCGCCGTCCCGCCACGGTGACGACCGGTTCCACAAATACATTTGCATCCGTGGATTGAAGCCATCCCCAGGGGTCGCAAAATTTGCATTGTTGACCCCGCCGCCATCCTGCGCCTCGGCGTTGACGGAGTCGGACCCCGCCCCCCCAAGGCCGAAATTGTCTTCCTGGAAGTTCGCTGCGCCCTCGACAAACCCGTGGCGGTAGAGCCGATCGTGAATCACATTGTTGAAATAGAACAGGTTCTGAACGGCGACGGCTTGGTTGACCGCATCGGTCGGATCAAGCGTCAGATCGGCCCCGGCGACAAAATCGCCCGTCGTGATTTCCGTGCCGCCCGCATCGGGGGAGTTCGAATTATCCCGGTCGAGATAGGCGTGAACATTATTCCCCTGAATGCTGTATTCGAACTGTGACACCGGGCCGAGCCATCCATTGGGCGACTCGACATTGCCAGTGCCGGGGCCGGAAACCACCGTCTGCGGACTGACCCCGGGATGATCGGCAAAAATCGCGTAGGTATCGTTCGCGGTCCGATCTTCGATATTCAGGATTCGCCCCGCAGGCCCCACCAAGGTCTTGTAGAGCTCATTCGTGTCCGCACTCCACACCGTGACCTCAAATCCGGAGACAAGACGGGCACCGCGAGAGATCAACACCTCTTCCACGCTCGGCGGCGTGTAGAAGAACGGCGCCTCGGAGAACATCGTTACGGTGCCCTCGCTTCCAGTGGGGGAGACCGTCGGCGCGTTGGGGAAATGCCGCGCCACCACAATTGCCAAGGCCTCCTCGGCGGTAATGGCCGGCTTGTCCAACGTCTGTCCCTTACGGGCCTGAACGCGCCGGAACAGTTTCAGGAGGGTCGATGTCTCATCGAAATTGGCTTTGACCACAGCCCCGTAGACACGCCGCCCTTCAATCCTTTGCTGAAAGATCTGATGGAGGCGACCGAATTTCGACGTATGGCTGGTGACCAATTCAAGGTCCGTCGCCGCATCGATTTCACCCCGGGCGGCCAGATAGGCCTTGATCCGCTCCGCCGGCGTCGAGGCCGATCGGGCAAAGGACGCAGGGGCATCGTCCAATGATCGTGTAACGACGGCTTCAGGCCAGACGCTCTCCGAAGACTGAGCGAAAGCGGTCCCTGCCGCAACGGCGCTGCTCGCTGCGGCGGCCAGCAAAATCGACTTTAACATTGAGAATCTCCCTACTCACGGGCGGGAACACTAACCAATCTACATGATTGTTAATAAAGGTGTCCTCTGGATAACCCGTCTACTCAGCATAGCGCAACTAAGGGTCGAAGTCATGGCCGAAATGTCAGGTCGACTGTCATTGAGCTGCGCCAAAACAGGTCAGTTCAGGCCTGTGGGGCGGTAGGACCGGCGGGACGACGGGGGGAGGCCGAGGCGTTTTTTCCCAACAGACAAGAGGCTGTCCCTGTTTCGATCGACGCGGATCCTAACTGTCCATCTTCAGCGCATTGATGAAAGCATCTTGCGGAATCTCGACGCGCCCGAATTGCCGCATCTTCTTCTTCCCAGCTTTTTGCTTTTCCAACAATTTGCGCTTGCGCGTCGCATCGCCCCCATAGCACTTCGCCGTGACATCCTTGCGCATCGCGCCGATCGTTTCCCTGGCGATTACCCGCCCCCCAATCGCGGCCTGGATCGGGATTTTGAACAGATGGCGGGGAATAAGCTCCTTCAGCTTTTCGCACATCACCCGCCCCCGCGCCTCGGCCTTTGAGCGGTGGACGATGATGGCCAGAGCGTCCACCGGCTCTTCATTCACCAGGATCTGCATACGCACCAAGTCATCCTGGCGGTAGCCGATGATCTGATAGTCAAAGCTCGCATAGCCTTTGGTAATGGATTTCAGCCTGTCGTAAAAGTCGAACACCACCTCGTTCAGGGGGAGTTCATAGACCACCATGGCGCGGTTCCCCGCATAGGTGAGATCCTGCTGAATGCCCCGCCGTTCTTCGCACAATTTCAGGACGGCACCGAGATAATCGTCTGGCACCAGAATGGTCGCCTTGATCCACGGCTCCTCAATATGATCGATATGAACCGGGTCCGGCATATCAGCGGGATTATGCAGCTCCTCCATCTCGCCGTCCGTCCGATACATATGATAGACCACGGAAGGAGCGGTGGTGATGAGGTCGATATTGAATTCTCGCTCTAACCGCTCACGGATGATCTCAAGGTGCAAGAGCCCGAGGAAACCACACCGGAAACCGAAGCCAAGCGCCGCGGATGTTTCCATTTCGAATTCGAAACTGGCATCGTTCAGCCTAAGCTTTCCTATGGCATCTCGCAGATCTTCGAACTCCGCCGAATCCACCGGAAAGAGGCCGCAAAAGACCACGGGCTGGGAGGGACGGAAGCCGGGCAGCGCGGTCTCGGCCGGCCGCTTTTCGTCGGTGATCGTATCGCCGACATTGGTGTCCGCCACTTCTTTGATTGAGGCGGTGATGAAGCCGATTTCCCCAGGGCCCAGGGTTTCGACCATTTGCCGATGCGGCGTGAATTTTCCAACATTGTCGACGGTGTACGTCGCCTTGGCGGCCATCATTCTGATCCGCTGACCCTTTTTGAGGCTACCATCGACCACCCTGACCAGCACGACGACCCCCAAATAGGGGTCGTACCAACTGTCCACCAACATCGCTTTGAGGGCGGCCTCCCTGTCCCCCTCGGGCGGGGGCAGACGATTGACGATCGCCTCAAGGACATCTTCGATGCCAAGACCGGTCTTGGCGGAGATCAGCACCGCCTCGGAGGCATCGAGGCCAATCACATCCTCGATCTGTTCCTTGATGCGTTCGGGCTCGGCGGCGGGCAGATCGATCTTGTTGAGGACAGGTACGATCTCATGATCGACCTCGATCGCTTGGTAAACATTGGCGAGGGTCTGCGCCTCGACCCCCTGGCTTGCATCCACGACCAGCAAGGACCCCTCGACGGCGGCAAGGCTGCGATTGACCTCATAGGCGAAGTCGACATGCCCGGGCGTATCGATCAAATTGAGCTGATAGGTTTTGCCGTTCCGCGCAGTATAGCTGAGAGACACCGTCTGCGCCTTGATCGTGATCCCGCGCTCCCGCTCAAGCTCCATATTGTCGAGCACCTGCTCTTTCATCTCTCTGTCACTCAGCCCCCCGGTCACCTGGATAAGGCGATCGGCGAGGGTCGATTTGCCATGGTCGATATGCGCGACGATCGAGAAATTGCGGATGTGGGAGAGGTCGGTCATCGCTGCGATCTACGGCTCCTCTGCCCGCGCCGCAATGCGGCGATGGGGGTGGCCGTAAAATAGGGACGGTCATTTGAGGTGCGCCTCGCCCTTGCCGACTCTTGAGGGTTCCCCGAAGGAAAGACGATCGCTCTTTGAGGGGGACACGAGTGATGAGCATCTTCATGACACTGGCGGCCGTACTGGGTATGGCGCCACCGCCGTCAATTCCAGAGGTTGAGTTTCCGGCCCTCGACCCCACGATCGAGAAACGGATCATGCCGCTCGGTATGACCAAGGATTACCGCCTGACGACCGCGCGCGCCTATCGCATGACCATCGACCGGGTGGCCCTTCGCACTTTTGAGGACGTGGCCACAGAGGCCCGGAAAGGCGCCCGGCTGCTCGACCAGGCCGAGCGCTTCAATCACTATCTCGATGAGCTGAATATTCAGTTCGACGTCGCCAGCCTGACGTCGGGCCCAGGCACTTCCTACTCACCAGGGGGCGGTATCGGTCTTTCCCTCCCCGGCGAGAAGGTTGTCCTGTTCGGCAAAACCTTTCCGATTGACGGGGACACCTATTTTTCGGGGGGATCTCCCGGAATCAGCTTTGTGGGCGAGCAAACGTTGTCGATCCCCTTCGCGGAGATGGACGGCCTCACCTACACGCTGAAAAAGGTCACGTATTTCCTGATCTTCAGCCCTGGGGGGACACAAGCGCCCAAGACGGTGGCCGATGCGAAGAATGCCATCTTCCAAACCCCGGCCGGCACGGGCATGCCCGGGGGCGCGCTCAATCTTGAGCTTGAAGTCACCGGCCCCGGCCTTGCGCAGCCAGTCAGTCGGCTCCTGCAAGTCGATTACGTCAGCGCGCCCTGAATCGGGGCAGCGCCTGGCCTCACCGGCCCTGTTGCGTCCGTTCACCCAGCGGTGAGGAAAGGCCCCCATCTCCGCTTCCCGCGTCTCCGCTTCCCCCGCTGTCGGCGAGGAGCGTTATGGGGGCGGCCGCTCGCGGCAAATCTGTCGGCTGATGACAGCCCGCGAGCGTGAGCGCAATAATAACCCATGTTATGAGAACCATCCCCAGATAACGAGGCGTGGCGCGATTGGTTCCCCCCTGTTGAAGAACGCCGCTCCCCCCACGATCGGCGGGAGGCAGAGAGCTCAACGCCCCCTTCGCCGCAGCCCCCTCAACACCATCACGCCCATGAAAAAAGGGGCACCCGAAGGTGCCCCTTTGATCGGTCTTGAAGGAGGCGCCGCCGAAAGCGGGCTCCCCCCACCCCTGCCCAGTTAGGCGGCCAGTTTCCGGATAACGTAATGGAGGATGCCGCCATTACGATAATAGTCGAGCTCATCCTGCGTATCGATCCGAGCCAGCACCGTCACCTCTTTGGTATCGCCATTGGCGAAGGTGATCGTCACCGTCATGTCTTCGCGGGGCGAGAGGCTCTCGACCCCATGGATGGTCACTTGCTCGTCCCCGGTCAGGCCGAGAGCCTCCCAACTGTCCCCCTCTTTGAATTGAAGGGGGAGGACGCCCATCCCGATGAGGTTCGAGCGGTGAATCCGCTCAAAGCTTTGGGCGATGACGGCTTTGACACCGAGGAGGATCGTCCCCTTCGCCGCCCAGTCACGGGACGACCCCGTGCCATATTGCTCACCGCCAAAAACGACCAATGGGGATTTCTCCGCCTTATATTTCATGGCCGCGTCGTAGATCGCCATTTTCGAGTCGGTGGGGACATATTTCGTATACCCCCCTTCAATGCCGTCGAGCATTTTATTCTTGATGCGGATATTGGCGAAGGTGCCCCGCATCATCACCTCGTGATTTCCGCGACGCGAGCCATAGGAGTTAAACTCCCGCGGCGGCACCTGGTGGCTCTCAAGATAAGCGCCGGCAGGGCTTTCCTCGGCGATCGCCCCCGCAGGAGAGATGTGGTCCGTGGTCACCGAATCCCCAAGCAGGGCGAGGATCCGAGCGCCCTCGATCGGCTCAGGGTCGCTGGGCCGCGACGACATGCCCTGGAAGTAAGGGGGATTGGCGATATAGGTTGAGGATGGCCAGGAATAGGTATCGGACGACGAGGTCTCGATATTCTGCCAATGGGCATCGCCTTTGAAAACGTCCGCATAGCGCTCGATGAACATTTCGCGCGTCACACATTTGGACACGACCTCGGCGATTTCGGCACTGGTCGGCCAGATATCCTTGAGGAACACATCCTTCCCGTCCGCTGTCTGAGCAATCGGGTCCTTGGTCAGGTTGATGTTCATCGACCCCGCCAGGGCATAGGCCACGACCAGCGGCGGCGAGGCGAGGAAGTTCGCCCGGATGTCCTGACTGATCCGGCCCTCGAAGTTACGGTTCCCCGAGAGAACCGACGCCACGGCAAGATCGTTGTCCTGGATCGCCTTGGAAATTTGCTCGGGCAAGGGCCCCGAATTCCCAATACAGGTCGTGCAGCCATACCCCACGAGATTGAAGCCAAGACCGTCGAGCTCGTCCTGTAGGCCGGACCGTTCAAGATAATCCGTCACCACCTGCGAACCGGGGGCGAGGGATGTCTTCACCCAGGGTTTGCGCGTCAGCCCCAACTCGCGCGCTTTTTTGGCGACGAGACCGGCAGCGATCAACACAGAGGGGTTGGACGTGTTCGTGCACGACGTAATCGCCGCGATGCAGACATCGCCATGGCCGAGCGTGTAATCCTCGCCCTCCACCGCAACCTGCTTCCCCTTCTCGTCGAGCTTGCCGTATTCTTTGTCGAGGGCCACGTCGAACGCCTCTGGCGCTTCGGTGAGAAGGATTTTGTCCTGCGGCCGCTTCGGCCCCGAAATGACCGGCACCACCGTCGACAGATCGAGCTCAAGGGTGTCGGTGAAGACAGGCTCCACCCGATTTTCGGCTTTCGAGAAGCGCCACAGCCCCTGGGCCCGGGCATAGGCCTCGACCAGGGCGATGCGGTCCTCATCACGACCGGTTTTACGGAGATAATCGATGGTCTGCTCGTCCACCGGGAAGAAGGCGCAAGTCGACCCGAATTCCGGCGACATATTCCCGATGGTGGCGCGATCCTCAAGGGTGAGGTTGTCGAGACCCGACCCGTAGAATTCAACGAATTTACCGACAACACCCTTATCGCGCAGCATTTTGGTGACGGTCAGCACGAGATCGGTGGCGGTGGCGCCTTCGGGCATCTTGCCGGTGACCTTGAACCCGACGACCTCGGGGATCAGCATGGACACGGGCTGGCCGAGCATGGCGGCCTCCGCCTCGATCCCGCCAACGCCCCAACCGAGAATCGCCAAGCCGTTCACCATGGTGGTGTGGCTGTCCGTGCCGACCAGCGTGTCGGGATAGGCAAACTCCTCGCCCCCATGGCCCGCGGTCCAAACGGTCTGACCAAGATATTCCAGATTGACCTGGTGGCAGATCCCGGTGCCCGGCGGCACGACGCGGAAATTGGCAAAGGCGCCCTGCCCCCATTTCAGGAACTCATAGCGCTCCTTATTGCGCTCATATTCCCGATCGACGTTCTTTTCAAAAGCCTGTTCGGTTCCGAAATAGTCGACCATCACGGAGTGGTCGATGACGAGGTCCACCGGCGCCAGCGGGTTGATCTTTTCGGGGTCCTCCCCGAGCGCCTTCATGGCGTCGCGCATCGCGGCCAGATCGACCACCGCCGGTACCCCGGTAAAGTCCTGCATCAGCACCCGCGCCGGACGGTAGGCGATTTCGTAGGCGTTCTTCCCCCCGTTCTTCAGCCAGTCGCCGAAGGCATCGACCATGCCGAGGTCGACGGTGCGGCCATCCTCAAAACGGAGCATGTTCTCGAGAAGATATTTGAGGGACACAGGCAGCTTGCCGACATCCCCGAGGCGGTCACCGACCTTGTTCAGGTCGTAATAGCTGTATTTCTTGTTGCCGACTTCCAATGTCGACTTCGTCTTCAACGAATCATGTCCGGGGATCATGGGGACTCCTTTCGAAAAGGGGCAAGACACGGACCGCCATCGGCCCGGCGCGTAAAGCTTCCGCATATGGGACTTAGGCGCGGGACGCAATTTCCCAACGCCGCTCGGCACGATTTTGACACAAATAGGCGGGCGAGGGACGCTGAAGATGGCCTGTTGACGGACCTTAGGGGCGCGGTCATTCGATCCTATGGCAAAAATCCCCGCCTATGCCCTGTCCGTTCATGTGGACGACGCCCAAGTGACGCGAGGCGATGTCGTATTGGCCGAGGGGGTCAGCTTCACCCTAAAGCCAGGGCAGGCGCTCTCTATCGAGGGGCCGAATGGCGTGGGGAAAACATCGCTTCTCCGCATGATCGCCGGCCTTTCGGGGCAGGAGGGCGCGGTCAGCTTTCACGACGGGAGCCAACCCGTGGATGCGTCTGCCCTCAGGGCGCGCGGCCTCCATTATGTCGGCGGCGGCGACGGGCTCTCTCCCCTACTTACCTTGGGTGAAACCCTCGATTTCTGGGCCGCTCTTTTTGCCGCCCCTCCCCCCCTTGTTCCCGACCCGCTGCACAGGCTCGGTCTCGCCGCTTATCGTGCCGAGCCCGTGGCGCGGCTGTCGACAGGCCAGCGACGCCGGCTTGCCTTGGCCCGGCTGGTCATCGCGCCGCGTCCGTGTTGGCTGCTCGACGAGCCCTTTTCAGGACTCGATCAAGCAGGACAAATTCTTTTGCTCGAAATCATCGCGCAGCACCGGGCGCGGGGGGGGATCGTTATGATGGCGACCCATGAATCGCCTCTGCCGGACGCGGCGCGCCTCACCCTCGCCCCGGCTCTAGGCCAAGCTGAGGCGACCCTGTGATTGGCGCGCTGTGGGCGATTGCCCTTCGGGAGATGCGGCTCAAGGCCCGCCGCGGCGGATGGGCCGCCGCCCTGGGGCTGTTCCTCACCGCGGGCAGCCTCTCCGCCCTTTCCCTCGGTCGAGATGCCGATCTCCTGGCCAGCGCGGGGCCGGGGGTTTTGTGGCTGACGACGCTGCTTTGTCTTCTCGTCGGTCTCGATGGGGTGCACGAAGACGATCAGAACAGCGACACCTTTCTGCTGTACCGCATCACCTCCGTCCCCTTATCAATCGTAATGATCGTCAAGGCGCTGATCGCCTGGGCGCTGACCTGTTTGCCGATCACGCTGATCTCTCCATTGCTTTTGGCGAGCCTCGGCGCGCCCAACATTGTGGGCGGCGCGATCGGCTTTCTTCTCGGCACCCCGGCGGTCTCGCTGTTCGCCACGGCGCTCGGCGCGGTCGCCGCCAAGATGAGGCGAGGCGCCGCCCTCGTCCTGTTCTTGGCGCTGCCGCTTCTAACCCCCGTCCTGATCCTCGGCCCGGCAAGCGCAACGGGACCGGCAACGATCCCGCTTCTTCTGATGGCGGCGTATTCGCTGCAAGCGCTGGCCATTTGTCCGTTCATCGCCGCGTCGGCGATCCGTACACAAATGGCTTAAGGCTCTGTTTCGCCGAAGTGGCTTCTCCGTCGACGCGGGATCTGGCATAGAAGCGGCGGACAGTTTGGAGGCTAAAGATGACTTTCCTTCCGCTTATGACCGGTCTTCTTGTGGCGGCGGCCCAAGCCAATCCCAGCCAAGTCGCCACCTATCGCGATTGGATCGTCTATACGGCGCCCGCTGGCGACGACACGATATGCTATGCTGTCAGTGAGCCCACGCAACGGGATCCCGAATCCGTCGATCATGGCGATGTCTTTTTTGCCGTAGCCACATGGAAAAGCGGCAAAGCGTCAGATCAGCCGAGTTTCCTCGCCGGCTATGATTTGCGGGAGGGATCAGAGCCCAGTGTCCGTGTCGGCGCCAACAGATACACAATGTTTGCCGATGGCGACGAAGGCTTTGTCGAGAGTGACCAGAACGAAGCCCGGCTCGTCAATGCCATGAAGGCGGGCGCCGAGATGCGCGTCTCCGCGTTGTCACAGCGGGGCACGGCCACGGAATACACCTTTTCACTGCTCGGCATCACCAACGCCCTGGAGCGGGCGGCACGCGCTTGCGAATAAGGCCAAGTATTCAGCCCAAATACTCAAGGTTGTGCGTTCTGTTTTATAAACCTTACGGAGTATAGTCCCCCCCCGCCTTTGACAATCTCCGCGTGCTCGGACACCTTTATTATGGGTTGTTCTGAGAGAGGGATATGTGGAGTCTCGCGTCTTAATTGTGGGCGGGCTGAGCGTCTGTTTCTGGGCCGGTCCAGGCACCGCAGGGGCCTCGCCTTGGCCGCGCTCCCCCGGTGAATTGTTCTCTATCACCCGCCTTGAGACCGTTGCCTCAGCCGAAAGCGGCGAGGAATTGGAGAAAGAGCGGATCGAGACCTATACCGAGTTCGGTCTGGTCGGCGGCTTCATGCTCGTGGCGAAGTCGGCGAGCGTGCGGGAGACCGTGATCTCCGCCGAGACCTATGACGAACGGATGGGCATGTCGGATATCGATCTGGCGGTCCAATGGTCGGGCGGCCCCGAGGCATCCCCGGCGGCACTGCGGGTGACCTATGCGCCGAAAACCGAAACCAGATCCCTCGTCTTCAACGACAAGGCGCGCGGCGCGGACGCCGCCATCGCCCTCGCCGCGGCCAGGGGATGGTCGCGGCCCACCGGATTTCTGAGCCTGGACGCCGAATGGCGCCTTAGTCTTGGAGAAGATGCGGATTTTCTCCGGGGCGAAATCGTTTGGGGGCGGCGGGGTCCGCTCGATGTTTTCGTTCTTCTCAAGCTACAGGGCACCGCAGCGCTTAGCGAAGCGGGTCCGCAAGGCATCTCCTACGACGTTTTAAGGGCGGAGGCGTCCGCGCTACTCCCGCTTCCCAAGCTTCCCGATCTGCAAATCGGTGCCCAACAGGACCTCGCCGTCCGTGGATACGCCCCCCAATCAGGGGTCTTCGCCGCGCTGTGGTGGGGACGATGATGCCAACCCTTTCCGCCGTCGCCGCCGGGACGCTTCTCCTGATCGGAACGACATTAGGCTTGGGGGCGCTTGATTGCTCCTTACTCCTCTTGCCCCTTGCCGGCATTGCGTGGCGACGACGGCGGTGAGCCCGGTTGAAGAGACGCTGAGGCATCTACATGAGGATGCGTCCATCCGTACCCGGTCCGCCGCCGATCTTGAGCGGTTACGGCGCAGGGCCGGCGGTGCCCTTGCCGACGCCGCCAGAGACTTTTTGTGGCAAAAAGACCCGACGGCCTCTGCGCGCTTGGGGATCACGCCGTCTCAACGGAACAGCTTCGTCCTCTTGGCCGCCCTGCTCTTTGTCGCCGCTATTATTGGGCCGCTGCAAAAGCTGATCGCCCTCAATCTGGGGGTCACCCTGTTCTACCTCTTCCAGGCGGGGCTGCGATCGGCGGTCTTGTCCTTGTCCCTGGCCCAGCCGCGCCGCTTGACCCTGCCCCCGCCGCCGATCGCCCCCGAAGAGCGCCTGCCGCCCTTCACCATCCTATGCCCTGTCTATGACGAGGCGGAGAGCCTGCCCCACCTCGTTGGCTCTCTTCTGCTCTTGGATTACCCGCGTGAAAGGCTCGACATCAAAATCATTCTCGAGGCGGATGATCGCGCGACAATCGCGGCGGCACGGACCCATTGTCGTGCCCCCATGTTCGACCTCGTCCTTGTGCCGCCCTCAGCCCCGCGCACGAAGCCCAAGGCCCTGAACCACGCCCTTTGGACCGCAAAAGGAGACTATATCGTCATCTATGACGCCGAGGATCGGCCTGCCCCGGATCAACTGACCCTGGCGGCGCGGACCTTTGCCGCCCTCCCCGATCACATCGCCTGTCTCCAATGCCGCCTCAATTATTATAACCGCGATACCACGATCCTTACCCGCCTCTTCGCCCTCGAATATGCGCTGTTGTTCGACATGACCCTGCCCGGTCTTGCCGCGCTAAGCGCCCCGGTGCCGCTGGGCGGGACATCGAATATTCTTCGCACAGATATTTTGATGGCGGTCGGGGGGTGGGATCCCTTCAACGTGACCGAAGACGCCGATTTAGGGCTGAGGCTGCACCGCGCCGGATATGAAACCCGTCTCCTCAACTCCACCACCCTCGAAGAAGCGACCGATGAGACCGGCGCATGGCTGCGACAACGGACCCGATGGATGAAAGGGTTCATGCAGACCTGGCTGGTCCACAGTCGTCGAGCACCGCGCACAGGGCGCTTTGGCCATTTCCTGACCGTCCACGGCGTGGTCGGCGGTACCGTCCTGGCGGCATTGATCAACCCGGTGGCCTGGGCAATCTATGGCGCTTGGATATTGGGCGTCGACGGCATTGCCCGTCTATTCCCTACGCCCCTCAACGTTCTGGCCCTGACCGCGTTCCTTGGGGGTAATCTTCTCCACCTTTACATGATGATGATCGCCCCCCTGCGCCGCCGATGGCATGACCTTGTCCCCTATGCCGTTCTCTCTCCGCTCTATTGGATCTTGCAAAGCGTCGCCGCCTACCGCGCCTTGTGGCAATTGATCCGGCGTCCCTCCTATTGGGAGAAGACCAAGCATGGCCGGGGACTGTCCCCTGAGGAGACCCTGCGGTGGCACAGCACGCTACGGCAATGACAAGGGCGGCGGAGGGGATTGATCGCCGCATGGCTGCGGCGCTGTGGGCGGGGGGCCTGATCTGTGTCGCGGTCACGCCGAACCTTCATCAGCCTCTGGCGGCGCGCGCGGCCGCGATGACCGCCGCCCCCGGAACAGATTTATCCCTATGGGTGGGGGGCCTCATCGCCGGCTTCCCCGGACTTGGCGCAGAAGCGGGCTTACTGCTCGGCGGCCTGTTATGCCTGACGGCCCTCGTCGCCGCGGCGATGGGCGGGGTCTTTGGCGCCGGTTTCCGGGGACCAAGGGGGCTGATATTGGCCTGCCATCCGCTGATCCTCGCGCCCGCGCTCACCGGATATGGCGCAGTGCCGCTGCTCTTCTTCGCCCTCTGGCGCAGCATCGCCTTGTTGCCGATCCGCGCCCCCGACCAATCCCTGCCCCTACTGGGACTGACCCTTGCTGCGATCACGGTGGGGGGTCCTGGGGGGAGCCACTGGCTCCTCCCCCTCCTCGCCGTCTTGTTTCTTGCCGCGCCGCGCCATCTGATCCGCCGACATATGAGAGTGTTCTACGGACTGATCCTGACCCCCGCGGCGATGATCGGCGCCGTTCTTCTCTATCTTGAGGCGGTGGGAATGGCGCCGCGGCAAGACCCTCTCCCCCCCGTCATCGAAGGACCCGGTGGCCTTTGGGGGCTGGTCGGCGCCGTCTGTGTGATCCTCCTGACCGCCCCTAGTCTTCTGCGGCCGAAAGCCGGCCGCTTTCGCGGGCCCCAATTGGTGGCGGTGCTGGCGATCGTCTTTGTCAGTGGGCACCCCAGCCTTGACCCCATCCCCCTCGTCATTGGCGCAGCAATGGCCGGTCACGGCCTCGATCCACGCGGGGGGCGCCTCGACCTCTGGCAAGCCGCCGGGGTCCTTGGTAGTGCCCTTGTTCTTTGGGTCGGCATGGCGACCGGTTGGCGGTGAGGAGGCATTGATGGAAGACGCACTATCCGCTGACCTTGAGGGGTGCCGCTATTGGCTGATGGATGGCATCGGGAATGCCTTCATCATTGTGGATTTGCGCGGCGGCGGCACCCTTGGTGAAGACGCGGCGCGGGGGCTCGCCGAAGCGGCCGAGGGGGTCCGCATCGATCAGGTGATCGGCCTTGTCGCTGAGGGCGAGGGCGCCGCCATGACGATTTTCAACCGGGACGGCTCTGTCGCGGGTGCTTGCGGGAATGCGGCCCGCTGTATCGCCTGGCGCTTGATGGAGGAGCAGGGAACGGATGAGGTGATCTTCGGCACGCCCGCCGGATCGGTCACGGCCACAAGAGCCGGCGACCATCGCGTGACGGTGGATATGGGCGCCCCCCGCCTTGGCTGGCAGGACATCCCCCTTGCCGAGGCGTGCGAGGATACGCGGTTCCTCGATATCAAGGTGGGACCGATCGACAATCCCGTCCTTTGGGGCCCCTCCGCCGTCAGTATGGGCAATCCCCATTGCGTCTTTTTCGTTGAGGATGTCGCCGCCCAGCGCCTCGACCGGTTCGGCCCCCTGATTGAGAACCACCCCCTGTTCCCCGAAGGAGCGAACGTGTCCGTCGCCGAGGTCCCCGATCCCCACCATATAAGACTTCGGACCTGGGAACGCGGGGCGGGACTGACCCAAGCCTGCGGCACCGCCGCCTGCGCGGCCCTTGTCTCCGCCGTGCGGCGGCGGCGCACCGGACGGCGCGCCGACGTCACCCTCCCCGGCGGGACCCTCGACATCAGCTGGCGGGAGGCGGACGACCACGTCCTGATGACCGGCGATATCCGCGCCTTGAGGACCGGCCGCCTGTAAGAGAGGATCATTTCGGCGCCGAGCCCTTGCCGCGCTCTCCCCCGCTCGTCACATAGCGACGATGAACGCACATTCCGCCGCCACACAAGTCAGTCTTGGGTGCCGTCTCAATGCCTATGAGACGGATCGCATGGCCGAGCTTGCCGGCACGGAAGGCACCGCCGTCGTCGTGATCAATACCTGCGCCGTCACCAATGAGGCCGTTCGTCAGAGCCGCCAGGCCATCCGCCGCGCCCGTAAGGATCACCCCGAGGCCAAGCTGATCGTGTCGGGATGCGCCGTTGAGACCGACCGCGACCGCCTTGCCGCGATGCCGGAGATCGATCACCTCATCCCCAATGCCGACAAGCTGAAGCCGGAGAGCTATGCCGGCGCAACCGCGCCCCTCTCCCGCTCCCCGCAGCCGGTCCGCGCGCCCCTCGCCATTCAAAATGGCTGCGACCATAGCTGTACCTTTTGCATCATCCCCCAGGGCCGGGGCCGGGCCCAATCCCGCCCGATTGCCGAGGCGGTGGCGGAAGCCCATGCCCTTGTGGCGGCCGGTGCTCGGGAAATTGTCCTGACCGGGGTCGATCTCACCTCCTATGGGGATGACCTCGAAGGCGGGGTGACCCTGGCCGATCCCATCGAAGTGCTCCTCACCTCGCTTCCCGCCGCGATCACGCTTCGTCTTTCCTCCCTCGACGGCGCCGAAGTCGATGACCGACTGTTCCGCCTATTGACGGAGGAGGATCGGGTGGCGCCCTATGCCCATCTGTCGCTTCAGGCGGGGCACGATTTGACGCTCAAACGGATGAAGCGGCGGCATCTGACCGCCGATGCGATCGACCTGACGGACCGGCTGCGGACCGCGCGACCTGACTTTGCCTTCGGGGCCGATCTGATCGCAGGCTTTCCGACGGAGACGGAGGAGATGTTCGCCGCCAGTCTCGACCATGCGGCCCGATGCGGCCTCGCCTTCCTGCATGTGTTTCCCTTCTCTCCCAGGGTCGGTACCCCCGCCGCAAGGATGCCGCAGATCGACCGCGCTGTGGTCAAGGACCGCGCCAAGCGCTTGCGCGCCCTCGGGGATGACTTGCTGGCGGCCCATCTCGATCGACTGATCGGGCAGCGTGTAGCGGTCCTGATCGAGCAGACCTCGGGCACACATCTCATCGGGCGGTTACCGAACTTCACCGAGATCGAGGTCGAGGCCGAGGGCCAGGCGGGGGAGCGGATCATGGCCCATGTGACCGGCCATACGGGCCGACGCCTCATGGGAAGGAAGGACGCGGACCATGGCTGAGAAGCGCGGATTGTTCGGCAAGCTGTTCGGTCGCAAAGACAAAACGCCGGCGGAGGCGGGACCGCCGCATGAGGAACCCGATGCACGTGAAGAGGCGGCGCGTGACGAGAATGAGGCGGAAGCGCGCGCAGTAGCCGCCGATGAACTTGCCGATAACGTCTTTGCCGAGACGGCCCCCCTAGAAGATGAGGCAGAGCTGCGCACCCCCCACCGGCCCGCTCCGCCCCCTGAGGACGATGCCGTGCCCCAGGATGACCAGGGGGAGATGACGGCCCCGGCGGCGCCAGAGCCAGAGCCCGCCGCCCCGCCCGCCGACGCGAGCAGCGCGGACCCGCTGGAGGAAGCCTCAGAGGCGCCCGTGACGGACCCGCCCGCCCCCGCGCCGACCACTCCTACGGACCGCCCCACGGATACGCCCGCAGAGAAGCCCACGGATCAGCCCACAGACAAGCCCAAAGGCTTTTTCGGCCGCCTAAGGAGTGGTCTTGCCAAGACCTCCGCCAAATTAAGCGGCGGGATCGGCACGATCTTCACCAAGAAACGTCTCGATGACGACACCCTCGAAGAGCTCGAGGATTTGTTGATTATGGCTGATATCGGGGTCCCCACAACGACACGGATCATCACCCAGCTCGCCAAGGACAAATTCGACCAAGAAGTATCGGGAGAGGACATCAGAGCCATCCTGTCCCGGGAGATCGAAACCACGCTGGCCCCCCTGGAGGCCCAACTGGCCCCCGACGGCACCCATGGGCCCCATGTCATCCTGATGACCGGCGTCAATGGGGCGGGCAAAACCACGACCATCGGCAAACTGGCCCAGCAATTCACCGCCGAGGGAAAATCCGTGCTGCTCGCCGCCTGCGATACGTTTCGCGCCGCGGCCATCGAGCAATTGACCGTATGGGGAGAGCGTGTCGGTGTGCCCGTCATCAGTCGGGAACAGGGCGCCGATCCAGCGGCCCTCGCCTATGACGCCGTCGCCAAAGCGCAGGCCGAGGGGATCGATATCGTCCTTATCGATACCGCCGGTCGACTGCAAAATCGCCGAGAGCTGATGGATGAACTGGGAAAGATCGTGCGGGTCGTCAAAAAGCTCGACGACAGCGCCCCCCACGACGCCGTTCTCGTCCTCGATGCGACCGTGGGGCAAAACGCCCTCTCTCAAACCGAGGCGTTTCTCGAAACGGCGAAGATCACGGGCCTCATCATGACTAAACTGGACGGGACGGCCAGGGGCGGCGTTCTTGTGGCACTGGGGGACAAGTTCGGCCTGCCGATCCACGCGATCGGGGTGGGGGAAACCGTCGAAGACCTTCAGCCGTTCAGGGCGAGCGCCTTTGCCGCGGCGCTGACGGCCGCCGCCGAGTGAGGAGGCGTCGGGCGATGCCAAAGAGGCTGATCCCGATCCACGCCAATTCGATCAGAAACGAGGCGAAATTGAAGTGAAACAGGAGCGAGACCAAGATCGCACTCGCCCCACCCAGATTGAGGCACAGATACCCCCAACCCTGGGGATCGAAACGGCCTGCCTGCAAACCGAAAAACGCAGAGAGAACGAAGGCCACGCCGAGAGTGCCCACTATATCGGGAAATGACAGCATGCACCTCATCCCTACCTTATGCCGATCTTCTTGAGGGAGCGGCCCTGGCGCCCCCCTCTGACCCTTTGCTTACGGAAGGCTTCTCATGACCGAAACCGATCCTACCTCGATGGCTCCCGCCCGCCTCGACGGCAAGGCCAAATTGGCCGTCGAAATGGGACCGCTGATCGCCTTTGGCATTGGCTATCTCGCCCATGGCCGCCTCGCCGGGCCGGTGGACGCTGCGTTGAATACGTCATTTTTCGTCGGAGAAGGGCGGGAACTCTACCTTGCCGTTCTGTTTTCCCTGCCGACCTTTGCGGCCGCCTTCGCCTATTCAGTGTGGAAGACCAAGAACATCGCGCCCATGTTGCTTATCAGCGGTGTCCTCGTGGCCGTCTTGGGCACGCTGACCTTTATCTTCGACTCAAAAACATTCGTCTACATGAAGCCGACCATCGTCTACGGCATGGCCGCAGCTGTCCTGGCCGGCGGATTGGTGACCGGTCGGATCTTTTTAAAATCATTGTTCGACGGGGCCCTGACCCTTCCCGATCCCGCATGGCGTACGCTGACCTGGCGCTTTGTGGCGTTTAATGCGGCGGCGGCGGCGGCGAATGAAGTCCTCTGGCGCTGGCTGACCGCGGATTGTGTCGCGGGCGTGGAATGCGGCGGCGAGGCAACCTGGGTCGGCATCAAGATATTCGGCTTCACCTTTGCGTATTTCGTGTTTATCGCCCTCAATGTCCCGTTTCTGATGAAGCACATGCCGTCCTCTGACGGATCTGAGGAGGCCTCCTGACGCGTGGATCGCGCGGCGGCGAGGCTGTCCGGCGCCTATAAAGCGGCTCTAAAGCCCGCCTTGGGGATTGGTGTAGGGCGCAAAAGCCGCCTCTTCTTTGCTCTCATTCCACGCATTGAGCGCCCATACGACAGAGGGAAAGGCCAGTTCCGGCCAAGGAATGTCCCTCCACGGGACAAGTTTCAGGTCCGCACTCTCAGGACCCGGCGAAATCTTGTCTTTATTGAGCAGCTCGGCTCGGTAGAGGAGCTGGACCTGACTGATCCGCGGAATGGAGTAGATCGCCAGTAGACGATCAATCTTGAGTTCCGCATTCGCCTCTTCTCTCGCTTCCCTCATCGCCCCCTCTTCCGGGGCCTCACCGGTTTCCAAATAGCCCGCCGGTAATGTCCAAAAGCCCTTTCGCGGCTCGATTGCTCGCTTGCAGAGCAAAAGCCGCCCGTCCCCGGCGACCACAACGCTGCCAACGACAATCCGGGGATTTTGATAGTCGATGAACCCACAATGCCGGCATACAGAGCGCTCTCGATCGTCGCCATCGGGGATTTTCCGTGAAAAAGACGGGGTCATATCTTCCGAGGTCACCATCTCTTGCCTCCATTATTGCTGCGGAATCGCCCTATTCAGTCGTTTCGAGGTCAAAAATTCTTGCATCCGTACGCGAATGGCATCAGTTTGCAAGCGTTCCTTAATAGATCAATGTCAAGTAAATTCTGGTTCCGGAATTCTTGAACAAGGCACAAGGAACATCCGGGGGCTGTTCTTACGGCCCCCATACACACCACAAGGCGGCACAACTGACACGCCGCCAGAAAAACAGAGAGCGACCCCGATGGCTACTTTCAACCTGCAGGATTCGCCCGGTCATCTTCTTCGCCGGGCTCAACAATACGCTGACGACCTCTATAAAGGAGAAGTCGGCGGCGACGGCCCGACCCCGCGTCAATTCGCCGTGCTCCACACCGTCTCCAAGGACGAGGGGCTCAGCCAGACCGATCTGGTCCGTCGCACCGGGATCGACCGGTCGACCCTGGCCGATATGATTGCCCGGCTGACCAAAAAAGGTCTTTTGGCGCGTCAACGGACCAAAACCGATGCTCGTGCCAATGCAGTCAAGCTGACCGCCGCCGGCAAGAAGATGCTGAGCAGCGCTGAAAACAAGGTTCTTAAGGCCGAGGATCAAGCCCTCTCCATGCTGCCCAAGACGCAGCAGGCCCAGTTCCTCAAAGCGCTCAAATCCTATGCCGAGGCCCTCGACAAGATCGAGGCCGAGCAAATGGCACCGCGCCGCCAACCGGCCGCAGCCACCAAAAAGGCCGCAACGAAAAAAGCACCGGCCAAAAAGCGGGTAACGAAAAAAGCGCCGGCCAAGAAGGTCGCCGCGAAAAAGGCACCCGCCAAAAAAGCGCCGGCGAAAAAGCGCGCGACGAAAAAGCGCTAAGCTGAGGTTTTGAACGGTCCCGTCATAGGGGCCGTTCATGGGCGAGAAAGCCGGTCCGTCAGGACCGGCTTTTTTCATTGCACCGCCCCGAATGCTTAAAGGTCGAGGGTCACCGGCGCATGGTCGGAGGGCCGATCCCAGCCGCGGACATCATCGTGGACCGTGAAAGCCCGGCGCCCTTTCGCCAGCGCCCGATCCTTCAACGCAGGCGAGACCCAGATATGGTCCAGCCTGCGTCCGCGATTGGATTTGCGCCAATCCTTCGAACGGTAGGACCACCATGTATAGAGTTTTTGCTCATCCGCGGTCAGCTCGCGCATCACATCGATAAACGGCGCCGCCTCCATCAAGGCCGCCAGGCGTTCCGTCTCCGGCGGGGTGTGGGAAACGACCTTCAATAATTGCTTATGCGACCACACATCGTTCTCATGGGGCGCGATATTCAGATCCCCGACGAGAATGTGTGGCTGGTCGCCCAGCCCCGTGAAGACCTCCCGCATCTCATCCACAAAGCGGAGTTTGTGATCGAACTTCTCATTCTGTTCGGGATCGGGAATGTCCCCGCCGGCGGGGACATAGAAATTATGAATGACGATCCCCTCTTCCAAGGTGACGGCGATATGCCGTGCATCGTCTTTGCCGCAATATTGACGCCGTGTGATCTCATGCAAGGGCAGGCGGGAGAGCGTCGCCACCCCATGGTAGCCGCGCTGACCGTGAATGGCCTGGTGCGGATAGCCCGCATTGGCGAAGGCCTTGGCGGGGAATTGATCGTTCTGACACTTGGTTTCTTGCAGACACAAAATATCGGGCTTCACGGTCTCGAGAAATCGCTCGACCAAGCCAAGCCGTAGACGGACGGAATTGATGTTCCATGTGGTTATGCGCATCGGCGGGCCCTAGAGCATTTTCACGCGAAGGGGAAACCGGTTCGCGTAAAGAAAATGCAGCGAAACAAAGGTCTAGAGGCGTTGATGTCTCCGATAGACCTCATACGGCCCTCACGGCCCTCGTCGATCAATCCGCGCATGCGGAGGGCGCGAGTCATGAAGGCCCTCAAGGCTGGGATATCAGCGGAGCTGATGGTTCGGACACGCCTCTTCGGTAAAGAGGTGACGAAGAGGCTGGAAGTGCCGCAAATCCACATAGGCCGTGCGGCCCGACCCATTGCTCCCCAGGAACAAATCGACGAGCATTTTAAGATCCGCCGACTGACCAGGGGCGACAGCCTCGTAGATCACACCGTAAAGAACCGGTTGCGGCGGTTTGAACGCCGTGGGGGACGGCAAATTCTGGGAAAAGACCTTCATCGGCGCGGTCGCTGTGTCCTCCGCGACACCGAAAACCCCGCGCCCGACTGAATATTGGCCAATCGATCCGGCGTAAACATCCGCCTTGTGGGTACAATCCCGCTCCCCCGTCTCGGCCCGAAGCTCATCAAGGACGAAACGCCCAAGCCCCAAACTCCGGGTGGCGGCCCGACGTTGCGCCACGGTGGTGTCGACATCAAAGCCTGAAAGACCAAGCGCCACAAAGGCGTCGAAATCATCCCGGCTCGCCCCTGCGGGAAGGATCAGATCGATCTCCTCCCAATCGAGGGGATAAAGATGTTCGGCCACCGTCTTATTCTCGGACGTCAGGAGCGGCCCCTCCCCCGCCTGCCATATAGGGGGGTCGATGATCTGTTGATCGCGCTCAAAGGCGAGGGGATAGAAGGCGGCGAGCACGCTGCCACTGCAAACCCGCCAGCCCACGAGCTGGCTGGCATCCCCCGTCTGAATGGTCCGCGGCTGCCCCTCCGCCGTCATCGGGCCACGACCAATGGTGATGGGGCCTTCGCTGGCACAGGACACACCGCTGCCCCGAACGGTCGGCGGTTGCGGCTCCTCGACCTCGGCGATGGGGCCGGGCGGCGTAACCGGCCCTGTGGTCACGACCGGCTGCCCCGATAACAGCACCCGCGCGGCAATGATGAAGCCGAAGAACGCCAACACCACCAGAATGAGGATCCGCACAGTGGGGGTGACAGGGGCCGGTGCGGCAGCGGAGGCTGTCTCGGCCTTCCCCCCCTCGAAAAGCGCTTGGTCAAGCATGGGCGGGCGGGCCGTGTTGACCGTAAGACGCCGCGCCTGATCGCCGCTTTGCGCGTCGCCCTCTCGCTCCCAAAACGCCCACAGCAAGAGGCCAGCAATGGCCGCCACCGCCAGGGTGAGGAGCCCAAGGCCAAGGGGGGTCAGAAAAACCATGACAATTTCTTGCACCAGCGCTTCTCCCACCCGGCAGGCCCCCTTACGCGGGACGCGCACTGCCGCTAACGCATCGTTAACCCCTATCACAGGGCTGGCATCCCGCCAACAACGCCTGCGGGCCCGCCGGAACGCTTTCGAAAAAGAGCTGCCCCATGCCGTCGTTTTTCCCCCTTCCCGAAGGGATCAGCCCGCTGATTGCGACAATCGTCGTTCTGACGACCTTTTTTTCCGCCGCGATCACCGCGGCGTTTGCCGTTGGCGGCGGCCTCTTGCTGATCGCGGTGATGAGCACGCTCCTCCCCGCCCCTGCGGTGGTGCCGGTCCATGGCTTGATCATGACGGGGGTGAATGGCGGCAGGGCCATTGTCTTTCGAGACAGCATCGACAGGCGAACGGTGATGTATTTTCTCGGCGGCGCGGTGATCGGCGCAAGCCTTGGATCCACCATCGCAACGGATTTGCCGGCCACCGCCCTGCAATTATTGGTGGCCGGCTTTATCCTTGCCACGCAATGGGGTCCCCCGTGGCGCTTGCCCTTCGGCAGCCGCTCCTTCGTCGTGGCGGGGGCGTTCTCCACCGTCCTGACTTTGTTCGTCGGCGCCTCGGGCCCCTTTATCACGACCCTTATCGCGCAACTGCCACGATTTGGCCGACGCATGGTCACGGCCACGGCTGCCGCCTGCATGGTGGCCCAGCATGGTCTTAAATCCGTTGTCTTCGCCCTGGCGGGGTTTCTTTACGCCCCCTGGCTCCCACTCATCGTCCTCGCCGTCACGGCTTCCTATGGCGGCACATTGGTGGGTGAGCGATTGCTGCGCCGCCTCGACGAGGGAAAATTCCGCCGCGGCCTCAAATGGATCCTGACCGGCCTTGCGGTCATCCTCATTCTCCGCGCGCTGTGGGGCGGTCGATAATCAGAAGACGGAGAGGGAGGACCCGATCAAGGCGACGGGCCAGCGGCCCCGTTCGAACAAGCGCAATTTGCAGATGAACGGATGATCCTCCGTCGGCTCCCCCCCATCCGCCGCGGCCACGAGGGCGAGGGCGGCGCCATTGATCGCCTGCACCAGACTGCCCACGGCCAGATTGACCGCCGCCTCGTCCGCCATATCCCAAAGCGCCGCCTGTTCCTCCACCCGCTCCTTGGCCGCCGTCGCCGCATATTGCGCGATAAGCTTTAGCCCGACCTCCAAGGCCTCTTCTGATACCACGGTCAGCGCCCTGGCGGTCAGATCAGCCCTGAGCAATTCCTCAGCCTCCCAGGCGGGGGAGGACCAATCGAGTGTCTCCGCCGCCGCGGCGGCATCGTCGAAATCCGCGAGGATCGCGAGGTCGGCCTCGGGAAAGCCCAACCGATCGGCATAATGCGCCGCGGCCTCGCGCACGGCCCGGCTTGGGGGCTCGCCCAAATGCGCGAACCAATTGATCCGATCAAGGCCCAGGGCGAACTGCCGAAGGCGCGCCAGTACCGGTGCATCCTGCTCCAGCATGGAAAAGACGGCGGGGTCGATCGCCATTTCATCGTCGAGACTCATGGACCGCCGTCTATCTACTCAAAAAGCGTGAGAAAAGGTGGCGGACCGGGCGACCCATTAGCGGGGGGGTAAGGGGGGTCGCCCGGAAATTCCGCCACCCCCCTCCTATCGTATCCGCCGCGCGCCCCTAGTTACGCCTCCGTAAATATGCAGCTCAGCCAATAGCTGAGCTGGAGCTAAACGGGTCGGTCAGTCCCGGTTGAGGAAGGTGCCCCCCGATTGCGGGATGCGGAACAACCGATTTGCCAGGCGCTGGGGCGCGGTCACATTGCTGAGATCGACGACCGTCCGGCTCCCATCGGTTTCCGTAACGATCCAGCTGCGCAGCGCCATGTCAGGGGCGGTGAAGATCAAGGTCAAATCCCCCGTCACGGCATCGTCCGTCGACCGCACGGTCACGGCCACACGGTCCTCATATCGCTGAACGCCCCGCAAGACTGCCGATTGCGTGTCAATCCGCTCTGACAGCAAGAGGCTCAACGGCGTCTCGCCCACCGGATAGCTATCCGTCGTCTTCAGGTCTTCATCGTGGACATAGACAAGACCGCCCGTTGCGACGATCAATTGGGGGCTTGGATCGTCGTACTCAAAGCGCAACTTGCCGGGGCGGTCGAGATAGAGGGTCCCGCTATACACCCCCCCCGAGGGAGAACGCTGAGCGAACGCGGCCTGCAGACGATCGATACTTTCGAGGCTCACCACGGCCTTGTCGAAAATCTCGGCGTTGGACAGGGACGCAAAGGCCGCAGATGACGACGCCACCGATTGGGTCTGTGTCGGGGTCTCGTCAGGGGAGGTCGGTGCCGCGGCGTCACCAGTCAATTCGGGAAGGTCGGCGGCATCGTCCACGGTGAGGGCGGGGGCTGGCGCCGCATAGCCGGGCCGACCCTCACCAGGGGCATCGGTGGAAAGGTCCACCGTCGCCTCGCCGATCGATTGAGAGGCCCCGAGTTCCGTTTGCGGCGCCTCACTTGCGGGGTCTTGGCCTACTGCCGCTTGGCCCGCCCCAGCGAGCCATAGGGCAGATAGAATCGAGAAGATCATTGGTGCCTCTTTTTCATCGATTCAATCGATTTAGGGCCTGAAGGTCAGGCCGCAAATGCTTGTCCGCCTTACGATTCCGTCGGCCTGACTTTCGCCCCCTTCGTGCCACAATAAAACAGGGGAAAAGGGCCTCATTTCGATATCATAACGAAATATTCGTATCTCCCCGCGACTCTACTGGGGAAAGCCAAGCGATTATGGACCTGACCGCGTCCTCTCCGCCGCCCGGCAAGGGCGGCCGGCCTAAGGGCCCCACCTCCACCCGGCGCATCAATCCCGCCAGGGAGGCAGCGAGCACCTGCGCCGAACCGGTCCAGCACCCCACAGCGCAAGACGAGACCGTCGCCGACCAGCACCGGCCACAAGATCAGGCGGCAACCCCTTCAGGCTCTGTCCCCGCCGCCAAACGCCGCCCCCCCTTGCCCCCGACAAAAGCCGGGATTGACGCCAGGGCCCTGGCGGCGGCGCGATTATTCCGCTTGGCCGGATCGGTGTTCCGCGATTGAGCGAAGGGTGCCGCCGTCAGCAAGGCCGTTAGGCCGCCTCCTCACCCACCAGTATCTCCCGTTTGCCGGCATGGTTCGCCGGGCCGACAATGCCCTCTTCTTCAAGCTGCTCCATCAGCGACGCGGCGCGGTTATAGCCGATCTGCAAGCGCCGCTGGATATAGCTCGTCGACGCCTTTCGGTCGCGCGCGATGATCGCCACCGCCTGGTCGAACAAAGCATCCCCCGATGAGGTATTGCCGCCGACGCTGAGGCCGAGCGAAGCGGCCCCCTCATCATCATCCCCTTCGGTCACTTCCTGCACGTAGGAGGGCTTACCCTGCTTTTTCAGATGCCCGACGATCGCCTCGACCTCATCGTCTGAGACGAAGGCGCCGTGGATCCGGGTGACACGACCGCCCCCGGCCATATAAAGCATATCCCCCTGACCGAGGAGCTGTTCGGCCCCCTGTTCCCCCAAAATCGTCCGTGAGTCGATTTTCGATGTGACCTGGAAACTGATCCGAGTCGGGAAATTTGCCTTGATCGTCCCGGTGATGACATCGACCGAGGGTCGCTGGGTCGCCATGATAAGGTGGATGCCGGCCGCCCGCGCCATCTGCGCCAGACGCTGGACCATACCCTCGATATCCTTACCCGCCACCATCATCAGGTCGGCGACTTCATCGATCACCACGACGATATAAGGCATCCGCTCAAAATCGAGCACCTCTTCTTCGTAGATTGGGTCGCCGGTCTCAGGATCATAGCCCGCATGGTCGCGGCGCGTCAGCTCTTCGCCCCTTTCCTCGGCCCGATCGATGCGCTCATTAAAGCCATGGATGTTCCGCACCCCAAGCTTTGACATGTTATGGTAGCGCTGCTCCATCTCCTTGACCGTCCATTTCAGCGCGACAACCGCTTTTCGCGGATCGGTCACGACCGGCGCCAAAAGATGCGGAATGCCCTCATAGACTGAGAGTTCGAGCATTTTGGGGTCGACCATGATCAGCTTGCACTGATCAGGCGGCAGACGATAAAGCAGCGAAAGGATCATCGTATTGATCCCCACTGATTTCCCGGACCCCGTGGTCCCGGCGATCAGGAGGTGGGGCATCTTGGTGAGGTCCGCATATTGCGGCTCCCCGCCGATATCCTTGCCAAGGGCGAGGGTCAGCCCCTTGCCCCGATGAAATCCCTCCGCCGTCAGCATTTCCTGATAGAGGACGATTTCGCGATTATCATTGGGCAGTTCGATCCCAATCGCATTCCGCCCCGGGACCACGGCCACCCGACACGCGATCGCCGACATCGATCGGGCGATATCGTCCGCAAGACCGATAACGCGGGAGGATTTGACCCCCGCGGCCGGTTCCAGCTCGTACAAGGTGACGACCGGTCCGGGCCGCACATTGATGATCTCGCCATTCACCTTGAAGTCGGCGAGCACCCCCTCAAGCAGCCGGGCACGACGGTTCAATTCCGCCTCCGAAATGGTTTGATGATCGTCAGGGTTCGGGGCTTTCAGGAAACTGATGGAGGGGAAAGCAAAATCGCCATGGTGGAACAGTTCAGGCTGGCTCACCGGACGGCGGGGCGGGACTTTTTTGACCTCGCGCACAATGCGGCGGCGTCCCGACGCGGCGTCCTCCTCAGGCGCATCATACGCGTCGTCATCGCGCTCCTCATCATACGCGGTGTCGGTTTCCGCCCAGTCTTCTTCCGCCCAGTCCTCCTCCGCGCCAGTCTCTTCAGCCGTGGGATCGACGCCAAGCTTCTCAAGAGTCTCGGCAGCAAGGTCGGCCTCTTTCGCCCCGCTCAGGGAGGGGATGAACCGCGCCAAGGGGGACCAGCGTCCGTCATCCATTCGCTCTTTCAGCCAATCCCACCGGGCCAGGGTCCAGTCCCTGACGGCATCATAGCAATAAAAGAAGGCGTCCAGTCCGGCTTCCACATGGTCCCGGCGCCAGCCCGCCGCGAAAAAGGACAGCACCGTCGCAAGGCTGAGCGCGATCATCGCGACGAAAACGGTCGCCAGCGGGAGAGACAAAAGGGGACCGACGACGCCGCGCAGTCCACTGCCCAACAATCCCCCCATAGAGGTCGTGAAAGGCCAATCGGCCGCCCGCGGCAAAAGCGCGGCAAAGGCGCTCATCGCCATCGTGCCGCCGGCCCAGGCCGCCCCTTTCAGCCATGCGGAGATCGGCGTCGGTCGCGGAATGCCAAAGCGCAACGCCTCCCATCCCCAGACCGCGGGCACCACCGGCAACAATAAAGAGGCCCCGCCAAAGAGCTGGAGCAGAACGACGGCGACATTCGCGCCCGCCGCACCGCCCCAATTGGCGATCTCCTGCCGTGCCGTCGCATTGGCCCAGCTAGGGTCAGAGACAGCGAAACTCGCAACGCTGATCCACACAAACCCGGCCAACACGAGCAAGGCCAAGGCGCCGCACCTGACAAGCAAGGCCCTTAGCCCGAACGCGGCCCGGGCCATCGCGGTTTCGGCGATATCATCGTTACTCTTTCGGACAGGCATGGGGATGCGAGTCCACCTCCTTAAAAGTACGCGGTAACGAACCTTTGACCTAAGGAGGGTTAAGCGATCTTTACGGCAATGGTAGATGCCCCGTTTGCCTTCCTTATTCCTCGCTCGCTTCCCCGGCCTCCTCCTCCGCGGGCGGCGCGGGAACGGGTTTGAGCGGCGTCGTCCATGCGCGGATCTCCTTCATGACGCGGGCGCTGCTGACGTAACGGCCGCCCGCCCCCTGCTCAAAGGCACCGGACAATTTGTCTTTCAGCTCACTTTCCTCGACCGAAACGTCGGCCTCGGCGAGGCTCGCAAGCGCCGACGCGACATGGTTATCGATCTTTTGCGGAACCGAAACGGCCTTTTCCTTGCCGTAGGTTTGGCGACTATTTTTGACGAGCGCTTTGAGGGCTGAGCGATCGGTGAGATCAAGAGCCATGAGATCATTCCCTATAATGTAAACGCCGCCGCCCTAACGCCTGAAAGGGGGCGTGACCATAGCGGGCACGCACGGCGCGGGACCAAAGCCGTCCGGGGCAATGTGGCACTCCGCGCCCGTGACTTTCCGGTGTGAGGCGCCTAGCTCACAAGCCATGAGCATGCCCCTTTATGACGTTGCCATTGCCGGCGCCGGCCTGACCGGGCGCCTGGCAGCTCTCGCCCTTGCCCATCACGGTCTCTCCGTTGCGTTGATCGACCCTGTCGCTCTCGAAACGCCAAAGCCGGACAGTCGAACAACGGCCATCGCCTATGCGAATGCGCGCATCCTCAAGCGGCTCGGCCTATGGCCAGGGCTCTCGGCCAAGGCGGGGGCCATCACCGATATTCTCGTGACCAATGGCCGCCCAGCCTCCCGCTTTCGCCGGGGCGGGGCAGAGGGCAGCGCGCTGCATTTCCCCGCTCCCCTCCTGCCCGGTGATCGGCTGGACCCGACAGCGCCGGCGCTTGGATACATTCTCACCAATACAGATCTCCTGGCCGTCTTCGGCGCCGCCCTTCAGGCTACGGCTGGGGTGACCTTCTTCAAGGGCGCCATCGAAGACGTAACGGAAGGTCCCGCGCGGGTGCATGTCGCCGTCAGCGGCGGGGAGGCGGTTGAGGCGGCAATGCTGCTGGTCTGCGATGGGAAACGGTCGACGCTCCGGGCAAAACTTGGCTTCAGGACATTGAGCCATGCCTATGATCAAGAAGCGCTGACCTTTTGTCTGTCCCATTCAACGCCGCACCAGGGCGTCGCGCACGAGATGTTCTATCCCGATGGGCCCTTCGCCATCCTCCCCATGGCCGGGGATGAGGTCTCGATCGTTTGGACAGAGAAAGGGTCAAGGGCCAGGGCCTATCACGCCCTTGACGAAGCCGCTTTTCTGAGGGCCGTCACCGACCGGATCGGCCCCCTTTTGGGGGATATTGCCATTAGCCGTCCGGCGGTGCGCTTCCCCCTCAGCTTTTCCTATGCCGACCAGCCGGTGAAAGGGCGGGTCGTCCTGATGGGCGATGCGTATCGGGGGGTCCACCCTATTGCCGGACAGGGCTTCAACCTGGCGATGAAGGACATTGCCGTTCTCGCAGATGTCCTGCGGGATGCCGAACAAGTGGGGCTCGACCCCGGCAGCCCGCAAAGCCTCGACGCCTATGCCCGCTGGCGCCGCTTTGACAGCGCCGCCTTGGCGTTCGGGACCGATGCCCTGACCCGGCTCTTCTCCAACGATATCGCCCCGATCCGATGGGCGCGGAGTTTTGGACTGGGACGCGTGGCCCAAATGGACGGCCTGCGCCTCTTCTTCATGCGGGAGGCGGGGGCCGATTCAGGGGAGCTTCCCTCCCTGATGGCGGCCTAGAGCCGTTCCACATCAGCCTCAGGGGCAAAACGTCTCTAAGGCTTTGTTTTATAGCGCTTTCCTTGCGCGAACCGGGGCCCATTTCGCTTCGGATCGCTCTAATTCACGTCAATGATCAGTCCGCGGTCCGAGAAACTGAACGCCTGGAAGCGGTTCAGCACATTCATGCCCAGCAGGCTGATACCCAACCGATCATCGGCAAGGACATAGACCGTCACATCGTCGAGGCGGGTCGGGCCCAGCTGGACGGAGACCGGCCCTGCCTGCCGCGCCGTCACCGTTCCGTTGGCTGTGCGAAATTCACGGCGCGGCGCGGCGGACGGCGGATTGATCCCGGCTCGGATTGCATCGCTCTCGCGAAGGGTGAAATAGCTGGCGCCGGTATCGACCATCACCTCAATCGGCGTGCCGCTGATCGTCACCTCGGTGAGATAGCTGCCGCTAAAATGCTGAGGGATAAGGAGTTGTCCGATCGCGCCGTCGCCGGTGACCACAACAGGGGGCCGCGCATCGAACGCCCCGCCAATGACGACCCGACCTTGGCTGTCGACACTTCGCGAGACGATCAGGGCAATGACCCCCCCAACGACGAGAAGCGCGATAAAACCGGCATGCCGTTCCATTAGACGGCCGGAGAAAAACCGAGGACGTCGCGCATCGTATAGAGGCCAGATGGCTTGCCGATGACCCACCCCGCCGCGCGCAGCGCGCCTTCGGCAAACAAGGATCGATCGAGGGCGGTATGACCGAGGGTGACGGTTTCGGTTTCGGCCAGAAACTTGACGGCATGCTCTCCCCTGACCCCACCGCCACGGGTCACGGCAAAGCCGATCTCCCCGTGATTTCTGGGGCCTACCTGGCCATACCGCTCAAAAACGGCGCGTTCGGAGAGGCTGACGCCCTGCCCCCTTGCGGCGGCCTCCCCCAGCATCAGGGCGGTGCCGGAGGGGGCGTCGATCTTCCGGCGGTGGTGGGTTTCAAGAATCTCGACATCAAACCCGTCGAGTTGCTTTCCGGCGATTTCGACAAGATGCAGCAGGACGTTGATGCCCACGGACATGTTCCCCGATTGCACGATGGGGATGTCCTCGGCCGCTTGCTTGATAGCCGCCTGTTCCTCGTCCGTGAGGCCGGTCGTCCCGGTCACGAGGGGCGCTTTCACCTGACGGCAGGCGTCCGCGGCGGCCACCGCCCCACGGCCCGAGGAAAAATCGATCACGACATCGATGCCGGACTCCACACCACCGGAGGGCTCAAGGGACACCACATCCTGCGCCAAAGCCTTGATGGCCCGGCCCATCTGTCCACCGCTGCCCATCAATGCGATTTTCATCAGGTCACCGTCCCTCTGCCCAACATAGTCCCGACGTCAAAGGCCCAAGCCCGCTCACCGCTAGCTCGCATCGCGAATATTGTCCCAGAACTCCTTGGCCCGGTCGAAGAAATTGTTCGATTGGGGGCAGTCATTTCCGCCGCCCTCTTCACAAAATTCGCGCAGCAATTCCTTTTGGCGCGATGTCAGATTGGTGGGGGTCTCAACCATCAGCTCGACAAACATGTCGCCGCGCACCGGGCGCCGTAATTGGTTCATACCCATCGATCGCAGCCGGAATTTACGCCCGCTTTGTGACCCTTCGGGAATCTTGATCTTCACCCGGCCCCCATCGATGGTCGGCGCCTCGATTTCTCCGCCCAAGGCGGCGGTCACCATGGGCACATGCACATGACAATAAAGGTCCGCCCCATCGCGCTCGAACAATTGATGATCGCGCACGCGGACAAAGAGATAGAGGTCTCCGAAGGGCGCGCCGCGCAGGCCCGCTTCCCCCTGGCCGGTCAAGCGGATGCGGGTGCCGTCCTCGACGCCCGCAGGGATCTCCACCGCTAAGGTGCGGTTCTTTCGAACCCGCCCCTGACCGCCGCAATTCGAGCAGGGGGTCTCAATCGTTTCGCCCTGCCCCTGGCAGGTGGGACAGGCCCTTTCGACAGCGAAAAAGCCCTGCTGCATCCGAACTCTTCCCGCGCCGCCACAGGTGGAGCAAGTCGTTGGGCTGGTCCCCGGCTCAGCGCCGGAGCCTTCGCAGACATCACATGCCTCGGAGGAGGGAACCGAGATTTCCTTTTCGATCCCGGCAAAGGCTTCGCCGAGTTCGACCGTCACCTCGAATTTCAGATCCGCGCCGCGCCCGGATTGGCGTCGACCGCGCCCCCGGCCACCGCCGCCGCCCATGAATTCGCCGAAGATATCCTCGAACACATCGGAAAAGGCCCCCGAAGCGAACCCGCCGCCGAATCCAGCGCCCCCAGGACCGCCCGGCCCGCCGCCATTCTGAAACGCTGCATGGCCAAACCGGTCATAGGCCGCGCGTTTCTGATCATCGGACAGCACTTCATAGGCCTCGCCGATTTCCTTGAACTTCTTCTCAGCGGCTTCGTCCCCGGGGTTACGGTCAGGGTGATATTTCATCGCCAGCTTGCGGAAGGCCGATTTGATCGCCGCCCCGTCCGCGCTGCGCTCAACCCCGAGAAGATCATAGTAGTCTTGCGCCATCTACGTCCCTGTTATCGACTTCGTTCGACACGGCATCGCGGCCGCAGCGCCGCGACGATTCCGAGCGGTTATCCAGACTGTCCTAGCAAGTGGCGATAAGGGCCGCATTTGTGAAGGCTTAGCACGATGTTGGAGCAGGATTTCCCGACATCCGCGGCTGGAGAGCGCCATCTGTTGGCCAAATCACTGGTCATGGGAGCGGAATTTAGAGGGTCCCGTCCCCCCTGCCCTTCACCAGCCAAAGGCTTATGTGACGGCGTTAAATCCCTCTCACCTCTTATCGCCCTCAAGGGCTGTCAAAAAAAAATACGCGCCCAAAAAAAGGGCCCGAGCATGGTCGGGCCCTTCGTGAGGGTGATATCACAGGCTGCGCGTTACTTCTTCTCTTCGCCGTCGACCTCTTCATAGTCGGCATCGACGATTTCTGCGTCCTGGGCCGCATCAGCCGCCGCATCGGCCGCCGCCTGCGCCTCGGCATCGGAATCGCCGCCCTGACCGTAGATCGCTTCGCCAAGCTTCATCGACGCACTGGCCAGTGCCTGAACCTTGGCGCTGATGTCCTCGGCAGTCGCGTCGTCTTTCTCGAGCGTGGTTCGCGCGTCGGCGATGGCCTCTTCGATGGCTTTCTTTTCGTCCGCCCCGATCTTGTCGCCATGCTCCTTGAGGGAGGCCTCGGTGGAGTGAACGAGACCTTCGGCCTGGTTGCGCGCTTCGACGGTTTCGCGCCGCGCCTTGTCGGCCTCCGCGTTCGCCTCGGCGTCTTTGACCATTTGCTCGATATCGGCGTCGGAGAGACCCCCTGAGGCCTGGATGCGGATCGATTGCTCCTTGCCCGTCGCCTTGTCCTTCGCCGAGACATTGACGATGCCGTTGGCGTCGATGTCGAAGGTCACCTCGATTTGCGGGACGCCGCGCGGCGCGGGCGGAATGCCCACAAGGTCGAACTGGCCGAGCATCTTATTGTCCGCCGCCATTTCCCGCTCCCCCTGGAAGACGCGAATGGTCACCGCAGACTGATTATCTTCAGCCGTTGAGAAGACCTGCGATTTCTTGGTGGGGATCGTCGTGTTCCGGTCGATCAAGCGCGTGAAGACCCCGCCGAGGGTTTCGATCCCAAGGCTGAGGGGGGTGACGTCGAGCAGCAGCACGTCTTTGACATCGCCCTGCAACACACCGGCTTGGATCGCCGCGCCCTTGGCCACAACTTCGTCAGGGTTCACCCCCTTATGGGGCTCCTTGCCAAAGAAGCTTTTCACGGTCTCCTGGATCTTCGGCATACGGGTCATCCCGCCCACCAGCACGACCTCGTCAATGTCACTGGGGGAGATGCCAGCGTCCTTAAGGGCGGCCTTGCAGGGATCGATGGTCCGCTTGACCAGATCCTCAACGAGGCTCTCGAACTTCGCCCGCGTCAGTTTGAGGTTGAGGTGCTTCGGCCCCGACGCATCGGCCGTGATGTAGGGCAGGTTGACCTCATATTGGGCGGCGGAGGACAGTTCCTTCTTCGCCTTTTCCGCCTCTTCCCGCAGCCGCTGAAGCGCAAGCTTGTCTTGACGCAGATCGATGCCGTTCTCTTTTTTGAATTCATCGGCCAGGTGATCGACGATCCGCAGGTCGAAATCTTCCCCGCCAAGGAAGGTGTCCCCATTGGTCGCCTTCACTTCGAAAACGCCGTCCCCAATCTCGAGGACCGAAATATCGAAGGTCCCGCCGCCAAGGTCATAAACGGCAATCGTTTTGCCGTCTTGTTTATCGAGGCCATAGGCGAGAGCCGCGGCTGTCGGCTCGTTGATGATCCGCAGAACCTCAAGGCCCGCAATCTTGCCCGCATCCTTGGTGGCCTGGCGCTGGGCGTCGTTAAAGTAGGCCGGCACCGTGATGACGGCTTGGGTCACGGTTTCGCCGAGATAGGCTTCCGCCGTTTCCTTCATCTTCTGAAGCACGAAGGCCGAAATCTGGCTCGGAGCGTATTTCTCCCCCTGCGCTTCGACCCATGCATCGCCATTGTCCCCTTTGACGATGGCATAGGGAACCATGCCCTGGTCTTTCTTGACCGTCGGGTCATCGAACTGGCGACCGATCAATCGCTTGATGGCGTAAAAGGTATTGCTCGGATTCGTGACCGCCTGACGGACAGCCGGCTGGCCAATCAGCCGCTCGCCACTGTCGTTGAACGCAACGACGGATGGGGTCGTCCGATTGCCCTCGGCGTTTTCGATCACCTTGGCATCCGCCCCTTCCATGACCGCCACGCACGAGTTGGTGGTCCCAAGGTCGATCCCAATCACTTTTGCCATAGTCTTCAATTCTCCTGTTGAGCGAACGGCTGTGCGCGAGCTTGGTTCTCAAAGCCTCCCACGGCGCCGCCCCTTGATGTGTCAAATGAGCGAATTGCCCGAACGAGAGCGACATAAGCACCGCCGATACGGCTTTCAACGGCGCTGAGACTCCTTGCGGCTGCTCAGTCATCGATTCACCTGTGTTTTACCATGACCGAGTAGCGAGGGGAGGCTGATACGCGTTTCAAGGACCAATGGTCATGCGTCTTTCCACCGGCCTATTTGCCGCTTCGTCTCTGATTGCCCTCGCGGCATGTAGCTCAACCGGCGGCACCCCCGACCCTATTTTGGGGGAGGACGGACAGCCCGCACCGCCGCGCAACCTTGTCACTAACGCCTTGAGCTATCGCGCCGAAAACCACGGGTCGGCAGTCAGCGAGACCTATGATCTGGCCGTGACGGCCATGCGGACACGCTATCAAACCAACGGGGCGGCGGTCTTTGTCGGGATCGAACACGACGCGGTGGGCGAGAGCGAGACGACAGAGTTTAGATATGATGCCGCCGCGGACACCTTCACCATTGATATCGATTTGCCGAATGCGGACGATGCCCCGATCCTGGTGAACGAAACATGGGGGCCGCTCCTATTATTGACCCCGAAGGATCTCTTCGGCCTCAATAACGGGGTGTCGGCAGTCTATCTGGCCAAGCAACCCGACTTCTACGGCTTCGTCGACGAGACCTTGATCGGGGGGAACGAATTTACCGCCGACGCCTATATCGATGCCCTTGGCGCCGTCGATGCGACGGGCAGCGGCAGCGGCTATCTGGCGCTGTGGGTGACGATCGCCAATGACCTTGGGTTTGAAGGATCGGAACGGGATGTCGGCTCCCTGCCGATTTATATCGCGAACGATCCGGCAACCTTCGGCGCGCCGGGCTCCCTCGCCGGGGATATCGAGGCCGCCACTGCGTATGTCGAAGATCTCAGCCCCGCCGCCTTCAGCGACGCCCAGGCCGCCGCCCCCGTCCCCAGCAGCGCCTTCGACCCGATCATGAGCGAGCTCCTTGCCACCGCCCCCGAAAGTTTCGGCGTCAATGTTGAGGGACAGATTTCCGACAATGATGCAAGCTTCATCATTGCCGTGATGGACGATGTCGGCGGCACAGCGGTCGAGGATTACATCACCGCGATCACGATCATTACCGACGACATCGAAGCGGCGCCCAATTATCTCTACCAAGCCAACGGCGTCACCTATTATCAGTATAAAACCGAAGGGGATGTCGTCGATACCCGCTTCGTTGCCGCCGGGGAATGGCAGAAGACCGAAGCCAGCGGCGAGACCATTTTCGGTCATTTCGTCTACGGTCAATTGACCGATCCCGATGAGATGCCGACCTCCGGCACCGCCAGCTACACAGGCACGGTTTACGGCTCCATCCTGCGGCAAAACCGGGTCGACAGCCTGCGCGGCGGGCTCAACCTGAACACCGATTTTCAGACCGGCGCCCTCGACATGACCTTCAACGCCGATATCGCTTACCGCGACGATGAGGGGATAACCCAATTTATCGACTATGCCGACTTCACCGGCACCGGCCGGATCGACGATGCCAATTTCGATGGCACCATGCAGGGGGTGACCTCGATCGATACCTCTGAAACCGACAGCCCCCTTGTGGTGGACGGGTCCTTCGAAGGCCATTTCTATGGCCCCACCGCCCAAGAGGCCGGGGGCACCTTCGAATTCTCGAACACCGAGGCCGCGGCGACCGGATCCTTCGTCGCTGTCAGGGATTAAGCGAGAGACCCAACGCGCCTCTCATGAGCCCCCCCGGGGGGCATCGCCCTTGAGGTTAGAAATCGCGCGAGAAGCCAAGATCGACCCGATGCCGATCGTAACTATAGAACGCGATCGTCGAGTCGTTATCCGTATAATGATAGCCAAGTTGGGGCTTTAGCGTCGCTATCGCGCTTGGCCCCCCCGACAGGGTAACGGATACCGACCGGGTAATATCCTCACGCCGTCCGCCGAAGAACTCCGACCCTTCGTCGGCCTCCCGCACGGCGACGCTCGGCGAAACGGTAACGAACAGCTTCGCGGGAAGGGCGCCGGACACATAGGTAGCAAAATGAGTGCGCCAATAGCTTAAAGTGGGGTCATCTGCTGTCTGACGGTCAATACTCAGACTGCCGCCGGTACGGATCTGATCGGTGAGGCGGCGATGCGCGCCAAGGCCAAGGGCGACGCGGGCGCCATCCTGGCGATCGTCCTGCTGAAAATCCAAGGCCTGAACCGAGAGACTTGCCGAGAGCGATACCCGCCGGGTGAGAGCCGAAAGGAGTTGCGCTTCGAGCCCCGCCGCCTCGGCATAGGGCGCACCGCCATAGGACTGCGCACTGACCAGGGCCGATAAACTCCCCCTCAATCGGCGGCCGCGCCATTCGGGCCCCGCGCGGAGGCCGTAAGTGGCGAAGTCAAAATCGACCCCCTCCTGATCGATCAGACGGCCCATAGCCGTTACGCGTGCGAAAAGATCCCCTCTGACAGATCGCTTTGCACTGATTGAGAGATCGGAGGTGACCCCGACCCCCGACCGCCGGAGCGCGCCGTCATCGTTCAGCCGTTGTTCGACCCCGCCGGCGATGATTGTTGACTGGGCGGTTGCGGTATTGACGTTCGTATCGGGAACGATGGAGGCCCCGGCCTCGATCTCAATCACCTTTCGGCGGTCGATCGCCGCCATTTGCTGGCCGATGCGGCGCTGGACGTCGACGCTTGGCCCCTGCGCGGAGGCGAGGCGCAATTGCCGCTCAGCCTGGCGGTAATGACCCTTCGCCATATAGGCCGTCGCCAGTTCGAGCCTGGCACCGACAAGCGTGCCATCGTAAGCGAGAAGATGCTCGAACAGCGCAGTGGCCTCGTCGACCTTCTCCTGGCGGAGGGCGATCATGCCCGCCAGAAAATCGATATGGGTACGATCTATGTCCGGGCTCAGATCCTCCTGGGCCAAGGCCAACACGATCGCTTCGGCCGCGCCAAGCCGTCCTTCCGACAGAAATCGTTCCGCAAGCGAAATAGCCTCGGCCCCGCTAAGCTCATAGGTGCGGGACGCATCCTCGACAGCCCCCGCCGTGCCAATGACGAGCAACGCGGCACCGGTGGCCGCCGCCAAATGCCGATAAATGCCTGTCGCTTTGCCCATAGCCAGCTTGTGCCGACCCGGCTTTAAGGATTCGTTTCCCATAAAGGAGACGACCAGACACCCCGTCGCCCCCCCCTCAATGCGCGGCGACACGCATTAGAGCTCTGTCGCCGGTCAGTCGGCGTTGGCGCCGGTGGAGACCGTCACCATGGCCGCCCGGATCACCCGTTCGCCGATGATGAAGCCCGGTGCTGCGACATCGACCACATGGTCCTTGGGTTCGCCGTTCCCCGGCACTTGCGCGATCGCTTGGTGCTGATTCGGATCGAACCGCTCCCCCTTGGGATCGATACGGCTAATCCCGTTCCGCTCGAAAACGGTGAGCAATTCCTTCTCCGTCATCCGAATGCCATTGATCAATCCGCTGATCTGGTCGGGGCTGGCGAGGGAGGGGTCGCTCGGCGCCAGTTCGAGGGCGCGAGAGAAATTATCCGCCACGGACAACAGATCGCCGGCAAATTTCGTAATGCCGTATTTCGCGGCGTCCTGCCGCTCCCGCTCGGCCCGGCGTCGTGTGTTCTCAAGTTCGGCCGCCACGCGCAAAAGCTGCTCTTTCTGCGCGTCGATTTCGGCCTGCATCTCGGCGATGCGGGCCTCGGCCAGCGACTTGATATGGGCGCCGTCAAGCGCCTCGTCCGTCAAATGGGAGGGGATATCTTCACCGCCCCGGGGTGAAGCTTCGCCCTCTCTTTGGCTCTCCCTGCCTGGGGTCTCGTCCTCGGGTCGGCCTGGTGATTCGGTCATGACTTAGGCTCGCACTTCTCCGTCAAGGCAGGGGGATGTATCTATCCGCGCATGGCACATCAAGAACGAGCTTCGTCCTCCTGTGTTTTCATTGTCGAGACCACAGTGGACAGCGAGGAAGCGGCCCAAACCCTGGCGCAGCGGATCATCGCGGAGCGGCTCGCCGCCTGCGCACAGATCACGGCAATCGAGAGCGTCTATCGCTGGGAGGGGTCAATGGCCTGTGAGGGCGAATATCGCGTCAGTTTCAAGACCTCGGCGGGGCGTCTCGTCCCCTTGCGCACGGCCCTCCTGGCCGCTCATCCCTATGATTTGCCGCAACTCCTCACGATCGAGGCGGAAGCCACCGACGCCTATGCCGCGTGGGTGAAGGCCGAATGTGCAGCACCGGCCCCATCGGTATGACCAGCGGCCCTACTCGCCCTCCCACACATCCCTGGCCCCTCATTCCTTGCCCTCTCATCCCTGAGATGACTGGGCAAGGCGACTGACAATTTCCGCCGTGTAGTCCACCAGCGGGATGACCCGGGCATAGTTGAGGCGGGTCGGCCCCACGACCCCCACGACCCCCACAATATTACGGTCGGCATCGCGGTAGGGCGCGGTGACCACCGCACTCCCCGAGAGGCTGAACAGAGGATTTTCCGAGCCGATGAAGATACGCACCCCGTCCCCTTCCTTGGCGGCGGTGAGGAGATCGACAATCCCCTGCTGGCGCTCCAATTCCTCGAACAATTGCTGGACCCGGTCGAGATCCTCGGCGGCGTCGGTCAGCAAATTGGCCTGGCCCTTCACGATCAGCTGGGGGCCACCGCCCATGCCGGTCGAGAGGTCGGCCACCCCGCGTTGCACCAATTCGCGGGTGAGATCATCGAGTTCCCCCCGCGCCTCCTCGATCGCCTTGGCGACTTCGGACCGCGCCTCCGCCAGCGTTCGGCCGGACATACTGGCATTGAGGAAATTGGCGGCCTGCACCAATGCATTGGCGGGCAGTCCCGCCGGCAAATGCATCAGCCGATTTTCAACATCCCCCGCCTTGTTCACCAGCACCATCAAGGCGCGATCCGCCTCAAGCGGAACGAAGCTGACCTGCCGGAGGGGCTGGTCGTTGGTGCCGGTCAGGACCAGGCTCGCGGTCTTTGTCAGGCCGGAAAGCTGTACCGCCGCCCGATCGAGCAGAGACCGCGCCTCCCCCTCTCCTCCCGCTTCGGCCTCAAGCGCCCGGCGATCCTCCGGCGAGGGGGCCCCGATTTCCATCAACCCGTCGACAAAAAGACGAAGCCCCTTTTCGGTGGGCAAGCGCCCGGCGGACGCATGGGGCGCTTCAAGCAAGCCCGCCGATGTCAGATCGGACATCACGTTCCGAATTGTCGCGGGCGACAGCCCAAGATCGGGCTCCCGCGACAGGGTTCGCGATCCGACGGGTTGACCCGTTTGTAGATAAGTATCCACAAGGGATTTAAAAATCTGCCGGGATCGGCTGTCTATATCCGCCAGAAAAACCATAGGTTAGACATTCCGATCTCATGAACGGTCTTCAGGGGGAAGAAGCCCGTCATCCTTGTCGATTATCGTCACCCCCCAGCATTGAGAAGGAATTTTATGCGCCCTTCAGGCCGTGCATTCAATGAGATGAGAGATGTCACCTTCGAATTGGGGGTGAATCGCTATGCCGAGGGGTCCTGTCTGGTCCGGTTCGGTAACACCCATGTTCTGTGCACCGCCAGCTTCGAAGAGAACGTGCCCCCATGGCTCAAGAACCAGCGTCGCGGTTGGGTGACGGCTGAATATTCGATGTTGCCCCGGGCGACCCATACCCGTGGCCGACGGGAGCGGGATAAAGGACCCAGTGGCAGGACCCAGGAAATCCAACGGCTGATCGGCCGGTCTCTCCGGGCGGTGGTCGATCTCAACGCCTTGGGCGAGCGCCAGATTCAAGTGGATTGTGACGTTCTTCAGGCCGATGGCGGCACACGAACGGCCTCGATCACCGGGGGCTATGTCGCCCTCAAGCAGGCCATCGATTGGGCGCTGTCCGCGGGGGTCCTGACGACTTCGCCCCTTACCGACAGTGTCGCCGCGATCAGTTGCGGGCTCTATAATCGGGCGCCGGTCGTTGATCTCGATTATGATGAGGACTCCACCGCCCAGGCGGATGCCAATTTCGTCTTTACCGGGACAGGCGGGATCGTCGAAATTCAGGCGACGGCGGAGGGCGACCCCTTTGCCGATGACGAATTTGCAGCCCTTGTCTCCCTCGCCAAAGCCGCTTGCCAAGAGCTGAGCGAGAAGCAGAAGAGTTTGTAGTCCGTGGCCGAAACACTCCCCGACCAGCCCGAGCCGACGGTTGTCTACGGCCCCGACGCAAAGCCCCTGCACCCGGAGACCTCACCTGCCGACCGGGCGATCGCCACTTGGCAGGCCGAAAGCGCCTATTTTGTGCCGTCCAAAGACGAAAAGCATCGTCATATCGTCGATGAGCTGCTGAAGGAGCGAGCGGTCAAGCTTTCGCAATCGACGCTTTGGCCGCTCTATCGCATGGTTTTGAACGCGGTCCTGAATTATCGGATGGCAAAGCGCATGGTCGATACGGCCGGGCGTCTGTCAGCCGAACGGGCCTTTGCCCATGCCTCCGAGACCATCAAGATGAAACTTGATGTTTCGGGCACAGAGCATATCCCGAAGGAAGGCGCCTGCATCCTTGCCGCCAACCATCCCACAGGCATTGCCGATGGCCTTGCCATTCACGACTCGGCGGCCCCCATACGGGACGACACCATCATTTTCGTCAATGGCGACGCGCTGCGCCTCAACCCGCTGATGACGGCGAAGTTAATTCCGGTTGAATGGAATGATGCGCGCAAGACCCGAGCCAAATCGCGAGAGACACTGAAAGCGTCGAATGACGCGTTCCAACAGAGGCGACTGGTCGTTTTGTTTCCCTCAGGGCGTTTGGCGTTCATGGACAGCAAAAAGGTACAGTACGAACGGGTATGGATGAGCTCCGTCGCGGCGATGGCCAAGAGGTATAGCTGCCCCATCGTTCCTGCCCGGATCAAAAGCCGAAATAGCTGGCTTTATTATTGGCTTTCCAATGTCAATGAGGAGCTGCGGGACATGACGCTCTTCCACGAGCTTTTGAACAAAAAGGGGCAGACCTTCCACATTACCTATGCCCCGGTGATTGCCCACACTGAATTGCCGGAAGACAACGAAGAAGCGGCGGCGATCCTCCGCTCTTATGTCCTTGACGGGATCGAAAAGGGCCAAACCTTTGCCGAGTGGCGCGCAGCAGGCGGCACGGCGACCACAGTCCCCATCCCGCCAACAGGCTGATTGTCAGTTCTGGGGCGAGAAACCGTTCGGATATTGACGGGTAAACACCAAAGAGCGTGACGCGCTTGACCCGTCCCCTCGAAAGCTGACCCAGTTCGACCACCCCGAGGCGACATCGGAGAGGATGTCGGCACGCTTGACCACGAGCTCGGCCCCGCCCAAATGATAGACGAAGAGATAATTGCCTTCGATCTCTGTACCGACGGAAATAAGCTGCCCGCTGGTCTTAAGATGCGCCGCCACATAAGATGTGAGAGCATCGCGCGCCGCCGCCGTCTCAAGGGAGGAGGCATTTTCACCCGTCACCATGCTGACGATATGAAGCGCGTCATACGCGTGGTGAGGGTCGTCGCCTCATTCCCGCCAACCATCGCCTTCTCGATCTCAATCATGACTTCAGGCTGACGGTGGGCATGGGCCGCAACGATGGCCAGGGGCGACAGGCCCATGCCAAGAACCACCAGGATGAGCGCTCTTAACCTCGACCGATATCCATACCGCCTCATTCGTCAGCCTCCTCGCGTTGACCGCCTTCCTCCGCCTTGTCGCCCTCGCTCTCGGATGGGCCTTCGGCGGTGGGCTCGGCTTCAGCGTCATTTGGTGGGGCGTCCCCGGCACCGGCCGACAGGGGCACGTCCGGGCCCTGCTCTCCAGCGGTCTCCCCCTTATCGTCTCCCTCAAGCTCGACAAGGGCATCGGCCATCTGGTTCGTTGACGACCGTTGGGAGAGATAAAGCTCTAACCGCGATGTCACTGGCTTTTGCGGGAAGGCATTATTGGTCGGGTCCGCGTCGGCGATCTCGTGATCCACATCGATCTCCACCGAAATAATCGGTGTCTCTGTCAGGAACATTTTCGTCACCCGCTCGGCGTCCCGTCGCCAAATCTCGGCTGGGATCATCATCGTTTCAACATCCCCCCCCTCATAGGTAAGGGTGAGAGGGATCGGCATGACGAGACCGCCGACATTCTCGAAATCGACAAAGGTGACATAGGGTTGCCGCTCCTGTGCCCGTTCAAAGATGGCACGGTCGGCATCGCTCAACTCGTCCAAAAAGCGCTGATAGTCATTGCGCTGTTTATTGGTGGGAACGAATTGGTCGTTTTCCGTATAGAAATCTTCCAATGCTTCGCCACGGCGCTCAAGACGGGTTTCCCGTCCCTCCTCGCGGTTCCGCCGCTGGATCAAGGGCTCAGGCTCCCGCTGCGAGGCTTCGCGGCGTTGATATGACGCTTCCTGGTCGGGGTCCTGGCTCGAGATTGTATATTGCCGCATACCTGTGACGGCTAAATCCACATGGTCGGTTGTGTACCACCAGCCGCGGAAGAACCAGTCGAGATCTACGCCCGACACCTCTTCCATCGTACGGAAAAAATCGGCCGGTGTCGGACGTTTGAACTTCCACCGACGGGCATATTCCCTAAACGCGGGATCGAACAGCTCCCGCCCCAAAACGGTTTCACGAAGAATTGTCAGCCCGGCAGCAGGCTTGGAATAGGCATTCGGCCCGAATTGGAGAATTGAATCCGACTGCGTCATGATCGGCACCTGATTGGCGCTGGTCATATAACTGGTGATATAATCCAGAATATTGGTCTTGCCACGGAACGCCGGATAATTCTCCTCCCACTCGATCTCCGCAACATATTCGAGAAAGGTGTTGAGCCCCTCATCCATCCAGGTCCATTGCCGCTCGTCGGAATTGACCGTCATCGGAAAATAAATATGGCCGATTTCGTGAATGATCACCCCGATCAGGCCGTATTTAATGCCGCGGGTATAGGTCACCTCGCCATTCGGCGCATCCTCCGCGTTCGGCCGATAACCGTTGAAGGTGATCATTGGATATTCCATCCCGCCGCGCTCCCACGCATTGACGGAAATGGCGTAGGGATAGGGATAATTGAAGGAGAAGCGATTATAGACGTCCATTGTATGGACCACCGCTTCCGTGGAATATTGCGACCAGATCGGCTCCGCCTCATTCGGATAGAATGACATTGCCATGACGACGGGATTCTCATCGTCGTCCTGCCGATAGCCCATGGCGTCCCAAATGAATTTCCGGGAGGAAGCAAAGGCAAAATCGCGCACATTCTCCGCCTCAAAGCGCCAGGTCTGACGCTCGCTCGTCCCCTCCTGCTCGTTCTCCTTTGCCTCCTCAGGGGTCACGATCATCACGGGCCGATCGCTTTCCTTCGCCCTGGCAAGGCGCTGACGCTGTTGCGGGGTGAGAACCTCCCCTGGGTTCGTAAGTTCCCCCGTGGCCGTGACGATATGATCCGCAGGCGCGGTAATCGAAACGACATAGTCGCCGAATTCGAGCGTAAACTCGCCACGCCCCAAAAAGGCCTTGTTGTGCCACCCCTCATAATCGGTAAAAGCTGCCATGCGAGGAAACCACTGGGCAAGGAAAAAGATACAATCCTTGTCCTGATTTTCGGGGCGCGCATCGACCGGAAAACATTTGTAGCCCCCGCGCCCGCCAACGACGCTTTCGTCGATAATCTGCTGGTGCCAATCGATGTCGAGTTCAAAGGTCTGACCAGGGGCCAGTGGCGATGGCAGATCCACCCGCATCATCGTATCAACAACCGTATAGGGAAGGTTTTTGCCATTCCGATCCTGCACAGCCTCGATCTTGAAACCGTGATCGACATCGGCCAGGGCCATTTGCCGGGCCAGCGCGCCGTAGGAGAGCCGGTCCTGCGCACTGCCCGCCTCCCGGCGGGAGCCGCTGGTTGCCGCCGTTTCGGACATCCTTGCCAAGGATCCATCGGCGAACCGGTTCTGGTCGAGCTGCACCCACAGATACCGCAAGGTGTGGGGAGAATTATTCGTATAGAGAATCGTTTCGGCGCCGGTCAGTCGCTTTTTGTCCTCGTCAATCGCCACATCGATGACGTAATCGGCTCGCTGCTGCCAGTAACGCGGGCCCGGCTCGCCCGTCGCGGCACGATAGACATTGGGCGTCGGCAGCTTGTCGGCATCGAGCTGTTGGAACGCCCGGGCGCCGGATCCAATTCCGGTAAAGCTCTGGGCCGCGGCCCCGTCCGGCACGCCGGTGCCCGCCAAGGCGAGGGCCGACACGACAACTCCCAACCGACATCCTTGCATTTTTCCGCTCCTCGTCACTTTACCGCTACCGACTAGCCTAGCGGGCGAGAGCCGAAAGGGAAGGTGGCCGCCGGGGCATTTTCAACCGGGGCGAAAACTGGTTTGCGTAAAGAAAAATACGACAAAACAAAGACCTAGAGACGTTTCACGGCACCGATTGAACGGACCCGGCTCTAGCCAATATCGCGCAAAAGGGCGCGAACCGCCGCCACCGGATCCGCCGCCGCGGTAATGGGACGCCCGATCACCAACCGATCGGCGCCCGCCTCTAAAGCGGCCTGCGGCGTGACGACCCGCTTTTGATCGTCCCTTGCCCCCCCCTTTGGCCGAATGCCGGGGGTCACGATGGAGAGACGGTCGCCGAACCGCTCTCTGATCGCCCTCGCTTCAGCCGCACTGGCGATCACGCCGTCCGCCCCATTTTCGGCGGCCATCTCCGCCCGGCGAAGCACCAGGTCAAGCACGCCCCCCCCAATTTGGTGGGCCTTGAGACTCTCGGCATTCCAAGAGGTGAGAACCGTCACGGCATGGACGGCAAGGCGCGCATCGTCTCGCCCCTGGAGCGCGCCGGCAATCGTATCGGGATCCGCATGAACCGTGAGGAGACGCGCCCCCACGCCGCGAAGACTACGTACCCCGCGCTCCACCGTACTGCCGATATCGAACAGCTTGAGGTCGAGAAAGACGTTCTTCTGCGCCGTCGCCAACCGTCGGGCAAAGTCATACCCCCCAAGGGGAAACAGCTGATAGCCAATCTTATACCAATCGACCGCGTCGCCTAATTGGCGGGTCAACTGCTCCGCCGCCTCAAGGCTGGGCAGATCGAGGGCGGCAATCAGGCGGTCACGCGGGGCCAGGGTCATCTAGCAGGCTTAGGCGCGGGGGTCTTTTGGGGAAAGTGGCAACACCCCTCTCGCAGGACACAAGCCCCGCAAGCAGGCGTGCGCGCCTTGCAGACGTAACGCCCATGCAAGATCAGCCAATGATGGGCGCCCTTGCGGTAGGCGGGCGGGGTCACCTTCAACAACCGATCCCCCACCGCATCCGGGGTCTTCCCAATGGCGAGACCTGTTCGGTTTGAGACCCGAAATATATGAGTATCGACGGCGATCGTTTCTGCGTCGAAGATCTCGTTCATCACGACATCGGCGGTCTTTCGCCCCACGCCAGGCAATTGTTGAAGCGCCCCGCGGTCGGCGGGCACCTCGCCGCCATAATCGTCGAGCAGTTTTTGGCTCAGACCGATCACATTCTTGGCCTTGGTCCGCCAAAGGCCGATCGTCTTGATATACGATGCCAGCCGATCTTCGCCTAACGCCACCATCGCCTCGGGCGTTGAGGCCACCGCAAAAAGCGGCCCCGTCGCCTTGTTGACGGACACGTCCGTCGCCTGGGCGGACAGGGCGACGGCAACCAACAGCGTATAAGCCGAGTCGTAATTGAGTTCCGTCTTCGGTGTCGGCCGATCCTCGGCCAAACGGCGGTATAGCTCAGCGATTTGCGCGCGGGTCAGCGGCCTTGGCATGGGATCTCCACTCGACCGACCGCCCCGCGCTGCGACTTAAACCTTGTCGAGGGTATTGGTCCCCTTGGCGAGGAGGTAATAGAAGGGCACCCGGTGCTTATTGCCTTTATCCCCGGCCATTTGCACGCAGACCTCGTTGATCTTTTCCATGATTTCGTCATCGGAATGATCGGCATCGAGGCCCAAGGTCTTTTTCGCAAAGCCGTCCCGCACCCGCTCAAGCTCGCTCTTATCCGAGCAGGATACCAGCGAGCTGTCCCGGTTGCGCAAGGCGATGCCGAGCTTATTGGCAATCTTGCGCACAATCGCGGGATCGGCATCGGCGTCGTATTGTTGAACTTTTTCCAGGTATTCAGCGTGCTTATCGTCAGACATCGACAACTCCCCTTGGCTTTTCGTTTCTGTTCTGAGCGCCTGTAGGAAGACTTTTTCGCCATAAGCGGTCAAGCCTCAAGAGACGGGAATTGTCATTCCCCGTTCTCCTGGAAGACCCGTGAGCGGTCCCCGCAATCCGGCGAAATGATGGACGATGGGTCGGTCTGCCGTAAACGACAAACGAATGATGCGATCGTTCTTCTGTCGAATCGCCATGATCTCGGCACGGCTGAGATCGAGAAGAACCCCGGCAATGGCCCGGTTCATCAGCCCGTGACCAATCAACGCGACCCTGCCGGTGAGACGGTCTTGCCATTCCCCCCAAAAGGCTTCGGCACGGGCCCGCAGGTCTTCCATGTTCTCCCCTCCGGGGGGGCGGACCCCATATCGATCACCGAGCCAGGCGGCGTGCTCCTTCGGCCAGAGCCGCGACAAATCACTATAGAGGATGCCGGCCCAGTCGCCGCAGCTCCACTCCATCAATCGGTCGTCAAAATCCGGCGTAACCACCAGGCGACGGGAAATAACCGCCGCGGTCTCGCGCACCCGCCCTAAGGGTGACGCGATAATCCTGTCGACCTCGTGCCGTGCCAGGAGGTCTGCGTGAGTCTCCGCCTGGGCCCGGCCAAGCTTCGTCAGGGGGCTATCGGCCTGACCCTGCATCCGCCGCTCACGGTTCCAGACGGTTTCCCCATGGCGCACGAGATAGAGGGTGAGGCCGGACGAGGATTTCATCGGGGGAAATTGACCTCCTCCCGCCGAGGGGACAAGACCGGAAAGCAAAAGACTTTTCCGCGCGCTAGGATCCGGCCTGCTGATCTCCTTGGCGATCCCCCTGGCGATCCCGATGATCGCTGAGCATTGCCGACAGGTCGATATCGCTGGAGCGGATATGGAGATCCCGCTGCGGGAATGGGATCTCGATATCGTGGTCGTGCAGGGTATCCCACAATTTCATCATCACCGCAGAACGGACATTCGCGATGCCGCTGGGCGGGTCGTTAATCCAGAATCGCAGATCGAAATTGACGGAATTATCGCCGAACTCGGTCATCAGACAAACCGGTGCCGGCGCGTCAAGAACCCGGTCGGTCGATTTGGCGCATTCAATGGCGAGACGCTGCACTAGGCTCATATCGCGCTGATTATAGGTGACGCCAAAGGGCGCATGAATGCGCACCGCCCGGTCATTATGGGACCAATTGACCACGCCATCATCGATGAAGGTGGAGTTCGGAATCAGATGAGAATGACCGTCTCGTGTCCGAACCGACACATAACGGCTCTTCATTTCGGTGATCCAGCCATAGACATCCCCCACTTGGATCACATCCCCCGGCTTGATCGACTTGTCCGCCAAGAGGGTGAAGCCGGCGAGGAAATTCGAGATGATCTTTTGCAGGCCAAGGCCAATCCCCAACCCGACCGCGCCGGAAAAGACCGCAAGAGAGGCCAGGTTGAAACCGATCATCTGCAACGCCAGGACGAGCGCGATGATCGGCATCACGAAGTTCAGAACCTTTTCGAGAAGGGCTTTGAACGAGGGGTTGAGCTCATCGACGTGCTGGAGTTGACGATTGATCAGCGAGGAGGCGAGAGACGCGATCCAGAAAAAGATCGCAAAAATGATCCCTGCCCGCACGATATCGAGCATGGACAGCGTGACGGCGGCGCGGTCGCCTTCCGCCGGGGCCAGGGTGATCGAGGCGGCGGCCAGTTGATCGACCACATTATCGAGGAGCCCAAAGGCATCGAGGGCGGCGATCGGCCATGCGACATAAAAGGCAACCTTCGACCAAAAGGCCGATCTGATCACCAAGGTCACGAGACGGATGACGATGGCCGCGGTCAGGAGGCTCCGGGCGGCGGACAGGATCGCAGCGCCGCCGACAACGGGACCGAACCGGTCTGGGCCAAGAAGCAGGGCGACCAAGCTCTCGATCGGACCGACCAGCAATCCGAAGATCCCCAAGGTGATCCAGAGCGCGATCATCGTCCCGACAGTGCCGAGGGCATCGACCGCCCGGCGCAGGAATCCCGCAGGGACCCGTGGCTTGATCTGCCGTTCGATCAGGCGTCGTAGCCGCGGGCCGAAAATTACCGCCGGCACGATTGCGACGACCAACAAGACCAGCTGGATCAGCACATTGAGCGTCAGCACATTGGCGAGGATCCATTCCCAAAGCTCAAGGCCGGTGTCTCTGAGATTTTCCACCGCCAGGACCTCGGCGATCGCGGACCCGTCATCACCGCTGCCCGCAGGCGGTGCCTGCACGTCACCCAACTCGGTCGTCTCGGGCGTCTGGGGCGCTGGCGTTGCCGCTTCGATGGGGTCATTTTGGGGGGCGGCGGGGTCCGCGCTATCCTGCATGAGCACTCCTTAAGGGCTTTGATGTGCCCGTACCGATCTAGAATTGATGATCCCAGCGGCCAGCTTTTGCGGGAGTGTGACCGATTTCGCTAGGGGGCTCCCCTCAAACCCGACTTTCCGCTAGGGGCACGCGATGACGACTCCACCCGATCAATCGGCATCCAAAAAGGTTCATGTGAAGACCTGGGGGTGCCAGATGAATGTGTACGATTCAGAGCGGATGACCGGCCTGTTACGCCCCCTCGGCTACAGCCCGACGGCAAATCCTGATGAGGCTGATCTGGTCATTTTGAACACCTGCCACATCCGTGAAAAGGCCGCGGAAAAGGTGTATTCCGAGCTTGGGCGCCTCACCGAGGTCAAGGCGCGGGGCGGCAAAATCGCCGTCGCCGGGTGTGTCGCGCAGGCTGAGGGAAAAGAGATCAAGGCGCGGGCGCCGCAGGTCGACCTCGTTTTCGGCCCGCAGAGCTATCATCATCTTCCTGAACTCATCGCCAAGAGTGCGCGAGAAGCGGGACTGGCCCTCGAAACGGATTTCGCGGCGGTCGAGAAGTTCGACGCGCTGGCGGAGGGGCGGCAGGCCGATGGCTATGCCGCCTTCGTAACGATCCAGGAGGGGTGCGACAAATTCTGCACGTTCTGTGTGGTGCCCTATACCCGCGGGGCCGAAGTCTCGCGCGGGACCGATGCGATCGCCGCCGAGGTCCGCGACTTAGCGGCGCAAGGGGTCGTGGAAATCACGCTGCTCGGCCAAAACGTCAATGCCTGGCGCGGGGCGGCCCCCGCGGGGGCCACGCAAGACAGCCTGGGACTTGGCGGCTTGTGCCGTCACCTGGCCCAAATCGACGGGATCGAGCGGATCAGGTTCACCACCTCCCACCCCGCCGACATGGATGACGAGTTGATCGCTGCCTTTGCGGACGAGCCAAAATTGATGCCCTATCTGCATCTGCCCGTCCAATCCGGCGCCGATCGCATTTTGAAAGCCATGAACAGGCGGCATACGGCCGACACCTATATCCGGATGATCGAGCGTATTCGTCAGGCGCGGCCGGACATCGCGATTTCTGGGGATATGATTGTCGGCTTCCCGGGGGAGGATGAGGGCGCCTTCGAAGAGACCCTGGCCCTGGTGGAGGCGGTCGAATACGCCTCCTGCTTCTCCTTCAAATATTCCCGCCGACCGGGCACCCCGGGGGCGACCCTGCCAAAGCAGGTGGCCGAGGACATCAAGGCCGAGCGCCTTCAGCGCCTTCAGGCCCTTCTCGAACGTCAAAAGCAGCACTTTAACGCCCAGCAGGTCGGCAAAATCTTGCCGGTGCTGTTCGAAAAACCGGGGCGCGAAGCGGGGCAGCTCGTGGGGCGGAGCCCGTATCTGCAAGCGGTATTCGCCCCCCTTCCCGACCATGCCCTTGGGCAGATTGTTCCTGTCCGTATCCTGTCGACCCGCCCAAACAGTCTTGAGGCGGCGGCCTTGGATGTGGCCGCATGAGCAGCGCGACCGTCAGGCTTGAGTCCAATCGAGTCGCCTCCGATCTTTCCGGGCCCCATGACATCAATCTGTTGTTGCTGGAGAATAAACTGGACGTGACCTTGCTGGCGCGGGGCAACACGATCCTCGTCAAAGGCGAAGAGGGCCAAGTCCTCCAAGCCCAGACTGTTCTCAACGCCCTTGCGGACCGCCTGAAATCTGGGCTGCCCGTTACGCCGGCGGATATCGACACCGCCCTGCGCATGGGCCCCCTCAACATCAGTCATCCAGGCGATGCTGGCGTTCCGTCGACCGGCGACAATGGCGGGACCGGGCGGGTTCTGACCCTACCCCGACGGACGCTGAGCCCTCGTACCCCGGCACAGGCCACCTATCTTGAAACTCTTGCCACCAAAGAGCTGACCTTTGGCGTCGGTCCGGCGGGGACCGGCAAGACCTATCTCGCGGTCGCCTTCGCCGCCCTGTCCCTTATCCAGGGCCGGGTCGAACGGATCATCCTATCGCGCCCGGCCGTCGAGGCGGGGGAGCGGATTGGCTTCCTGCCGGGGGACATGAAGGAAAAGATCGATCCCTATTTGCGGCCCCTCTACGATGCCCTTTACGATGTGCTGCACGCCGATTTCGTCGATCGCCGGATCGCCGCCGGGGAAATCGAGATTGCCCCGTTAGCCTTCATGCGGGGGCGCACACTTTCCCGTGCCGTGGTGCTTCTCGACGAAGCGCAGAACACGACGGCAGGCCAAATGAAGATGTTCCTGACCCGCCTCGGCGAAGGCTCCCGGATGATCGTGACCGGCGATCCCAGTCAGACCGATCTGGCGCCGAGCCATGTTTCCGGCCTGGCGGACGCGCTGTCCCTGCTTCAGGGGATCGACGAAGTCGGGATCGCGCGGTTCACCGGCGAGGATGTGGTTCGCCACGACCTCGTTCGGAAGATCCTGTCGGCCTACGATACGCAGGCCGTGAGCCAACGTCCCGCCGCCCCGTGATTACGGTTGAACTTCAAACAGTCTGCCCTGACTGGCCGCAGGATCAGGGACACCCCCTGGCCGAGCGATGCGCCGCCATCCTCGGCGCGGAGATGCCGGAGGTGTCGGGGGTGATCGCCCTGCGGCTGACCGACGATACCGAGCTTCAGGCCCTCAACAAATCGTTTCGAGGAAAAGACACCCCCACGAACGTCTTGTCCTTCCCCGCCGATCCCTTCTCAACGCCGCCGGGAGAGGATCTCTTCCTTGGGGATATCGCCATTGCCTATGGGGTCTGTGCCCGCGAAGCGGAGGCGCGCGCCTTCCCCCTCGATCGGCATCTTGCCCATCTGATACTGCATGGATTTTTACACTTGCTTGGCTATGACCATCAGTCCGATGCTGATGCGGCGGTGATGGAAGACTTAGAAGCGACATTGATGGATCGCCTTGGCTACGGAAACCCCTATGCAGGGGATGAGGCGTCATCATGAAGGAGAGAGCGATGCCTGACGGCGAAGGGCCGTCTAGTGAGCCTGCTGGTCAACCGGCAGGCCATGTGACCGGAGAAGAGACGAATCCGAACCGCCGCCTGCGCCGATGGGTGGAGCGCCTGACCGGGCGCCGCGGCGCCAGCGCCGCGCCCCTGGTGATGGCCCAGCAATCGGGCTCTGGCGATGAGGCCGTTGCCGATCGGGAAATGGTCGAGCGGATTGTCGCCTTCAATCAAAAGCGGGTCGATGACGTGGCAATCCCCCGCGCCGATATTGTCGCTGTCGATATCGAAACGAATCTCAGCGACCTGTTGCAGACCTTCTCCTCAGCCAATCACTCTCGTTTGCCTGTTTATCGCGGGGATCTCGATGATCCCTTGGGCATGATCCACATCAAGGATTTCATTGGTCTTTTAGCGAGTAACGGCCTTAAAGACATTGAGGGCGAGGAAGGACGCCATGTCGTCCAGAGTATTCTCCGCAAATTGCTCTACGTTCCCCCATCGATGCCGGTGACCGAGTTGCTGCTGCGGATGCAGGCAAGCCGGGTCCACATGGCGCTCGTGATCGATGAATTCGGCGGGACGGACGGTCTCCTGACGATCGAAGATCTCATTGAGCTGATCGTCGGAGATATTCGCGATGAGCACGACGAAGGCGATACCCATGCGATCCACAAGATCGCCGATTATCGGTGGGAGGCCGACAGTCGCGTCCCCCTCGAGGAATTAGAAGACGTGATCGGAGCGGCCTTCGCGCTCGACGACCATGACGCGGATACGATGGGGGGGCTTGTCTTTTCTCTTGCCGGTCGCGTCCCCCTTCGCGGCGAAGTTATCACCCATCCCAATGGCGCGGAGTTTGAGATCATTGATGCCGATCACCGCCGAATCCGGCGGGTGCGTATTACCGAAGCGGCGCATACGGGTCTGGACGGCGAGCCACAAGCCGGTAGGGCAGCAAACGAGACGGCAGCCGCGGTGAACTAGTCCTCGGTCGGCGCCGGGAGGGGTCGATCGGTTATGACGCGCGCACACACTGACATTCTCACTCGTCTTCGCGCCCTCAAAGGGGGCCGTCGGTTAGCTGTCGCTTTCGGGGCGGGGGCCCTGACCGCCCTTGCGCAGGCGCCCCTCTATTTGCTCCCCCTACTGCCCATCGGCTTCGGCTTGTTGTCGGTGCTGGTCTATTCGGGCCGGGCCGAAGGTGGGACCGCCTTCGCGGCCTTTCGGCTGGGATGGGCTTTCGGTTTCGGCTATTTCCTGATCGGGCTGCATTGGCTCGCCTTTGCCTTTCTTGTTCAGGCGGACCAGTTCGCCTGGCTCATTCCCTTTGCGATACCGCTCTTCACCGGCTTTCTGGGGCTCTTTTATGGGGCAGCGACAGCTCTTGCCGGTCTCGGTAGGCCGTCCTCCCCCCTCAATTTCAGCTTACGTCTCGCGGCAAGCTTTGCGGTCTTTGAAGTCATTCGCGGTCATGTCCTGACGGGCTTTCCCTGGAACTTGCCGGCCCAAGCCTTCGCCGGCACCCCTCTCCTCGCGCAGACCGCCGCGATCTGGGGCCCCTATGGTCTGTCGCTTGTTGTCCTGCTCTTGGCGATTATCCCCGCCTCCGGACTGCTCGCTCCACGCCTTTCCATGAGGCCCGCGCTTATTTGCCTCGCGGGGATGATCCTGCTCTGTGCGTATGGCGGATTGAGGTTGACGAACAATCAGATACCTGAAGATTTTTCATCGCCACTTGAACTTATTGTCGCCCAGCCCAGCGTCAATCAACGCGATCGTCTAGACGCGCAACTACGTGACCAAGCGCTTCTCCGCCTATTGGCGATGACCGCAGCGCAAACGCCAGATACGCAGAATAGCCTGATTGTCTGGCCTGAGAATACGTATCCCCATCTGGGGTCCTTGCCGATAATTCCTGCTTTATTGGCCAGGGAATTGCCTGAGAAAGCGGCGCTCTTTTCGGGGACCGTGCGGGCCTATCAAGGGTCCGATGGCGATACTCTCTATGGGAACAGCGGTGTCTTGTTTGGACCTACTATTGGTGAGGGAGAGCAGAAGCAAAAACCTTTCCTCGCGATTTATGACAAGCACCACCTCGTTCCTTTCGGTGAGTACTTACCTTTCAAGTCTCTGTTGAACGCAATCGGTCTCTCACAACTTGCCCCTGTGGAAGATGGCTTTACCCCCGGGACAGGGCCGGCCACCCTGACTGTTCACGGACGTCGGTTCTCACCGCTCATCTGTTACGAGGATGTGTTTCCCCGTGCCCTCTATCCGGAGGGAGATCGACCGGACTTTTTGGTCGTTGTCACAAATGACGCATGGTTCGGCGACAATGCCGGTCCGCTTCAGCATCTAGCAATCTCGCGTTTACGGACGATCGAGACTGGCCTGCCGATGGCGCGTGCTGCGAACACCGGGATGTCAACGATCCTAAATGCTTATGGTGAAATGAGGGGATCAATTGAGATTTACGAAGAAGGTGTGCTAGTGGCACCATTACCGCCATCACTGGTAACGACAACCTATGATCGTTATGGTGAAGTATTGTTCTTTTCTCTACTACTAGTTGTTTTTTTGGCTTCTTTCCGAGGAGCTATTGCGTCTTTAGTGTGAACAACTATAGACCAATTTCTCTCAAAATATCTTCGATCCCGAAACGCTCGGCCAGGAATGTAAGTGCAGTGAATAAAGAGAATAAGCGGGCGCCTCACCCTATCGATATTCATGTAGGCAGCCGAGTCAGACTACGGCGCATGATGCAGGGTATCAGTCAGGAAAAGCTGGGCGAAGATCTTGGGCTAACTTTTCAGCAAGTTCAAAAATATGAAAAAGGCGTAAACAGAATAGGTGCGGGTCGATTGTTTGAGATCGCACAAATTCTCGATGTTCCGGTCCAGTTCTTTTACGATGATTTCCAATCCGACGAAGACGATTCAACCCTGTCCGAAGAAACAACTGGATACGAAGCTGAGCGTACTGATCTTTTCGCTAGCCTTGCGACGTCCGATGGCATGCAGCTCGCCCAGGCTTTCCTGAGGATCAATGATGTGACGATTCGTCGACGGATTGTCGACCTGGTCAAGGCAATCGCCGAGCCCGACTCCGCCGACACAAAAGACTGAGACTTGGCCCTTGCCGCCGAGAGGCGTTTGAGGAATATAACGTTTTCCTTATATAGACTGGAAAGCGTCACCCATGCCTGCTGATCACTATCTCTTCACCTCGGAGTCGGTCTCCGAAGGGCATCCCGACAAGGTCGCCGACCGGATTTCCGACGCCATCGTCGATCTTTATCTTGGTCGCGACCCCGAGGCGCGCGTGGCTCTCGAAACCTTGACCACCACCAATCGCGTGGTCCTGGCGGGCGAAACACGGTCCGCCACCCCGGTGAGCGCCGATGAAATGATCGAAACGGCCCGGGGCGCGATCAAGGCCATTGGATATGAGCAGGACGGCTTCCATTGGGAAAAAACCGATATCGACTGCTATGTGCATGAACAGGCGAAAGAAATCGCGCAGGGCGTCGATGCTGGCGAGGGCAAGGAAGAAGGCGCGGGTGACCAGGGCCTGATGTTCGGTTTTGCGAGCGACGAGACCCCCGAATTGATGCCCGCGCCCATCGCCTATAGCCACCGCATCGTGAAAGCCCTCGCTGAGGCGCGTCACAGCGGGGCGCGCCCTGAATTCGAGCCCGACGCGAAAAGTCAGGTGACCCTGGCCTATGAAGGCGGGCGGCCGGTCAGGGCAACATCGGTCGTTGTTTCGACGCAGCATCAGGACGGCTTGAGCCAAGACGATGTCCGCGAGCTGGTTCGCCCCTTTGTCGAAGAGGCCCTGCCAGAGGGCTGGATGTGTCCGGAAGAGGCGTTTTACGTGAACCCCACCGGCAGTTTTGTCATCGGTGGCCCGGACGGGGATTGCGGTCTCACCGGCCGAAAGATCATTGTCGATACCTATGGCGGCGCAGCCCCCCATGGCGGCGGCGCCTTTTCGGGAAAAGACCCCACCAAGGTCGACCGCTCGGCGGCTTATGCGAGCCGATATCTTGCAAAGAATGTCGTGGCTGCGGGTCTTGCGCGGAAATGCTTGATCCAAGTCGCTTATGCGATCGGGATCGCCCATCCCCTCTCGGTTTATGTCGACCTTACCGACAGTCAGGTGGATCCGGCGAAACTCGAAGCCACCTTGAGGGAGCTGATGGATCTCAGCCCCAAGGGAATCCGCACGCATTTACAGCTGAACAAGCCGATATACGAACCCACCGCGGCCTATGGTCATTTCGGTCGAGAGGCGGGCAGTGACGGCACGTTTAGTTGGGAGCGCACCGACCTTGTCGATGAGCTGCGGCGGGCCTTTGGCTGACGAGTCCTCGTCCAGCGCCTTCCCCTGGCCGGATGGCCGCCTCTATGGCCGACGGCAGGCCAAACCGCTGCGGCCGAGGCCGCAGCGCCTGGTGACGGACCTTCTCCCCACGCTCGCCGTCACGCCCGATCATGTGGGCGCGCTGATCGCCGCGTGGGAGGGCCGCGTATGGCTGGAGGTCGGCTTTGGCGGCGGCGAGCATCTCGCCTGGCAAGCCGCCCGTCATCCCGACACATTAATGCTCGGCGCCGAACCCTTTCTGAACGGCGTCGGCAAACTCCTCGGCTTGATTGAGGACCAGGGGCTGACCAATATCCGCATCCTTCACGGCGATGTCCGCCCGCTGATGGCCGCCCTCCCCGATCAATCGGTGGATCGGCTCTTTGTGCTTCACCCTGATCCCTGGCCGAAGAAGAAACATCATAAACGGCGCATGATCTCTCCCGCCTTCCTCGATCAGGCCGCTCGGATCTTGCCGCCCGGCGGGCATTTGCGCGTCAGTTCGGACATCCCTGACTATGTCCGGTGGACCTTGATGCATATTCAGCGACACAATCGGCGAGAGATGACCTTTCGGTGGACCGCGCGCCGGCGCCGCGATTGGACGGTGAGGCCGGAGGATTGGCCGCAAACCCGCTATGAGGCCAAGGCGCTGCGGGAGGGTCGATCCCCCGCCTATTTGGATTTCATTCGTCAGCCGGACGGCCATCCCGCGCGGGGATAGGGCCTTGCCCCACCAGGGTCGGCGGCGCGGCGATCATCTCCGCGCGAAAGGTGTCAAAGCTCAAAGTCCTACCGGTCATACCGCCAAGCCGGGCCAAATCGGGCGCAATGCGCGCCTTGAGATAGGCCTCGGTCGCCTCGGAGAACCGGTCCGGGATGTCCAACCCGCGCCGCCGGCGGAGGGATGCCCGCCAGGATTTCGGCACCAGACGCCGTCGCAGGGCGGTCGCGGCCGCATTGTCAACGAGGAAACGCTGACCAGGTAAGGGGCGATAGGCGTCATGCCGCCCATGCAACCGGGCACGGTCGGCGGACCATTTTCCATCGCATCCCAGGAAAGTGAGCGCCCGGGCAAACTCATCCTCCGGCATGGCGGCGAGGCGATCGCTCGACATGAGAAGGACCCGTTCGGGGGGGAGGACCGCCAACCAGCGGTCGAGTTGCGCGGCGTAGCAGCTCACCTGCCATATCAGATCAAGGTCCCGGGCGACCGCGTCGGGCGGCCCAAGATGGCGCCCCTTCTTCATTTCGTGAATGGCGTGGGAGAAGGCGCGGTCCAGCGGATCGCGGAGCAGATAGATGATCTTCACCCCCGGCGCCCAGCGCAGCAGCCGGGCGGGCGCCTCCGGATAGGCCGGCCATTTCGCGTAATCGGTGCTGGCCTCGCCCTTCAGGTCCGTCGCAGCCGCTCCCTTCCACTGGACGTCATACCAATCGGCGGACCGGCCCCATTCCTTGGCAAAGAAGGACGGCTCTTTCTCCCGCGAAAGCGCTATGCCCGGCTGGGCATCCAATTGGGCGGCGAGGGTGGTGGTCGCCGCCTTCATGGCACCGACAATGACGAAATCCGGCACGGCCACGGCGCAACTCCTTTCGGATGGGGACAATGTGCCAGAAAGCGACCGGGGTGAAGAACCTCTATGGCCGCGTCATCCTCCGGCGAGGGCTGTTTCGAGGCGGGCGGCGGTCTGAGAGAGCATCGATCGGTAGCGCTCGGCAACACGGGACCCGATGGCGTCGGGCTGACCCTCAAGCGTCCCGGGGCCAAAGGGAGGGGCGGGGTCATACTCGATGGACAAGGCGATCTCCCGTGCCGCCTCGTCGCCGCAGAGCGTTGCCGCCAGGGTCAAACCGAAATCGATTCCCGCCGTCACGCCGCCGCCGGTAATGATGCGGCCATCCTGAACCACCCGCGCCTGCGTTGGCCGCGCGCCGGTCCTCTCTAGAAGGGGGTGAAACGCCCAATGGGTCGTTGCCCGAACGCCCCGAAGAAGACCCGCCGCCCCCAAGACCAGCGCGCCGGTGCAGACCGCCGTTACGGCCTGTGCCCCCGCGGCCTGATCCTTCACAAACGCCATACTTTCCGGATCGATCATGACGTCGTCGATCCCAAAGCCCCCGGGGATACACAAAATATCGCCGCGCCCCACGGTCGCGTAGGTCGCGGTCGGCAAAATCCCAAAACCGCTGCTCGTCAACACAGGATCGAGGGTCTTCGCGACGAAGGACAACCGTGCGCCAGGCACGCGGCTCAGCACTTCTGCCGGGCCCGTGAGATCCAATTGTGTCATCCGGGGGAAGAGGAGAAATACGACATGGGGGCTCATCCCTCCGAACTACAGGAGGGGGTCTGAGCACGCCATCGGTTTCGCTCATTGCCGTGGCCGACACGCCGGGGTGACAGGCCCCCTTCGCATTGTTATATAAGCTCTAGCATTTCGTAATTTTCGAAAGCGGCCCCGTAAGAGGCCGCTTTTTTGTTGGCAAAGCTGAGGGCCACGCATTCGATGACCGCCTCGATCGCCGCTCTGACGGATCTTCTGCTTCCGATTATCGAGACGGAGGGCTATGAGCTTATCCGTCTGCGACTGACAGGGGCGAAGCAACAGACACTTCAGATCATGGCCGAACGCCCAGATGGGACCATGACGGCCGAGGATTGTGCCCGTCTGTCCCGCGCTGTTTCAGCCGTGCTTGAGGAGGCCGATCCGATCTCCGGAGAATATGTCCTTGAGGTTTCCTCCCCCGGGATCGACCGGCCGCTGACCCGCCTCAAAGATTACGCGCGCTGGGAAGGGTTTGTCGCAAAGATCGAGTTGAGCCAGCCGGTCGAGGGGCAAAAGCGCTATCGCGGCACCCTCGCCGGTGTCGAAAATGACGATGTCTGCATTGACCTCGATGGCGAAGAGGAAACGGCACTTATCCCTTTTTCGATCATTGCGGGAGGAAAATTGGTGATGACCGACGAGCTGATCGCCGAGAGTCTCCGCCGCGCAAAACATGACGAGAAACATCGGGCGGAGGATCCCTAAGGCCCCGCCCCCATCCCATCGCCCTTTTTCCACGGCGCACCGCGCCTTTTCGGAGATCCCCCAATGACCGTTACCGCAAATAAAATCGAACTGATCCAGATTGCCCGGGCCGTCGCCCAGGAGAAAATGATCGACCCCTCAATCGTCATCGAGGCGATGGAGGATGCTCTCTCTCGCGCAGCCCGCTCCCGTTATGGGGCGGAGACAAATGTCCGCGCGGAAATTGATCCGCGGACAGGGGAGACGCGCCTCTGGCGGCTGATGGAAGTTGTTGAAAGCGTCGAAAACGATGCCGTCGAGGTCAGCCTGAAAGCGGCGCAGAAACAGAACCCCGAGGCCGAGATCGGTGATTTTATTTCAGACCCCCTGCCGCCGATCGATTTCGGCCGCGTCGCCGCCCTGGGCGCCAAGCAGGTGATCAACCAAAAGGTCCGGGATGCCGAACGGGACAATCAATACAATGAATATAAAGACCGGGTCGGCGAGATTATTTCCGGACTGATCAAGCGGATCGAATATGGCCATGTGATTGTCGATCTTGGCAAGGGCGAGGCGATCATTCGCCGCGACCAGCAAATCCCGCGGGAGCCCCTGCGCCAAGGGGATCGGGTCCGGGCCTATATCGCCGATGTGCGTCGGGAACCTCGCGGACCGCAAATCTTTCTGTCGCGAAACCACCCTCAATTCATGGCCCGTTTGTTCGAGCAGGAGGTGCCCGAGGTCTATGACGGCGTGATTGAAATCAAGGCCGTGGCGCGCGACCCCGGCAGCCGGGCAAAGATCGGGGTCTACTCCAATGACAGCTCCATCGACCCCGTCGGGGCCTGCGTTGGGATGCGTGGCTCGCGGGTTCAGGCCGTGGTCGGCGAACTCGGCGGCGAAAAAATCGATATCGTCCCCTGGTCCGAGGACACAGCAACCTTTGTCGTCAACGCCCTCGCTCCAGCGGAGGTCGCAAAGGTCGTCCTCGATGAGGAGCTTGAACGCATCGAGGTTGTCGTGCCCGACGAACAGCTCTCGCTCGCCATTGGTCGCCGCGGCCAGAATGTCCGCCTCGCCAGCCAGCTCACCGGCTATGAGATCGACATTATGACGGAGGAGGAAGAGAGCGCGAAACGTCAAAAAGAATACCAGGAGCGCTCCGAGATCTTCATGAAGGTGCTCGATGTCGATGACATGATCGCCAATCTCCTCGTCGCCGAAGGGTTCGCCCGGATCGAGGAAATCGCCTATGTCGAGGTTGAGGAAATCGCCGAGATCGAAGGGTTCGACGACGAAACCGCCCAGGAATTGCAGGCGCGTGCCCTCGAATGGCTTGAGCGGGAGCAGGCTGAACTCGATGCACGGCGGCGGGAGCTCGGGGTCGAGGATGCGCTGCTCGAGATCGAGGGCATGACGCTCAAATGGTCGGTCGCCCTCGCCGAGGAAGGGGTTTTGACCGTGGAGGATTTTGCCGGCTGTGTGGCGGATGACCTCACCGGATGGACCGAGCGCGTCGACGGCGAGAAAAAACACTATGAGGGGATGCTGGAGAAATTCCGCGTCAAACCCGACCTCGCCGAGCAGATGATCGCCGAAGCCCGTCGGCAAGTGGGCTGGGATGCCGATGAGGAGGAAGAGGATACCGAGGCGGAGGCCTGACGAGTCGGATCCCCATGCCCTCCATGACGGCGGCGCGACATAATGATCGGCGGTGCGTGGCGACGGGGGCCCCCTTGGCCCCCGACCAGCCGGCCTTACGCTTCGTCAGATCGCCGGATGGTGATCTCACCTTCGATGCGGCTGCGGGGCTGCCCGGCCGCGGGGCGTGGATCACCGCGGACAGCGACCTCCTGATCAAGGCATTGAAGCGCAAAGCCTTTGCGCGGAGCTTCAAACAGGCAACCCCTTTGCGCCCGGGCCTGACCGAGGAGGCGTATTGCGCTGAAATCTTCGATGTCCTCCGGGTCAGATGCTTCAATCGGCTTGGTCTGGCCCGCAAGGCTGGGCAATGTCTGACCGGATATGAACAGGTCAAAGCCGCCGCGCCGCGCCTCCTTGCCTATCTGTCGCCGCGTGATGCGGCACCGGATGGCGTGGAGCGGATCGCCCGAACGCTTGCGGCGGCGGGCCAGGGTTCCCATATCCGTCTTCCTGTCGAGGCGAGTGAGCTTGCGGCCTCGATTGGGCTTGAGGGGGTCGTCCATCTAGGATTGACTCCCGGGCCAGTCGCCACCCCCGCAGTGGGGGAGGCAAAACGTTTTGCCGCCTTTGCGGGTGATCGGTTTCCGATCTGATGAGGAATTTGGGGGGCACAGGTAGACCCAAGCCCAACCCTTGCGTATGTGAGCGTCCTCACGGCGGTTCGGATGTGGTAAACTATGTTGGTCGCGGCCGATCGGCGTAGGCAATCGTCTATAGCGGCCGCAGATGAGAATTGGGCCCCTGGGGCCTACGGAGTTGTATGAGCGAAGAGACGCAGGAAAAATCCGGTGGTGGTCGTCGGCCGCTGACATTGCGGAAGACGGAAACGGGAGCGGTGAAGCAGAGCTTCTCCCACGGCCGTACGAAAACGGTCGTGGTCGAGAAAAAGCGCCGCGTTCGTTCCCCCGCGGATGGTGCCGCCAAGGCGGCCCCGCCCCCGGAAGAAGACGCGCCCGCAAAGCCGAAGGCCCCCGCAAAGGCGGCCCCCACCGCCAAAAATACCGGCGGCGGCCAGCAATCGCGCGGCAAGCCGAAGGTCCTGCGCCAGCTGTCGCCCGAGGAAAAGAAAAAGCGGGCCGTTGCCTTGGCTCAGGCCAAGAAGCAACAGGAAGAGAAAGAGAAGCGCGAAGCCGCCGAACGGGCGGCCCTCGAGAAGCGCGAGGCCGAAGAACGGGCTCGCCTCGAAGAAGCGCGCAAAAAGGCCGAAGAAGAAGAGACAAAGCGCAAGGTCGAAGCTGAAGCCCGCAAAAAGGCCGAAGAAGAAGCCCGCATCGCCCTCGAGAAAGAGGAGGCAGAGCGGCGCTCCAAACAAGAAACCAAAGCGCGCACAGCGCCCACCGACGGCAAGGTCGAAGCCCCTGAAGCGGAAAAGGGCGACCGGCGGTTTACCAATGAAGAAGATAATCCGCTGTCAGCCCTTGGGGGCCGCATCAAGCAAAAGCGGAATTTCGCGGCCACCGAAAGCAAGCCCAAAGAGGGATCGAAGCGGCGCACCGGCCGGCTTACCATTGCGAAAGCCCTTGAGGATGATGAGCGGCAACGCTCCCTCGCCTCAGTACGTCGGGCCCGCGAAAAGGAAAAAGCCGCGCGGGCAAAACGCTCGAACCAGGCCGATCGCAAGGTGCGAGAGGTGGTTATTCCCGACCTCATCACCGTGCAGGAATTGGCCCAGCGGATGGCGATGCGGTCGACGGATCTGATCCGAGAGCTGATGAAGCAGGGGCAAATGGTGCAAGCCAATGCCACGCTCGACGCCGATACCGCGCAGTTGATCGTTGAGGATCTCGGGCACAGCGTGAAGCGGGTGTCTGAATCCGACGTCGAAGAAGGCTTGATCGATAAGCCGTCCGCCGACGCCAATTTGGTGCCGCGACCCCCGGTCGTGACCATTATGGGCCATGTCGACCACGGCAAGACATCGCTGCTCGATGCATTGCGCCAGACCGATGTCGTCGCCGGTGAGGCGGGGGGCATTACCCAACATATCGGCGCCTATCAGATCAAAGGCCCGAACGGCGATCCGATTACCTTCCTCGATACGCCCGGCCACGCGGCGTTCACGGCCATGCGCGCCCGCGGTGCGAATGTGACGGACATCGTCGTCATTGTGGTGGCCGCCGATGATGGGGTGATGCCGCAGACGATTGAGTCCATTAACCACGCCCGTGCGGCGGGTGTCCCGATCATCGTGGCGATCAACAAGATCGACAAACCGGGTGTCGATTCGACTCGCGTCAAGACCGACCTCTTGCAGCACGAGGTTCAGGTCGAAAGCATGGGCGGTGAGATCCAGGACATCGAAGTGTCGGCTCTCAAGCGGCTCAATCTCGATGGCCTGCTCGAGGCGATCCAGCTCCAGGCTGAATTGCTTGAGCTGAAGGCCGATGACAAGCGCCAGTCCTTCGGCACCGTGGTCGAGGCCAAGCTCGATAAGGGCCGTGGGCCGGTCACCACCTTGCTGGTCCAAGAAGGGGAGCTCCAGCGCGGCGATATCGTTGTCGTCGGCGCCGAATGGGGCAAGGTCCGCGCTTTGCTGAACGACCAAGGCGATCAGGTCAAAGTTGCCGGCCCGTCTCTGCCCGTAGAGATCCTCGGCCTGAACGGCGTGCCCGAGCCTGGCGATCAATTCGCCGTGGTCGCCCACGAGGCCCGGGCCCGCGAGGTTGCCGAATATCGTCAGCGTAAGAAGCGGGAGAAAGCCAATGCGGCGACCGCTGGGACGTCGCTTGAGCAGATGATGGCGCAGCTTCAGGATGCGGAGATCAAGGACCTGCCCATCGTCATCAAGGGCGATGTGCAGGGCTCGGTCGAAGCCATTGTCGGCGCCCTTCAGAAGATGTCCAATTCCGAGGTCCGCGTGCGGATCCTCCACACCGGTGTCGGCGCGATTTCGGAGAGTGACGTCATCCTTGCGGAGGCCAGCCAGGCACCGGTCATTGGCTTTAATGTTCGCGCCAACAAACAAGCCCGTGATGAGGCGCAACGGTCGGGCACGGAGATCCGATATTATTCGGTGATCTATGACCTGATCGACGATATCAAAGGCACGCTCACCGGGATGCTCGATCCCGAATTGCGGGAAACGTTCCTCGGGAATGCCGAGATTCTGGAGGTGTTCAACATCTCCAAGGTCGGGCGGGTGGCTGGCTGTCGCGTGACCGAGGGTCAGGTGAAGCGCGGCTCCTCCGTCAGGTTGCTGCGGGACAATGTGGTCATCCACGAAGGTCAGCTGAGCCAGCTCAAGCGCTTTAAGGATGACGTCAATGAGGTGCCCGCCGGCCAGGAATGCGGCATGAGCTTCGCCAATTACGACGATTTGAAAGTCGGTGATGTCATTGAGTGCTTCGATGTCGAACGCGTCGAGCGAAGCCTCGACAGCGTTGCCTGATCGGCGCTGATCCTGTCGCCTAATGAAGATCAAAAATGGGGATGACCATTGCGTCAGTCCCCATTTTTGCCGCCCGTCTTGGCAGTGATCGACCAGGACAATGGCATATAGGAATGGCGGTCAACGGCCATCAGAGGCCGTCAGGATCGCTTATCCCATACCAGATGTTCACGATGACCTGCCGATGCGGCCCGATCCGGCAAGGGGAAATGCGCTCCAACGCCTCGCCGTAATCGTTGCGCCCCACCGCTCTTTCGGCTAGCCCTGTCATTCGAGCGCCGCATTAGCTCAGTTGGTAGAGCAACGCATTCGTAATGCGTAGGTCGCCTGTTCGAGTCAGGCATGCGGCACCATTCCCCACGCTGTCGATTGCCACTATCGGCGTCCGGCAGTGAAGGTTCCTCCCCGTTTCTCCGCCTCACGCCCAAGCGCATCCAATGGGCACCCCAGACCCTCAAATCTGGCGGACGGCGACCGAGCGCCCGGCGCGCCTCTCTCCCTGGCGCTTCCTCCCCCCCGGCGGCTGTGCCATTGTTCCTTGGGTGTTGGCGTCGGGGGGCCTGTCATGGAGTTTTTGCTCAGCCATATTGAGGGGATCGTCACGGGTGCCTCGATCCTTGTTGCAACCGTGACGGCGTTTTTCCAATCACAGCGCCTCAAACGGATGAAGCAGGAGGAATTCACCCTCCAGACCCTGTCCTTCCTCATCACGGCCGAAGGGCTGCGTCAGGCTTTCATCAGGGTCAATCGCGACTCCTTCCGCGGGGAAGACCCCCTCCTTGCGATCGATGATGAGGATATCTTCGCCGCCTATTCGACTCTTCTTGATTTCTATACGGATCTTGCCATATCAGTTAAGAACGGGCTTCTCGTTGAGGAAATCGTTCTCAATAATATGGGCTCGGCGATGCTTCGCCATTTTGATTACCTGGCGCCGTATATCCAGGAAATGCGCACACGATATGATTTCCCGCGATATGTGGGGACCTATGAAGAATTCGTCGAGAATCGGTTGCGACGGGTGAAGAAGCGATTTTCGCAAGGGCCGCGCGTCAAAAAATAACGGTCGTCCTCATTGCCCTCTCACACGGAACGGGGCGGTCCGGTGACCGTTTTGAGAGAAGTGTTTGAGGTCATTATGCACCGTTACCATTGCCCGCAATGCCGTCAGGAAGTCTATTTCCGCTCCTTCTCCTGCGTGTCCTGCCAACGAAATCTTGGATACGCCCCCTTCACGGATCGGATGATTGCGGCGGATGAAAGCGGCCATTTCTCCGATGGAGCAGCGGGAAATTACCTGCCCTGCCAGAATCGGGCGAACAATGTCTGCAATTGGCTGGTGAGCGAGAGTACAGGTCCGCAGCTCTGCGATTGCTGTCAGCATAATTCAACGATCCCCGACTTGACGATCCCTGGGAATATCGACCGATGGCGGACGATCGAGGAAGCAAAACGGCATCTCTTCTATTCGCTGATCCGCTGGGCCCTGCCCCGGCCGACCGAGGCGAGTGGCGCCCCAGAACCCCTGGTCTTTGAGTTCCTCGCCGATGAACAGCGGTCCGATGGCTCCATCGCGCCGATCTTTACCGGCCACGAGCATGGCTTGATCACCCTTGATATTGCCGAAGGCGACGACGCCGAGCGGGAGAAACGTCGACAAGCCATGGGGGAGCCCTATCGGACCCTTATCGGCCATTTTCGGCATGAAGTCGGCCATTATTACTGGGACCTCCTCGTGCGGGATGCCGGAAAATTGGCCGCCTTTCGAAATATTTTCGGTGACGAGACCCAAGATTACGCCGCGGCCCTAAAGGCCCACTACGAACAGGGCCCGCCCCCCAATTGGTCGCAGCGCTATATATCCAGCTATGCCACCTCTCACCCTTGGGAGGATTTTGCGGAAACCTGGGCGCATTACACCCACATCGCCGATTCCCTGGAGACGGCCGATGCCTACTCCCTCGCCGTGGAAAACCCCATTTCCGATCACAGTCAGTCGAAGGTCACCTTGACCTTCGACCCCTATCGGGCACCGTCCACAAACGATTTGATCAAGGCGTGGGTACCGGTCACCATCGCCATCAACGCCATCAACCGGTCCATGGGACAGCCTGATCTCTATCCCTTTGTGATCTCAGAAGAGATTCAGGCGAAGCTCGCCTTTATCCATGACCTCATCCATGGCCCGCGCTAAGGGCCGGGATCGCGCTTACATGGGCGCCCGCTTGGCGAGGATCCGCTGCAAGGTCCGCCGATGCATCCCCAGCCGCCGCGCTGTCTCCGACACATTGTGGTTACACAGCTCATAAACCCGCTGGATGTGCTCCCACCGTACCCGATCGGCAGACATGGGGTTTTCCGGCGGCTCCGGCATCTCGCCCGGGGGGGCAAGAAGGGATTTCTGCACATCGTCCGCATCGGCGGGCTTGGCGAGATAATCGATCGCGCCCGCTTTGACCGCAGCGACGGCCGTCGTGATATTGCCATAGCCGGTCAGGATGATCGCGCGCGCATCCGGTCGCTTTTCGTGCAGCTTGTTGACGATTTCGATGCCATCGCCGTCCTCCAGCCGTAGATCCACGACGGCGTAGGAGGGGGCGTGCTCATTGATCAACGCCACCGCCTCCGCCACGCTTTCGGCCAGGATAGGATCGAAGCCACGCTTCTCCATCGCGCGCCCCAGGCGGGTCCGAAAGGGTTGATCGTCATCGACGATTAGGCACGACTTATCGTGCGGCAATCTGTCGGGCATGGCTGCCCTATGTGCGGTTTCGCTCATAAAGACATTGGCTCCCCGTGAGTGCTTTCCATGTAAATAGGGTTTTCGTGCAGTCTGACGAGAGGCCATCGCACCTCAACCCAAGCCCCAGAAAGTCGCAGGCGATTTCCGAAGGTCAGGCTGGCGCCCGAGCGCTCAAGCAATGTCTTCGCGATGAAGAAGCCAAGGCCAAGGCCCTGCTTACCATTCAGCGCGCGATAGCTGTCGGTCCGCGGGAAGGGTTCACCCAATCGCGACAGGACGTCATGCGGAAAGCCATGGCCATCGTCTTCAATGGTCACGAACAACGAATTACTGTCCCATGAGGCGGTGACCCTAACCGTCTCCCGCGCGAATTTGACCCCGTTTTCGATAAGCGTTCGTAGGCCGTAGATCATCGCCGGATTTCTCACGAGCTGATCGGGGGGCGCACTGTCCGACCGAGGGTCGAAGACGAAACTCACCTTTGGTCCTTTGGGGGTGAGGAAGGGTTTGGCCGCCTCCCGCAAGAGCTCTTCGAGGGCGATTTGCGCATGGCGGGCATCGCCGCTCTCCCCCACTTCGGACAGCCGGGTGAGGATGCGCTGGCATCGTTGCGTTTGCGAAATGAGGAGCTGAGCATCTTCCTTTAGCGGGCCGTCGGGCAATTCCCGCTCCATCTCCCGGGCGGTGACCTGGATCGTTGCGAGCGGGGTGCCGAGCTCATGGGCCGCCGCCGCCGCCAGCCCGCCGACGGCGGTCAATCGCTCTTCCCTCGCCAAGACACCATGGGCGGCGTCGAGGGCCGTTGACAGTCGCCTTTGAGAAATCGCCACCTGGCGCGCATAGGCCGCCGTAAAGACGACCCCCAATAACAACGCTGCCCAAGAGCCCAGCTCGATCAGCGGGGAGGCCTGCTCCGGCCCCGGCAAGGGAGAGTGCCAAAGGGCGATCAGAGTCAGAACAAGCACGATCCCCACAATCACCACCCCCGCCCGTCGGATATCAAGGGCAAATGCCGCCAACATCGAGGGAAGAATGAGCCAGACAGCAAACGGATTCCCGATGCCCCCTGTCAGGAACAGGATCCCGCCGATCTGTAGGACATCGAAGAGAAGGTGACCGGCCAATTCATTTCCGGCCACCGCCTTGTTAGGTCTCTTTTGTTGCCAGACGAAATAATTGACAGCGGCGCCGATGGCGATGACAGACAGGATCGGTCCAAGCGGCAGGGGGTAGCCCATGCCGAACCGCACCAGAAGGGTGACCGTCAACTGTCCGATCACCGCAAACCAGCGCAAATTCGTGATCGTTCTGATCCGGAGGAGTTCCATGGGACGATTGCCGGAGATAGCGGACGACTTATTCATGTCCCTAGATAGCGTCGCATCATTCTCAAAGAGAGGTGACATCATGATCCGCCCCATTGCTCTCGTTCTGACCTTGACCTTGATGGCCTGCGGGCAAGCACCGAACGATCGCCCAATGCCGGGGGCCATCACCCTCAATGAAGCATTCGACGCCGATTTCGACCTCATCGACGATCAGGGGGAACCCGCGACGGACGAACGTTTTGAGGGCAAACCGATGTTTATATATTTTGGGTTTACCGCCTGTCCGGATATCTGTCCGGCGGCGCTTGGCATCATGACCCAAACCCTCGACAGGTTGGGCGCGCAGAGCAAAGCCATTCAGCCCCTGTTCATTTCCGTCGACCCGGCGCGAGATGACCCAGAGCGGCTTCGGAACCACCTTGCCTATGATGGTCGGATCCTTGGCCTCACCGGATCGCAAGCGGCGATCGACGACGCGCGGCTGGCCCTCAATTATTATGCCGCCCGGCGTGAGCTGCCGGACAGTGCTCTGGGCTATACGATTGATCACCAAAGGATATTTTTCCTAACCGACGCGGCGGGGACGCCTGTCTTGGCCTTTCCTGACAGCACCGATCCCGCGCTCCTCGCGAAAGCGATCCGTAGGATTTTAAGCGAATAGCTGGGGGGACGGCTGTTTCATCAACCAAATGGCGCTACACTCTACTGCAACGCACCATTTTGGTCAGCAGGTCACACCATCATGCTCTACACCGCCTACGAACTCGGTCATCAGCTCCTCGCCCCCTATAACGCCGCCGCGCGAACCGTTGCACAGACGCTTGAGTCCCTGTTGCCGGAGGATGCGCCCTCGATTGCGGCCCGGCCCGGTCTCGCCAGCCTCAAGGTTTTTGACAGCCTGACCCGGCGATATGGCAAACCGGATTGGCAGCTGCCCGAAACCTATATCGATGGCCACGCGGTTCCCGTGAAGATCGAGACGGTCATGGAAAAGCCCTTTGGCAGCCTTCGTCGTTTCGTTCGCGATCCCGATGCCCGCCGCACCGCAGGACGATCGGGTCCCGACCCGCGTGTGTTAATCGTGGCACCAATGTCCGGCCATTATGCCACCCTGCTCCGGGGGACGGTGGCGGCGATGCTGCCCGACCACGAGGTCTTCATCACCGATTGGGTGGATGCGCGCACGGTCCCGGTCTTTTTCGGCCGCTTCAATCTCAATGACTACATCGACTATCTGATCGAGTTTCTCCAAGCGATCGGCCCCGGCGCCCATACGATTGCCGTATGTCAGCCCGGCCCGCCGCTCCTTGCGGCAACGGCCGTGATGGCCGCCGCGGACGATCCTGCGACCCCTCGCTCAATGTCGATTATGGGCAGTCCCATCGATGCGCGGCGCAGCCCGACGGTCACCAATCTCTTGGCGGAGCAACGCGCCTTTGAGTGGTTTGAACAGAATATGATCCAAACCGTCCCCGCGCCGAATGCGGGGGTCTCGCGGCGCGTCTATCCAGGGTTTCTCCAGCTCTACAGCTTCATGTCGATGAATGCCGAACGTCACAGTTCCGCCTTCTGGGATTACTTCGAAAATATCATGCAAGGAGACAACGCCTCCGTCGCCAAGCATGAAAAATTCTACGACGAATATTTCTCCGTCTGCGATATGACGGCTGAATTCTACCTTCAGACGATACGCGACGTTTTTCAGGAATATCTTCTTCCCCGGGGCCTGTTCTTCCATCGGGGCGACAAGGTCGATTGTTCCAAGATCACGAAAACCGGCCTTTTGACCATCGAGGGTGAACTCGACGATATTTCGGGTATCGGCCAAACCCAGGCCGCCCACGATCTATGCACGTCCCTGAGTGCCAGCGACAAGCAGGATTATGTTCAGGAGGGCGCTGGTCACTACGGGGTGTTCAGCGGCTCGAAATGGCGCGAAGTGATCCAACCGCGCCTTGCCGCCTTCATTCGCGAGCGCTTTGATGAGGCTGAAGAGCGGAAATTCCTTGCCGAGGCGGCGCCGCTTCGGGCGATCAGCGCGTAACAGGCAGCGAGCAGAATTTGCGAAAGAAGCGGCGCGGCACGCTTTGCCCCGCGTCCTTCCTCGCTTAAGCGGTCTTGATGGCACAGACCCTTCCCCTCGGGCCGGACAGCCGTCTCTATCTTGTCGACGGCTCCGCCTATATTTTCCGCGCGTTCCATGTCCTCGACCGCCATGCCGGCGGCTCTGAGCGGTTTCAAAAGAAAGACGGAACGCCGACCAGCGCTGTATTCGGCTTCTGCAACATGCTCTGGAAGTTGGTCAGTGATGCCCACGACGCGGCGCAGGAGGAAATCGGCCAACCCACCCATTTCGCCGTTGTCTTCGACCATTCAGGCGAGTCTTTTCGCAACGCGCTTTACGATGAGTACAAGGCCAACCGATCGGCCCCGCCCGAAGATCTCGTCCCTCAATTCCCCCTCGTCCGGGACGCCACCCGCGCCTTCGGTCTGCCATGCCTCGAAATGGCAGGCTACGAAGCCGACGATATCATCGCCACACACGCTCGACTGGCCGAGGAAAAAGGCGCGGAGACCGTTATCGTCTCATCGGATAAGGACTTGATGCAATTGATCACGGATCGGACGGTCATGTTCGATCCCATGAAGAACCGCATTATCGATCGACAAGCCGTGATCGAAAAATTCGGCGCCGGGCCGGAGCGGATGATCGATATGCAAGCGCTGATGGGAGATTCCACCGATAATGTCCCGGGCGTCCCGGGAATTGGCCCAAAGACCGCGGCGCAATTGCTGGAGGATTACGGGTCGCTCGACGCGCTTCTCGACCGGGCAGACGAGATCAAACAGAAAAAGCGCCGAGAGATGCTGATCGCGCACCGGGAGGATGCCCTCCTCTCCCGCCAATTGGTGACGCTTGACCGGCATGTCCCGGTAGAAGAGGCGCCCGAAGATCTGGGCTTGTCCCCCTTCGATCACGCAGCGCTCGTCCGCTTCCTCGAAGACGAGATGGAGTTCAATACGCTGCCGAAACGCATACGCGAGGCGGGGGGACTTGAGGTCCCCACGACCGAGGCGTCGCCTGCGGCGGTTCCCATCGACCAGAATGGCTATGAGATCATCTTCGACCCCAAGATCCTTCGCGCGCTAATGGCGGAGGCGGAGGAACATGGCATCATTGCGATCGATACGGAGACGGATAACCTCGAAGGGATGAAGGCGAATTTATGCGGCATTTCCTTCTCGATCGTTCCGGGTAAGGCGTACTATGTGCCTGTCGGCCACGGGCAGACAGATCTCTCCCTCGACGATCCTGAACACTCTCAACAAATGAGTGAGGCGACCGCGCTTGACATCCTCAAGCCCGTTCTCCTCGACCCCTCGATCCTGAAGGTCGGTCAGAACCTCAAATACGATTTGTTGATCCTTCGTGAGCGAGATATCGATGTCGTCGGGTATGACGATACAATGCTGCTGAGCTACGCCGCCGATTGCGGTTTCGCCAGTTTGCACGGCATGGATGAGCTGTCCAAGCGTCACCTTGGTCATGAGCCCATTCCGTATAAAGAAATTGTGGGCACCGGGAAGAAACAAAAGACGTTCGGGGATGTGCCTATAAAGGACGCCTATATCTACGCGGCGGAAGATGCGGATGTCACCCTCAGGCTCCATACCATCCTGAAATCACGCGCGATTGAGAGCCAGGTCTACACCGTCTACGAAACCATGGATCGCCCGCTTGTCTCGGTCATCACCGATATGGAGCGTGCTGGCATCAAGGTGGACCGTGACCGCTTGTCCGCCTTGTCGGGGGAGTTCGCCCAGCGCATGGCCGCCCATGAGGCCGCCGTCCACGACATTGCCGGTGAGCGCTTTAATCTCGCCAGCCCCAAGCAAATCGGCGATATCTTGTTCGGCAAGCTGGGACTGCCCGGTGGCAAGAAAACCAAGACCGGCGCCTGGTCAACGGCCGCCGATACCCTTGAAACACTCGCCGCCGATGGGGCCGAAATCGCCCAAGAAATCCTCTCCCACAGGGGATTGGCAAAGTTAAAAGGGACGTATACGGATGCCCTGTCGGAGAGCATTCATCCCAAAACCGGCCGCGTCCACACCTCATTCTCTCTCGCCTCAACGACGACAGGGCGGTTGTCCTCGAACGATCCGAATTTACAAAACATCCCGATACGGACTGAGGATGGTCGCAAAATTCGGGAGGCCTTCATTCCCGAGGATGGAAATGTTCTGATCTCGGCCGATTATAGCCAGATCGAGCTTCGCCTGTTGGCGCATATCGCTGAGATCGGTCCCCTGATCGAGGCCTTCCACCAGGGCCTCGACATCCATGCCATGACGGCGGCGGAGGTGTTCGGCGTCCCGCTTGAGGGGATGGATCCCAGTATCAGGCGGCAAGCTAAGGCGATCAATTTCGGCATCATCTATGGGATTTCAGCCTTTGGCCTGGCTCGAAATCTGGGAATTGGCCGGGATGAGGCCAGCCTCTTCATCAAACGATATTTCGAGCGGTTTCCGGGGATCAAAGCCTATATGGACGAGACGATCGAAGGCGCGCGGGTCCATGGCTATGTCGAAACGCTCTTTGGTCGTCGCTCCCACACCCCCAATATCAAGGCCAAGCAGCCCAATATCCGCATGGGCGCCGAGCGTCAGGCGATTAACGCCCCCATCCAAGGGTCCGCCGCTGACATCGTGAAACGCGCCATGATTCGCGTGCCCGCGGCGTTGGCCGCGCATCGCCTCTCCGCCAAGATGCTGCTCCAGGTTCATGACGAATTGGTCGTGGAATGCCCGGCCGATCAGGCGGACGAAACCGCCGCCGTTCTCAAGGACGTGATGGAAGGGGCGGCCGGCCCGGCCCTCTCCCTCAGCGTTCCCCTCGTCGTCGAGGCGGGACAAGGGGCCAGCTGGGAACAAGCCCACTGAGATCGGACGACCGCTGGGCGCGTCATTTTGCGCTGACCTTGACACACCGGGGCCTTGCGGACCGTCCGCGAACGGGGTTCGCTAGCCTGATGCTCGTTCCTGCCACCCGCACCCAAAGGAGACCCGCATGTCCGATTTGATCGGCCGCTTCCTCAGCTTCGAAGATCATCTCGGGCGAGGATTGGTCAGGGTTCTATACTACGTCGCCCTCTTCTACGTCGTGGTCATCACCCTCTATGAAACCGCAAATCATGTGTTCGATCTCGATATCGGACTGCTTCTTCTCGTCCCGTTCAAATTCATTCTCACGGTTCTGGTGTTGCGCGTGGCATCGGAGGTCCTGATCGCCATCCTGTCGATCGATGATCATCTCAAGGGACAAGCCGTGACGGGCGGCGGGTTTGAGGCGGGGCTGACGACCTCCGACCCGGCGCAAGCCAGCACAAGAGATTTAACCGAGGCGGCGGATGAGCCCGACGACCTTCCCGCGCAAGGGGGGGAAGAGCCCGCGGTCAGCACAGGCCCTCAGTCCAGTGCGACGATGAAGCGCGCGGCCACCAAGACCGCGACAAAGAAAACCGCCACGAAAAAAGCGGCAAAAAAGGCGACGAAGAAAGCCACCAAGAAAACCGCCGCCAAAAGCACAACCAATGGGTCCGCGCCCAGCCCCACAACCGATGAGGGCGACAGCGCTGCTGCACCGGATGGCGCGTCCCCGGAGCCAGACAAGGAGATGTAAGCCCCGCGCTTACGTGCAAGCGCGGGAAGCTCCCTCTGTTGGGGATTAGCCCCAGGGCCCGCGCACGCCCCCCTCGGCTTTGGCGACCTCGCCGCCCCATGGTCCTGGGGAGGCAGGAGATCCGCCCCCGTTCATCGCCACCAGCCGATCGATGCGGTTTTGCGTTGCCGGGTGCGTGGAAAAGAGATTGTCCGCCCCCTGGCCGTTCAAGGGATTGATGATCATCATCTGCCCCGATGCCGGGTTTCGTTCCGCCGTGGCATTTGGGATTCGCGCAACACCATTGGAAATTTTCGCCAGGGCCGACGCCAGCCATAGCGGATTGCCGCAGATCTCAGCGCCGATCTTGTCGGCCTCATATTCCCTTGTCCGGCTGATCGCCATTTGAACCAAGCTCGCCGCCAAGGGGGCCAGGATCATGATCGCCAAGGTCTGGAGTGCGCCGCCCGCATTTTGACGATTGCCGGAGAAGAAGAACGCGAAATTCGCCAGGGCTGTAATGGCCCCTGCCAATGTCGCCGTAATCGTCATGGTCAGGGTATCGCGGTTTCGGACATGCGCCAGCTCGTGCGCCATGACCCCAAGCACTTCTTCTTCGGTCAGAAGATTGAGAAGGCCGCTGGTGGCGGCCACGGCGGCATTTTCGGGGTTTCGTCCGGTCGCAAAGGCGTTTGGCTGAGCGTTGTCGATGACATAGACCTTTGGCGGCGGCATACCGGCCCTGCCCGCCAATCCGATCACCCCCTCGGCATAACGCCGAAGTCGAGGATTGGGGGTATCCGGGGACACCTCCTCGGCTTTGTACATGCGCAGGACGATCTTATCCGCGTTCCAATAACTAAAGAAATTCATCACGGCGGCAAAACCAAGCGCAATGACCATGCCTTTTGGTCCGCCAATCAGAAGGCCGATCAGGCCGAAAAGCGCGGTAATCGCCGCAATCAGCATGAAGGTGCGCAACGTCGCATTCATGGAAGTCTGTGCCCTTTTCACCTAAATACCCCTCAGAAATAGGAAGCGCTTGGGAGCACCGCCAGTGACCGACAATGCCGGAAAAGACGACGCCCCCGACCAAGGACAAGCCCCGGTCCCAACGACCGATGATGGCATTCCCCTGATCGTCAACGGCCGCCGGCTGTCCGAAACGGAGATCACGGCGCTTCGGGAAGCGAGAGATCGCCGAGACGCGATCGCCCGTGAAGATCAGGCCCGAGAAGTGGGCGGCGCGGCGCGGGACACCAATCCCACCCGGTACGGTGACTGGGAAAAAGCCGGTCGCGCCATCGATTTCAGTTGATGGGAGACAGGTCACGGGCGATCGGACTTCTGTGCCTCTTGGGCTGTGTCCTCGGTCTTCTCTCCGCATGCGAGAACGCAGCGGAGCGGGCGGAGAAGTTCACAGAGCTCGGCAATGCGTATCTCCAAGAAGGCGATACGTTCCGTGCCCGCATCCAATTCGATAACGCCCTTCGCGCCGATACCAAGCATGAGGGGGCGTTGCGCGGTGCGCTTGAGGTGGCCGATATCGAGGACGCCCCGACGGGCAGAACGATCCCCCTTTTGGAGAAATTGGTGGCCGTCTCCCCCACCGATATCGTCCTGCAATCCCGCCTTGCGGATACGCTCATTGCCGGCGGTACCCCGTTCGCGGCCCTGGCCCCGGCGGAAGCCAGCCTAGCCCTGGCCCCGCAATCGGCCGATGCCGCCCGGCGAGTGGCCCTGGTGCTCGCCTTGACCGGGAATGACCCCCGCGCCTCTCCTGCTGCGGACCTTTTGGGGCCCGACGATCCGGTGGGACGACTTGGGGTTGCCCTCAAGGGCGGGTCGGAAGGCACAGCGCAGGAAATCCTCACACAGCTTCGTCAGTCAGACCCGGAAAATGCGAGCCTCGGCCTGGCCCTGGCCGATAGCCTAATATGGCAAGGTCGAGATCCCGACCGCGCCGATCGCCTGCTGGCGGCGGTTGAGCCCTTGTTGATCGATCCCAACGCCGCGTCCCTCAAACGGGCGGAATTGGCCCTTGCCCGCGGTGATCTTGCCCGAGCCCGATCATTTCTCCGCGGCGGATCGATGGATAGTCTCAATGCCAGGGCCCAGCTTCTCTGCCGCCAAGCGGGTCAATGTGCCGTCGCCGTCAAGGAAGTCCGGGCCCCCTCCGCCGCCTTGCTCACCGCTGCCGCACGGGAGGCGCTTGGGGCCGGACGCTATACCGAGGCGGAGGAGTATCTCCAGCGGCTGCCCGGCACCGCGGCCGCCGAGCGCTCGGTCCTCGATATCCAATTGGCGTTGGCTCGGGGACAGACCCAAGCGGCGGTGACCGCCCTCGCCGCTGTGCGGGGGGACAGCCCGGACCTTGCCGCCTTGCGCATCCTCGCCGCGGAAGGGGCCGATGCCGAGAAACGCGCGGCCCTCCGCCGTATTGTGGATCGGTCGGCGGAGGCCACCATCGCGGTCGAATATCTTGTCGCCGAAGCCCTCGCCGCGGGGGACGCCGATCAGGCAGCCGCGCTTCTCCATCGCATGGCCCGACGGTTTCCCTCCCGCATCGACCTTACCCTGGCGGCGGCCGAAGCGTACCGCCGAAGCGGAGATTTCGCCCAAGCCAAAGCGTTGGCGGCGCGGGTCCGGCGGCTCAATCCCGCCGCCCCCGGCGCGTTGAGGTTCCTGGCGAGCCTTGCCATGGAAGAGGGGAAGCTTTCCGCCGCCCGGCGACTGACCGAGGCGCTGATCGAGGTCGATACCCATGATCCGGCGCGTCAATTGCGGATCGAGGCCCTCAAGCGAAGCGGTCAATCAGACCGCCTCACCGCCTTGCTTGAGGCATGGCGCGCGGAGGGGGTGTCACGCCCTTACCTTTATCGCGAACTGGCAGAGATTTATGGACGCACGGGGAAGTCCGAGCGGCAACTCAGCGTCCTCCAGGCGGGGCGGAGTGCTTTTCCATCCCTCCCCTATTTCGTGATCGAAACAGCAACTTTACAATCTCAATTGGGCCGAACCGGCGCTGCGGAGACGACATGGCGAAACGGGCTCGCCGCTTTCGAGAATTCCCAAGCTATCCGTATCGGTCTCGCCAATCTTCTCATGGCCCAGGAACGACGCAGCGAAGCCTTAAGATTTGTGCTTGAAACGCCCGTGGGCGAGCTATTGAAGGCCCCCTCTTCGCCACAGCTCGTGGAGAGGATCGACCGGGCCCTTCCCTCCCATCCCGTCCTTTCCGCGGCGATTTGGCGGGGCCTTGCCCGGCAACAGATGGATCGCGGTGAGACGTCAGCCGCCGCGCAGCTCATCGCCCGATCCCTCCAGCTCATGCCGAATGATCCAGATACGCTTTATTGGGCAGGTCAGATTCAGGCCGCCAGGAATGAATGGGGAGAGGCCGAGGAGAGCTGGCGTCAAGCGCTAGCGCTTTTGCCCGACACCGGCGCGACGGTAACCGAAGGCGAGATCCGGGCGCGCCTCGACCGGGTCACCCCCCCCGCGACCGATCCGTAACAGCGTCAGCCGTATAGCGCGCCCAGAGCGGGTCCTTCATCTCGCCGATAAGGGCGGCATGGGCCGCATGTTCCTCGTCGGTGAGCAATTGGGGACGGGGTCCTGGACGCTGACGGGCGGGCTCCCCCCTAGCTTTGCGTCGTCCCCCAACGGATTGATCGGGGTCGAAGATCAGCCCGCCCTGCCGACCGCCGGTCAGTTCGATATAGACCTCGGCCAATAAGCGCGAATCGAGCAGCGCGCCGTGTCCTTGCGCTTCGCGTTCGGTCAGATCGATGCCGAAGCGTTGACACAGCGCATCGAGGGAGGATGGCGAACCGGGAAAGCGTTTCCGCGCGATTTGCAACGTATCGACGATATCGCCGGGTTCGCCCCATGCCCATGGAAGGCCGATCTCGTCCAAATGATGCTGCATGAATTTGCAGTCAAAGCTGGCATTATGCGCGACCAGAACGGCGCCTTCGCAAAATTGATAGAAAGCCTGCCCAATCGCGGGGTCTTTGAAAATCGGCTTGTCGGCCAGAAATTGCGATGACAATTTATGAACGCGATAGGCGGCCTCCGGCATATCCCGTTCGGGGTTCACATAGACGTGGAATGTGCGCCCGGTCAGCGCCCCATTCACCATTTCCACAGCCCCGATTTCGACGACCCGGTGGCCGTCAAGCGGATCTAATCCGGTCGTTTCGGTATCGAATACAATCTGACGCATAAGGGGTGTTACCGTGATTCGTCAGCCGCGCGGGCGCGCAGGCGGGACACGATCGTGTCGACCACCGCCCGTGCCGCGTCGAGCCCCTCCCCCGTTGGGACAATCACCTCCGCGAGGGCGCGCTTTTCGGCCTCCGGCGTTTGACGCGCAACGATGCTCTCATATTTTTCCACGGTCATGCCGGGGCGCGCCAGGACCCGCGTCCGCCGGACCTCCTCCGGCGCTGAGCACACCACGACCATGTCGAACGCGTCTTGAACGCCATTCTCGAACAGTAAGGGGATATCGAAGACGACGGCCTCGTGACCTTCGGCCTCGGCACGGTCAGCAAAGCGCTGGCGGTCCATCGCGACAAGCGGGTGAACAATCGCCTCAAGCTGCGCAAGCTTCTCGCGATCGCCGAGGACAAATTGGGACAGACGCTGGCGATCGACACCCGTTGCCGATGATCCGGCCTCCGGAAAGGCCTCAAGCACCGGGTCCACCGCCGCACCGCCTGGGGCATAGAGCCGGTGCACTGCCGCATCGGCATCCCAGACAGGAAGACCCGCGGCCTTAAACATATCGGCGGTGGTGCTCTTCCCCATGCCGATCCCCCCGGTCAGGCCGATCCGTTTCACGCGCCCGTCCTCTCTTCGAGATAGGCCAGCGCCTCTTCGGCATCGTCAGGTCGGGGTCCGAACCATGCGGCGAAGGCCGGGATGGCCTGATGAACCAGCATTGAGAGCCCATTGGCGACGGGTAGGCCTCGCGCCTCTGCCGCGCGTAACAAGGGGGTTCTCGCCGGCGTGGTCACGATGTCGATGACCGTGGCTGTTTTGGGCAGACTGTCGACCTCGATATCGAGGGGCGGTTGCCCCTTCATGCCCGCAGCCGTGCTATTCACCAGAAGATCGACCGCCTCCAGCGAGGAGCGCGCTGCCCAATCGATTATTTCTATATCGAACCGATCTGCAATAAGTCGGGCCTTCTCCGGGGATCTATTTGTGATCTCCACCCGCTTATAGCCGAGGCTCTTGAGCGCCCATACTATAGCGGGCGCCGCCCCTCCCGCGCCGATCACGCGGGCACATTGCCGGCTTGTCCCAAGCGGCAGTGCCGCAGCGGCGGCGGCAAACCCAACCCCATCGGTGTTATCCGCAAGCAAGCCCGTCGGCGTCCGGACAAGAAGGTTCGCAGCCCCGATGGCCATCGCCGCCTCACTCCGTCGATCGGCAATGGCCAGGGCCTCTCCCTTGAAGGGGATCGTCACCGAACAGCCGACAAAGTCATGATCGGCCATACCGGCAACCCATGCCCGAAACCCCTCAGGGGACTGGCCATCCACAGCCTCGAACGTTGCCTCGATCCCATAATTGGCGATCCACCGTCGATGAAGACGCGGCGACAGACTTTGCTGGATCGGATGGCCGATGACCGCGGCCCGCAGCGTCACCATGGCAGGATCTCCCGCTCTCTCAGAAAGGCCATCAGAGGAAAGAGCGACAGCCCCAGGATGGTGAAGTAATCCCCCTCGACACTGTCAAATAGACGGACGCCTTCGGCCTCTAATTCATAGCCGCCAACGGTGTTGAGGATACGCGGACCGACACAGTCGAGATAGGCCTCCACCCCCGCCACGGTCACGGGGCGCATGGTGAGCCGGGCGACATCGCGGTACCGCCAGATGATGCCCCCCCCCTGCGCGACCACCAAACCACTGCGCAGATAATGGGTGTGACCGGCCATCCTTAATAGGCGGGCCTTCGCCTCCGGCATATCCACCGGTTTATCGTATAAATGCCCTTCAAATTCGAGCACCTGATCGCAGCCGATGACGATCTTTTGTTCCGGCACGGACAGGGCCAACGCCTTAGCTTCGGCGAGGATCAGCGCAATCTCCCCCGGGCTTTGCCCTGCCGCCCGTTCACGCGACTTGATCGCCCCCTCATCGACATCGCTGGGCTGAGCAATGAACGGGATACCGGCGCCCCGAAGGATCGCTTGGCGGGAGGCACTTTTGGACGCAAGGATAAGGTCGGTCATCCTTGTGTTACATCGCCCCCGCGGCGGGCAGACAAGAGGGTAAGAACCTTGGCCGCGGTTTCTTCGACGGACCGTCGCGTCACGTCGATGATCGGCCATCCCTGTTTGGCGAACATGCGCTTTGCCTTGGTGATCTCGTCCCGCACTCGATCCTCTTCGTAATAGGCATCCGCCGATTCTTCAGCCGTCAGATTATTGAGCCGGGTCTTGCGGATCTGGGACAATCGCAAGGGACTGGCGGTCAGCCCGACGATCAAGGGCTTGCGCAGCGTAAACAATTCCGGCGGCGGATCGCTTGTCGGCACAAGCGGGATATTCGCCGCCTTTACCCCGCGATGGGCGAGATACATGCAGGTCGGCGTTTTCGAGGTTCGACTGACCCCCACCAGGACGACATCGGCATTATCAAGGTCCCATGTCGATTGGCCGTCATCATGGGCGAGGGTGTAGTCCATCGCCGCAATACGCCGAAAATAATCGGCATCCAAACGGTGTTGAGCGCCGGTTTCCGTGGTCTGCTTGAGGTCGAGATAGTCTGTGAATGCGTTAAGGAGGGGGTCGAGCACCGGAATGGCCGGCACCTGCAATTCAGCACATTTCACTTCGAGCCGGCGTCGCAATTGACGATCAACGATCGTGTACATGACGAGGCCCGGCGCCTGTTCGATCCGGGTGAGAACCTTATCCAATTGGGCATTACTCCGCACCAGGGCGGCTACATGCTCCAGTGGTCGCGCGGTTTCGAACTGGGCCGATGTCGACTTCAGAAGCGTGCTGAGGGTTTCGCCGGTGGAGTCGGAGACAAGGTGGACGTGAAACCACGTTGTGGTGGGGTGGGGGAGGACGGGGTCAGGCCGCGCAGTCATACCCTGCTCCGTTGGTCAAGCCGCAATCGGCCATGAGTGAATAACACGTCCGCCCTCGCCATTGAGGGCGACGCTATAAACACATCCCCCCTTTTTTGCCAGCACGAGGCCGGTAATACCGCTGAGATTGCGATGTTCTGGAAAACCGGGAATCTCTTGCTGTGACGACTTTCGGCAGCGCCTGGTATGGCTGGCCGTCAAGGTTAACAAAAGATGAACGGGAAAAATTCTCAGATGTTGAAAAGAGGGCCGAAAAAGGCGGGGGAAACCCGCTTTTCCCCATATCCCCCATGCCTATGACTCCCTATCCCTTAATAGACTCTACGCATAATTATGAACGGGGAGCTGCAGGATGACCTTACTGACATCGGTTTTGCGAGGAACGGTTCAGGAGATTCCGCCCATCTGGTTCATGCGCCAGGCAGGCCGTTATCTTCCGGAATATCGTGACCTCAGGGCCAATGCCGGAGGGTTCCTCGATCTTTGTTATACGCCTGAAAAGGCGGCCAGGGTGACGCTTCAGCCGATTGATCGGTACGACCTCGATGCAGCCATTCTTTTCGCGGATATATTGTTGGTTCCGCAAGCCCTTGGGATGGACCTGTGGTTTGAACCGGGGGAGGGGCCGCGTCTGGCGCCAGCCCTTGCCGAAGGCGATGCCGCAGTTTTGTTCGAGCAACGCGATATTCACGACCGTCTTGGGCCGATCTATGAAACGGTCTCCCGCGTGCGGGCAGCCTTACCTCAGGAAAAAGCGCTCATCGGCTTTGCTGGCGCGCCCTGGACCGTGGCAACCTATATGCTGGCGGGGGGAAGTGTGAAAGATCCCGCCGGATTGAGAGCGGTCGTTTATGACGACAGAGAGCGATTTGCGGCGATCATCGATGTGCTGACCGACGCAACCATCGACTATCTGAAAAAGCAGGTCGATGCCGGCGCTGAGGTCATCCAACTCTTCGACAGCTGGGCCGGGGGTCTGCCTGAGGCGCTGTTCGATCAGTTTTGCGTGGCACCGGTGGCGCGTATTGCGGCGGCGTTGCGCGCACATGCCGATATCCCTGTCATTGGCTTTCCCCGCGGCAGTGGCCCACTCTACCGTAAGATTGCAGCCCTTCCCGACATTGCGGCGGTGTCGATTGATACCGGTATGCCTGCGGATTGGGCGGCGGAGGCCCTCTCACCCCTTGCCGTCGTGCAGGGGGGGCTTGATCCCCTGCTGATCGTCAAGGGCGGGACGGAGATGCTAAAAGCGGCCGATCAGTTAAGAGCGTCTTTTGAGGGACGGCCTTTCGTGTTCAATGTCGGTCATGGGCTTGTGCCGCAGACACCGCCTGAAAATGTGGCGGCGCTGGTCAACCATGTCCGCGGCCGCTAGCGGGGGCTTATGACCTCGTCCCTCTATCTGTGGATCAAAGTCCTCCACATTCTGAGCGTCGTCGCCTGGATGGCGGCCATGCTCTATCTGCCTCGTTTGTTCGTCTATCATCACCAAGCCGAAGCTGGGGGAGAGGCAGAGGGGTTTTTCGTCACGATGGAGCGTCGCCTTCTGAAAGGCATCATGACGCCGGCCATGATCGCCACCTGGCTTTTCGGCCTGGCGCTGATTGCCCTCGTGCCGTCCCTTGCCGCCACTGTTTGGTTCACGATCAAATTCATCGCGGTGCTGGCGATGTCGGGCCTTCATGGCTTCTACAGTGTCAGTCAGAGGGCATTTGAGGGCGGGCAGCGGCCCCGGTCGGAACGGTTCTGGCGGATCATCAACGAAGTGCCCTTTGCCCTGCTGGCGGTTATTGTGATCATGGTCATCGTCAAACCTTTTTTATGAGGAGTGGGGGAGGCGCCTTGTCTTGCCGGATTGACGCGAGGGCAAAGAAAAGGGCATAATATTAGGACGGCGTTTCTGCCGACCCCTTCCTTTCCCCCTTTGCGGTGTACGGTGGCCTTGGTTTCCGTATCGGTCCGCTTCCCACGGGTTCTCTATGCTGCCAGATCAAATCACCCTTGATGAAATCAAGGAAAAATCCCCTCAGGATCTTGTTTCCTTTGCTGAAGAGGTCGGCGTGGAGAATGCCTCCGCCCTCCGAAAGCAAGACCTCCTCTTTGCGATTCTCAAGGAATTGGCTGATGAGGATGTCGAAATCATCGGTTCTGGCGTGCTCGAAATCCTTGCCGATGGATTTGGCTTTCTGCGCTCCGCCGATGCCAATTATCTTGCTGGCCCGGATGACATTTATTGTTCCCCGCAGCAGATCCGCAAATTCACCCTTAAGACCGGGGATACGGTGACGGGGGAGATCCGAAGCCCAAAGGATGGTGAGCGGTATTTTGCACTGACTAAGGTCAACACGGTCAATTTCGAAACGCCGGAAAAAGCCCGGCATAAGGTCCATTTCGACAACCTTACACCGCTTTATCCCGAAGAGCGGCTGAAGATGGAGGTTGTGACCGATGAAGAACCCGGATCCCGTGGGCCGAATGGCCGCCTGAAAAAAGGGGAGAGTGGTCGAGATCTCTCCACCCGGGTGATCGATATCGTCGCGCCGCTCGGCAAGGGACAACGGGCCTTGATCGTTGCGCCGCCGCGTACCGGGAAGACCGTTCTTCTACAGAACATTGCCCATGCGATTACCTCTAATCATCCTGAATGTTATCTGATCGTCTTGCTTATCGACGAACGCCCAGAAGAGGTGACGGACATGCAGCGGTCGGTGAAGGGGGAGGTCGTCTCATCGACTTTCGATGAGCCTGCGTCACGCCATGTGGCCGTATCCGAAATGGTGATCGAAAAGGCCAAGCGGCTGGTGGAGCATGGACGGGATGTGGTGATCCTGCTCGATTCGATCACGCGCCTTGGCCGCGCCTATAATACCGTTGTTCCCAGTTCCGGCAAAGTGCTGACCGGCGGGGTCGATGCGAACGCCTTGCAACGACCCAAGCGATTTTTTGGTGCCGCGCGGAATATCGAAGAAGGCGGATCCCTGACGATCATTGCCACCGCCCTCATCGACACTGGCTCCCGCATGGACGAGGTGGTGTTCGAAGAATTCAAGGGCACAGGGAACAGTGAGATCGTGCTCGATCGCAAGGTCGCCGATAAACGTGTCTTCCCGGCCATCGATGTCGCCAAATCGGGGACACGGAAGGAAGATCTTCTGATTGAGAAAGGCGAGCTGGCCAAAATCTTTGTGCTGCGCCGCATTCTGTCGCCCATGAATGCAATGGATTCGATTGAGTTCCTGTTGGAGAAACTCCGGCAGGTGAAATCGAATCAGGATTTCTTCGATTCGATGAATACTTAACTGGACGACGGAAAAATCTGTCATGGCAAGCCATAGAGGCGCAGCACTCTTCGTGTGCGCTTTCTGACTTGTTTTGGCTAGATCCTTGCTGTACCCATTATCGAAATAAATGTCGGCAAAAAGTCGGCTAGATAAAGGGGAGTCCCATGCGTCTTTATATTCAATCTATAGGTGTGGCTGCAGCTTTCTTGACAGCGCAAGCCTGTGCGACCGGGGAGCCTCCGGTGCTGCCCGTCAAGACGAAGATTATCGGCGCAGGAGGATACATATATGGTTTCCCTGGCCTATTGATGGAAGAGACGGCGGTCAGAGCGACGACGGCGCCTTATCCTTGCGGCCTCGGCGCACCGATGAATACTTTCAAACAACTTTATGACCGTCCTGGCCCGGACTTCAGAGCTGTGGTTCGGCCGAATGTGGACACACTCTATTCCTCCGCCTTCCTTGATCTGTCCGAAGGGCCGGTCGTGCTTGACATCCCCAAGATCAAGGATCGCTTTTACCTCTTTGCGATGCTGGATGCCTGGTCGAATAATTTCGCAGGACCGGGCTCGGCAAGCACAGGCGGTAAAGCGGCGAAATACGTCATTGTCGGTCCGGATTGGGAGGGCGAGCTTCCAGCTAGAATGGAGCCGGTCTATGCCCCCACCAACCTTGTTTGGATCATCGGGCGGACGGAAGTCCGGGGCGGAAACGACATCAAAAAGGTCAATGCCCTGCAGCGGCGCTATCGGTTGACGCCCCTTACTGGGCATAAGTCACACGAGGATATTGGGGAATGTCAGCCGATTGAAGGGCAAACGTCCCCAGAAGACGTGATTAGGTCGCTCGATGCGACCACGTTTTTCAGCCGACTTGACAAGTATATTGAAGAGAATCCTCCGCAGACCGACGACGAAGATCGGTTGAAGAGTTTGATGCGGTTGGGCGTAGGAGATGGCGACGGCGCGCTTCATCCCAATTTGCGTCGGCGAGACCTAAAGGCTCTGAATGCGGGGATGGATCAAGCACAAGACTTCTTGGATTTCTCGTTCAAACTGCTCGGACGGACGAGCGTGTGGTCACCTGATCCGACAATGGTTAGCCTCGGCGAGTACGATACCAATTATCTCGTTCGCGCCGTGGTTTCACAGATCGGCTTTGGGGCCAACAAGAACATCTACGCGCTTTATCAAAATGCTCAGCGGGATGATGATGGCGATCCCTTGTCTGGCGACACATCGTATAAAATGGTGTACGAGAACGGGAATACCCCACCGGTGGAGGCATTCTGGTCCCTGACGGTTTATAACGACCAGGGGTTCCTGGTTGAGAATCCGCTGAATAAATATGCTGTTGGCAGCAATACAGGACTGGTCGCGGACGAAAATGGCACGATCACGGTCCATTTTGCAACGAAACAGCCTGAGGGCGTGCCGGAAGCGAATTGGCTCCCCGTTCCGGATGGACCGTTCGAAGTGACATTGAGAATGTATGAGCCCGATCAAGAGATCATAGATGCGGAGTGGACCGCTCCGCCGATCGTCAAAGAGTGATGATAAAGCGACGGCTAGAGACGTTCCAGGTCAATCAGCACCGTGGAACGTCCCTAGGTCTTTGTCTTATCGGATATTCTTTTCGCGAGGCCGGACTTACTTCGCGTGAAACTCCACTAAGATTTCATCCGTGAACTGAAATATTGGTCGATGAGCATTTCATGCAACCATCGGCCAATATCGAACGCAGGATCATCCTCGAACAATTGATTCTCGATCGGATTGAGCAGCCCGTTGCCGATCGCAGTGGCGAGCAATAGATGGATGCCGCGGCGCGCGAGAATGGTGGCCTCCTTCTCGTCATAGTCAAAGGCGACAATCTGAGAAGAGATGAGCTCTATAGTCCGGGCAAGTTGATTGCGAAGCGTTGCCGTCGGAATCGTCCTGTTCGACAAGATCGCCCAAGCAAATAGCTTTGAATACTGGCCCTCAGCGTAAAGAGAAAAGAGCTTTTTTGTCACCGAGTCCTGGTGCGGTCGGGGAAAGCTCTGATTCACGAGGGAGGCCACTTCATCGGTCAGCTTTTCGGCAATGTGGACGATCAGTGCCTCGTGCAGCGCATCGACCGTATTGAAGTGATGGAGAACGCTCGAATGTCCCATGCCGGCAGCTTTTGCGATCTCGACAAGCTTAAGAGCGTGGACACCGCGCTCTTTTAACAGGGATGTCGCGGAATCGAGAATTATCTCCCGTGCTTCTGCCGCAGGGAGGCGCCGACGCTTTTGCGGAGAGCTGGAGGGTTGAGACATAACTATTGACATTACTGTTGCTGTTACGGGCCCGAAACAGAATACCTACAGGGATGGGACGTTCCTGCAAGCCCTGCTGAAGTGAGAATTTCAAAGGCGGCTTCTGGCCTGTCAGTGGCAAGCAATTCAATGCCGCCTTCGGCCAATTCGGCGTATTTGTGATCGCTGCCAGATGCTGCCCATTGTCGGTCTAGAGATTGAGATCCCCCCAATGTGCCGAACACGGTTTCTATGCCACGATCGGCGAGGGCAGCATCGAGCGCGAATTGCGGCTCTTCTGTTCCCAGCCATATAAGGGTCCGATCTGGTCGGATCCCGGCAGTATGGACCTCATCTAATTCTTGTACGGAGGAAACAGGAACGGATATAACGCTGTTGGGAAGGCGTTGCGACATGGCCGCAGCAGCGTTGAGTGAATAGGCGATAAGGATGATCCTCTCTTCCGCATCGGCGTCTTTGACCACTCGCGCTACATCGTCATAGTCCGTACTTCTTTTTATATCGAGTTCCAGAACGGTTTTTCCCTCGGCCCATGCGAGGGCGTCGGTAAGCTTCACTAAGCCATGCGCAGTGACACCGCCCGAAGGGTCCTTGGTCGATAGGGTGCGAAGAGTGGACCAGGGTGTCTGTGCAGCAATACCGCGTCCCGTTGTCGTCCGTTCGAGCCGGTCATCATGGTGGAGAAATAGAACCCCATCTTCGCTAGTCGCAATATCGACTTCGAGAAAGGCGCCAGTCTTGTCATAGCTGTGCTGCATGGCGGCGAGCGTGTTTTCGGGACGGCCCGGGCCTGGCCCCGCGCGATGGGCGGCGAGATGCATGCGTCCTTCGGTTCTTAGACAATCGAGATAGGCAGGCAGGGAGAGCGGGGCGGCGGTGTGCTGGTCTTCCTCAACAAAAGTCTGCGGCGTTCTTTCTTCAGCATTACACGCAAAAAGGGCAAAAAGCCCGAGAAAAGCCAGAATGCGCATTGGAGTCCCCCCTTGGTCCTGTGATAGAGCGTTACAGGAGAAGGATTTATCATGAAACTGACGATCAATGTCGATTGCACGCCGGAGGAGGCGAGGACCTTTTTTGGTCTCCCCGATGTGGCGCCGGTGAATGAGATGATCGTCACCGCGATGCTGGAGCGAACCCAGGACAATATCGATACGCTGAGTGACCCTAAAATATTTTGGGAGCGGGCGATGGCGGCCAGCGGTTCAAGCGTCGAAGCGTTTCAGAAGCTCTTTGCGGCTGGGCTTGCAGCGGCGAATCAGACCGGCGGATCCAATAAGGGGTGAGCGAGACCATCTTCGCCCTCTCATCGGGTATGGGGAAAGCGGGGATTGCTGTTTGGCGGCTTTCGGGTCCGGCAAGTGGTGAGATCCTGGATCGGCTCTCAGGGGGAAGGCCACGTCCTCAAGCGCGGCGTGCAACCCATCGCTATCTTGTGACCCCGGAGGGAGCGCTGTTGGATGATGGACTGGTCCTGTGGTTTCCGGGTCCAGCATCAGCCACTGGCGAGGATATGGTTGAGCTGCATTTGCATGGCAGTCTCGCCGTCGCCCGCGCCCTGCCACCTATATTGTCGAATTTGGGTGCGCGTGCGGCCATGCCCGGCGAATTCACGCTTCGGGGATTTCACCATGGAAAAATGAGCTTGTTGGCGGTCGAGGGTCTGGCGGCCCTGCTGGATAGCGAGACGGAAGCGCAACGGCGGCAAGCGATGCGCACCCTTTCCGGTGAAGGGAGCGCTCAGGTGGCGCGCTGGCGGGCACATTTGCTACGCGCGCGGGCTGTCCTCGAATCGGCGATCGATTTCCCGGACGAGGAGGATATTCCAGCGCAAATTGCCGAGGAGGTGCGACCCGCCTTGGTCGCCCTATATGGGGAATTGCAGACGGCCCTTGCTGAGGCGAAGGATGCTCGGCGGCTGCGCGAAGGAATCGAAGTGGCCATTATCGGTCCGCCAAATGCCGGGAAATCGACTCTCCTGAACGCGCTGTTGAAGGAAGACCGGGCGTTGGTCTCTTCTCTGCCGGGAACCACCCGTGACATTGTCTCTGCGCGGCTAGAGATTGGGGGGCGTGTTGTCGAGATTCTCGATACGGCGGGGATCAGGGAGGCAACGACCGACGACATCGAACGCGCGGGGGTAGAGCGCAGTCGAGACGCGGCCGCGCGGGCGGATTTGGTGATTGCGTGTTCGCCGGCGGGCGCACCGCCTCCAGCCATCGATACAGACGCACAAATCCTGGCCGTCGCCACAAAAGCGGACGAGGGCCGCGCGGCTTCAGATCCTCGCCTTGCCATTTCCGTGCATAGCGGGGCCAATTGGGATCGCTTTTTGACGGCATTTACGGAGGCTGTTCTCGCCTTGGGGGGAGGGGGTCTCTTCGCCTATGAGCGGCAGCGCCTTCTTATCGGGGAGGCGGCGACCGCCGTTGAGCGCATCTTGGCGGCTGACCTCGCTGACCCGGAACTCCTGGCCGAACAGGTTCGGGCTATAGGGCACACGCTGGATGCCTTGACGGGGAAGATCGGCACCGAAGACATTTTGGGCGAGATTTTTTCCGCCTTCTGCATCGGTAAATAGTTCCACGTGAAACAGGGATAGCAAAGCGCTGCTTTTTCGCTATCTGAGGCCCATGAAATCCTGCGTAGATTATGACGTCATCGTCGTTGGCGGCGGCCATGCCGGCACGGAAGCGGCCGCAGCCGCGGCGCGCTCTGGCGCCCAAACAGCGCTCATCACCCATAAGGCCGCCTCGATTGGCGAGATGTCCTGCAATCCCGCCATAGGCGGTCTTGGGAAAGGCCATTTGGTGCGGGAGATCGACGCCCTCGATGGGCTTATGGGCCGGGCGGCGGACCGGGGGGGCATTCAGTTTCGCATGCTCAATCGGTCGAAGGGTCCAGCGGTTCGTGGACCCCGCACCCAAGCGGATCGGTTTCATTATCGTACCGCGGTGCAAGACCTGCTGGCTGAACTTGAGGACATCTCCCTCATTGAGGCTGAAGTGGCCGACCTTATCGTGTCGAATGGGCACGTCATGGGGGTGGTGCTGAGCGACGGTCGGGAGGTCAGCGCGACCAGCGTTGTCTTGACCACGGGCACGTTCTTGCGGGGCGTTATTCATCGGGGGACCGAGCGTATTCCGGCGGGGCGATACGGCGATCAGGCGGCAACGGCCCTGGGTGAACGACTTGAGGCACTGGCGCTGCCCCTCGGCCGGTTGAAGACGGGGACGCCGGCGCGCCTGGTCAAAACCTCAATCGACTGGTCAAGGCTTGAGACGCAAGAGGCCGATGAGGCCCCTGTCCCCTTTTCCTTTCTGACGGAGACGCTCCCCCTGCCGCAGATTGCGTGTGGGATCACCGCGACTACAGCGGAAACACACCGGATCATTGCCGATAATCTGCACCAATCGGCGGTCTATAGCGGGGCGATTGGATCGAAGGGGCCACGATATTGCCCCTCGATCGAAGACAAGATTGTCCGCTTTCCCGATCGATCGAGCCATCAGATCTTTTTGGAACCCGAAGGTCTGGACGAGCCATGGGTGTATCCGAATGGCATTTCGACCTCTCTCCCCGACCAGGTGCAGGAGGCGCTGATCAGGAGCATCCCTGGCCTTGAGGGGGCGGAGATCGCCCGTTACGGCTATGCCATTGAATATGATTATGTCGACCCGCGGGCTCTTTCCCATTCCCTCGAACTTCGGGCGCTTCCTGGTCTCTTTCTGGCTGGGCAAATTAACGGCACGACCGGCTATGAAGAGGCGGGGGCTCAAGGGTTGATCGCGGGGCTCAATGCGAGTCGGCGGGCGCGGGGATTGTCGCCGGTCTGGCTGGAGCGTCGGGAGGCCTATATCGGTGTCCTGATCGACGATCTTGTGACGCATGGGGTGACCGAACCCTATCGGATGTTTACCTCGCGGGCTGAATATCGCTTGAGTTTGCGGGCCGATAACGCCGATCTGCGTCTGACACCTCGGGGGCAGACTTGGGATCTTGTCGGCCCAGCGCGTCGTGAGATGTTTCACATGAAACAGGAGCGGGTCGCCAGGGCGCGCTCAATCCTGACGGAGACGAGCGTCACGCCCCAGGAAGCCGAAGAAGCGGGCATTTCGGTCAATAAAGATGGACGCCGACGTCGTCTCCTGGATCTATTGGCGCTGCCAATTGTTGAGTTTGAACAGCTCTCGTCTCTTCACCCCGATATTCCGTCGATTGGCGCCGACCTCAGGCCCATTTTGGAAGCTGACGCGCTTTATTCCGGCTATCTCGATCGACAGGAAGCGGAGATTGTAGCGCTCAAAAAGGAAGAGGACACGGTGATCCCCGCCGATTTCCGCTATGACCTCGTGCCTGGGCTGTCAGCAGAATTACGGGAAAAGCTCGACCGGATCCGGCCGCATCATCTTGGTCAAGCCGCGCGCATTGAGGGGGTCACCCCCGCGGCGCTCGCGCTCTTATTGGTCACTCTCAAGGGGCGTCCCGCCACGCGCTATGGATAAACCGCTCCTCTGTCCGGCGGGGCTTGAGGACCTCGTCGACGCCTTTGATCTCGATGACGCGACGGCGGCGCTGATTGCCGCGTATGATTCGCATCTTCTTGAAGTCTCCGCGCATACGAATTTGCTCGCCAGAAGCTCCCTCGCCGATCGATGGGCGCGGCATTATGCGGACTCGCTGCAATTGGCGCGGTTCATCCCGGATCATGCGTCGAGCTATCTCGATCTTGGCAGTGGTGCAGGGTTCCCAGGGCTCCTCCTCGCCATTGTGCATCGTCACCGCCCATGCCGGGTGACCTTGTGCGACAGCGTCGGCAAAAAAGCGCGATTTCTGAAAGAAACCGCGGAGGCGCTTGGCCTTGATATCACCGTTGAGGCGCGCCGCGCGGAAGCCCTAGCGGCGGCAGGCGACCGATTTGAGGTCATTACCGCCCGGGCCGTGACCGCCCTTGATAAGCTATTGGGCCTATGCGCGCCGCTTCTCCCCAAAGACGGAATTTTGATTGCTCCAAAGGGCGAACGCGCCGAAAAGGAGCGTGATGAAGCAGAGAAGCGTTGGACGTTTTCTGCTGATCTCCACGCCAGCCAAACCCACCCTGGCGCTCGGATTTTTGTTATTCGCCAAGTAAGGCCGCGCCCGTGACACGACGTGCTCCCCGTATTCTCGCCATTGCCAATCAAAAGGGTGGGGTGGGAAAAACGACGACGACCATCAATCTGGGAACCGCCCTGGCGGCTGTCGGAGAGAAGGTCTTGCTCATCGATCTTGACCCCCAGGGGAACGCCTCCACGGGGCTCGGGATTGGGCCGGCGCTGCGCGAGCAGACCACCTATGATGTGCTGATGGAGCGGGTGGACCTCGCACAGATCGCGCATAAGAGCATTGTGCCCAATCTCACCGTTGCTCCGGCGGGTATGGATCTTGCCGGCGCTGAGGTCGAGCTGATCGAAACGCCGCGTCGCCATTATCGGCTGGCGAATGCGATCGAGAAGGCCGTAGAGCAAGATCCCGCCCTCACTTACATCCTGGTGGATTGCCCCCCGTCCCTAGGCCTGTTGACGGTGAACGCGATGGCGGCCGCCCATGCCGTGATGATCCCGCTTCAATGTGAGTTCTTCGCGCTTGAGGGCTTGGCGCAGATCATGCGGACTATCAGCCAGGTGCGGACCCGCCTCAATCCGCACCTTGAGCTGCAAGGGGTGATCCTGACCATGTATGACAAGCGCAACAATCTCTCTCGCGAGGTTGAGGCGAATGTGCGCGAAAATCTGGGAGAGAAAGTCTACAAGACCGCGATTCCCCGGAATGTCCGGATTTCCGAGGCGCCGTCCCACGGCAAGCCCGCCCTTCTCTACGATCTCAAATGCCCTGGCAGTCAGGCCTATGTTCGCCTGGCGACCGAAGTGATCCACCGCGAAAGGGCCGCATAATGGCACGTAAAGGACTGGGCCGTGGCCTTGAAACCATTCTTGGTGATGAGCGGCAAGAGTCTACGGGTCCGGGTGAGGGCGGGGTCGCCCTGATCCCAGTCACCGATATTGCGCCTGACCCCTATCAGCCGCGAAAGCGCTTCGATGACGAGGCGCTAGAGGAATTGGCCGCGTCGATCCGAACGCGCGGTGTCCTCCAACCCATCCTCGTTCGGCCGACACCGGGGGAGAAGGGCTATACCCTCATTGCGGGGGAACGTCGTTGGCGGGCCGCAGGGCGCGCGGGGCTCCATGAGATCCCGGCGCTCATCCGGGAACCGGCAGAGGGCGATGTCGCCGAGATGGCGCTGATCGAGAATGTTCAGCGGCAGGATTTGAACCCCATCGAAGAAGCCGATGCCTATGCCCGCTTGCGTGACAGCTATGGGCGAACGGCCAAGGATATTGCCGAGTCGATCGGGAAGAGCCGTCCTCATGTCGCCAATATGCTGCGCCTTACGGGCCTGCCCGACGATATAAAGGGGCTGGTCAGCGCAGGAGAGCTGACCATGGGGCACGCACGCGCGCTCCTATCGGCGGCGGCCCCGGCTGAGTTGGCAAAGCAGATCATCGAAGAGGGGTTGAGCGTGCGGGAGGCGGAGCGCCGTGCCGCAGGCAAGACGGCGTCGGGCGCGTCGTCCCACGCTCAACGCGGTGAGGGCGAGAATGGAAAAAAGGCGGCAAAGGCCTCGGGGCGGAAAGACGCGGACACGCGTTCCCTCGAAGAGGACCTGGCCGCAACGCTCGGGCTTGAGGTTTCGATCGACCACCACGGAAAAGGGGGTACACTGACGGTTAGCTACGGCGATCTCGACCAGCTCGATGATTTGTGCCGTCGACTTACCGGCAGTCGTGTCTAATCCGCCATGCTGTTCACATCGGACAATTGGTCTGCCGTCCATCCGCGAGTCATGGAAGCACTGGTCAAGGAGAACCGGGGGCCTGCCCCGGCCGGCGGCGCGGACGCTACCTCTCTTAGGCTAAAGCAAAAGTGGAAAGAGGTTTTTGGTCCGCAAGCTGAGGGCTTCCTCGTCACGTCCGGCACCGCCGCCAACGGCCTTGCACTGTCTGCCGTGACGCCGCCATGGGGGGGAATTTTTGCCCATCATGCGAGCCATATTCACCTTGATGAATGTGCGGGCCCTGAGTTTTTCACCGGCGGGGCAAAGATCATCCCGGTAGAGGGCGAGGCAGGTAAGATCACACCGCAGACATTGAACGAGGCCTACGCCTTTTATGGCCAGGATATTCTGAACCGAGTCCCCCCTGCGGTATTGTCCCTGACCCAGGGAACGGAATCGGGCACCTATTACCGAGCCGATGAGGTCCGGGCGCTGACGGATGAAGCAAAGCGCCTTGGGTTGAAGGTTCATATGGACGGCTCGCGCCTTGCCAATGTTCTTGCGGCGACGGGTCAGACGCCGCTGGAAGCGACAACCGCGCTGGGGGTCGATATCCTTGCCCTTGGCGGCACCAAGACCGGGGGGATGATGGCGGACGCGATCATTGCGTTGACCGAGGAGTCGGCGGGATCGCTTCACCGGCGGATAAAGCGCGCCGGTCACCAGTTCGCCAAGCAGCGATATCTTGCGGTGCAATGGCTGGCGCTGCTCGAAGGAGATTTGTGGTGCAAGACGGCGGCCCATGCCAATCGGATGGCGGTGCGCCTGGCCGACGGCTTGCGTGCTCGTTTGATCGATCTGCCCTGGCCGTGTGAGATCAACGAGGTTTTCCCGCTACTCCCCGACGATCTTTCCGAAACCTTGCTGAAACGCGGCGCGCAATTTTATCCCTGGGTCCTGCCGAACGATCCGTATGCAGGGAAAATGAAACGCTTTGTGACGAGCTTTGAAACGCAACCGGCGGAGGTCGATCGTCTTTTAGCGTTGATCGATGATACCCGGCTGGGTCGCGCTTAAAATCCGTAGATGTCTTTCGCCACTTTATAGGTATTGGCATAGGCTCTTACGGAATCGCCAATCGGATCGGCATAGCCGCCGCCGATGGCCATCGAGACGGGGATGCCGCGTTGCCACGCCCCGCCAAGCACCATTCGATCACGGTCCATGAGCCCGGCAAAGGAGATATCGAGCCGCCCCAATTTGTCGGAGGCCAGGGGATCGACCCCCGCTTGATAGAGCAGGAGGTCCGGTTCGAAGGCCCAGACCTGGGGCAGGTGCGCCTCAATCGCTGCAAGAAAGGCCCCGTCCTCGGTCCGATCCGGCAAGGGCACATCGAGGGTCGCTGGCACCTTTCGGAAGGGGAAGTTCTTCTCACCGAAGACATCGAGGATATAGACACCGGGATGATCGGTCAGCATCGCCGCATTGCCATCCCCCTGATGGACGTCAAGATCGACGATGGCGATACGATCGACGACCCCTTCATTCAGCAATGTGCGGGCGACGACGGCAAAGTCGTTGTAAATGCAATAGCCCGACCCCGCCTCTGCATGGGCATGATGGGTTCCCCCCGCCAATTGGCCGCTCAGCCCCTCTTTAAGGGCGCGGCGGGCGGCGGCGAGGGCTCCCCCCACGGTGCGCTGTCCGCGACGATGAATATGCGGTGACCAGGGAAAGCCAATTCTGCGCATCGCACGCGGATCGATGGTTCCCTCTCTCAGGCTGGCAATATAGCTCTCGGTGTGCGCGACCTTAATCTCTCCCTCCCTCGCGGCGGGGGAAGGGGCCAAGCGCTCCGCCGGGAGCAGCCGCTCTTCGATCAAAGCGGTTTTCAGCAATTGGTATTTGATGGCGGGAAAACGGTGGCCCGCCGGCAGCGCGATCGTGAAGTCACTCGAATAATAAGCGTACATATCAAGACGTGGCGGCGGGTTCCCAGCCGCCTAGCTCACGCTCAATCATTTGGGCGAGGCTGTCGAGGAATTGAGGGTCGTCATTCAGGCACGGAATCGCGGTCAGGACCTCCCCGCCGTGCTCCTCGAAGGTTTCGGCCAACCCGATCGCCACCTCTTCTAAGGTTTCAAGACAATCGGAGACAAAGGCCGGCGCGATGACCGCCAGACGTTTGATCCCGTCCTTGGCGGCGCGGATGACGAGGCTCTCGGTGGAGGGGTCGAGCCATTTCTCCGGCCCGAATTTCGATTGAAAACCGATCGGCGCGAAATTGGGGGACCAGCCCATCCGCTCCCGCAGCAGACGAGAGGTCTTCTGGCAATGACAGTGATAGGGGTCGCCTTGGGCGAAATATCGTTCTGGAATTCCGTGATAGGAGAGAATGATCCGTTCAGCCCCCTCCGGTAGGGCACGGCGGACTGACCCTTCTAACGCATCGAGATAGCTGGGGTCGTCGTAGAATGGCGGCAAAGAGCGCAGGGCCGGCTGCCAGGCCATTTCGCTCATGCACGCACTGACTTTGTCCATGACGGTCGCCGTCGTGGTTGCGGAATATTGCGGATAAAGGGGAACGATCAGGATCCGGTCGCACCCCTCGGCGGTCATTTCTCTTAACCGGTCATCGATCGAGGGGGAGCCGTAGCGCATGGCGTGGCGCACGATCAGCGCCGGGCTCAACCGGGCTTTCACCCCTTCCGCCTGCCGTTCGGTGAAATAGGCGAGGGGGCTCTTGCCGCTCTCCCGGTGCCAAATCTTGGCATAGAGGGCCGCGGTCTTTCTGGGGCGCACATTCAGAATAATCCCATGCAGGACCGGTAACCAGACAAGGCGGGGGTAATCCACCACGCGCTTGTCGGAGAGGAACTCCCGCAAATAGCGTTTCACGGCCTTCGCCTCTGGGGCATCGGGTGTTCCCAGATTGACGAGCATCACGCCGACCTTGCCGAACGCGGTCGCTGGGTGATCAGATGGGGCTGAGGCATCTAGAGTTGGGTGTATCATTCCGCCGGACGCAAATGGCTGCTAAGGATGATGTAGCGCTGTATGGCCCGATGCCGACGGTCCTGAAAGAGTTGTAGTGCCGCAAGCGGCGAAGGAGACCCCCATGACCCGATCCACTTTGCTTTTTATGGGGCTGATGGCCGTGATCCTCGGCGCATGCGCCACGTCCACGCCTTACTCACCGGCCGCGAGCGAGGGGGAGTACGGCTTCTCCGATCAGCAAATTGAGGAGAACCGGTTTCGGATCACGTTCCGCGGCAATTCCCTGACCGATCGGACGACGGTTGAGGATTATCTGCTCTATCGCGCCGCCGAACTGACCCTTGAGAAAGGGTATGACCATTTCGTGGTGGTGAAGGACGCGACAGAGGAGGAGACCCGGTACATCCAAACGAGTCCCCGCGCGGAATTATACTATTATTACGGCTATGGTCGCCCCTTCCCCTATTACGGCTCTGGGTATCCATGGGCCGTTGCCGGTCCTGACTATACGCTCCAGGAAAGAAGCCGGTACACGGCGATCGCCTACATCCTGCTTGGGAAAGGACCCAAGCCGGCGTCCGAGCCCACGGCCTATGACGCCCGATCGGTGATCGACAATCTTGGCCCCACCATTGTCAGACCGGAGCCGGTTTCTTGATCGGGCCCCTCGGCAATTCCTCGATCAGGCCCCTCTCTCTTCTTCTGGTGATCGCGGGCCTGTCCCTTGGGGCCTGTGGCGGCCGCAGCGACACCCCGGAAGACAATGATAGTGACCAGATGAGGCAAGCCATGGCGGACGGCACCGACCCCAATCTTTGGCTCGAAGAGGTCGAGGGCGAGCGGGCCCTTGACTGGGTGCGAGCCGAAAACGCCCGAAGCCTTGAAGAGCTTCAATCCCATGCGGCCTATGCGCCCATGCTGGCGGAGGCGCGGGAAATCCTCACCTCCCAGGACCGAATCCCTGAGGTCAGCCTCCGAGACGGGTTCGCCTATAATTTCTGGCAGGATGACACCCATGTCCGGGGGCTTTGGCGGCGAATGCCCACGGCTGCCTATGTGACGGGCGGAACAGAGTGGGAGACGCTGCTCGATATCGATGCCTTGGCGGAAGCCGAAGGCGAGAATTGGGTCTTCGAAGGGGCGCTGTGCGTGGCGCCGGACTATCGCCGTTGCATGGTGACGCTGTCGCGCGGCGGATCGGACGCGGCGGTAAAGCGAGAATACGACATTGCCGAGAAGGCTTTCGTCGAAGACGGGTTCTTTCTTGATGAGGCGAAAAGCGGGGTGGCCTGGGCAGGCGAAGATACGCTCCTCATCGCTACCGATTTTGGGGACAATAGCCTGACCGAGAGTGGCTATCCGCGGATCGTCAAACGCTGGCAGCGCGGAACAGCTTTCGCCGAGGCGGAAACCCTCTTTGAGGGAGAAGCTGAGGATGTCGGGGTCTGGCCGTTTTCGAGTTGGACGGGGGATGCCTATCAGGCAGGGGTCGTCCGGGCCGAGACCTTTTATGACAGCGTCCATTATCTCATCACGGATAAGGGTCTGTCGGCCTTGCCGTTTCCGCCGAAGACGGACCTCGCTGGCATCACCCAGGGGCTCGCCATCGCAAGCCTCAACCAAGACTGGACCTATGAGGGGGTCGATTATCCCCTCGGCGCGGTAATCGGTCTCGATCTGGCCGACGGGGGCATTCAGACGATCTATGCGCCGGCCGATCGGACGGCGGTGCAAGCGGTCGTGCCCTTTAAGGGCGGCCTCTATCTCACCCTCCTCGACAATATTCGCGGTCGGCTCTTAATGGCGCAGCCGCGCAGTCTCGGGTGGCAGACCAATACGATCGATCTGCCGGATAATGGGGTCGTGTCCATCGGCGCGGTCGACGAGATGACCGGTGACCTTCTCGTCTCCTATGAAAATCCCAGCCAGCCCGAGACGCTGTATTATCAAAAGGCCGGGGGCGTCCCCACGGCCATTAAATCCCAGCCGGTTTTCTATGCCGCCGAGGGGGTCGTCACTCGCCAGTTCGAGGCGATCAGCCGCGACGGCACCGTCATTCCCTATTTTGTGACGGCGAAGGAGAGCGTTCTTGAGGCCGGGCCGGCGCCGACCATCCAATATGGCTATGGGGGGTTTCAGGTTTCGATCCTGCCGACTTATTCCGGCACCACAGGTCGGCTTTGGCTGGAGCGAGGCGGCGTCTATGTCATCGCCAATATAAGGGGCGGTGGCGAGTTCGGGCCGGCCTGGCACCAAGCGGGCCTGAAGACCGAGCGGCAGAAGATTTACGACGATTTCTTCGCGGTCTCGGAAAGCCTGATCGAAAAAGGCATAACGACGCCCGCGCAATTGGGCATTTTAGGCGGCTCGAACGGGGGGCTGCTGATGGGGGTTTCCTTGACCCAGCGCCCCGACCTTTATGGTGCTGTGGGCATTGGCGTGCCGTTGCTCGACATGTTGCGCTTCGACCAGCTTTTGGCCGGTGCGTCCTGGGTGGGGGAGTATGGGAGCCCAGACATTGCCGAGGAGCGTGCGTTCCTTGAGACGATCAGCCCCTATCACAACCTCGATCCCGAGGCGGACTATCCGCGTCCTTACTTCTTCACCTCCACCAAGGACGATCGCGTGCATCCTGGTCACGCCCGCAAGATGGCGCGGCTGATGCAGGCCTATGGCCACCCTTTCCTCTATTATGAAAATATCGAGGGCGGGCATGGCGCCGCCGCGAATCTCGATCAACAAGCGATCCGTCTCGCTCTCCAATTTACCTATTTCGGCGCAGAGCTCGGCCTGTTGGCCGACTGATCGAACAGCTTGAGGACATAAAGATGAGCGGTCAATTGTCTGCCCTCGGACCCATTGCCTTTTACGGGCTGTCGCTTGGCGCCTTTGTGTTTCTCTATGCGCTGGGCAAAACCGGCCTGCCTTTGTGGGTCAGGGTCTTAATCGGCCTTGGGCTTGGGGGGCTCGCCGGGTTTTTCTTTGGGGAGATTGCGGCGGGGATCAAGCCCATCGGCGATGGGTTCATCCGGCTGATCCGCATGCTTATCGTGCCATTGGTGTTCACGACGATTGTCGCGGGTGTCATTGCAATGGGCGACCCAAAGCGCCTCGGCACCCTTGGTATTCGAACCATCCTTCTTTATCTTGGTACGACCTTATTTGCCGTAACCATCGGTCTTGTCAGCGGCACGATTTTCAAGCCGGGCGTTGGGGTCGATTACCGAAACGGGGCGATGGAGTCCCAGGCCAGTGTCGTTGATCGCCTCGAGGCTGCGGCCGGGGCCGAGCGCAGCGTTGTCGACCAGATCCTTGAGATCATCCCCGAGAACATTTTCCAGTCCATGGTCGACGGGGATATCCTGCCCATCATCTTTTTCTCACTTGTCTTCGGCGTTGCCATCATTGCCGCGGGGCAGGGGGCCGGCGCCCTGGGGCGCGGGATGGAAAGTGCCGCCGAAGCGATCCTTAAGCTGACGGCGTTCATCATGGATCTGGCGCCCTATGGCGTTTACGCCCTGATGGCTTGGGTGTTGGGCACCCAAGGCCTCGATATTCTCGGCAGCCTCGCGAAATTGGCGCTCGCCCTCTATGTGGCGTGCTTTGTCCATATGATCATCATCTACGGCGGTCTTATCCGCTTTGTCGTGGGCTTGCCGGTCCGCCAATTTTTCGGCGGTATCCTTGACGCGATGAGTACGTCCTATTCCACCGCCAGCTCTTCGGCCACATTGCCGGTGACCATTGCCAACGTCACTCAGAATTTAGGCGTTGAGCGGTCCGTGGCGGGATCGGTTCTTCCCCTTGGCGCCACAATCAATATGGATGGGACATCGATCTATCTTGGCTTGGTTGCCCTCTTCGGCGCGCAGGCCGTAGGGGTCGATCTGACCATCGTTCAGATGGTCTCGGTGGCCGTCACCGCCACGGCGTTGAGTGTCGGGACCGCCGGTATTCCCTCCGCCTCACTTTTCCTCGCTATCTCCCTTTTGACGGGCATCACTGCTGGGGGGCAAAGTCTCATCAACCAGGAAACCGCGATCCTGATCATCGCGCTGATCTTTCCCTTTGATCGGGTCCTCGACATGATGCGAACCATGACCAATGTGACGGGGGATGCCGCCGTGGCGACGACGGTCGCCCATTGGGAAGGGGCTCTTAACCGATCGGCTTTTAAGAAACCTGGGCATCATACCGAGGTGAAGCCCGATCCGGTACCGCACTAGACGCATTGGCCGTGAGGTTCCTTATTCGATGCATATCGGCGTCTGTCGCGAGGAGACGCATGAAGGAGAACGATCATGGAGGCTCTCGAACGGCGCTTACCCCCGCCGATATGGTTCTTGGTGATGTTTGGGCTGATGACCGTGACGGCGCTTGCGCCGCCGGACTGGGTCCTTGATTGGCCGGGCCAGCGGGTGATCGCCATCGTGATCGCCGGTTTTGCTATCGCGGTGGGGGCCGCGGGACTGGTCGAGATTTATCGACACAAGACGACCACCAGTCCAACGGATATCGAAGATGTCAGCCAATTGGTCGTGACGGGTATTTATCGGTTTACCCGCAATCCGATGTATTTGGGCCTTGCCCTGTTGCTGGTCGCCTATGCCGTTGCGCTTGGGGATATTTGGACGATCCTGTTCGTGCCGGTCTTTGTCGTGATCATCACCTATGGCCAGATCAAGCCTGAGGAGAGGGTGCTGGCTGAGCGGTTCGGCGGCGCCTATCGCGACTATACCGAAAAGGTCCGTCGCTGGGTGTGATCGCTGCCCTTGCGGCTCAGTTGACCCTTCCCCCTCGATCGCTTAAGCGTCCGACCTTATTTTCGGTCAAGCGTCACGCATGACGCGTCTACCGTCACGATCCCTCCCCGCCATTGCGCGGACGGAGGATGGGGCCGGGGATGTCCCGCCGCCGGGGTAACGCCCTCGCGGCGGCGTTTGGCGTTTGAGCGACGGGATTGGAACGATGTTCGACACACTCAGTGATCGCCTTTCGGGGGTATTTGAGAAGCTTCGCGGCCGCGGCGCGCTGACTGAAAAGGATGTGTCGGAGGCGCTGAGAGAGGTCCGGGTCGCGCTTCTTGAGGCGGATGTCGCCCTGCCGGTCGCTCGCGACTTTGTCGGCAAGGTGAAAGAGCGGGCGATCGGACAAGAGGTCCTGCGCTCTGTGACCCCTGGTCAGCAAGTGGTGAAGATCGTTCACGATGTGCTGGTCGATACCCTTGGCGGCGGGGACAATGCCCACGAACTCGACCTGACCAAGGCACCGCCCTCGGCGATCTTGATGGTGGGCCTCCAGGGCTCAGGGAAGACCACCACCTCTGCGAAACTTGCCAAACGCCTCAAGGAAAAAGACCGTAAGCGGGTCCTGATGGCGTCCCTCGACACGCGACGCCCCGCGGCGATGGAACAGCTGAAGGTGCTGGGGGAGCAAGCCGATGTGCCGACCCTGCCCATCGTCCCCGGCCAAAGTGCCGTGCAGATCGCCGGGCGCGCCATGGAAGCGGCGCGGCTCGGCGGTCACGATATCGTCATCCTCGATACGGCGGGCCGGCTGTCCATCGATGAAGAGCTGATGGCCGAGGTCAAGCAGATCCACACCAAGACCAGTCCTGTTGAAACCCTGCTCGTTCTCGACAGCTTGACCGGTCAGGATGCTGTGCAGACCGCAGAGAGGTTCAAGGCCCGTGTGCCGGTCAGCGGTGTCGTTCTGACGCGCCTTGATGGTGACGGTCGCGGTGGTGCAGCCCTCTCCATGCGGAGCGTTACGGGCGCGCCGATAAAATTCGCTGGGGTCGGAGAAAAGCTCGACGCGCTCGATGTTTTCGATCCAGAACGAATGGCTGGCCGGATCCTCGGCATGGGGGATATCGTTTCCCTGGTCGAAAAGGCGAGTCAGGACTTTGACGAGGCCAAGGCAAAGCAAACCGCCCAAAAATTAGCCAAGGGTGAATTCGACCTCGACGATCTGCGCGAACAGCTCGCGCAGATGCGGAAAATGGGCGGCATGGGAACGATCCTTGGGCTTATGCCCGGAATGGGAAAGATCAAGGACGCGGAGTCTGCTGCCGGTGGTTTCGACGATGGCGAAATCAAGCGTCAGGAGGCGATCATCAGCTCCATGACGAAAAAGGAACGACGTAAGCCCGATCTGATGAATGCCTCACGCAAGCGGCGCGTAGCGAAGGGGGCCGGCGTTCAGGTACAAGATGTCAATAAGCTGCTCAAAGCGCATCGCGGCATGGCCGATATGATGAAAAAGATGGGCAAAGGCGGAAAGCGCGGTATGGCCGGCCAGATGGCAAAAATGCTCGGCGGCGGCATGCCAGGCGGCGGCATGCCTCCTGGGCTCACGGGACCAGGGGCGGGGGGATTGCCCGGTCTTGGGGGCGGAATGCCGCCGGACCTTTCTCAACTTCCCGGTCTGCCCGGGACGGCGGGAAAGAAGAAGAAATGACACGTTATATCATCAGTGCCATGATAGGGGCGCTTAGCGCTGGATGTATGAGCGGATCGGACCGGGTCGTCAGCTCAATGAATTTTCTCCAGGCACCTGTCGACCCTTCCTGCGCTCTCGCGGCCCTTCGCGATGAGGAGGGCTTTGCCGTTCTCACCCCTTATTATCGTGATCAGGGCGCTTATCGTATCGACGCCCGTTTTAACGAGGACCTTCCCGTCACGGTTCTCATTCGCCGTTATGACGACGGCTCGGCCGAGGTTAGCAGCTTTTCGAAATTGCCTGCCGACGCCACCCCTCTGACAGAGCGCAAGGCTGGTTTTGCCATCCGCGCTGCCGATGAGGTTATTTATCGTCAGTGTACAGCTGACGGACAAATCGAACCCGGCGGCGCTGCCGTCGTCATTGATCCTCAAGAATGAAAGAAAAGCTATGTCCTTGAAAATTCGTCTCGCCCGTGGTGGCGCAAAGAAACGTCCCTACTACTTTATCGTTGTCGCCGATGCGCGGATGCCGCGTGACGGCCGCTTCATCGAAAAGATCGGCGCCTATAATCCGCTCCTCGCCAAGGATAATGAAATGCGCGTGCAGGTCGATGCCGAGCGGGCGCAATATTGGCTTGAAAAAGGCGCTCAGCCCACAGAGCGTGTCGCGCGTTTCCTGTCAGCCCTCGATCTCGTGAAATGGCAGCCGAGTAACAATCCTCAAAAGGCACAGCCCGGCAAAAAAGCGCAAGAGCGCAAAGAGGAGCGCAAGGCCAAGGAAGAGGCAGCACGCGAAGCCGCTGCGGCGGCTGAGGCGGAACCCGCTGCCGAAGCCGAGGCTCCGGCCGAAGAAGAGGCCGAGGCGTAAGCCACGGAGGGGGGCATGGGCAAATCGCCTCAGGATCGGATGGTGGTCGTGGGGCAATTTGCGGGTCCCCACGGTGTTCGCGGTGAGTTCAAGTTGCGCAGCTTCACTGAGCGAGCTGAGGATATCGTCGCCTATGGCCCTCTTTATACGGAGGAAGGGCGAATCCTCACCGCATCTCTCCTGCGGGAGGTGAAGCCCGGCCTTTTTTTGGCAAGAGCCCCCGAGGTCAAGACACCCGAAGAGGCGGCTGCGTTCAAGGGCGCAAAGCTCAGTGTGCCGCGGCGAGCGCTGCCTGCGCCCGACGAGGATGAGTATTACATCGAGGATCTGATCGGCCTTACCGCGCTCACCCCCTCCGGTGAGGTGGTCGGCCGGGTTCGCCAGGTGGCGGATTACGGGGCGGGGCCGATCATTGAATTGGCCCCGGTCAGCGGAAAGGGCGCGCTTTTGCTCCCTTTTGATCGCACCCACGTTCCTACTGTCGACTTCGGCGCGTCTCGACTGATTGTTGATCCGCCGGTTGACGAAGGGACCGAGCGAGAAGACGATCTTGATCGAAATAAGTCGGGAGATACCTGATGGGCAGTGTGGGCTTTCTCCTGGTGATCGCCATCTATGCCGTGGTTTTCGGCTGGTATGCGTGGTCGGTTGAAATGGGGCAGACCGGAACGGGCGGCGTCCTTGGTCTCGATCTTTCCGATGACGAGACACGGGAGCCGCGCGATGCGCGCCCGACCGCCGAGACCGCCCTTGATCGGGTCAGGGCGAGAAGCCGCTGATTGCACCGAAGAGCGTTAGCCGCGCAAGGTCGCGCCGACCGCCTTTTCAGCCTGCGCAACGATTTTTGCGCTGAGGGCGTTGATCGCTGCCTCGTCGAGAGACGCCTCTTTCGGCTGGATCGTCACGGTCACGGCGAGGGATTTTCGATCGGCCGGTAGTCCGTCCCCCTCATAGATATCGAAGAGATGAACTTCGCTGATCAAGGCTTTGTCCGCCCCCCGCACAGCTTTCAACAAGGTATCGGCGGCGATGGCCTTATCGACGACAAAGGCGAAATCACGCCGTAAGGGCATAAGCTTTGAGGTTTGCCGTGCAGGTCGGCTCGGCCCCTTTGCTTTCGACGGGGGCAGGGCGTGGGGATAGAGTTCGACGGCGATGACCGGACCGCTCACATCCAGCGCCTTCAATACCGTCGGATGCAGCTCGCCGAAATGGGCGAGAGTCGTTTTGGGCCCGAGGGACAATCGCCCCTTGCGTCCGGGGTGATAATGGGGGGGACCCTCGGCAAAGGTCATCAGATTGTCGACGGGGGCGCCAAGCCGTCCGAGGATCTCAAGGGCAAGGGCTTTTGCGTCGAAGACGGACGGCTCGCGGGGGGGGCGCTGCCAGGTCTTGGCCCCTGCGCCCCATTGTACCGCCGCAGCGATCAGCATCTGATCCTCCGGCGCATCGCCAGGATAACCCGCCCCGACCTCGAACAGACGAACTTCCCTTGCGCCATAGGCCGCGTTGCGTTGCACCGCGGCAAGCAGACCGGGCAATGGACTGGGGCGCATCCGGCCTAGATCGCTGGAGATGGGATTGCTGAGCTTTGGGGCGGTCTCGCCGCCGAACAGGCGCGCGGCTTGGTCCTCACAGAACGCCCAACTGATGGTCTCCAGATAGCCAGCCTCGGCAAAGCCTGCGCGCGCCATAGTCTCAAGCCACCGCGGGCGGTCAAGCTGTCTCTTGCTGGGCATCGGGGGCAGCGGCAGGGTGGGCAGATCGTCAAAGCCGTGGATCCGGGCAATCTCCTCGACAAGATCGGCCTTTCCCATGATATCGGGCCGCCAGGTCGGCGGGGTCACTTCCCAGGTGCCGCCCCGCGACACCTCGAACCCAAGGGCGAGAAGAATGTCTTCCTTCTCCCCCTCGGTCACATCGAGGCCGGTCAGGCGCTCAACCTCATTGGGCGGAAAGGTGATGGCTTCGCGCGCTGTCTCCAAACTTCCGGCCAATAGGGGGTCACTGACCTCGCCGCCGCATATCTCAAGGATCATCTGGACCGCCAGATCCATCCCGCTTTCGACCCCGGCGGGATCGACACCCCGCTCGAACCGGTAACGCGCATCCGAGACGATGCCTGTCCGACGCCCTGTTCGGGCCGTGATCAGCGGATCGAACAGCGCGCTTTCGATCAGGACAGAGGTCGTCTCCTCAGTGCAGCCGCTCGCCTCGCCCCCCATCACGCCGCCAAGACCCAAGACCTTTTCGTCATCGGCAATGACGGTCATATCGGCATCAACCGAATAGGTCTTGCCATCCAGCGCGAGGAAGCTTTCTCCCTCTCGTCCGCGTCGGGCACGGACGGTCCCCATGAGTGCCGAGGTGTCATAAACATGGAGCGGTCGGGCCCGATCGTAGGACAGAAAATTCGTCACATCGACAAGGGCATTGATGGGCCGAAGTCCAATCGCTTTCAGTTGCGCCTGCAACCAGGCGGGAGAGGGCCCGTTTTTCACATTACGGATGACCCGCCCAAGAAAGGCCGGGCACGCCTCTTCATCATCGATCTCGATGGCGATGGGACAGGGGAAGTGTCCATCCGTGGGCACAGGGGTGGGGGTGATCAGTTTTCCAAGCCCCGCCGCGGCCAGATCCCGCGCAACCCCGTCAACACCATTCGTGTCCGGACGGTTTGGCGTCACTTCGAAATCAATGACTGGATCGTCGATGTCCAAGAGATCGGCCAGGGGGGTGCCGACAGCCGCCGCCGCCGGTAGCTCCATGATCCCCGCATGCTCGTCGCTGATCTCAAGCTCCGATGCAGAGCACAGCATCCCAAAGCTTTCCACGCCGCGGATCTTCGCCTTGGTAAGGGTCACATCGATCCCAGGCACATAGGCGCCAACGGGGGCATAGGCGACCTTGAGATCAGCGCGCGCATTCGGGGCGCCGCAGACGATCTGTTTCTCGCCATCCTTTGTCGCCACGGTACACACTTGGAGCTTATCCGCATCGGGATGACGCTCGGCGCGAAGGATATGACCAACGGACATGGCCGAAAGGGCGTCGGCCGGATTGGAGATATCCTCCACCTCAAGCCCTATACGGACCATCATGTCGGCAATCTCGTCAATCGAGGCGTCGGTTTCGAGATGGCGCTTGAGCCAGGAGAGCGTGAACTTCATGACCCCTCCTCAGAATGAGCCGGTGCCCGCATCGGGGGCGAAGCCGTAATGGTTGAGCCAGTCAGTGTCCCCGGCGAAAAATTCCCTAAGATCGGGGATGCCGTATTTTAACATGGCGAGCCGATCGACCCCCATGCCGAAGGCAAAGCCCTGATAGATGTCCGGATCGATGCCGCAATTGCGTAACACATTGGGGTGAACCATGCCGCAGCCCAATATTTCCATCCATTTGTCGCCTTTGCCAAAGGTGATTTTCCCGCCCTGCCGTTCATAGGCGACATCCATTTCGGCTGAAGGCTCAGTAAACGGAAAGAAATGCGGTCGGAACCGCGTTGCCACATCGTCAATCTCAAAGAAAGCCCGAACAAAGGCTTCGAGTGTCCCTTTCAGGTGGCCAAGGTGGGTTTCCTTGTCGATGACCAGCCCCTCCACCTGATGGAACATCGGTGTATGCGTCTGATCTGAATCGCATCGAAAGGTTCGACCCGGGGCAATGATACGGATGGGCGGGGTTTCCGTCATCATCGTGCGCACTTGTACCGGAGAGGTGTGGGTGCGCAGAACCTTTTGCTCCCCCGTCTCATTCGCTTCGAGGAAGAAGGTGTCGTGCATTTCCCTCGCGGGGTGTCCTTGCGGAAAATTGAGGGCGGTGAAATTGTGAAAATCATCCTCGATGTCGGGTCCGGTTCGGACCGTGAACCCCATCTCCGCAAAGATCGCCTCGATCTCCGCAAAGACATGGGAGACGGGGTGGATCTTTCCGACCGGGCGCTGGGTGACCGGCAAGGTGACGTCCACCGTCTCCTGGCTTAGCCGTGCTTCGAGGGCGGCGTGCTCCAGAATCTCCTTGCGCGCCGCGATGGCGACCGAGAGTCGTTCCTTAAGCTGATTGAGGAGGGGGCCCGCCAGTTTTCGCTCGTCGGGGGTCATCTTGCCCAGGGTTTTGAGACGGTCGGACACCGCGCCCTTTTTGCCGAGGGCCGCTACTCTGACTGCTTCGAGGGCGGCTTCGTCAGGGGCGGCATCAATGTCCGCCATCAGGCGGTGTTCAAGGGCATCGAGATCGTCGGAGGGCATAGGATCGGCTCGGCTATCGCGAGGCGTCTCAATGCCTCAGGGGATCTCCCCTCGCAAGTCTCCCCCGGTCGCCGCCAATAAAAAGCGCCCCGCGATCATGATCGGGGGCGCCTATGGGGGAAGAGGGATGCGCACCGGGCTACGCCCAGGGGGCAACGCACCTATTTAGGCGGCGAGAGCGCCTTTGGCCTTTTCGACGATGGCGGCAAAGCTCTCAGGCTCGCGCGCCGCAAGGTCGGCCAGCATCTTGCGGTCGACTTCGATCCCGGCCTTGGCGAGGCCGTTCATGAAGACCGAATAGGTCAGCCCGTGTTCACGGACCGCCGCGTTGATCCGCTGGATCCACAGACGGCGGAACTCCCGCTTGCGCGCCTTGCGGTCGCGATAGGCATACTGGCCGGCTTTTTCGACGGCCTGGTTGGCGGTACGGAACAGGCGATGGCGGGCCCCGTAATAGCCCTTTGCCTGGCCGATAATTTTCTTATGGCGAGCTTTCCGGACGGTGCCGGTCTTAACGCGTGACATGGCTTAATTCCTCCAGCGCTCAGCGATCGTAGGGCATGTATTTTTTAGCGATCCGCTGATCCGGTTCGGACAGCGGTTCCATGCCGCGCTTTTGGCGAATTTGCTTGGGGGTCCGTTTGATCATGCCATGGCGCTTGCCTGTGCTAAGCGCCATGATTTTCCCGGTTCCCGTCACCTTAAAGCGCTTTTTCGCGCCGGATTTGGTCTTCATTTTCGGCATTTGGGTCTCCATCAGATCGGCGGGAGGGGTCCCGCTGAGCCGTCGCCGAGGCATGCCTGTCGCCAGACGACGTCAAAACAGACGAGGCGCTTAGCGGAAAGGGCGCTCTATGCAAGCCCCTTGGGCGCTTATCCGAGCATTGCCGCCAATTGGGTGACGGTAAGGAAGCCGGAAACACCCACCGCGATCAGCATGACGACGGAGGCGGCAATGCGCTTGCCGCGATATTCAGGGTGCTCCTCCGGCTTGGAGAAGGCGAACCAAATGATGGGGATCAGCAAGCCATTGGCAGCAATCACCGAATAGAGCCCGGCGGGGGAGAGCAGCTGATCGAAGGCGTATTGCTGGCCGGCGAAACTCGCGGCAATCCAGGGGAGGCCGAGGGCGAGATCGACGGAGATCACGATCCCGATAAAGGCCTTGGCGACGTCTTCGCCGGTGTCGACCAGGGCTTCGACGAAATTGGTCGCACTGTGCACAAGGGCGAAGCCATATTCCCGTCCCGCAATCAGGCCAAGGAACACCCAGGTGGTGGACATCGGAATGTCGCTCAGCTCCTTGAAGAAGAAGAGGAGCGTTGCGTAGATGAAGTCGATGATACTGGCCGAGCGAATGTCCGTGACATTCGACTTGGTCCGCAAGATCCGCTGCACCGGTCCCCCGGCATTGGCAAAGGTCACCGCCAGCAAGACGATAATGACCATCATCGCGGTAAAGCCCTGCACAGCGGTCAGCTCCCGCGGGAGGAAGACGAAGATGTTCGCGAAATCCTGGATGAGCCAAACCGACCACAAATAGCCGGTGGAGACCCATTGCATGGTCACCCAGTAGAGGGCCTTGTTCCGACCGGCGAGGATGTTGGCGAGGACCTCGATCACAAGCACCAAGCCGATCAAACTGACGAGAACGGTGTTGTCCGTGAAAAGGCCAATCAAGATTTCCGCTGCGGGGGCGCCGTCCGACGCCTGGAGAGCGAGGAGGAATTGCGAAATGGTCAGATAGAGCGTGCCGACAATCGCGATCAGGCCCCGAGGCACAAAGCTGTCGAGGCTCGACCGTTCAAACCAGCGTTCGATCGTTGGTGTGATCAGGACATAGATCCCCGCGCCGACGAAAAAGGCGAGACCATAGCCGATCAACGACTTTTCGATCATCGAGGTGAGCCCGCCGAGCGTGGCGAAGATCGTCAGCACCATGAACGACGTCGAGACCGGGATCCCAAGGCGGGTAATCAACAACAGCACCGCCGGGGGCAGCGCGTGATACCACTGGATGTCGATAACGGGATATTTGGCCTCGTTCGCGAGGCGGCCATAGGAGGGGTCGCCATCATTCATGACCCACCCGAAGGTGAAGGTGAGCACCAAGATCGCGGCGGCAAACAGGAAGAGTATGGTCCAGTGAACGCCGCGGTTTGAGTTGATGAATGTGCCTAGGGTCTGAAGGGCGTCATTGCCGACCACGGCATAAGCGGCGAGGGCGAAGCCGAGAGCTGCCCAAAGTTCGACCCCGAAAAACATAACCGCCCCCTACTGCCTAGGCTTCGGCTACATTCTTAACGCGACGGTTTCGTGACAGCCCCGCCTCGCGGGCTCCCTAAGGGACGAAGAAAGAGATAAAAGGCGCCGCCGCCGCCGTGCTTTTGGTGGGCGGGCTCAACGGCACTGAGATGTTCGCGAAGGCCGCGTTGATCGATCCACTCCAAAAATCGGCGTCGCAGGATCCCCCGAACGGCGAAGGGACCTTCCTCCGGTTTCGAAAGGGAGGAGGGCCGCCCCTTTCCCGTAATGATCAGGACCACCCTGTCTCCCCTGTGCCGGCGCGTGTGAATGAACCGATGCAGCGCGGCTTCTGCTTCCTCTTGGCGGAGGCCGTGAAGATCTAAGGTGGCATCGATCGTCAATCTTCCTCGGCTGACCCGCCGCACCATGCCTTTGTCGCCCCGGCCAAGGACGGAAGGGGGCGATAGGGGACCGCGCGAGGGGCCGCTGAGCGTTGGCGGCGCGGGGGGGCGTGTTGCCCGTGTCGGGGATTCGCGCGTCAGGCCAGATGGTGAGGGATCGGGCCGTGACGGCCGGGGGGTCCCCGGCAGGGGGGTCACGGTATCCGCCACCCGGGCCCACAAGGCGGCCTCCCCCGGCTGAAGGCGGCGGGATTTACGGGATTTGGGCATGGCCCGCCTCCTCTGAGGGGATCTCGGACGCCAAGGCTGGCACGGACGGTAAGGGGGCCGGCAGGGGGACAGGGAGCAGCGCGATCAATCGCAAGGGCGCATTGAGGGGACCGGCCTCCTCGGCCGCCGCGTCCCCCGATCCGGTATAAAGATCTGCGCGTTGGGCGCCGCGGATCGCCCCGCCGGTATCCTGCGCGACGGCGAGGCGATGAAGAGGCGCGTCTGCGGTCTCTGCCTCAAGCCAGAAGGGCAGACCATAGCCATAGATCTCGTCGTCCACGGCGATCGAATGGGCAGCCGTCAGCTGCACGCCCTGGGCGCCGATCGGTCCCGCCCCATCGTCGAGATCGGTCAACGGGCGGAAGAAGATATAGGAGCGGTTGAGCTGCCGCAGCGCTATGGCGGCGTCGGCCGGGGCCGCGTTCAGCCAGGTGCGGATCGCCTGCATCGACATGCGCTCCCGGGGTATCTCTCCCCGTTCGATCAATTGCCGGCCGATGGCATAATAGGGTCGACCATTCTGCCCCGCATAGCCCAGGCGAAGACTCTCGCCGGAGGGAAATTGAATGCGGCCCGATCCTTGGATCTGCATGAAGAACAGGTCGGTGGGATGCATATAGGCATGGATCGTGGCATCCGGCGGCAGGGTTGTTTCGATCTCTGCCCGGTCTGGATAGGGCACGAATGTCCCCCGCTCGACGCGGCCGCGAATGCTGCGGCCCGCCAGATCGGGCGCAAACGCGCCAAGATCAAGGACCTTCAGATCAGAGGGCAGGCCGAGGGCGGGGGCGGTGAAGGGCGGCGCGGCAGCGAGGCGCGCGGGGTAGACGGGCTCGAAATACCCTGTGAGCCGACCTTCCTCCCCCGGGACCTGTACCAAAGTCGGGGCCAGCAGAAATTCGAGGGTGAACCGAAGGGGGGCAGGACGCCAGGGCGCGGTCGTCTGGTTCTGCGCCCACTGGCAGAGGGCCCGATAGGTTGTCAGCGCCGCCGGGGGGAGCGGATCGGCAAGCAGCCCCTCAGGCGGTCTCTTAACGGCGCAGGAGCGATTGAGGGCGGCAAGCGCGGGAAGCGGGTCGGTGTCCTGCCATCCAGCCAGTCGGCTGAAAGGGAGCTGCGTGCGGCTCTGTAACGCCACAGCGTCGGAGCCCTCTGCCCCGACAGGGGGGGAATGAGGGCGCAGATTAAAAAGCGCCAAGCCGGTCAGTAGGATCGCAACGATAAAAGCGGACCGCATCGACATCGGACATCGCCTCTTTCGGGGGCTCCCCCAGGGGTGGGTTGGCCAATGGCGCCTTTAGGCAGCGCCGGGGGGCTCTGCCTCGGTGGCTGTGAGGGTCCAGTTTGGATCGGTGGACGACAAGGGCCGGGAGAATGTCCAGCGGTCGATGACCAGATCTATCCGGTTGGGATCGCCCTCGATGACGTCACCCTCGGCGTTACGGGTCACTCTGATTTGATCGGAGCGGAATTTCACGGTGACATCGAGATGCGCGGACTGGCGCTTGGCCTCCACAACTTCGGCCCGCTCGATCCCGACCAAGGTGACCTCCATCGTCTGTTGGGCGTTGTCGCGGCCCCGAACGGCGATTTCGAAGGTCCGCATCACATCGGGGTCGACATAGGCGCGCACGTCATCGAGCCGACCATTGGCAAAGGCCTCGATGATCATTTCGTAAGCCGCCTTGGCACCGGTGACGAATTCATCCGGATCAAAGTCCGCATAATCGGCCCTGACCGTCTCTGCCCAGGCGGGGAGCGGCTTGGCATCGGATCGTGGGGCGACGACGGCCTCGTCTTCCTGCGTCCCCTGTCCATCGCGCTCTGGTCGGCCGGTGGGCAGGCCGATCCGCTCGCGTTCAGCGTCGGTGGGCTCGTGCCCGCCCTTGGAGCCCAAAAGGGTATAGAGCCGATAGCTCAGAAACGCGGCGATCACGACGAAGAATATGAGGACTGGATCATTCATAAAATCACTATCGTTGCTAACGGCATGAGCGCGGGGAGGCAATCACGTTCCACTCTCCCATATAGGACGGGTCTAACCTTTTCCTAACGCTCCCCGACGCCCATGGGCTGACGGGAGGGGGGAGTTACGGAGCCATTGTGATTATTGTCTTATTCCTCCTTCTCTTGTCGATGCCAATTATCGAGATCGTACTTTTCGTTCAGATTGCCCAAGGCATTGGCTGGTTGAGCGTGATCGCCTTGGCGTTTCTGACCGCGATCATCGGCACCGCTATTATCCGCGTGCAGGGATTCCGAGCCCTCGGTCAGTTCCGCGACTCGATGCGCCACGGCGATGTGCCTGTGGAACCGGCGGTGGATGGGGTCTTCTTGCTGATCGCTGCGCCGCTTCTGATGACCCCGGGGTTTGTGACGGACGGCTTGGGTTTTGCGCTGCTGGTCCCCCCGGTCCGCCATATGCTCGCCCGGATCGCCTTGAAACGCTTAAAGCGGGCGATCGATAGCGGCGCCATCCAGGTACGGCGATATTAGTGCACCCGCTTGCTCAGATCTATTTCCCCGTGATAGCGCCCGGACCTCGTTAACAATGCGTGGAATCTATGTCCGAGACGCCTCCCAACCCCGCTTCCCCCGACGCTGCCGCCGATCAGCCAATGATGCGGGTCCTCAGCCAGTATCTGAAAGATCTGTCCTTCGAAAATCCCGGCTCCCCAACCTCCCTTCGGGCCGATCTCGCCGCGCCGTCGCTTGAGGTTTCGGTGGATGTCAACGCCAAGCGCCTTGGCGAGGGCCAGTTCGAAGTCGAATTGGCGTGTCGCGGGACGGCGACGCGGGAGTCAGAGACGGTCTTTGTGGTCGAGTGCAATTATGCCGGTCTGTTCCTTTTGCAGAATATCCCCGAGGGCCAGATCGAGGCGGTGTTATTGGTCGAGGCGCCGCGTCTTCTCTTCCCGTTTGCGCGGCAGATCGTGGCCGGCGCGACCCGCGATGGCGGCTTCCCCCCCCTCACTCTCGAACCCTTGGATTTCGCCTCTATGTACCGCGCCCAGGCGGAGCGCCGCGCCGCGGCGGGGAGCGATACGGTCGGTACCGCCTGAAGCGGCCTGATCGCGCGTCGCCACGCGCCGCGGGAACGATTGGGGCGATAGCGGTGTTGGGGCCATTATGGGAGCGGAGATATAATGGGCCGAGGGAGGCGAAGGTGACGATATCGCAAACGCCAAGCGATGAGAAGGAGCGCGAGAGTCTCGGCCTCCGGAACCTGACCATGGTTCGCGCTTTTCTGAGGGCGGCGACCGGCGATCAGATTGTCGGCGACATGATTGCCTCTGCGGTTTCTCGAACCATTGATCTGGCCGACCATGATCTGAAAGACATCCTCGCGCGTACGATTGCCGAAACGCGGAAGATCACCCAAACCCCTGCGCCGCCGTTCAGCGCGACGGCGGTGGTGAGTGTCCTTAGCGATCACGAGGTTTGCCTCCGTAAAGCCGGCATCCTTTTCGATATTTTCGGGTTCGATCAGACCGACATTGCTGAAATCCTCGGCGTTGATCTAGAGACCGCTGGCCAGCGTATTCAGGATGCCAAGGCCCTTGTTGAGAATGCGCTGTCCGGTCCGGTTCTGATCGTAGAGGATGATGCCCTGATTGCGGCCAGCCTGCAGGAGGTTGCCAGAGCGGCCGGCGCAAGCTCTGTCGTCATTACCCGCTCCTATGACGAGGCGATCGCAGCCGCCGCGCAATATAATCCCGTTTTGGCGGTTGCGGACTACGATCTTGGCAAAGGCCAAAAGACCGGGATCGACGTGGTCCGAACGCTGTCGGCGGAATTCGGTATCCTCAGCATTTTTGTCACGGCGTTCCCTCGCATGGTTCTCACCGGGTCGGAGGATGAGCCGGTTTTCGTGCTCGCAAAGCCCTATCGCCGGGAACAAATCATCGCCGCGCTTCGCTTCGCCGTCAGCGCGCGGCGACCAGAGGTTCTCGCCGCGTAAGGTCAGCTGATGGCCGGGGCCCCGCAATCGGGGCAGGCGGGGTCCGCGCGCAATCGCGCCCGGCGCGTCACGCCCCCTAATGTATCAAGGATGAGAAGCTCATCGATCAGCTCCCCCCTCAGGGAGAGCAGGTGCTTGATCGCTTCAAGGGCGGTCAGCGTGCCGACCACGCCCGCCGTTACCCCTAGCACCCCTTGGGTCTCGCAGAGCGCTTCATCCTCCGGGGGTCGAGGAACGAGACAGCGGTAGCAGGGCCCCTCAGGAGCGGATCGCAGGGAGAGGATCTGCCCGTCGAACCGGCCAAGGGCGGCGGAGAGAAGGGGGATGCGCGCGCGGCGGGCGGCCCGGTTGACGAGATAGCGCGGGGCAAAGCGGTCGAGCCCTTCAATGATGAGATCACTTTGCGACAGGAGGCGATCGGCGGTCGCCTCGGTCAGCATAATCGGATGCGGCTCGATGGAGATCTCTGGGTTCAGCGCGCGCAGACGGCGTGCCGCCGCGTCGACCTTTAACTGCCCTAAGTCACCGATCTCGAAGAGGATTTGTCGTTGAAGATTGGACAGTTCAACGTGATCACCATCGATCAGGCGGAGGGTCCCCACCCCGGCGGCGGCAAGATAGGCGAGGATCGGACAGCCGAGCCCTCCAACGCCCACCATGGTGACCCGGGCAGCCTTCAGTTTCTGTTGTCCCTGGCCGCCGATTTCAGGCAGCAAAAGGTGCCGCTTATATCGCTCCCGTTCCTCGGCGCTAAAGCTCACCGCCCGGTCGATCCAAACCCGCCGGTGCCCCGCGCGCTGTCCGGCAAATCGCTGTCAACAAGATGAAAGGCGCCGCGGGTCACAGGGGCGATCACCAATTGCGCAATGCGCTCCCCCCGCTGAACGGTAAAAGGGGCGTCGCCGTGATTGATCAGCAAGACCTTGATCTCGCCGCGATAATCGCTGTCGATCGTGCCGGGGGCGTTGAGGCATGTTACCCCGAACTTTGCCGCTAGGCCGGAGCGGGGCCGCACCTGGGCCTCATATCCGTTCGGGAGAGCCATGCTAAGGCCGGTGGGAATCAACGCCCGCGCCCCGGGGGCCAGTTCGATCGCGGCGTCGTCGGCGACCGCCGCCCGCAGATCGGCCCCCGCGGCCTCTTCGGTCTCGTAGCGCGGAAGCGGCAGCCCTTCGGCATGGGGCAGGTGGCGGAGGGCGATTTCAATCGTTTCGCTCATGAATTTTCCTCGAGAACATGTCCGGCAAGATAGAGGCTGCCGCAGATCAGAATACGGGGCATTCCCTCGCCCGAGCGGCCTGTCTCCTCGACCGCCTGGTCGATGCCCGCCGCGATGTTCTCGACGGGGACGGCGGGCAATCCGGCCTTTTGCGCCATTTCCGCGAGGCGGGATTTCACCACCGGTGTGCCGCTCTTCGCTTCGACGGTAAAGACAGCCGATGCCAAGCCTTCAAAGGCGGCAAAGAACCCCTCTGCATCCTTATTCTCTTGCATCCCGACAATCAAAATCACCGGCCTTGGGGTGTGGTCGTCAAGATCGGCGAGGGCACGGGCCAGGGCGCGGGCGGCATGGGGGTTGTGCCCCCCATCGAGCCATAATTCAGCGTGCTCGCCGGCATGGCGCTGGGCGCGGTCGACCAATGGTCCCCGGGTCAGGCGCTGGAGCCGGGCCGGCCAGAACGCCGTTTCGATGCCATAAGATGCGGTTTGGTCATCGGGCAACAGCCCCCCCGCCTTGAGGGCCGCAACGGCGAGCGCCGCGTTCTCCACTTGATGACTGCCCGCCAGCCGGGGCAATCCGAGGTCGCGAAGGCCGTCTTCGTCTTCATAGACGAGACGCCCGGCTTCTTGCCGAAAGCTCCAATCCTCTCCGTAGACATGGGGGTGAGCCCCGATGGCAAGAGCCCGTGATTTGAGGACAGGCAACGCCTCGTGGCGCTGGGCGCCGGTCACGAAGGCGGCGCCCGCTTTAAGAATCCCCGCCTTTTCAAAGGCGATATCGGCGAGTTCGGTGCCCAGGAAACGCTGATGGTCGAGGGCAATGGGCGTAATGATTGCGGCCCTGGGATGATCGATCACATTTGTGGCATCGAGCCGTCCCCCAAGCCCGGTTTCGAGGATGACCACATCGCCGGCGGTCTCGGCAAAGGCCAAAAAGGCCGAGGCGGTGACCGCTTCGAAATAGCTGAGCGGCAGATCGCCGGCGGCGGCTTCGCAGCGGCCGAGAGTCGCGGCGAGAAGGTCGTCGGATATTGGCTCCCCCGCCAGCGTGATACGCTCGTTGAACCGGACCAAATGGGGCGAGGTGAAGATATGGACCTTGAGGCCGGCAGCCTTAAGGATGCTCCCCAGAAACGCACAGGTCGAGCCTTTGCCGTTCGTTCCCGCGACATGGAGGACGGGGGGAAGGCGATGATGGGGATTGCCCAGCCGGGCCAGGGCTTCTTCGATCCGATCCAGGCCAAGGGTGATCTCAGCGAGGCTACGGGCGGCGAAGCCGTCCAGGATCGCATTGATCTCGGCTTGGGCCGCAGTTTGTGGGATCATTACTCCGCCGCTTTCGGCAGCTCTTCCGTGGGTTGCGCGTCGCTATTGGCGGCATTGTCAATCGCTGGCGGCGCATCGGGGGCGGGCAGCAATTCAGTGGCCGGGGCCTGGGTATGGGATCGCCCGCCGCGCTTCATCAGCACATGGAGGAGTGAGGACAGGCTGTCCCGCATCTCGTGGCGATGCACCACCTGATCCACCATCCCTTTTTCATGGAGATATTCGGAGCGCTGAAAGCCCTCGGGGAGTTTTTCCCGAATGGTCTGTTCGATCACCCGCGGACCGGCAAAGCCGATCAACGCGCCGGGCTCGGCGAAGTGAACATCCCCCAGCATGGCAAAGGAGGCGGTGACCCCGCCCGTGGTCGGATGGGTCAGGACCACGATGTAGGGCAGGCCGGCATCGCGCAGCATTTGCACGGCGATCGTTGACCGGGGCATTTGCATGAGGGACAGAATCCCTTCTTGCATCCTGGCGCCGCCGGACGCGGTGAAAAGGATAAGCGGGGCTTTGGCGACCAGCGCTTCTTCGGCCGCTTTCACGAGACCCTCGCCCAGGGCCATGCCCATGGAGCCCCCCATAAAGGCGAAATTCTGGACCCCGGCTATGGTCGGCAGACCGTGCAGGCTGCCCTTGCCGACGATCAGCGCATCGGGCTCGCCCGTCTTGCGGCGGCTATCGCGCAAGCGATCGGCGTAGCGTTTGGTATCCTTGAAGCGGAGCGGATCGTCGGTGACGCCCGGCAGCTTCACTTTTTCCCATTTCCCGTTGTCGAACAGGCTTTCCAGACGCGCGGCCGGGGAGATCCGGCCGTGGTGGTTACAATTGGGACAGACCTGGAGGGCAGCCTCGAGATCTTTGTTAAACGTCATCTCGCCGCAGGACGGACAGCTCGACCACAGCGAGGCGTTTCCGTCGTCCTCGCGATGACGGAAGATCTTCTTGATACCGGGAGGGGTAATGTCGGACAGCCAGTTCATCGGGATACCCTTTCAGACCGCGCGGTCTTAATAGAGTCGGCGAGACGCCGGGTAAATGCAATCGTTTCGTCCATAACACGGCAAGGATCATGCCGATGGGCTTCGATGATCTCCACCAGGGCGGAGCCCACCACGACGGCGTCGGCGGTTTGGGCGATGGTCGCGGCGCGTTCGGGGGTCCTTACCCCAAATCCTACGGCGACAGGCAGACCTGAGCGCGCTTTAAGGCGGCTCACCGCCCTCTCGACACTCGCTTCTTCCCCCGTCTTGCCGCCCGTAACCCCGGCGACGGACACATAATAGACAAAGCCCGATGCGTGGGAGAGGACGGCGGGTAAGCGCGCATCGTCGGTGGTCGGGGTCGCCAACCGTATGAAGTCGAGACCGGCTTCTTTCGCCGGCTTGCAGAACTCTTCATCTTCTTCGGGGGGCAGATCGACGATGATCAGACCGTCGACCCCCGCTTCGGTCGCCGCGGTGAGAAAGCGATCGATTCCGAAGCGATAAAAGGGATTGTAATACCCCATCAACACCAAGGGGGTCCGATCATCCTTCAGGCGAAACGACCTTACTAATTCAAGGGTCTTGCTGAGAGTCTGGCCGCCGGCAAGGGCGCGTTGACCGGCCCGTTGGATCGCCGGTCCGTCCGCCATCGGGTCCGTGAAGGGGACGCCGATCTCGATGATATCGGCCCCCGCTGCGGGCAGGGCGTCGAGCAATTGTCGACAGGTATCAAAATCGGGGTCTCCCCCCATGATGAAGGGGATGAAAGCGGCCCGACCCTCGCGGGAGAGCGCATCGAACGTGTCGGACAAACGAGACATCGCCGCTGTTTGGCGTTTCGGCGAAAGCGGTTCAACAGGATTCGTTGTGATCAGCGCTTCGCGCGCTTTGAGGCCAGGGTCAGAAGCTCGGTAAATTCGTCGGGGACGGGCATCTGGTCGACCTCGCCCAAATCTCCCCGCAACCGCCCACCGATCGACTCGCGAAGCCGACGATCCGCCCGGCGATCCCGCGGGGCGTCATTCCTCGTTTGGCCGTTATGAGCTTTCATCAAAATTGCATCCAACCTTTCAGCTCTACAACGCCGTCACGCCTGAGGCGGTTGCATAGCTGCCCCAGAACATAGAGCGCGAATGCAAAAGTCTCCTTAACCCGGCGGGGTCAGAGAGGCATGTCGATGGGACCCTAGTGACCGGGGGGGTCGATATCGACCCCCAGATGGGCCGCCACGGAGAAGATATCCTTGTCGCCGCGCCCACAGAGATTGAGCAATAGCAGCGCCGATTGGGGCAATTGGGCCGCTTTATCAACGGCACGAGCGAGGGCGTGCGCAGGCTCCAGCGCAGGGATAATGCCCTCAAGGCGCGAGAGCAGGGCGAACATGTCGAGGGCCTCCCTGTCGGTGGCATTCTGATAGGTCACCCGTCCGGTGGTGTGGAGCCAGGCATGTTCAGGCCCAATTCCTGGATAATCGAGCCCCGCAGAAATCGAATGGCCTTCGGCAATCTGCCCGTCCTCATCCTGGAGGAGGAAGGTACGGTTGCCGTGCAGCACCCCCGGCGCTCCCCCGGCGAGTGATGCGGCGTGATCGCTCGTTTCCAGCCCGCGCCCCGCCGCCTCGACCCCGATGATCTCAACATCTTGGTCGTCGAGAAAGGGGTGGAAGAGGCCGATCGCGTTCGACCCGCCGCCGATACAGGCCATAATCGTATCCGGCAGCCGCCCCTCCCGCTCAAGGATCTGGGCCCGCGCCTCCCGGCCGATCACCGATTGAAAGTCGCGGACCATGGCGGGGTAGGGGTGGGGGCCGGCTGCGGTGCCGATCACGTAGAAGGTGTTGTCGACATTCGTCACCCAGTCGCGCAACGCCTCGTTCATCGCATCTTTTAGGGTGCCGCGCCCGCTCGTCACCGGCACAATCTCCGCGCCGAGCAACTTCATCCTGAAGACATTCGGCTTTTGCCGTTCGACATCCGTCGCGCCCATAAACACGGTGCAGGGAAGCCCAAAAAGGGCGCAGACGGTGGCGGTGGCCACCCCATGCTGGCCCGCCCCGGTTTCCGCGATGATGCGCGTTTTGCCCATGCGATGGGCAAGCAAGACCTGGCCGAGGCAATTATTGATCTTGTGAGCGCCCGTGTGGTTCAGCTCATCGCGCTTGAAGAAAATGCGCGCGCCCTTTCCCGTCGGGGCTGTTTCACGGACATGGGCCGTCAGGCGCTCCGCTTCGAAGAGTGGGGAGGGGCGACCAACATAGTCGCGGGCATAGCGATCGATCGTGGCTTGAAAATCGGGATCGGCCTTTGCCTCTTCATAGGCGCGCTCCACCGAAAGGATGAGAGGCATCAAGGTTTCCGCTACGAAACGACCTCCGAAAATACCGAACCTTCCCCGCTGATCGGGGCCGTTGCGGAAGCTGTTCGGGGGCAGGGTGTCGGTGGCGGTCATGAAGAGCTCATGGGGTCAGAGAGGGCGAGCATCGCGCATAGCAGCGCGGGCGCGTTCGACAAAGGCGACAATCTTTGCCGGGTCCTTCTGCCCTTTCTCGGCTTCGACCCCACTCGAAACGTCGACCCCTGCAAATTGGGGGTGGCTCGCCGCCACCCTAATTGCCTGAGTGACATTCTCGGGGGTCAAGCCGCCGGCCAGCAGAAAGGGGAGGCTCCCTCGATAGGCGGCCAGGACCGACCAGTCGAAGGGCGTGCCATGCCCCCCCTGATATCGCGCGCCCTCCGGCGGTTTGGCATCGAATAGCAGACCGTCGGCGCGGGGCAGGACGTCATCGCCAATATCCCTAGCGGTGCTGACGGCGCGGGCCGCCAGGATCGGGATGTGGACGGCGGCGCCGATGGCCTCGACCAGGGCGGGCTCCTCCGCGCCATGGAGCTGCAGGGCATCGAGGGGCAGGGCTTGTGCGAGGGACGCGAGGGCGTCAGGGCCTTGCCCAGCGACGAGGGCGACGGCTCGAAGGCCCAGGGCCTTTGCCGCATCGACCAGTGGCTTGGCCTCAGCAAGGCTGCCGACATAGCGAGGTGACGCGGGGACGAAGACAAAGCCCGCAAGGCTGGCCCCCGCTTGCGCTGCGGTTTCGATCATGTCGATCGAGCGAAGCCCGCAAATCTTGATCTCGCCGGAAAGGACGAGCCGATTAGGATCGGAGGGCGGGGAGCTTTGAGCCACGGGCGCCGATGGGAGAATTGGTTGCGAGCTGCAATTCCTGCTCGAGCCGCTTGATCTCTTTTTTGCGTTTCTGTGCCTTATCCCTGACCCCGCGGCTTGAGAGCCACATGCCGAAAGCACCGAGGCAAAAGCCAATCACGAGGGTGAACATAAGGGCGGCCCAAAGCGGCATAGGCCCAAGGAAAAAGGCGGGGTCATCCGTGCTGATGGGATCCATGCTGATCAGTACGGGACGACGATTGGCGACAAGGAACAGCAATAACGCAAGCCCCAAGACCAAAAACAGAGCGTAGGAAATATAACGGCGCATGGGCGCCGATTACCGACTTTCTGCGTGGCGCGCCACATCTTGCTGCGCCATCATTGGCGCGACGAGGTCGGTTTTTTTATTCAGCCGCTCCCGCATCTCTTTACCGGCCTTGAAAAACGGTACCCATTTCTCCTCGACCTCGACACTCTCGCCGGTGCGGGGATTCCGACCGGTCCGTGCCTCCCGATATTTGACGGAGAATGTACCAAAGCCGCGCAGTTCGACCCGGTCCCCCTGCTCCAACGCGGTCGAGATATGGTCGAATATCGCCGAGACGAGTTTTTCCACATCCTTCATGAAGAGATGCGGGTTCTCCGCCGCGAGCTGCTGAACCAATTCCGATTTGATCATTAAAGGCGTCCTTCTCCCCAGCCGACTGTACGCCAACCCCCTCGTTGAACTCCCCGGAGGGGGAAATGCCGATCATGAACCTATGTTATAGAGATAGGTCGCAAGCCATGACAATCCTGTGAGAACACGGGTTTGCCACTCGCGCTGCGAAAAGCCATGTATGAGGCGTAAAAAAGGGCTGCCTCCCATGAACACCGTCAGTTTCGGTCGCCGTCAGGTTGAAGAGCAAGAAAAAGAACACCTTGTTCGGGCGGTATTCGACTCCGTCGCGCCGCAATATGATTTGATGAATGACCTGATGTCCGCCGGCATTCACCGAATCTGGAAATCGGTGCTTCTCGACCGGCTTGCCCCCCAGCCTGGCCAGACCCTCCTCGATGTGGCGGGCGGTACGGGGGACATTGCCGAGGGGTTCCTGGCCCGTGCGGCGGCCCGCAACCCCCGCGGGCGTTCGCCGGCGACAGCCATCGTGATGGACATCAATCACAGCATGTTGGTGGCGGGGGCCGAACGCACCAAGCGTCCCGAGGACAAGACGCTGGTGGCCGAGGACGGCTCCCCCCTCCTGCGGGTCTGCGGGAATGCCGAAGAGCTTCCCTTTCCGGATCGTTCCGTCGATAAAGTGACGATTGCGTTCGGTATTCGCAATGTTACGCGCCGCGCCGCGGCGCTTGCGGAGTTCCATCGGGTACTGAAGACCGGCGGGCAGTTCATCTGCCTTGAGTTTTCCCGCCCTATCACCGCGACAATGGAAAAGCTCTACTATCTGTATGCAGAGAACATGATCCCCCGTCTGGGGGCGTGGGTGGCCAAGGACCGAGACAGCTACGATTATCTCGTCGAAAGCATTAAGCGCTTTCCGCCGCAGGACGCCTTTGCCCTTGAGGTGCAGGGGGCGGGCTTCCAGCGGGTCAAGGTCGAGAACATGTCCGCAGGGGTCGCCTCGCTTCATTCGGGGTGGAAATACTAACGTGGTGCTGCGCCGGATAGCGGATCTTATGCGGCTGGCGAGGGCCGGGTGGGTATTGTCCCGCCACGATGCGCTGGTGCCGAAGGAATACGCCGATCAGGTGCCGATGCCTGTCCGCCTATTTGGCAGCCTCTCCCGTATTGGGGCAGAGGGCCGTGGTCTGCGTCCCGGTCAGCGTCTTGCCAAGGCGCTGGCGGGTCAAGGCCCTGCTTATGTAAAGCTCGGACAACTCCTTGCGACGCGCCCCGACATTGTCGGGTTTGAGGTCGCCAACGATCTCACGGCCCTTCAGGACCGGATGGAGGCCGTGCCCCACGCCGTTGCGATCGCCGAAGTCGAAAAAGCGCTCGGCGCGCCGATCGACACCTTGTTTTCGACGTTCTCGGAGGCCGTCGCGGCGGCCTCCGTGGCCCAGGTTCACAAAGCGCGCCTTCCCTCCGGCGAGGAGGTTGCCGTCAAATTGCTCCGTCCCGGTATCGAGAAACGGGCCGCGCAGGATTTTCGCGCCTTTTTGATGGGGGCCAAGATTGTCCAGCGTCTGGTTCCCCCCGCCCGGCGGATGGAGCCGGTCAAGTTTGTCCGGACCCTGCAAAGTGCGGCTGAGATTGAACTCGATTTGCGGATCGAGGCAGGGGCAGCCTCTGAATTGAAGGAAAACCTACAGGAGACTGAAGGTGTCCGTATCCCCGATATTGTCTGGGATCGGACGGCTCGCCGTGTACTCACCCTTGAGTGGGTAGAGGGGGTCTCCGTCAGCAATCAAGAGGCGATCATGGCGCGCGGCGTCGATCCATCGGCCCTGGCGCGCCTCGTGATGCGGTGTTTCCTGACCCAGGCCCTCAATTTCGGGTTTTTTCACGCCGACATGCACCAGGGCAATATGTTCGTCGACGAACAAGGGCGTCTGGTATTGATCGATTTCGGCATTATGGGTCGTCTCGACGAAGAGGCGCGATCGGTGTTTGCCGAAATCCTCTACGGCTTCATCCGACGAGACTATCGCGCGGCGGCCCAAGCGCATTTCGATGCGGGCTATGTCCCCTCACACTACAGCGTAGCGGCTTTTTCGACGGCTCTTCGGTCCGTGGGCGAGCCGATTTTTGGCCGCAATGCGGAGGCCGTCGACATGTCGCGCGTCCTTCAGCAATTGTTCGATGTGACCGAAGTTTTTGACATGCACCTTAGGCCAGAACTCGTCCTATTGCAGCGAACGATGGTGGTGGTTGAAGGTGTGGCGCGGATTATCGACCCACGGATCAATCTTTGGGAAACGGCAGAGCCCGTGGTGAGAGACTATGTGGCCGAACGTGTGGGCCCGCGCTCTTTGTTGAAAAGTGCCAAGCGGAATGGCGAGGCTGCCCGCCGTCTTTTTGAGGCGTTCCCCGATTTTGCCGCGGCGGCGGAGCGTGCGGCGGAACAAATCCTCGATAGTGGGGTCGAGTTGTCCGACGATACCGTCGATCGTCTGGCCGCTGCCTTAAAAGGCCGAAAACGGACGAAAAGAGAGGTGAATGCCGCATGACAGCCGACATGACGGGGAAACGAATTCTATTGATTATTGGTGGGGGCATTGCGGCCTATAAGGCTCTCTATCTGATTCGGCTGCTCAAATCGCGCGGCGCGGCCGTTACGGGGGTTCTGACCCAAGGCGGAGAGGCGTTTGTCACGCCCCTTTCCGTGGGGGGGCTGACCGGAAAAATATGCTATACGGACTTGTTCGATTTGACCGCAGAAGCTGAGATGGGGCACATCGAACTCAGTCGCGCGGCGGATCTCATCGTTGTTGCGCCGGCCACCGCGGATCTGCTCGCGAAAGCGGCGCATGGCCATGCCAGCGACCTTGCCTCGACGATCATGTCGGCGACCGACAAACCCATTCTTTTCGCGCCTGCGATGAATGTCCGAATGTGGACGAATGCCGCAACCCAGCGAAATGTCTCACTGCTTTCAGGCGATGGTGCCTTTTTCGTCGGTCCCGAAGAAGGAGATATGGCGTGCGGTGAATATGGTCCCGGCCGCATGGCCGAGCCGGAGGACATCGCGGCGGCGATTGAGGGACTTCTTGGGGGCGGCGATCAGGCGCCGGATACGCGCCGCGCCCTCACAGCGCCCGACGGCCACGCGCACCTGCCGGGGGGGGACCTGTCCGGACGGACGATCCTCATCACTGCGGGGCCAACCCATGAACCCCTCGATCCGGTGCGCTATCTCGCCAATCGGTCCTCGGGTAAACAGGGCTACGCGCTAGCCTGTGCGTGTCGCGATGCCGGTGCGCGCGTCACCCTCGTAAGCGGGCCCACAGCCTTATCTCCCCCGAGCGGTGTCCGGTTCATCGGGGTCGAGACGGCCCGTGAGATGGAGGCGGCATGCCTTGAGGCCCTGCCCGTCGATGTCGGTATTTTTTGTGCCGCCGTTGCGGATTATCGGCCTGAGATCGAGACGGCCCATAAGATCAAGAAAGAGCGTGGCGGTTTGAGTAGCATTCCGTTGACGGAGAACCCCGATATTCTCAAATCCGTGTCAAGAATGTCTGGGGAGCATCGGCCGACCTTGGTTATCGGCTTTGCGGCTGAAACCGATGATGTGATCGGTCATGCCGAAGCCAAGCGCCTGCGTAAGGGCTGTGACTGGATTGTGGCAAATGATGTCAGTCCCGGGACCGATACAATGGGGGGCGACAACAATACCATCACGATCCTTACGGATAATGGGGAAGAGACCCTGCCGCAAATGTCAAAGGACGACGTGGCGCGCGCGCTGGTGAGCCGGATCGTTGCTGCGTTCGATGACTGACGCCATGGCTTGGCAGGCCGGTGGGGGCGCTCGCCCTCGCCCATAGATATCGAGATGCCGGTGTGCGGGTCCGGCATTTTTGCGCGTCCAGCATTAGGGGCGGGTCAGTTCGGCACCCGTTCGACGGCATAGCCTTCTGCCTCCAGCACCTCTTGGAGAGAGCCCTCCCCCCCCAAATGCCCAGCGCCGACCGCAACGAGAAAGACCCCTTCCTCCTCCTCGATCAATTGCGAAAGCGTCTCGGCCCAGGCAATATTTCGGTCATCGAGCAGGCGCTCTTTTAGAATAGGTGTCGCCTCCCACGCTTCCGTCATGACTGCGCCTAGTGCTTCGGCATCGCCAGACCACCATAGGCCTACGAGTTCGGCGAAATAATGCTCTGTGTCTTGAAGTTCATCGATCCCTTCAATCATGGAGTCGGCCCAGGCTTCGTCGGGAATGCCGATCAACACCTCCAATTGCTCGGGGAGAGTTTCGAAATATCGCCGCTCTTTTCCCTCTGCCTTGGCCCGCTCGATCAGCATCATGTCGACCCCAGCCGTCGGGTCGCCGCCTAGATTCATCAGGGCACGCTGTGCAATCTGGATGCTGGCCAACCAGGGCCGGATATTGGCAAAGACCGATAAGGTCAGGCCCAACTCGTCCAAGGCATCGTTGAGGGAGGCTTTCTCCGCCGATGAAAAGAAGCTTGAGAGGGTCCGCCCATCGGTGAGAATACCCTCACGCATCACGATGGCAGAGGCTGCCTGGCTGGCCTCGGGGGAGGTCACGTCGGCTTCGAAATAAACGGCATCCGCCGAGCCCCATGCCCGCTGAAAGGCGGGGGTTTCCCAGTCGAGGCCCGGCTGGAGGATGTGCACCGTGCCCATCATGTAGATCGTGGTGTCTTCGTCCCCGGTCTGAAAGATGGCGATAGACGATGGTCCGGCAGTCGCGGCCTCAAGGGTATTGCTCGGCTCAGAGAGGCTAGGCAAGGCCTGGAGGGCAACCAAGGACGCAGAGAGGGAAAGGACAAAGGGCAGCATAGAAAAGCTTCTTTCAAACTATTGGGGGAGGGATCGCCCCCCCGAATCGTACCCTATCATTCTACCATAACTCAGATCGCAGTTGGGATTACCGTTAGGTGGGTTCACCGATCTCAGGCGCCGACAGGCCGCTTGTCGCTGTGATAGGTCATTTCCAGAAACACGTCTTCGAGATCGGCTTCGAGGACGGACAGATCCTTCACCTGGACATCGGCGGCATTGAGACCGGACAGGATATCGGCGATACGCACGCGACTCGGCGCGTAATGGATATAGATCGCGCCGGCGCGCAGCTCGACATCACAGGCGCCACCTAGGGCCGGCGCGGTCTCGACCGGGCGTTCAGGGACGACCATCAGGGTCTTGCGATCGAGGCTTGCGATCAGTTCGGTCTTCGGCTTGACGGTCTTGACTTCGCCCTCGTGGATAATGCCGATCGTGTCGCACAATTCCTGGGCTTCCTCCAGATAATGCGTGGTCAGAATGATGGTCACACCCCGGGCGTGCATCTCTTGAACCTGGTCCCATAATTGTTTGCGCAGTTCGATATCGACCCCAGCGGTGGGTTCGTCGAGGATGAGGACAGGGGGGTTGTGCACGATGGCTTTTCCGACAAGGAGCCGGCGTTTCATCCCTCCAGAGAGCATCCGGACATAGGCATCGGCCTTGTCCTCAAGGCCAAGGGCGCGAAGGATCTCCATCGTGCGGCGTTCCGATTTCGGGACGCCGTAGAGCCCGGCTTGAATTTCAAGCCCTTCCTTAGGGGTGAAAAAAACGTCGGTCGCGATTTCTTGCGGGACGACACCGATCGAGGCCCGGGATTGCCGCGGATTCTTGTCGATATCGAAGCCCCAGATCGACACGTCCCCACTGGTTTTCGTGACGAGCCCCGCGAGAATGTTGATGAAGGTCGATTTGCCAGCACCGTTCGGCCCGAGCAGGCCAAAGATAGACCCCCGGGGAATAGCGAGGTCGATGCCTTTCAACGCCTCCTTCGGGGGGGATTTTTTCGTTCCCGCATAAACCTTCCTGAGACCCCTTGCCACGATCGCAGCGGGCAGGTCGGGGCGTAGGGGGGGAGGGCGGTGATCGTCGGCCATAGGCTGGGGTCTCCTCTCCCCAGCCCCCCTCGTCAAGCAGCGGCGCGCCCATGGGATCGACTTCTGCGGACAGATGAAAATTGTCCTTACTTTTCTTAGGGTTTCTCAAGCTGCCTCTCATAAAAGGCCTATTGGGGGGAGGAGCGTAGGGCATCATGGGTGCGGTGGAGACGAGGGCGGATGAACAACGGACGGCATTAGGGCTGTCACCGCGTCAGCTGTTTCTTTGGGGCGGCTTACTTCTGCTCTTAGGATTTCAGGCAGGACGGGCACAGATTTCGCCGTCACATTTAATGATGCCTGTTGTGCTCTTTCTTATCCACGTGGCGCTGTCGCTTCGTCACCTTGATCGGGACCGGCGGCGCGAGGAACCGATCCAGCGCCTCAAACTTACCCGGCACCTTGCGCGACGCCTGACGGCGGAGGAGCAAAAGTGCTTTCTGTCTCTCTCCGTGGAGCGGCAGCGGACGGTTATGAAATGGCCACCGAAAAAGCTGAAGGCGTATCTGGCCGCTCGCCGAGAGGAGTGACGCGCCACCGCGAAACCCCCTTGCCCCGCGGGGACGAAAACAGCAGGACGGTTCGCGACGTTTTTCCTCGAGGACCTCGCCATGACCGACTCGATTGCCGACCAGATCACCGTTCCTCTCGACCGGATACTCGACAAAGTGGCCCACCGGCCCGAGAGCCTAGAAGTGGTTTTCACCGATCAACGCCGCGTGGTGTGCGATGGGCCCGGCGGCGGGCTTGGACATCCGCGTGTCTTCTACACGATCGGGACTGCGGGCTATGCCGAGTGTGGCTATTGCGACCGGGTCTTTGTTTTCGATCCCAGCCGGAAGGGCGAACGGCTCGAAGGGCGCGCGGCTATTCCGGCGTCGCATCCACAGGCGGGGCTGTCCGAGCGCGCCGTACCGCCGCCCGGAGAGATCCTGAAGACCGGCGGTGATAGCGACGCATAAGAAGAGCCGAAAGCGCGATCCAATAGGCCAAGAGGCCGAAGAAATAATAAAAGCCCGACCATCCCTGGACGATATATGCGAGGGTGTCGGGGCTGAACCGCCGAACCAGGGACGCCCCTTGGGCGTTCAGGTGAAGGTCCATCGCGACATCCCCCGGCTGGGGCACCATGCCCGTCGCGGCGGCAAGGGCCGCAAGGCCGGCGAGGGTACCAAGCACGAGAGGACTCCCCAGCACGAACAATACCGTGATGGCGAGAATGTACCCCGGCAGACGTGGCTCCAGCGCATGACAATAGATATCGGCGAACCGGGCCTCTGTGATGCCGGACAAAAAGTCCGGCTCGCTCGACAAATAGCGCTGATAGGTGCTGGCAGCGCCTATCTCCAACTCCCGGTGGACGCGCCGCCGCCACCACCGATAGGCGGCGAAGGCCAATCCGAGCAGCAGCACGGCCGTGGCGAAAACTCCGATCATCCCTCCCCTCTGCCTCAAGGGCTGAAGGCCCGGCAAGGGGATTTACGCAAGCCGACGGGGGGCGAGGACGCGCTCCAGGGCCTCGGCCACTTCACCGCGTTCCTTGGGGGCAAGGAAGCTGCCGATCACAAGGGTCTTGCCGCATTCCCTCAGACAGAGCTGACTGTCATGCTCGATGGGGCGCGCGATATCGATGCGGACGAAAGCCGGGGTCAACTTCCATCGAGTCTCATGGCCCGAGGGAAGGACACGGATCACCCACAGCGCGTCATCGGTCAGGATGAGCCGTTCATGCCGCCGACCCTGTGCGTAGGACAGGCGAAAGGCCAGCCAGACGATCACGATATCGATGCCGCAGAAAATCACGACAGGCCAGGCGCCCACCACGAAATAAATCAACGCATTGATGAGATTAACGGAAATCACGATGGCCATGACGGTGCGAAACCCTGCCCCGCTCAAGGAGCGATTGGGGACCAACAGCGCGTTGAAGGCCAGATCCTCATCCGCCGTCACCGGCGATAAGGGGGCGGATTGATGTCGACCGGCAAGGGTCGGGGGCATGGTCTCAAGGCTGCGGGAATGGGCCATGAGCTAAGGATAGAGCCAGCGTGGGAACGGGAAAAGGGCAGTGATCGTCGCGGGGCCCTAGCGCTGGGCGAGTGCACTGTCGGCGGAGATATAGATCTCCAACAGCAATTGGTCGCCCTTGGCCATATTCAGGCCGGTGACGGTGCCAACCTTTTCCACGGCGAGGTCACTGTCGGCGAGGGCAGTAAAGAACCCGACCTGTTCGGTAATATCGATGATGGCGAGACTGCATTCCGGCGCTGCCACGAGAGCGGCGGCCGCCTGTTCTCCCGTATTGGCCAACAGGGTCTCCGTGCCGAGATGGAAGACGGTCGACGGTTCACGATAGCCGGCGGTGATCGCGCGGCGGGTGGGGCATCCCTCCAGTGAATTAACGATCTTTGCCACTTGAGCAGATGGCCAGAGGGGATCGAGACGCGGAAGTACCCCGCCAAACACCGTGCCATAGAGGCCGATGGCGCCAAGGATGACCGCGGGCAGGGCGCGCCCCCCCATGTCTCCCCGCCGCATGGCGACAAGCCCCCCCGCAACGATCACGGCAAAGACGAGGGCGAGCCCAGTGAACCCCAGGAGGATGTCCGTCCCGACCATTTTTGCGATGATGACCGGCAGGCTGGCGATCACCCCGGTGGCGAGAAGCGCCAGGATCAAGGCGGCACTGTGCAAAATCCGCCCCGCGCGGCCGGCCGCATAGGCGACGCCGTCGCGGGCGCCGAGGGCCGCGAGGAGGGCAAGGGCTGGAAAGGCGGGGAAGATGTAATGGGGCAGCTTGGTGGCGATCAGCTCGAATAACAGCAGCGTCGGGACAAACCACGAGATGAGGAATTGGTGCGCCCGGTCGTCTCGATTCTGCCAGGCTGCGACCCCGGCCAGTCCAAGAAGGGCCGTCCCCGGCCAAAAGGTCAGGGCGAGGAGCAGGGTATGGTAGCCGGGGGGGCCGGCATGGCTGTCATCGCTTTCTGCCACCTTGCCCAAAAGGGCGTGCCCCACCGACTCCATGAAAAAGCCGCCGTCAGTCTGGACGTTGATCGCGACCAACCAGGGGGCGGCAATCGCGACAGCAAGCGCCAGCCCCGGCAAGGGGCGTAATTTCGGCACGACCCGCCAGCCGTCCTTGGTCCACAAGGCAAAGGTCAAAAGGGTGAAGAGGGTTACGAGGCTGACGATCGGTCCCTTGATCATCAAGGCGGCACCGGTGGCCGCCCAGAACAAAGCTGGCCAGCCCCAAAATCGGGGACGGACGGGGCCTGCGGGCACGATCAATCGGAACAGCGCGATCTGCGCCGCCGTGCCCGCCGCCAGCAGCATGGCATCGGTTTTGGCGGTACGCGCCTCGACGGCGGCCATCAGGGTGAGGCCCAGCAGAAGCCCGGCAATGATCCCCGTCATGGCCCCCCCCATGCGGGCGCCGAGCCAGGCGGTCATCGCTGCGGCCGCCAGCACGCCGAGGAGAGAGGGGAGACGGAAGGCCCATATGGGGGCGTCGGGACCGCCAAAGGGCGTCGCGGTCGCCACCTGCATCCAGTAAATCCCGGCGGGCTTGACCCATCTTGGTTGATCCTGAAACCGGATATCGACGTAATCCCCGGTTTCCATCATCTGGATAGAGGCTTGGCTGTAGCGCGCCTCGTCCCGATCGGTGGGGGGGAGGGTGAAAAACCCCGGCAAGAGCGCGACCAGCAGGGTGCCGATCAGCATGAACCAATGGCGCGGGGTCATCGGGTCGTCGGCGGGGGAAGGCCTCACGGTCTTAAATCTTCTCGCTGACGGCGGTAGGGGGGGCCGGTTGATCGGGGCGCTGGAGCTGGGCCACCGACGGGAAGTGGGTCCGGCGCATGAGCCAAAGGACCCCCATCAGATCGCCGATCCCCGCGGCGGCGCGCCCCAGATTGGTGTATTTCGACTCGCCGTGTTGGCGCGGCCGATTGGTCACCGGCACATAGACGGCCTGCTTCTCATAATGCCGGGTAAAGGCCGGCAGATAGCGGTGGAGGGCGTCGAAGAAAGGGAAGGCCAAGAAAAGATCCCGCGGGATGACCTTCAATCCACAGGCCGTATCCGGGCAATCGTCTTTCAAGAGGCGTCGTCGCAGGCCATTGGCGAATTTCGAGGCGTATTTTCGGTCGTCGCCATCGGTCCGCTGCTGCCGGACGCCGCCGACAAGGCCGATGGGCCCGATGGTGCCGAGGTCGATCTCCGCAGCCATCCGCAACAGGTCCTTTGGGTCATCCTGGCCGTCACCGTCCATCGTGCCGATCCACAGGCCCCGGGCTGCCAGGGCACCGGTTCTGAGGGCGGCGCTTTTGCCGCTGCGCCTTGCGTGATGGATGACCCGCAGGGCCTCATGCCGCGCGGCGAGCGTATCGAGCACCGCCTGGGTGCCATCGGTGGAGCCGTCGTCTATCACGATCAGGTCGAGGGGCACCTGTGAGGGGGCCACGTCCAGCACTTCTTCGATCACCGGTCCGATATTCTCCCGCTCGTTGAAGACCGGGATCAGGATGGAAAAAGGAGGCTGCTTGACCATGGGTCCCCCAGAAGCACGAAATCCGCCGCAGCGAAACTAGAACTTCGAGTCATCGGCGCGGCTTGGTGGGCGACGGCCGAAATCGGCGGCGGCGGCATCCTGACCGGCCTCGATAATTTCTCGACGAATCGCGCGGGTTCGCGAGAACAAGTCGTGGAGGGTGGCGCCGTCCCCGTCGCGGATCGCGCGCTGGAGGACGGAGAGATCCTCGGAAAAGCGCCCGAGCATTTCCAGCACGGCGTCCTTGTTCGAAAGAAAGATGTCGCGCCACATGTCGGGATCCGAGGCAGCAATGCGCGTGAAGTCGCGGAAGCCCCCGGCGGAGAATTTGATCACCTCGCTCTTGGTGACGGTTTCGAGGTCGGCGGCGGTGCCGACAATATTATAGGCGATGAGGTGCGGAATATGGCTGGTAATTGCGAGAACGAGATCATGATGCGCCGCGGTCATGATCTCGACGGTCGCGCCGAGCTGCTCCCAAAAGGCCGTCAGGCGGGAGAGCGCGTCGGGGTCGCTGCCCTCGGGCGGGGTCAGGATCGACCAGCGCCCGTCGAACAAGCTGGCAAAGCCGGCCTCCGGCCCTGAATTTTCCGTCCCCGCCACCGGGTGGGCGGGCAGCAGGTGTATATGGGCCGGCAGATGCGGGGTCAGCACGTCAAGCGCGACCCCTTTGACCGAGCCGACATCGGAGACGATGGCCCCAGGGCTGAGATGCGGCCCAATCGCCTTCCCGATGGCGTCAAAGGCCCCGACGGGGGTTGCGAGAATAACGAGATCGGCGCCCGTAACGGCGGTCTCCAGATCGGGGGCCAGCGTGTCGATGAACCCGATTTCGAGCGCCTTTTGCCCATTCGGTTGATGACGGTCGACGCCGATGATTTCCCGGGCAGCCCCGGCACGGCGGGTGGCATGGCCGAGGGACGATCCGATGAGCCCAAGGCCGATCAGGCACAGCCGCTCAAAAGGGACGAATGAGGGGGGAGAAAAGGAAGGATCATCGGTCGTCATTGATCACATACTCCCGCCGGTTTCACCGCGCAGATCGCGGTGTCGGACCGTAAAGGGCGGCGGCGGGGTCGCCAAGCCGCCCGGCCCACGCCCTGGCCTCCATCATCGATGGAGGCGCGTAGTGGAGAGGATCAGGCCTTGGACGCTTTGCCCTTGGCTTTGCCTTTGCCCTTTTTGCCCTCGGCTTTGGCGCGGTGATCGACCTTTTCGGTGATCCGCGCAGATTTACCGCGGCGGGAGCGGAGATAGTACAGCTTCGCCCGGCGCACCTTACCGCGGCGGACCACCTCGATCGCCTCGACCAGGGGGGAATAGACGGGGAAAACCCGCTCGACCCCTTCTCCGAAGGAAATCTTCCGAACCGTGAAGCTCTCATTGAGGCCCCGGCCATTCCGCGCGATGCAGACGCCTTCATAGGCCTGCAACCGCTCACGGGTCCCTTCGCGGACACGGACCTGAACGCGGACGGTGTCGCCGGGGGCGAAGGCGGGAATTTCGGCTTTCAACTCGGCAGCGTGCTCGGCTTCGAGCTGCTCAATGATGTTCATGGCGGTCTAGCCCTTGTCATTATCGCCGGATTGGACCCCGCCAAGCAGCAAGTCGGGTCGTCGCGTGCGCGTCAATTTCAGCGATTGATCCCGCCGCCATTCCGCAACCTTTTTGTGGTTGCCCGAAAGCAAAATCTCAGGGATCGACCGCCCTTCAAAGTCCCGTGGCCGTGTATACTGGGGATATTCGAGCAAACCCCGCTCGAAACTCTCCTCGGCCTTGGACGAAGGCGCGCCCAATACACCGGGGACAAGCCGGACGCAAGCCTCGATCATGGCTTGCGCCGCCACTTCGCCGCCGGCGAGCACGAAGTCGCCAAGAGAGATTTCCTCAAGGTCGCGGGCCTCGATGAGGCGCTCGTCGACCCCTTCGAACCGGCCGCAGAGGAACACGGCGCCGGGCCCGCCCGCCAAATGGTGGGCGCGGGCTTGCGTAAACGGTGCCCCCCGGGGGGAGAGGAGAAAGCGCGGCCGAGGATCGTTGGTCCCAAGGCTGTCGAGGGCACGGGCGAGAATGTCGGCACGCATGACCAGCCCCGGCCCTCCCCCCGCCGGGGTGTCGTCCACCGTGTGGTGTTTGTCCGTGGCGAAATCGCGGGGGTTTGCGACATCGAGGGTCCAATGGCCGTCCCGCAGCCCGCGTCCGAGGACGCCGACCCCAAGGACGCCCGGAAAGGCATCGGGATAAAGAGAGATGACGCTTGCGTGCCAGGCCATGGCCCCTTCTGACCTGACCTTACGGCTTCGACAATATCGGTGCTGACGCGCGGTGCGGATCGGGGGCCGCATTGAACGCCCTGCAAAGGGGGCGTAGCCTGTGGCCTGATCGGCGTGCCGACGATCGCGGCGCGTCTCTGAAAGGATTGACCATGGCCCCTCATCGTCTTGGACCCGCTATTTTGTTGATGCTCCTTGCCCTTACGGGGTGCGCAGCGACGGATGGCGGACAAGGGGGGATCGCGTCGGCCTTTGCGCCCTTTGCGCAAAAGGGGGCGGCGGAAGCCGGTCCGATCACTTTGCCAGACGGCGTTGAATGGGTTGAGACCGTCACGGACACCCAAAAGGGGATCGTCATCCCCTACAGCAAATATCGCCTCGATAACGGCTTAACGATCATTCTTCATGAGGATCATTCCGACCCCCTGGTCCATGTCGATGTGACGTATCATGTCGGCTCCGCGCGGGAGCGGCCGGGCCGCTCGGGCTTCGCCCACTTTTTCGAGCATATGATGTTCCAGGGGTCGGTGAACGTCGCCGATGAGGAACACTTCAAGATCGTGTCCGAAGCCGGGGGGACCTTGAACGGTACCACCAATGCCGACCGGACGAATTACTATCAGACGGTGCCGGCCAATCAGCTAGAGAAGATGTTATGGCTTGAATCCGACCGCATGGGCTATCTCCTCCCGGCGGTGACGCGGCAAAAGTTCGAGGTCCAGCGCGCGACGGTCAAGAACGAGCGGGCGCAGCGCTATGACAATGCGCCCTATGGCCTTGTCGGAGAACGGGTGGGCGAGGCCTTCTATCCGGCGGATCATCCCTATCATTGGCCCGTGATCGGGTATACGGAGGATTTGAATGAGGCAACTCTCGCGGATCTTCAGCATTTCTTTCTGCGGTGGTATGGGCCGAATAATGCCGTCCTGACCATTGGCGGCGATCTTGACCCGGAACAGACCCTCGCTTGGGTCAAGAAATATTTCGGCGGCATCCCAAGAGGACCTAAGGTGCAGACGGTCGCCCCTGAGCCGATTGCCTTGGATCAAGACCGCTACATTACGCTGGACGACGATGTCGCCTTGCCGCTGATTTATATCGCAATGCCCACGGTGCATGCGCGCCATCCCGATGAGCCGGCGCTTGATGTGCTGGCGTCTATCCTTGGCGATGGTCGAACGTCACTTTTCTACAAGAACCTCGTTCGCGACGGTCTCGCGGTCCAAGCGGAGACGGGCCATCCGTGCCGAGAGCTTGCGTGCCAATTTACCCTTTATGCGCTCCCCAATCCTGCCGCGGGCGTCAGTCTGGCGGACCTTGAGCAGCGCATCCGAGCGAGCTTCGATGAATTCGAAGAACGCGGCGTCTTGCCGGACGATTTGGCCAGGGTGAAGGCGCAGATCAGGTCGCGGTTGATCTTTGGTCTGGAGAGTGTTTCCGGCAAGGTCAGCCAACTCGCTTTCTTCGAGACCTTTGCGGGCACCCCGAATTATATCGCGCAGGAATTGGCGCGGTATGAGGCCGTCACGGAAGAGGACGTCATGGCCGCCTATCGTCGCTATCTGAAAGATCAGTCAGCGGTTATTTTGTCCGTCCTGCCGGAGGGGCAGGACATTGCCCCCGCCTCCGCCGCAAATTGGCAACGCCCAGCGCCACCGCAGGCGTCAGCACCGACGGCCAGCCTCGATTATCGGGCGCCGGTGGATGACTTTGATCGTCGCAAGGCTCCTCCCGCCAGCCAGTCCGTATCCGTTATTCCGCCCATGATCTGGCGGGATAGTTTGGACAACGGTATTCCGGTTATCGGTGCGATCAATGACGAAGTGCCGACCACGGCCCTGACCCTGCGCCTGAATGTCGGTCAACTTGACGAGCCCCTGACCAAGCTGGGCTTGGCTGCGTTGACCGCCTCAATGCTGAATGAGTCGACCGAAGGATCGAGTAACGAAGCATTGTCCAATCGGCTCGATAAGCTGGGGTCGCAGATTTCGGTATCCTCCGGTAATCGCTATTCAAGCTTGACGGTCAGGAGTCTGACGGAAAATTTGGATGAGACCTTGGACATTGCATGGGAGCGTTTGTTCACCCCCGGCTTTGACGAGGCGGATTTTGAGCGGGTGAAGTCCCAGACCATTGAGGGTATCCGCGCCGCGAAAAAAGACCCAAGCAGCGTTGCCGATCAGGTCTTCAGCCTCACCCTTTACGGGCAGGACAACGCCTTTTCCTGGTCGGATGCGGGGCTGGAGGAGACAGTGGCGTCCCTGACGCTCGACGATGTGAGGGCGTTCTACGCTGAATTTTATCGCGCAGGGGCGGCCAGTGTGGCGGTCGTCTCCGATCTTCCGCGGGGGGAGGTGATGGCGTTGCTTTCCCCGCTTGAGGATTGGCAGGGCGATCGTCCGCCCCCCACCCCAATGGCGGCATTTCCGCGTCTCGAAACCGGCAAGATCTATCTCGTCGACAAGCCGGGGGCGACGCAGTCGGAAATCAGGATCGGGCGACGGGCCATGCCCTTTGACGCGACGGGGAGATATTATCGGGCGGGTCTTGTAAACTATCCTCTCGGGGGCGCATTTAACAGTCGGATCAATCTCAATCTGCGTGAGGATAAAGGGTACACTTACGGTGCGCGGACCGGTTTTTCCGGCGAGCGAGAGTTCGGCCGGTTTGTGGCGCGCGCTGGTGTCAGGACGGATGTCACGGGCCCCTCGATCCGTGAGTTTTTGGATGAAATCCATCTCTATGCCGATCAGGGTCCGACCGCTGAAGAAGTCTCGTTCACAAGGCAGGCCATTGGTCAGTCGACGGCGCGAGATTACGAGACTCCTCGACAAAAACTCGGGTTTCTTTCTTTGCTTCAAACCTACGACCTCAAGCCCAGCTTCGTTGAGGCGCAGAAACGTATTCTCGACACCCTTACGGAGGCGGAGGCCGATCAATTAGCCACGGATCTTTTCTCCGAAGAGGTGACGATTGTCGTCGTCGGGGATCGGGAGGCGATCGCCGATCAACTCTCCGTGTTCGAGCGGGAGATCGTGCTGCTCGACGAGAATGGGCGCCGCGTGGACGAAGGGTCCTAAAGCCTTTTCAAGCGAAGGCGGCACCGGCTCGCCTAAAGAAAATGCGATGACCAAAGATGTGAGAGGCGCTTCACGACTGAGGTCGACCTGAAACGGCCCTAGCCTGGCCGCTGGGCCAGGCGGGCGAGACGAAAGAGGGTGCGCTCGATGACTTCCGTCGCGGGCACCCCTGTCTGTTTTGCCGCCAGATCCGCCTCAAGCAATGTCATCGCCGCACGCTCCAGGTCGCGTAAGGACCATTTCTCCAAGAGGGCGGTAAAGGCGCGTTGCTCGCCATAGAAAATAGGGGGGCGGACGGATTTCATCGCGTCTGCGCGGGGGCGGCCCGCCGCTTCGGCTTCCTTGACCGTCATCAGGCGGGCAAGGCGCCCCTGAAGAATGCGCAAAACCCCTAGCAACGATACGCCAGCGCCGCGGGCGCGGAACAACGCCTCCGACAGGGTGGGGCTATCCCCGCGCAAGGTCAGATCGGCGATTTCAAAGGTGGCGTCCGCTGTGCTCTGCGCCAGGGCCTGGGCGATATCGGTTTCCGTTACCTCCGCCGTTCCCGCCCTGAGGCTCTGAGGGCCCATATAGAGGATCAGTTTTTCGAGTTCGCTGGACAGGACGCCATGATCGTCCCCCATCAAGGTGACGAGGCGCAGGAGGGCGGCATCGTCGATTGACAAGGATTCCTGTTTCAGGCGGGTACGGATCGTTTCGGCAAGATCCTTTCCCTCCTGCGGGTAACAGCCGATCGCCGCCGCAAAGCGACTCTTCTCGCAGGCTTTTCTGAGGGCGCTGGTTTTCTTGAGATCCCCGGCCTCAATGACCACAAGGGCATTCGGGGCCGCCCCTGCTTCGATACGGGTAAGGAGGTGTGTCACCCCCTTTGCCGCCTTTTCCCCCGGCGTCCTGAGACGGATCAGCCGTTCTCCCCCCATGAAGGACAATGCCATCGCCTCATCCGCGAGTTGACCGACACTTTCGATATCGCCTTCACTCAACGAGATCGCGTTGAAGGGGTCGTTCACATCCTCGACAATGTAGTGGCTCAACCGTCGGGCTCTCTCCTGAACAAGGCCCCCATCGGGGCCGTAGAACAATGCCACGGCAACGCCCTTGGGGCGGGCGGTCAACCAGGAACCAATCTCGCCGGTCTTGATCGCGACCATTAGTTCTCGCCAGTCTCGCGGTTGAGTTCATCGGAAAGATTTCCCGGCAGACCACGATCTTGGTCGATCAGATCGGGGACGGGCACGCCCCTCGGCGCTGCGGGTCGACCGGCGAAATATAAGGCCAAGTCACGCTCGATCTTCCCCGCCATCTCCACCGCGGTTCGCCGGACGGCGTCTTCCCTCGCGACATAGGAGGCATACTGACTGGCAACAACGCCATAACTGCTGCGCGCCTGAATAGCGTTCTCATAGACCATCTCGCCGCTGGTCGTGTCGACGAGGCGATAGCGCGCGGTCAAAAGGTAGTCGAAGCGTGTTGTGGCGGCGGCCCGGCTGGTCGCCACGGCGCGCCGACGATCCTCAACGGCGAGGGATAGCTGATAATTTGTGGCGGCCATATCGGAGGGGGGGAGGGTCCGGCCGAGTTCGTCGCGCAAAAGACGGGTGACGTCCGGCGCGCCGTCGATCGAGGCAAGGGAAACGGAGCGTAGGCCGATGGCGCTGCTGCCCTCCCCGTATAGGGGTTTGAAGCCACAGGCCGAGGCGAGGAGCGTAAGGCCAAGGGTCAGGATCAGGGGAAGAGGGGATCGGCGCATCATCCGACCACCACATTGACGATTTTCTTTGGCACAACGATGATCTTCCGTACGGTCTTGCCCGCGGTGAATTTTTCAACTTCGGGCATGCTGAGCGCGGCGGTCTCGATCGTTGATTTTTCGGCATCGAGGGGGACCGTCAGTTCTCCCCGTTTTTTGCCATTGACCTGCACCATCAGCGTTTGTTGGTCGTCGACCAGTAAGCCTCTATCGGCCTCCGGCCAGGGGGCCAGGGCGACAAGCCCCTCGCCGCCGATCAACGACCAGCATTCCTCCGCCAGATGCGGCATGAAGGGGGCCAATAGCCGGCTAAAGACGGAGAGGGCTTCCGCCGCCGTGGCGAGATTTTCCGGCGAGGCCGCCGTGAGGGATTTGAGTGCGCCAAGCAGCTCGTAAAGCCGGGCGATCGCCTTATTGAAGCGGAAATGATCGATATCGTCACTCACGCCGACAATGGCGCTATGGACGGCGCGGCGGAGGGGCGCCTCCCCCGCCGAAGGCTGTTCGGTCGCCCTTAGGAGGACACCCTCATAGCGGCTTGCCAGATCGTAGACGCGCCCGGCAAAGCGGGCCGCGCCCTCAACACCGGATTCGGTCCATTCGACATCCCGCTCGGGGGGGGAGTCACTCAGGACAAAGAACTTTGTGGCATCCGCGCCGTAGGAATCGGCCATGCCCATCGGGTCCACGACATTCTTTTTGGACTTCGACATTTTTTCGATGGAGCCGATCGTAATCGGCTCACCGGTTTTGCGATGCCGCGCCATGTCCCCCTGTTTATCGACATCCTCCGGCGCGACCCAGCCGCCATCGACATCTCGATAGGTTTCATGGGTGACCATGCCCTGGGTGAAGAGGTTCCGAAACGGCTCATCCGTATCAAGATAGCCAAGGTCCTTCATATTACGCGCAAAATAACGGGCGTAGAGGAGGTGGAGAATCGCGTGCTCAATGCCGCCAATATAGTGATCGACAGGCAGCCATGCCGCCGCCTCTTCGGGGGCGACGGGCCGGTCATCCGGTTGCGAGGCAAATCGCGCGAAATACCAGGACGAATCGACGAAAGTGTCCATCGTATCCGTTTCCCGCTGCGCCGCCGTGCCGCATTCGGGGCAGGCGACTTCTCGCCATTCAGCGCAGACATCCTTGTCGAGAGGATTGCCAGGTTCGGCAAATATCGCCGCCGGAACGTCCGGCAGGCGAACCGGTAATTGCGCTTTGGGGACGGGCACGAGGCCGCAGCTGGGGCAGTGGATGACCGGGATTGGACATCCCCAATATCGTTGACGGGACAGTCCCCAATTGCGCAGGCGGTAGACGATGGTGCCTTTGCCCCATCCCATCTCTTCGAGGCGGTCGATGACCTCGCGTCGCGCCGCCTCGATGGTCTTGCCGTCGAGGAAGTCTGAATTGATCAGTGTCCCCGGTCCCGTATAGGCCTCTTGCCGTCCGTCATCCCCTGTCGGGGCATGATCGCGATCGGGGGCGATGACCGGACGGACCGGCAGATCGTATTTACGGGCAAAGTCGAGATCGCGCTGGTCATGGGCCGGACAGGCGAAAATGGCCCCTGTCCCATATTGCATGAGGATGAAATTCGCGACGAAGACAGGGAGTTCCCGGCCGTCAAAGGGGTGCTTGCCGGTAATCGGCAGGCGATAACCCCGCTTTTCGGCGGTCTCGATTGCCTCCTCCGAGGTGCCTGCGGCCTGGCATTCTGCAATGAAGGCGGCAAGGGCGCCGTCGGTTTCGGCAAAATGCGCCGCTAGGGGATGATCCGGCGCAACACCCAGAAAGCTGGCCCCGAACAGCGTGTCCGGCCGCGTCGTATAGACGGTCAGCCCGGCAAAGGGCATATCGTCGTCCCCGCCGGCCGGGGGGCTCAACGGGAAGGTCATTTCCAGCCCTTCCGACCGACCGATCCAGTTCCGCTGCATTTCCTTGACATGGGCGGGCCAGCCATCGAGCCGTCCGTCATCAAGGGCCTCAAGCAGGTCGTCGGCACGGTGGGTGATCTTGAAGACCCACTGGTTCAGCGTCCGGCGTTCCACCGGCGCCCCCGACCGCCACCCCTTACCATCGATGACCTGTTCGTTCGCCAGGACGGTCTGATCGACCGGGTCCCAGTTCACCTGCGCCTCCTGCCGATCGAGGAACCCCGCCGCCAAAAATTCCAGAAACAGCTGCTGTTGATGGCCGTAATAATCGACATCGCAGGTGGCGAAGGAGCGATCCCAATCGAGGCCAAGCCCCATTCGCTTCAATTGATCCGTCATCACCGCGATGTTGGCATAGGTCCATTCGGCCGGATGCTTGCCGGTGGCCATGGCGGCATTTTCCGCCGGCATGCCAAAGGCGTCAAAGCCCATCGGGTGAAGGACGTCATAGCCTTTGGCCCGCTTGTACCGGGCAAGGACATCCCCCATGGCATAGTTCCGTACATGGCCGATATGGATTTTCCCCGAAGGATAGGGGAACATTTCGAGGATATAGCTCTTGGGGCGATCCCCGCTTAGTGAGGCGGCAAATACATTGCTCTTGGCCCACGCGGCCTGCCATTTCGCTTCGATCGTGCGTGGGTCATACTGCGCCATCGTGGGAGTGCCTCCATTCATTCGCGCGGTTGTGGCCTCCTTGGCCCGCCTCGGCAAGGCGCCCGTTGGCCGGGTCGCCCCGACGCCCTATGATCTGTTGGATGAGACCAACGATCGATTTGAATGCCGATGTGGGGGAGGGAATGGGCGATGACCGCGCGCTGATCCCCCTCGTTTCCAGCGTCAATATCGCCTGTGGCGGCCATGCGGGCACACCGGAGACGATGCGGCGGGCGGTCGATCTGGCCGACCGCTCTGGGGTGGGGATCGGGGCGCATCCGGCCTATCCCGATCGTGAGGGATTTGGCCGCAGATCCATGGATCTTTCACCGACGGCGCTCCGCGAGGCGCTGATCTCGCAGATCGAGGCGCTCGTCGATGTCACGACACGGGAGGCTGTCGGTCACGTCAAGCCGCATGGCGCCCTCTATAATGATGCGCATAAGGACAAAGCGCTCGCCGCTCTTATGGTCGATGTCCTACGCATGACGCTTCCCTCGGCGCGGCTCGTGGGGCCGCCGGGGGGCGAATTGGAAGCCGCCGCCATGGCTGTGGGCCTTGTGTTCACCGCCGAAGGATTTGTGGACCGGGCCTATGCCGAAGACGGCTCCCTCATCCCGCGAAGTGAAGAAGGAGCCGTTCTTGTTTCGGAAGCGGATCGGCTTCGTCAAGCGATTTCCCTCGGGCTGAGGCATGAGGTCGAAACCCTGTCGGGCGAAACCATCGGGCTTCGGGTGCAGACCCTCTGCCTGCATGGCGACAGTGACGGTGCGGTCGCCAGCGCCCGCGCGGTAAGAGCCGCCCTGTTGGCGGCGGGCCTCGACATCGAAAGGCCTGGCTTATGCTAACGCTGCATCCTCTGGGGGATGATGCCTATGAGGTGTCTCTCCCCCCCGGTGTCTCACGCGGGCGGCTGGCTGAACGCCTTCGCCGACTGGATCTCTTTGTCGATGTGGTCCCCGGCCTCGACAAATTGGCGGTGAGTTTCGATCCCCTGTCGACGGATCGCCGCCGATTAGAGCGCGCTCTGGTCAATGCCCTCAAGGATCTTCCCTTGGAAGAAGAGGAGCATGGGCCGCCGCTCGTTCTTCCCGTCAGATATGGCGGAGAGGAGGGGCCGGATCTTGAAGCCGTCGCGGCGAGTGGGGGCATGGAGACGGCGGCGTTCATCGCCTGCCATACCGCCCGGTCCTACCCTGTGGCCCTAATGGGCTTTACCCCCGGATTTGCCTATCTGACGGGGCTTGATGAGCGGATTGAGTGCACCCGCCTCGCCACCCCGCGGGTGCGGGTCGCGGCGGGAAGTGTCGGGGTGATCGCCGGTCATACCGGCATTTATTCCCTCGATGGCCCGGGCGGCTGGCCGATTGTCGGCCGCGTCCTTGAGGACTTGTTCTCCCCGAAGGCGACGGACCCTTTCACCTTGGCGCTAGGCCAGACCGTGCGATTTGAGGCGGCGTGAGCGCGGCGTTGACCATCCTCTTCGGCGGTCTTCAGGCGAGCGTCCAGGCGGGACCGCGTCGCGGCCTCAGGCATAAGGGGGTACCGTCCGCGGGGGCCGCCGATCTGCTTTCCCTTTCCCTCGCCAATATTGCCGTGGGAAATGAGGCGATGACGGCGGGGATCGAGATCACGATGGGCGGTTTTGAGGCGCGCTTTCTTACCGAGGCGGTGATCGCCCTGACCGGCGCGCCGGGGGCCGCGCATCTTGACGGAACGCAGGTCCCCTATGGTGAGCCTGTCCGGACCCAAGCAGGCCAGGTCCTCACCATTGCGCCGCCCGGTCGGGGGATGCGGACCTATCTCGCCTTAAGAGGCGGGGTCGACGTGCCCGCCATCTTGGGGAGTCCCTCGACCTATCTTCCCGGTCGGTTCGGCGGTTATCACGGACGCGCTCTTAAGACGGACGACACGCTCAACATTGGACGGGGATCGCGTCGGCGTCCGCGATCCCTTCCCGCCGCCCTGACGCCTTATCTCGAAGCACGCTGGACCTTGCGGGCTGTCGCCGGGCCGGAGCTGTCCTGGTTAAGCCGGGAGGGGATCGGGCGCCTCTTTGGGGGGCCCTTCGGCATCTCTGCGCAAAGCGACCGCATGGGGCTGAGGCTGACCGAAAGCCGCGTCGATGTGGCGGAAACCCGTGCCCTCGCCAGTGCGCCGGTCTTTGGGGGAACCGTTCAATGCCCTGCCGATGGCCACCCCATCGTCCTTCTCGCCGATGGCCAGACCACGGGAGGATATCCTCGTATTGCCCATGTGATCCGCGCCGACCGGCACCGCCTCGGCCAGATCAGGCCGGGGGATACCCTCCGTTTTGAGCGTGTATCGCACAGCCAAGCGCTGGAGATCTTCCGCGCGAAATCGGCCGCCTTGAGGACTCTGATCCCCGCCATCGATTTTTGAGGCAGTCATCACCGCCCGATGGAGGGGCAAAGCCCCAGATTAACTGTCGAGGCTGTTGAGGCGCAGTTCCCGAGCGCGCGAAAGGATCGCGTTTTCAATCTCGCGGGAGGTGGCGGGATTGATCGGCGCATCGACCCATCCCTGCTCGGTCAGCATTTGACGGAACACCGACACGCGCAGGGCATCGGCCCGGAGGGCGGTGTCGAGAATGTACACATTGGTCTTGAACCGCTCAGTCGGCGTCTGGGGATTGCCGTACCAGTCGGTGGTGATGATCCCCGCCATGGGGTCGGCATTCGCCAAGGGCATGAAATCAATGGTGTCGAGAGAGGCCCGCCACAAATAGCGATTGACGCTCGCCGCCACGTCGCCGCTATCGGCGCCGGCAATGAGCGGCATGTCCCGGTTGGCGGAATTCGTGTTCGCACAGGCGGCGAGGACCGCCGCCGCCCCTGCCATGCCGAAAATCTTGATCAAGCGAAGCCGTTCCGGTGACATGCGCGCTAACACCTCTGTTCAACCCCATCACACCTAAAGCGCAGAATCTCTAGGTCAATATTCTTACACGCCGGTCAACGTGACTTCTGCGACACGTTACTCAGTAACTTTATGCTTTCCCACATGATTTTTTCTTGAGGCGGCGGTCGCTTGTGGCAAAGGGCGCCATATAGACCAGGTAGGCAAGGAACAGGGCAGAATGATGATCGCGGTCAAAAGTGCCGTATCGACGGTTCTCGCCGTGAGCTTCATCGCCGTAGGGTCTGCGCTGGCGCAGGCCGATGTCGATGTCGACATCACCGGCAGTGCGACCCTGGTCGTCGGCATCGTTGACGGTGAGGCGGACGCCGACGCGGATATGCGGCTTGGTCTGTCCGGGTCCACCATTCTGGACAACGGGTTGGAACTTGGGCTGTCGGGGAATGTGCGCGCCGATGGGCAACAGGCGCCGACCGCCGTGGCCGGGGGACGCTATTCCTCGCTAACCAATGGGGGCACCCGGGGCCTTGGCGATGACGACCAGGATTTGTTCCTCGAAGGCGCCTATCTCTTTGCGCGGGGCAGCTTTGGCAGCGTGCATCTCGGCCTTGATGACGGCATTGCCTCCCGCCTTGCCGTGACCGCGCCGACCCTGTTCCAATCGGCGCGGATAAATGATTGGCGGACTGACCTTTCGGGGCTCAATGATGTTCATACGATCAGTGACTTTTCCGGTCATGCGCCAAAGATCACCTATATGCCGCCGGCGGGATTTCTGGGGGGGCTGATCGGCCAGGTACAGCTCGGTGTGTCTTATGCGCCGAAATTGGCGGCCTGTGACGCGGATCTCTGCGCCCCTGTCGATGGATTTGCGACGTCGGCCGACGCGGCGGTCCTGGGAGAGGATCGGCGGTGGAAGGATGTTGTCGAAGCGGCCCTCTATTATCAAAAAGCCCTCTCATCGGGCGCGGACCCCTTGCGCCTCGGTGTCAGTGCAAGCTGGTTGAGTGCCGATGAGGAGGGGGAGCCTGGGGGCACGATTTCCTCCGCCCTGCTCGGCGATTATCACGCCTATTCCCTCGGGGTTAATCTCGCCTACGGACAGATGGTTTTGGGCGGGTCGATGAAATCGACCAATGCGTCGTTGAATAATGATCGGGACGAAGACTATCTCGCCTTCGACGCGGGGGTGACCTATGGGTTGGGGGAGTGGAATTTCATGCTCGGCTACGGCAATGCGAATGCCGACCGAGATGCGGCTTTGCTCCTTGGTCCCCCTCCCCCAGCCGTCTTGACCGGCCGTGTCGATCGGGAAACCCAAACAGCTCAGGCCGGTGTCTCCTATGTGTTTGACCATGGGGTCACCCTCGGGGCGTCGGCGCAACTCATTGAGAGCCGGAAGAACGACCAATTGGGCGGGAAAGAAGACTCAGCCGCCTTTTTGTTCGAAAGCGCTATCCGGTTCTGACGATCTGTCCCGGCGCGGCGCGGTTAAGGCCCCGATCACCCCGATCCCCCAAAAGGGCAGCCCGACAAGGCGACGTCCCGTCTCAAGATCAATGCCTCCAAGGGCAAAGCAGGGATAGGGCAGCGCCGCGGCAATTCTTGCCCCCCTCAAGGGCCCGAGGGGGGCCCTGTCGGGATGGCTGGCGGTGGGGAATATCGGAGAGACATAGCCAAGATCGGAATAGGCAAGCCGCCCCTGATGCCCCTGCCGCAAATCATGCACCGGCCAGCTTGTGCGGTGCCGCCCATGGGTTGCGTGGCGATTGGGCCAGGGGGGGCCGCCGCGCCCTGCGCAGAACAGCAAATGTCCCCTGCTCTCAAGGATAGGGATCAGACGACAGAACAGCCCTCGCCGCGTCGGATCGTCGAGGCCGTAATGGCGGAATATCACGGCCACCGGCCCCTTTAATGCCCGGGCGGAGGGCAAGCGCGACATCACCTGGCAAAGATCGCCCTGTCGTCTGTCGTCGGTGAAAAGCGCAAGGGCGAAGGGGGGAAGGGCCCCCCGGCGCGGCGGTGCCGCGTTCCGCAGGCGCCAGGCTAATTGGGACAGGTGCCTGACATTATGCGCAATATCGGCCATGCAGTCGACATGACAGAAGACGATGTGATCGCAAACTACGAACAGGTTCAATCGCGGATCCGCCGCGCCGCGCAGGAGGCGGCACGGTCCCCCGACGCTGTCGAGTTGACGGTGGTTTCAAAGACCTGGCCGACCGAGAAGATCAGCCCCCTTCTCGCCCATGGTCATCGGCGGTTCGGTGAAAATCGGGTCCAGGAGGCGCAAGCGAAATGGCCCGCGCTAAAGTCAGCCTATCCCGATTGTTGCGTGCACCTGATCGGCGCCCTCCAATCCAATAAGGCGGCGGATACGATCGGTCTATTCGATGTGGTCGAGAGCCTTGATCGCGAGAAGCTCGTCCATGCGTTTCGCCGGCTTGCCGATGACGGTGCCCGCCTGCCCGCCTTTTTCGTGCAGGTGAATACAGGGGAAGAGGCCCAGAAAAGTGGCGTCCTGCCTGCCGATGCGGTGGCGTTCGTCGATTGGTGCCGGAATGACCAGCACCTCGATATTCTCGGCCTCATGGCTATTCCGCCTCAGGACGATCCCCCTGCGCCGCATTTCGCCCTGCTTCATGAACTCGCCGCCGAGGCCGGCGTGTCGGCGCTGTCGATGGGGATGTCAGGTGACTATGAGACGGCGGTCCATCTTGGCGCGACGATGGTTCGGGTTGGATCGGCGATATTCGGGCCGCGGGGAACGCCGCAGTGAGCGGGATAATTCGCCTCCATCTCGACGGCGCTGCCCCCGATTGGCGCGCGGCATTGGTTGAACCCTTTGAGTCGATCGACGACATTGCGTGCCTTGAGGCGGGGTTGAGCGAGACCGATATCCTCGAACAAGCCGATGCGATCCTGGTCGATGGCCGGCATGAGGGAGCGTCCGTCGCTTGGCGAGAGGCGGGGTTTTCAGGGCCGATCCTCTGTCTTGGCGGCGCCCCCAATGCGGAGGGGGAGGCCATCTTATCCCTCTCCCTGCCGCTGCGGGTCGTCGAATTGGCCGCGCGTATCAGAGCCGCGGTGAGAAATCATCAGCGATCGGACGGGGCGGCCTTTGCCTTTGGGCCCTACCATTGTCGTCCGGCGGAGCGTGCCCTGGTCAGGGAAGGGGAAGAGCCGATCCGTCTTACGGATCTCGAAGCGGGCATCCTCGATCATTTGCACAGGGCCGATGGTCGGCTGATGAACCGCGATGAGTTATTGGCTCGGGTGTGGGGATACAAGACCGGGGTGACGACCCACACGCTGGAGACCCACATTTACCGATTGCGCCAAAAGATCGGTCGCATTTCCGGTGTGTCCGGCGGCATTGTGACCGAGGAGGGGGGCTATCGCCTACTCGACGCCAGAGACATTGGCGGTGCCCCCGGCCCGGAAGACGAACAAGGGGCGCCTCCCGGACACAGCGAATAGGCTGTCAGTCAGAAATTTGCAGCTCCGCAAACGACACCTTGATCGCCTGGGCGGGCGCCCCCGTCGCATCGGCGAGGGACAGCGTCACCATCCGGCGCGACCAGTCGATGTCGATCAGACCGAAATTCGCCTCATACATCATCGGGCCAAGGCGGTTCGGTCCGGCCTCCATCCGGGTTTCGCCGCTTTGCGCGCGCCAGACCGAGGCTGGGGCATTGAGGGACGAAGAGGTGATTTCGTAAAGCGGATAGGGCAGGGCACGATGGGTTTTATAAAGCCCGCCGGCGTGGCGGTCGCCTGACAACAGGATGACATGCTCCGCCCCCGATGCGCCGATCGTATCATACAGGCGCTGGCGTTCCGCCGGCAGCGTGTTCCACGCCTCCCAGCCATGGCCTTCGGCGATGACCTGGATGGAGGACACAATGATGCGGAGATCGGCGGGCTTCTGGAGTTCCTTCACCAGCCAGGCATATTGCGCCTCGCCGAGCATCGTCTTGGACCGGTCGGGATCGGGGAGATATCGCTCCTTCCCCGGCGCATTTCGCTGATCGGTGGGCAGCAGGTCGTCCCTGAAAAAGCGGGTGTCCAGCAGGATGATCTGCACACGCTCCCCCGACGGGCCGACGATGTCGCTTGTATAAACGCCGTCCCGCGCGCGGCGTGGATCGTCCGCAGGCAGGGCCCAGGCCTCTTCGAACAGGGCTTCGGTCCCATATTTCAACGCAAAGGTGCCGCCCGCATCGTTGAGGCCGTAATCATGGTCGTCCCATACCGCCATGACCGGCACATTTGCCCGAAGGGAGGCAAAGGGTGTGCTCTTGGCGAGGGTATTATAGGCGGAGCGGAGCTCGGGCATCGCCGGGTCACCTGAATAGATATCGCCGTAGACATTGTCGCCGATAAACAGGAACAGATCGGGGTCGCTCGCTTCGACCGTCTGCCAGATCGACTGATCGTCTTCTTGTTTGAGGCAGGAGCCGAAAGCGATCCGGGTCAGCCGTGTCTCCGGCGGGAGCGGCTTTGACAGCATCGGAATGATCGGGGTGAGGGTGAGCGAAGGGCCGGACGCGCTGGCCTGCCCCGGCCTTAAATCCGTGGGGCCTGTGTCGGCATCGCCCGGCTCGGCAGATGTCGTGCTTCCGGTGTTGGCGGTTTCACCTGCCATGGGATCGGTCGGCCCCACCGGGGCGGTGGTTTCGCAAGCGGCGAGAGCGAGGACGGCGAGGCTGATACCGAGTGTGCGGGCAATCACGGACATGGAACTCCCTCCCAAATGACGATGTCCTACCGTCCCGCGATGACGCTTCAGTGACAATCCCCGCTGAGCATTGTTTCGGCAAGCGCGATCACCCGCTTCGCATTCCCCGTCCAGGTCAGATCGCGGTCCACGATCCGCTTTCGGGCTGCGGTGCCCAGGCGATGTCGTCGATCTTTGTCCCGGATGAGGGAGGCAAGTGCTAGATGGAAGGCCGTCTCGTCATCGGGGGGGATGAGAACGGCCACTTCTTCATCGGCCACCTCACGGATATTGGGTTGGTCGGGGGCCAGCACCGAAAGACCCTGCGCCATATATTCCTGGAGCTTGAGGGGGGAGGCATAGGGCGTCACCGCCGGCTGGAGCGCAATGTCCATCGCGGCCAACAAGGCGGGGATCTCTGTCCACGGTTTGGCCCCGATCAAATGGACGCGATCCTCAAGCCCCAGATCGACAGCCAGTTGCCTTAACGAGGGGAGGGCGGGACCATCCCCCACAAGGAGAAGCGCGGTCCCAGCCCCGTCCGGGCTGCTCATAAAGGAGAGGACCCGATCCATGCGGTGCCATTCCCGAACGAAGCCGGTAAAGCCGAGGACGACAGATTGCTGAAGGCCAAGACGCGCACGCCAGTCGGCGCCATCCTGCGGTTCGAGAAATTCGGGGCGCACGCCATTGCCAATGGGGTGGATGCGGTCTTCGGCCACCCCTTGATCGGCAATCATCCGTCCCAGGACGGACGTGACGGGAAGGACCGCATCGGCGCTTTGCCAGATCCGCCTTTCCGAGCGCGCGGCCAGGGGGGGGAAATGCAGCGCGTCGGTGGCGCGCCGTTCAGCGACCAGCGGCGCATTCACTTCCAGCAGAAAAGGGCAGCCATAGGTGCGGGCCACCCGTCCCCCCGCCGGATAATAAAGGTTGTAGCGCTCGTAGAGGACATCCGGCTGGAACCGTTTTGCGACCCGCCGCAGGCGGGCCTCGCCTATCACCGCATAGGCGATCTCGGCCGCTTCATAGAGGGGGCCGGGCAAGACCTGGGTGACATGGGTGGAGGTGAGGGGGCGGGGCGCGGTGCCCGGTTCGCTTTCCCCTCCCGGACCGACGATGAGCACTTCATGACCAAGGGCGCTGAGCGCGTCGGTTAGTCCATCAATATGGATGCGCTGGCCATCGTCGGATTTCGTGCGATGGGAGTAGAGAATACGCATTGGGGGAGCCGCTCCAGGAACCTCCGCATGACCCTAGACGGGCGAATAATGAATATTTTGTCGGGTCCATTGTAAAAAAAGCAAAAACAACGAGATACCACTTTGCTACGCAGAGTGATTGCTGTAGCGCGCAGTCCCAGATTTCTAGAAGCCTCGATGTATGGGGCGCGTTCAACACAGCTATTTGGTTACAAGACGTCGGCGCTTTCCTTCGGGGATTGAGGGCGGATTTTTCCGCTTTCGTCATTGGGCTCTCGTCTTCCCATATCCGGCCGCGCATCCTCTCTCTCCCCCCTTAGGGGCGCGGACCGGTCAGGGGCCGTTGCTTTAGGCGACGGCCCCGCTCTTTCTTTCCGTCCAGGGGGAGGGGATGCAGTTCGCGCCGTACGGCCTATGCTCCTGTCAGGTCGAAGGAGATGACGATGGCCATTCAAACCCTCAATCCCGCCACCGAGGAGGTCGAAAAAGTCTTCGATGCTCTCTCTGATGACGCTGTGGACAAGGCGCTGGACCGTGCCCTGCACGGCCAGTCGCAGCTCGCCGATTTAGGCGTGGAGAAACGCGCGAGCCTTCTTGCCGAGGCAGCAAAAGTCTTGGATGCGAACAAGCTGGCCTATGGCCGCATCATGACGACGGAAATGGGCAAGCCGCTGAAACAAGCGATTGCAGAGGTCGAAAAGTGCGCCTGGGCGTGTCGATATTATGCCGAGCACGGACCCCGCTTTATGCGTGACGAGCGCTTCGAGGTCGACGGCATGACCGCCTATGTTCGTCACCTCGCCCTGGGGCCGATCCTGGCGGTGATGCCGTGGAACTTCCCCCTGTGGCAGGTCTTTCGCTTTGCGGCCCCCTCGATGATCGGCGGCAATCCGGGTCTGCTCAAACACGCCTCGAACGTCCCGCAATCGGCCTTGGTGATCGAAGATGTACTGCGCGAGGCGGGCTTTCCCGAGGGCGCTTTTCAAACCCTCCTGATCGGCTCGGGCAAGGTTGAGGCCATTTTGCGGGACCGCCGGGTACGCGGCGCGACCGTCACGGGCTCCAACCCCGCCGGCAGCGCGGTGGCGAAGGTCTGTGGGGAGATGATCAAGCCTACGGTCTTGGAACTTGGGGGCTCAGACGCCTATATCGTTCAGCCTTCGGCGGACCTTGACAATGCGGTGACCCAGCTTGTCCTTGGACGGACACAAAATAACGGTCAGTCTTGTATCGCTGCCAAACGGTTTTTGATCCACGACGATATCTACGACACTTTCCGCGAGAAATTAGCGGCGAAATTTGCGGCCCTGACCATTGGTGATCCGATGGAAGAAGCAACCGATATCGGCCCCCTGGCCCAGAAACAAGGGCTGAGCGATATCGTCAAGCAGGTCGAGGAGAGCCTCAAAGCCGGTGCGGCGCGGGTTGTGGGGGCCGAAGCGGTCGAGGGGCCGAACGGCGGTAAAGGCTATTGGTTCGCTCCCGGATTGATCGAGGCGATCCCGCAGGGCTCCCCCGCCTATGAGGAAGAAATTTTCGGTCCCGTGGGCCTCATGTTCCGAACGACAAGCCTCAATCATGCGCTGGCACTCGCCAATGCGAATAATTTCGGATTGGGCTCGGCCATCTTCACCACCGATAAGGGCGATATCGAGACCGCGGTCGAGAAACTTGAGGCGGGGGCGACGGCGGTGAACCGCATCGTGGCCTCCAATCCGCACCTGCCCTTTGGCGGGGTGAAGGAGTCCGGCTATGGGCGGGAGCTGTCTCGCGATGGATTGATGGCTTTTGTCAATCGCAAGACCGTGACCGTGAGCGGGCTCTAACCCCTCCTCCATGGGTGGCCGATCCTCCAACGGCCCCCCGCAGCCGTCAGCGGGAGTCCGGGTCTGGGACGGGGGTCGCCCCTTCGGGGCTTGGCGCCTCGTCCACCCCGGAGGGCGCAATGACCCCCTTCTGGAAATATTGCCGTGTCAGCCGGAAGATCAGGGGGCTGAGCACGATGAGCGCAACGAGATTCGGCGCCGCCATCAGACCGGTGAGGGTATCGGCGACGAGCCAAAACAAATTCACGATATTCGATAGATCTGTCGGCGCTTCGATGACCGCGCCATTGACGGTGACGACGCCATTCATGAGGACGAGATCACCGGGGGGCAGGGTGACGACTTCACCGCCGCTGAGGGCGGGCGCGTTGTCGATCAACAGGATTTCCCCCTGCCGGGCGATGGTCTGATCCGGCGATACTTTGATCGGCGCGTCCTCCAGGGCGAGGGTGGCGGCGCCGCCGAAGACGACCAGGATCCAGCTGATCTTGAAGGGCAGGATTGCGCGTTCGCTGAAGAGAAAGGCGGCACATCGCTCTCCGTAGTAGGACCAGCCGAGAATGGTGGTGAAGGCGAATACTGAGAGACTGATTGCGACGATGTGTTTCCCCACCCCTGTCAGGGTCGCATCGAAGGCAGCGGCGGTTAGCGGGGCGGCGGTATCGCACCCGGCAGGCTGGCCGCTCGCCAGAAAGACATCGAGATTGAGCGTCGTCGGCAGGCATTCCTGGGCAATCACGCCAGAGGTGAGGATGACCAGGGCGGTGATCGTGCAGACAATCAAGGTGTCGATGACCGTGCCCAGCATCGCAATAATGCCCTGATTGACGGGGTCCTCATTTTTAGCGGCCGCATGGGCGATCGGCGCGGACCCCTGTCCAGCCTCATTGGAGAAGATCCCTCGGGCGACGCCAAAGCGCATGGCGTGAAGCAGAAGGCCGATGGTAATGCCTGTCCCTGCGGCATCGATCCCAAAGGCGCCTTCGAAGATGCGGCTGAACGCTTCGGGGACGTGGCTGACATTGAGCCCGATCACAAGAAGCCCGGCGCCCAAATACGCGATCGCCATGAGCGGCACGAGGCGCGAGGCGACGGAGGCGATCCGGGTCACCCCGCCCAAAATCACGGCACCCGCGCCAAGGGCGAGGACGATCCCTGAGATAATCGGCGGGATCGAATAGGTGGAGTTCAAGGCATCGGCGACGGAATTGGACTGGATCGACGCGCCTGTGCCCCAACTCGCCAGAACGCCGAAAAGGGCGAAGAGCACGGCAAGCCAAATCCATGACTTTCCCATGCCGTTCTTAATGTAATACATCGGGCCGCCGACGTGATTGCCATTGGCGTCGATCTCGCGGAACCGGACCGCCAGAACCCCTTCGCTGTATTTGGTCGCCATGCCGACGATCGCCGTAACCCACATCCAGAACACGGCGCCCGGTCCCCCAATGGCAATGGCGGCGGCCACACCGGCAATATTCCCTGTGCCAATCGTCGAAGAGAGGGCCGTCATCAATGCACTGAAAGGGCTGATATCGCCTTCGCGGTCCTCGGGCCGAGGGCGGAATAATTGTCCCACGGCATAGGGCAGCTTTCGGATCGTCATCAATCTGAGGCCGACGGTGAGGAGAAGCCCCGTTCCGAGCAGTAGCGAGAGCATGGGAACGCCCCAAACAATTCCGTTTACGAAACGAATGGCATCTTCCATATTGTTGGGCCCCGCGCTGTCACAAAAGCGTCAGCATATGGCGGCGACAGCGCCGGTGTCCAGCGCCAGGCGATAAGGGCCCCTGAGGCGGGGAACGGCCCGCCGCGAACCGAGAGGTTCGGAAAGAGAATAGCAGGGGCGGCGTTGACGCCTCGTCATCCCGTCTATGTCCTTGATGGAAATCATTTTGCCGGGAGGATTATGGGCCCCGACCTTCATTGCGACGTTGCGATTATCGGGGCTGGGACGGCCGGTATCAGCGCAGAACGCAGCGCGCGGCGCCAGGGCGCCCAAACCCTCCTCATCGACCCCCATTTCGCGGGGACAGTCTGCGCGCGCATTGGGTGTATGCCGTCCAAATTGCTGATCGCGGCAGCGCAGGCGGCGCATGGGGCCCGGACGGCCGGCCCCTTCGGCATCAGGGGGGGAGAGGTTCGGGTCGACGGCGCGGCGGTGATGCGGCGGGTTCGCGCCCTGAGGGATGAGTTCGTCGCCGGGGTGAAGGACAGTTTTGAGGCATTGCCAGACGGCACAACGGTCAAGGCAGCGGCCCACTTTACCGGTCCGAACTACATGACCCTCGACGATGGGCGCCGCCTCTCGGCCCGCGCTTTTGTTCTCGCCACCGGCAGTCATCCGGCGGTGCCGGATGCTTTCGCCGCGCTTGGAGATCGACTGGAGACCAACCAAACGATCTTCGAACGGGAAACCCTGCCGGAGAGCCTTGCCGTGGTCGGGGGCGGGCCCCTTGGCCTCGAATTGGCGCAGGCGATGGCCCGACTTGGGGTCGAGGTCACCGTGCTTGAGGCCTCGGATCGTCTTGCGGGGATCGCGGACCGGCAGTTGGCGACCAATTTTTACGACCGTCTTTCAACGGAGATGACGATCCACCTGAAGGCGGAGGTGACCCCCCGACGTGTCGATGACGGCGTCGTGCTCGAATGGGCGGGTGGTTCCCTCAAGGCCGAACGGGTTCTCCTGGCGATCGGTCGCCCCCCGAGCCTTGAGGGGCTTCATCTGGCGGCGGCAGGCCTGACCCTCAAGGAGAATGGCGTGCCCGACTACGACCCCCGGACATTGAGATGTGGCAAGTCAGCCATCTTCATTGCGGGGGACATGACCGGGGAGCGGCCGCTCTTGCACGAAGCCTCGGCTGAGGGGACGATTGCCGGCGCCAATGCCGCCGATCCTGACCATACGGCGCCCTCGCACCGGCTCGTCCCTTTTTCGATGGCTTTCACCCATCCAGGGGTGGTGTCGATCGGAGAGGTGGCGGATCGCGCCGACGCGCGCACTGTGGTCGGCTATGCCGATTTCGGCACACAAGGGCGGGCACGCGTAGAAAACCTAAATGTCGGCGGGGCCCTTCTCTACGCCGAGCCGCAAACCGGACGTCTCATCGGTGCCCTGCTGGTGGCCCCCATGGCCGAGCATCTCGGACATCTCCTCGCCTGGGCCATCGAGGCGGGGGAGACGGCCCCCACGCTGCTGGACAGACCCTTCTATCATCCCACCTATGAAGAGGGATTGAAATCTGCGCTGCGTGACATCTGTCAGGCCTTGGAGAACGGGGTGCCGAAAGACCGGGACGATTGGGATCGGCCGGGGGACCATTCGGACGGATAGAGCAACGCGGTGCGCTGCCTTGCGTGTGGGGGGAATGTCCCCCACGCCGGGGCATTGAAAAACGACGATGATTGGAGGCGACGAAAATGTCCTTGCCGGTGTTCAATGCTGACTATGCCCCCGACGATTTCGCTTTCGCCCGGTCGTTATTGGCCCGTAATGCCATCCCCGACCCCCAGAAGGCAAAGATCAAGAAGCGTGCCCTCCGCTATGTCGAAGCGATCCGCCATGCGCCCAAGGGCGCGGGGCTTGAAGACTTCATGCAGGAATATTCGCTGTCGACCAAAGAAGGCCTCGCCCTCATGGTTCTTGCCGAGGCGCTGTTGCGGATTCCTGACGAGGAAACCCAGGACAAGCTGATTGCCGATAAATTGGGGACCGGCGATTGGGAGGCGCCCGACGGCGATGAGAGTTGGCTGTTGATGGCGGCCAGCTGGGGCATTGGGCTGTCCGCGCGTATCGTCCGTCCGGGCGATACGCCCGGCGGCGTGATCCAAGGACTGATCCGACGGGTCGGGGGTCCGGCGGTCCGGGTCGGTACCCGTCAGGCCATGAATTATCTTGGCCGCAACTTCGTCCTGGGACAGACGATTGAGGACGCCCTCGATCGCGCCCGAAAGCAGGAAAAGAAGGGCTATCGCTATTCCTACGATATGCTGGGCGAGGCGGCACGGACATATGACGATGCCGAGCGCTATAGGGAGTCCTATGCCGGGGCGATAGCCGCCATCGGTCAGCGGGCCAAGGCGAATATGCCCCCCGCCGACCGGCCGGGGATCTCCGTCAAGCTTTCGGCGCTAACGCCGCGATACTTCCTCAAGAATAGCGAGGAGCTCTACGAAAAGCTCCTGCCGATGGTCCTTGCGCTCGCCGAACAGGCCAAGGCGGAGGACCTGAACTTCACCATGGATGCCGAAGAAGCCGATCGGCTGGAGGTATCCCTCGATATCTTCCGTGCCCTTACCGAAGCGCCGTCTTTGGCCGGGTGGGACGGCCTCGGGCTCGCCGTGCAGGCCTATCAGAAGCGGGCGCCTGAGGTGATCCAATATGTCGACACCCTGGCGAAAGAGAGCGGACGACGGTTCACCGTTCGTCTGGTCAAGGGCGCCTATTGGGATACTGAAATCAAGCGCGCCCAAGAGCGGGGGATTGAGAATTTCCCAGTCTTTACACGGAAAACCGTGACGGATCTGTGTTATTTGGATTGCGCTCGTCTGTTGCTCGATGCGCGGCCCCGTCTGTTCCCGCAATTCGCGACCCATAACGCCGTGACCATGGCGGCCATCGTGGAGATGGGGGGGAACGATGGATATGAATTCCAGCGCCTCCATGGCATGGGCGAGGTTCTCTACGATGCCCAGGTCCACGATGACGGTATCCCCGTCCGTATTTACGCGCCGGTGGGGGGGTATAAGGACCTTCTCGCCTATCTAGTGCGGCGGATGCTTGAAAATGCCGCCAATTCCTCCTTCGTGGCGCAGATTTCCGACGAGCGGATATCGAACGACGATCTCCTCGAATTGCCGCAGGATGAGTTGCGGGAATCCGTCGATCTCGGCGAGGCGCCGATCCATCCGTTAATCCGCCTGCCCCACAAACTCTATCCATTACGTCCCAACAGCGCGGGGCGGGAGCTTGGGCATCGTCCCCACCTGGCCGAGCTGTCAGAGGCGATCGAGCAATTCCGTGGGCCCTATGAGCCGCTGCCGGCGTTGATCAACGCGGAGGCGTATCGGCACGAAGGGGCGCTCCACCCGATTAGAAACCCGGCGTCGACGGAAAAACCGATTGGAGAATGGCGGGTTTCCGGCACGGCGGTGGTCGATCATGCCATGTCGGTGGCGCATGACGCCTTCCCCAAATGGAATGCCCGACCCGTGGAGGAGCGGGGCCAATTGCTGCGCGATTTTGCCGACCGGATGGAGGCGCAGCTTCCCTATCTTGTCTCGATCATCGCCCATGAGGCCGGTCGCACCGTGGATGACGGGATCGCCGAAGTACGGGAAGCCGTCGATTTCTGCCGCTATTATGCACAGCGTGCCGAAGAATTGATGGTCGACCAGGAAATGCCCGGTCCGGTGGGTGAGCTCAATATGTACCATCTTGAGGGGCGGGGCGTCTGGGCCGCCATCTCGCCCTGGAATTTTCCCCTTGCGATCTTTGTCGGCCAAATTGCCGCCGCTGTGGCGACGGGGAATACCGTGGTGGCCAAACCCGCGCCGCAGACCCCCTATATCGCCTGGCGTGTGATTGAGATGTGGCACGAAGTCGGCTTGCCGGCCGGCGTGGTCAATCTCGTCCTTGGGGCCGGCGAGACCGGTCAAGCCATGATCAATCACCCCGCCCTTGCGGGGGTGGTCTTCACCGGCTCCGTTCCGACGGCCAAAGCGATCAACCGTGCGCTCGCCGAGCGGGAGGGGCCGATCGTTCCCCTGATCGCTGAAACCGGCGGTATCAATGCCATGATCGTCGACTCAACGGCTCTCCCCGAACAGGTCGCTGACGATGTGGTCGGCTCGGCTTTTCGGTCGGCCGGACAGCGCTGTTCGGCTTTGCGTATTCTGTATGTGCAGGAAGATGTGGCCGACCATATGCTGGAGATGATCCAGGGGGCAGCGGAGGCGCTGAAGATTGGTCCCCCTAAAGACCTTTCGGTGGATATGGGACCGGTGATCGACACCGATGCCGTCGAACGTCTCGATGCCCATTGGAATGAGATCTCGGCCAAGGGAAAAGTCCGGTATAAAGGCCAAGCCCCCGAGGGCGGGACGTTCTTTGCCCCCCGTATTGTAGAACTTGAGAATTTCCGAGATCTTCAAAGCGAAGCATTCGGTCCCATTCTCCATGTCTGCCGGTGGAAGCCCTCGCAACTCGATGAGGTCATCGCCTCAATTCACGAGACGGGCTTTGGGCTCACCTTCGGCATCCACTCTCGTCTCGAGAGCCGCCAACGCCAATTGGCGGCGGCCGCGCCGACAGGAAATGTCTATATCAATCGGAATATGGTGGGGGCGATCGTCGGGGTTCAGCCGTTCGGTGGCCGCGGCCTTTCTGGGACGGGACCGAAAGCCGGGGGCCCCCTTTATCTCACCCGGTTCTGCGAAGAAAAGCATGTGTGTGAGAACACCACAGCGGCGGGGGGCAATGCGTCGCTGATCGCGCTCAGCGACGAATAAAGGCCCCCTACCTTTATAGCGTTCAGTCGGCAGCGATATAGTCGGTTGAGCGCATTTCATGAAGGCGGCTGGCGGTGCGTTCGAATTCAAAGGCCCCATGGCCTGTGGGGTACAGCGCATCGGGCTCGGCGGCGGCCGAGCAGATCAGTTTGACCTTAGCTTCGTAGAGAGCATCGATAAGGGTCGTGAATCTCTTGGCTTCGTTGCGATCTTCGGGGCTGAGGACTGGGATGTCGTCGATGAAGAAAACCGTAAAGCTCGCGGCGAGTTCGAGATAGTCTTTCGGTCCAAATTGATCACTGCACCAATGATCGAACGATCCTCTCGCCACCCCATTGCCTGCCATGGGGATGGTCAAGACCCGCTGGCCGGATTGCATCGTTCGGCGGTTTGCGGGGGCGCCCCCGGTCACCTCGGCAAAGGCCTCGTCCATCGCCTTGGTGGCTGCAGGGCCGAGGGGGGTGAAGTAAACCCCCGCCCCCGCCAGTCGTCCGAGCCGATAGTCTCGTTCGGCATCGACCTGTAAGACCTCCATATAGGATTGAAACGTGTCGATCGCGGGGAGGAAGAGATCGCGATTGAGGCCATCTTTATAAAGATCGGTTGGGTGGCGGTTCGAGGTCATGACGGTCACCCCCCCCGCCTCGTACAAATAGGTGAAGAGCCGACCGATGAGCATCGCGTCCGTGATGTCGGTAACCTGGACTTCGTCCAGACAGATAAGAAAGGCTTCGGAAAAAAGCCTGTGCGCGGCGTGGGGGATGGGGTCGTCGAGGGGCGCCTTCGGCTTTCGCGCAGGATGCGCCCGACGCTGTTTGTCATTGAGGCCGCGCCATTCGGCGATGAATTTGTGCGTGTCTTGCATCAACTCTTGGAAATGGCGGCGAATTTTGCCTTCCGTCGCCACATTCTCGAAAAACAGGTCCATCAACAGGCTTTTTCCGGCGCCCACTCCCCCCCATAGATAAAGACCTGTTGGGGCCGTCGCGGGGCGTCGTTTCAAGAGGCGGCGACGGCCATAGGGGTTGTAGCGTTCCAATCGGCGCGCCAAAGCATTGAGGGCCGATGCCGCGGCCTCTTGCGCGGGATCATGCGCGAGTTGCCCGCTGTCAATCCGGGCCCGATACGCGTCGAGTGGGGTGGTCATAGGGCGCCTCGTCACTCTCGCCGCTATAGAGGAGTTGCTTGGTGAAGGAACTGCCAACGACACCCGTGCCGCTTGACGCGCTCCGTCATGCGTCGGAGCGGCTTGCCCCCTATATCGTCAGGACCCCATTGCTTCGGTCGCCACGCCTCGACGCTGTGATGGGCGGTCTTGCTTTTCTCAAAGCGGAGAACACCCAACTCACCGGCTCGTTCAAATTTCGCGGGGCTCTCTCTCACCTTCTCGCGCATACCCCAGCGGAAAGGGCGAAGGGGGTGGTGGCGTTTTCCTCCGGCAATCACGCGCAAGGGGTCGCGCTGGCGGCGAAGGTTTTGGACCTTCCCGCGACTATCGTCATGCCGGACGATGCACCGGCGGTAAAACGTCAGCGTACGGAGGCGCTGGGGGCGCAGATCGTTCCCTATTCTCGCCTGACCGAGGATCGTGAGGCCATCGCGCAGGATTTGGCGCAAAAGACGGGTGCCCTTCTCGTCCCGCCCTTTGAGCATGAGTGGGTGATCGCCGGGCAGGGGACGGCAGGGCTTGAGATTGTCGAAGACCTCCGCCGCTACGGCCATGTCCCCGATATCCTTTATTGCTGCTGTTCGGGGGGAGGGTTGAGCGCTGGGATCGGCTTGGCGGTCAAGGGCGCGTTTCCCGATTGCCGTATCGTGACGGTGGAGCCCGAGGGCTATGACGATATGAAAAAGTCCCTTGAGACGGGGGCGCGGGTCCACATTCATCCCCAAGCGCCATCGATCTGCGATGCGCTTCTGGTGCCGACACCGGGCGTTCTGCCTTTTCGGGTCCTTCGTGATCTTGGCGCTGTCGGGGTTACGGTCAGCGATAGGGAGGTACGCGCCGCCATGCGCTTTGCCGCCGATGAGCTGGGCCAGATCCTCGAGCCCGGGGGCGCTGTGGCTCTTGCCGCGCTCCTCTCCGGCGGGGCCGAGAGGCGAGGGCGGCGGGCGGTGGCCATTTTGTCCGGCGGGAATATCGACCCCGCCTTACGCCACGACATACTCGGCTAGCGCCGTTTCGGGTCAGGCCTCATCCTGAAACGTCTTTAGATGTTTGCTCTTTCGAAGTTCCTTACGCGAACCGGTTCCCGCTTCACTTGACCATGCGCTGAGCGGTTCATTGATCGACGATCGGCGGTCCCTTCGGCGCGAGGGCGGTATGCATCAAGAAAGCGGCGGCCGTCCCAAGCCCCTGACCAAGAATAAAGAAGGGAGCCGAGCCGGGGGCAATGCCGGCAAAGGTGTCGGACCACACCCGGGCGATAGTGACCGCGGGGTTGGCGAAACTGGTGGAAGAGGTGAACCAATAGCCCGCCGTGATGATCAGTCCCACGGCGTAGGGCACCGCGTCAGGCCGATGGCGGACAAGCTGTAGAATGGTCAGAACGAGCGCGAAGGTCGCCACAGCCTCACCGGAGATTTGCCCAATACCGTCCCGGCCTTTGATCGAGACCTGCATGATCGGCAGGTCGAACATCAAATGGGCGATCCATACCCCAATCAGCGCGCCGACGATCTGCACAACAACATAGGCAAGGGCAAGGCGAGTGGAGATATCCCCCTTCGCCCAAAAGGCGGCGGTGACGGCGGGATTGAAATGGGCCCCCGAGATCACCCCGAACATCATGATAAGGACGACAAGACCGGCCCCTGTCGAAAGCGTATTCCCCAAGAGCGCCACCCCATCATCGGGGGAGAGGCGATCTCCCATCACGCCTGACCCGATCACGATGGCCAATAGAAGCGCCGTTCCGACCGCTTCCGCCCCCAATTTTTGCGCCCAGCTGAATTCCATGCCGGCCGCCGTAGCGATCAGCCAGGGGGGAGGCCAGATATTTCGTCAATGGCCGTTGATCTTTTGGGACGGGCTGGCGGCCCCCCACTAACCGATAGCACGGGCGTCCGCTCCAGACCGTTCCGGCCCTTTATGGACGATCATCGGTTTTTGCTGGAAACAATTCTCGGCAAAGAAATCGAGCAATTGCTGCAGGCCCTCATGATCGGGACGATAGATCATTTGTCGCCCGTTTCGCTGAGAAGAAATCAATCCCGCCGCCACCAACTCTTTCAAATGGAAGGAAAGTGTCGAAGGAGGGACATTAGCTTCTTTGGCAATAGCTCCAGCTACCACGCCTTCTTCTCCGGACTGGATAAGAAAACGGATAACATTGAAACGAGTCTCCTGAGCCAATGCTGCGAAACAGCAGGTGGCGCGCGGTAGGTCCATTATTCAATCTTTATCAAACTTTGCGCCTCCGAACAATGAAGACGACCTCTCTCTACCCTCGCCAGTTACAATGAGCAGGTTGTATAATCTAGAGATTAATGCCTATTCGGCGACATTTTTTTCCCAACGCATTGCTGCAAAGGCCGGTGCTTTAGAGGAATCGGTCGCTGACGCAGGTCGCCAGACCAGGCCGGCGCCATGTGATAAGGCCATAAGCGTCAATGTGTTAAGGCGGAGGAGGTCCGAATGGGACGCCGCAATATCGACAAGATCGACATGCTCGCTCTCCCCTGAGCTACGACTTTCGAGCAGGCTCACACTATCCTTAAGGTAGAAACGCTCAACCCGCCCGGTCTCTACCGCTTGGGCGATGACCGCCTCATCGTCGGTTCCTTCAGGAAGATCGATTGCGGGAAGGACGTGCTCTGACAGTCTCGTGGCAATGCCTTCGGCCGTTTGCGCATCGCCCGCCCCCTCAAGGCTGTTGAGCTCGAAATCCGTGCTCGGAAATTGCTCGATGAACCGTCCCACTGTCTTGGGATCGCCCATGACAAGGAGGTGATCGGTCTGGGGAGGAAGCGCGGCCAGCACCGCTTTTGCTGTTGCCAGATAGAACTGATCATCCGTCTTTTCCCGCTCAAGGCCGACGCCGGATCCGAGGGCATGAAAGACCGACGCGGCGGTGGCGCTCGGCGCCCCGCCCCTGCGACCGGCGTGAAAGAACACGTCATCCTGGACATGGCGCCGCTGTTCGATGTCGTCGTAGGAGGGGCCGTCAAGACGATCGCTGAGATCGACCGCTTCTCCGTTGGCATAAAAGAAGAGCTTCGGCGCATCCTTATTGAGCGCAAGCACCCATTCACTGGACCGCCGGGCCGTATCGGCCAGGACCGGCAAGAGAAAAGGATGCTCTCCACGATACATCGCCGCGCGTGGCCGTCGATTGAGCTGAAGACTGCGCATCCCCTCAGGTCCCACAAAAAGCGCGATACCCTGCCCGGCGAAATCCTTGAGACTGAGTTGAGCAATAAAATCCGCGGCGCGGTCCTCAAGCTGACCCCGGCCACGCAGGGTCTGCTCATAGGTTTTGGCCAGAATTCGCCATTTCTCGCCGAAGGTCGCGACCGACGGACAGGGGATGAGGAGGGAGAGGATCGGCGAGCCGATCGCCTCTAGCTCGTGGCGAATGACATCATGGGTGGAAGCGGTGGATTCATAGCGTTGCATACCAACTCAACGCGACCACCCCATTGCCTGTTCCGCCGCCTATCCGCGGTCGATTTGCATACGTTTGATTTCGTTGATGGCCTCTGCCGGATTGAGATTTTTCGGGCAGACATTCACGCAATTCATGATCGTATGGCAGCGATAGAGCTTGAACGTATCATCGAGGGCCGCCAGACGCTCGGCCGTCTTGTCGTCGCGGCTATCCTTGATCCACCGATGCGCCTGAAGCAGCGCGGCGGGCCCGAGATATTCGTGCTCGCCATCCTTATTGCCGTTCCACCAATAGGAGGGGCAGGAGGTCGAGCAGCAGGCGCAGAGAATGCACTCATAAAGCCCGTCGAGTTGCTCGCGATCCTCCTGTGACTGAAGGTGCTCTTTCTCCGGCTCGTTATTGGACTGAAGATAGGGCTGCACCTCGGCGTGCTGCTCGTAGAACTTTGAGAGGTCGGTCACGAGGTCCTTCACCACCGGCTGGTGGGGCAGGGGGTGGATCGTGATGTCGCCGCTGCCCAGTTCATCGAGGCCGGTAATGCAGGCAAGGCCGTTCTTGCCATTGATATTGAACGCACAAGAGCCGCAAACCCCTTCGCGGCACGAGCGGCGGAACGACAATGTCGGATCCAATTGATCTTTGATCTTGATGAGGAGATCGAGAACCATCGAGATCCCGGCCACATCGAGGATGTAGGTGTCGAGACGCGGATTTTCGTCCTTATCAGGGTCGAAACGATAGACTTTGACGGTCCGCATTTGGGCGTCACTGCCCGACGGCTCTCCCTTAAAAGTTTTCCCGCGGCTGTTGACCTTGGAATTCCGGGGCAATGTCAGTTCGACCATAGCGTCACAATCCTTTCGCTTTCCAGATACCTATCTCCCCCAATGTTGCAAAGCGGCAAATCGTGACAGCCCGGTCCAAAACGGTGCCCCACTCAGGATTGATAATCATTCGCAAATAAAGAGAGGGGGTGGGAGACCGTTCTGCCCCTCCCTTTTGTTTGCCAAGAGCAGGGATCGGGACCAGTTCCCTCCCGCCCGCTGCCAGTTTGTCCTGAAAAGGCACAATCGTCATTTGTTTGTGAACTCACTGTCACATTTCTGCCGTACCCGGCTTTTGTCTTGATGAGGAGGACATGATGACACGGATCAATGATGAGAGCCCAATCGCAGATCTTCACGATGAAACGTCGGAAGATCGGTCGAGCAATCTTTCCGGTAACCGCCCGTTTGCTGAAATTGTGAAATCGGCCCTTTCCCGCCGTACCGTGTTGCAAGGATCCGTTGCCGGCGCGGCCGCAGGCTTCTTGGCCCCGCGTGCAGCTCTCGCTGACCCCGCCGAAGAGACCGGCCCCCTGCGCCGCGGACGCCTGGTTCGCTTTAAGGGCGTAAGCGTCGAGCAAGCTACCGTCGACCAGACGCTGCCGACCATCTCCGATGACTATACCTATCAGGCCTTTATTCCCTGGGGGACACCGATCGAGCCGGGGGCGACCCGTCCTTATAATGGTGAGCCTGATCGTCGTCCGACCCCTGAGGAAGCCTCCAAGCAGGTCGGCCTCGGCCATGACGGGATGTGGTTCTTCCCCGAGGCGCCGGAGTTTCTCGATGGCCCCCAACGCTACGCCCTTGGGTCCAACCGTCGGGGCATGTTGTGCGTCAATCATGAATACGGCACCAATCCGCATGCTCTGGGTAAGTCGTTCCCTGAGAGCCTGACGGATGTGCGCCTGTCCCAAAACATTCACGGTGTCTCCGTTCTCGCCATCGAGAAGAGCTTCCGGGGGTGGGATGTTGTGGCGAGCCCGAACAGCCGCCGGATTACCGTCAATTCGCGCGTCGCCTTTTCCGGCCCGGCGGCAGACTCCCCGCTGTTGCAAAACCCGGCCGGCAACGTGCCCCTCGGCACCGTCAACAATTGCGGATCGGGCTACACGCCCTGGGGCACCTATCTGACCTGCGAAGAGAACTTTAACGGCTATTTCGGGGCCAACGGCGCGTTCGACCCGTCGGCGCGTCAAGCGCGTTATGGTCTTAGCGCCAATGGCTTCGGCTATGGTTGGCACGTTTTCGACAAGCGCTTCGATCTGACCGATCCCGCCTATGTGAACGAAAACAATCGTTTCGGCTGGATCGTCGAGATCAACCCGTTCGATGGCACGGAGCTGCCCACCAAGCGGACAGCCCTTGGCCGCTTCAAGCACGAAGCGATCGCCATCGCCGAAACCCCCGACGGTCGGGTCGCCGCCTATATGGGTGACGATCAGTCCAACGATTACTGCTACAAGTTCCTGTCGGCTCTGCCATGGCGGGAGGCGATCGCCCAAGGCGTCAGCCCCCTTGATGAAGGCACGCTCTACGTGGCGCGCTTCAACGATGATGGGACCGGCGACTGGCTTCCCCTCACCATCGACAACCCGCTTCTGGCGGCGGAATTCGCCGATCAGGCCGAAATCCTGATCTTCGCGCGGGCGGCGGCCGACATTCTCGGGGCCACCCCGATGGCGCGCCCGGAATGGACGACGATCGCCAAGGACGGGTCGACCTATTGGACGATGACCGATGGCGACGGCGTCTTTGAAGGCGGCGGTGCCGGCTACATCCTGAACACCGTCGACGCCAATGGCAGCGCCGGGGATAGCTTCATCTGGACGATCTTCTATCTTTGCTCGGACAGCGCGGGCGATCCCGATCTGGCGTTCGACGACTGCGACGCCGCCTATGCCGACCCCGATGGGCGTCTCTTCATCGGCACGGATGGCGGACAGCTTTACGGCCTTCAGGATCAGGTCGTCGTCTTCGATACGACAGCGGAAGATCCGCAGCCCGTGCGGCTCCTCGTCGGGGTGACGAGCGATGAGATCACGGGGTGGACCCACACGCCCGATCAACGGACGGCCTTCACCAACATTCAGCACCCGGGGAACGGTAATCCGGCGCTGACCAACTTCCCGCTGCCCTATGACGGTGTGACCATCCCTCGCGATGCCACGCTGATCATCGAGAAAAAAGGGCCGGGCAAAGTCGGGTCCTAAGCGGCGGCGATTATCGCTCGACGACCTTTCTCAACGCGAAGGCCGCCCCTCATCGGGGCGGCCTTTTTTTGTGGCGCTGCTGTTCGACCTCATCTCTTCCCAGGTACAAGGCCAAAAAAAAGGCAGCCCTCAGGGCTGCCTTTCTGGGTGAGATAAAGATCGGATAGGCGGTCAGTATACCCGCTTTTTCGGCTCGATATAGCTAATCTCGTTCGACATGGTCCAGGTGTGGACCTGACGATAGTCGAGGGTCGTGTCACCGTCCGCATACCACGCGATCGTATGCTTCATCCATTCATCGTCATTCCGATCGGAGAAGTCTTCCCGTGCATGGGCCCCCCGGCTCTCTTCGCGGTTTGCCGCTGAATCCATGGTCACCATGGCCTGGGCGATCAGATTATCGAACTCCAGCGTTTCCACGAGATCGGTATTCCAGACCAATGACCGGTCACTGACCGAAACATCGTTGATGCCTTTTTGAACCTCGCGGATTTTCCCCTGACCTTCTTTCAGAACGTCACCGGTTCGGAAGACCGCGCAGTTTTCCTGCATCACCTTTTGCATCCGGCCCCGCAACTCGGCGGTGGGGGTGCCGCCATCGGCGTAGCGGAAATGATCGAGCCGTTCGAGGGCGGCGTCACCGGCGCCATTCTTGAAGTCCGGCGTCGGCGCGTCCTTGTCGAGAATCTCCGCACATCTGAGGCCGGCTGCTCGCCCGAAGACCACAAGGTCGATGAGGGAGTTGGAGCCCAGACGGTTCGCGCCATGCACGGATACGCAGCCCGCTTCGCCAATGGCCATCAGCCCTGGCACGACGACATCGTCGCGGCCGTCTTTCTTGGTCAGCACCTCACCGTGATAATTGGTCGGGATCCCCCCCATATTATAATGGACGGTGGGAAGAACCGGGATCGGCCCTTTCGTGACATCCACGCCCGAGAAGATCTTGGCCGTCTCAGAGATGCCTGGCAGCCGTTCATGGAGGGTCTCGGCGGGAATGTGATTGAGGTTGAGGTGGATGTGGTCGCCATTCGGCCCGACGCCGCGCCCTTCGCGAATCTCAATCGTCATCGCCCGACTGACCACATCGCGTGAGGCAAGATCCTTCGCGGAAGGCGCATAGCGCTCCATGAACCGTTCGCCCTCAGAATTGGTCAGATAGCCGCCTTCGCCGCGCGCGCCTTCTGTGATCAGGCACCCGGCCCCGTAAATGCCGGTGGGGTGGAACTGCACGAATTCCATGTCCTGCAGCGGCAGACCCGCGCGCAGCACCATGGCATTGCCATCCCCCGTGCAGGTATGGGCCGAGGTACAGGAGAAATAGGCCCGGCCATAGCCGCCGGTGGCGAGGACCACCATTTTCGCCCGGAAGCGATGGATTTCACCGGTATCCAGCTCGAGGGCCATAATGCCCCGGCACTCCCCATCCTCCATGATCAGATCCAGCGCGAAATACTCGATGAAGAATTCCGCCTGCTGGCGCACAGCTTGACCATAGAGGGTGTGGAGGATGGCGTGTCCTGTCCTGTCGGCGGCCGCACAGGTGCGCTGCACCTGTCCTTCTCCGAAATTCTTGGTCATGCCGCCAAAGGCGCGCTGATAGATTTTCCCGTCTTCGGTCCGGGAGAACGGGACGCCCCAATGTTCAAGCTCGTACACCGCGGCGGGGGCGTTTTTGCAGAGATATTCGATGGCGTCCTGGTCGCCCAGCCAATCCGACCCCTTTACGGTGTCGTACATGTGCCAGCGCCAGTCATCCTCGCCCATATTCCCAAGGGAAGCGGAAATCCCCCCCTGGGCGGCAACGGTGTGGGAGCGTGTGGGGAAGACCTTGGTGACGCATGCCGTCTTAAGACCCGCCTGGGCTGCCCCCAACGTCGCGCGAAGCCCGGCCCCGCCGGCGCCGACGACCACAACGTCGTAAACATGGTCGGTAATGCTGTAAGCTTTAGAAGACGGATGCGTAGCGCTCATGGTCGGACCTCATGCAATGAAGGTAATCGCGGCAACGGCAAAGACCGCAAGGACCGCAAGGACTAGGGCGACAAGCTGGTTCACTCGATTGAGAAGTGATCGGCTCGACGGTTTGTGAATGTAGTCGTCAACGACTTCTCCCATGCCCAGATGCATGTGGAAGAAGACGCTGAGAATGAAGATAATCATCAGCGAGGCGGTCAGGGGTTCAGACAGCCAGACCCGAAACTGATCCTGCGTGTCGCCCGCATGGCCGATCACGCCGAAGACAAGCCAGATGACAAGCGGAATCTGGATCAGCGCGGTGAAGCGTTGGGCGATGTAATGTTTGGTTGGTTTCGATGACATGCTTCAGCCCCCCACACTCAAAGCCACCAGCCACACAAGGGCGGTGAGGACGAAACTGGCAATAAGGACACCCCACGCGGTCTTCTTGGCGACCTCACGCTGCAAAAGGCGACCTGAATCCCAGATCAGATATTTGATGCCATTTGAAAGGTGGAACATTTGCGCCCAGGTGAACCCGACCAGGATCAAGATCCCGAAGGGCGAGCCCAGAAAGCCGGTCACCCCATCATAGAACCCTTCGGTCAAGGCGCCGCCGAGCAACCACAGAACAAGCAGGACCGACCCGGCATAAAGGGCGATCCCCGTCGCCCGATGCAAGATCGACGTGGCCATGGTCACAGACCACCGCCAGATCTGAAGATGGGGCGATAGGGGCCGGTCGCCGGTAGGCGGGGCGTATCGCGGCCGGGTGTCGATAGACTGCTCTGACATAATACTCCTCAATTGATGATCTCGCCTCAAACGACAAGAGTGTTGCCCTGTGTCATGGAAGCGCGGTTGCCAGCGTCAGGCGCCGTGGACAAGAGTGCCTTGGTGCGCCAGTCTTGGCGAGACGACAATATCTTGGGGGCATTGGATGGGTCATCGTCACATCATGGCTTTGTTTGCGGGGCTTCTCCTTTGTGCGGGTAGCGCGGCGGCGGAGAAGAGGGAAGTTCATGATACCATCAGCGCTGAGGAGTTAGCGGCCGCCCTGACCGCGGCGGGCCTGGCGCCCACCGTTTTGACCGACCGGGCAACGGGCGCGCCGGTGGTGACGGGGATAAGTGACGGCCTTGTCTTTGTCGTCCGCGCCCTTGAATGTTCTGGATTGCCGGCGCGGTGCGAGCAATTGGTCCTGTTCGCGAATTTCGATCTGGGGCGGGCCGTGACCGACGCCGATTTCCGCGTCGTCAATGGATTCAATGACAGCTCTGTACATGGCCGGGCCTATGTCCTCGAAAATCGACGTCAGATTGGGGTCGACTTCACAATTGATATGGTCGGCGGTGTCACAAGCGACCATGTCGATGAGCGATTAAAGCGGTGGCCTGAACTGATCCGGACCTTCCGCGATCAAATGCGGAATGCCCAAACGGGCAGTTAACGGCGCCCCCCATCGCCTGCGGGCCGACACCCGGTCTTCATCTGCTGACAGTTGAGGAAGGCCGAACCATCAACATCAGTCTTGAACAGACCCTGGATTGTCCCCATCTTATCGGTGTGGCGTTATTTCTGATTGACAAAGCTGAGGATTGATCTGGTGAAAGAAAGAGCAGGTTGCAAAGAGGGGGGGCTGTCATCGCAGCTGCGCCCTGAATGGACGGGGGTGAATGTGGCGATAATGGTATTTTTCTTTGTGACTGGTCTTTGGTTTCTTGGCCTCGCCATGATCGGATACATGATTTGGGGCCGTTCTATGGGACTCGACTTCTCCCGCCTGGGACAAGGGCGACACTGTGCAGGGGGCTTTCGGGATTTCTCACCGCGGTCTTCCGGCAATTCAGCCTTCGATGAATGGCGTGAGGCCGAATTGCGTCGTTTGGACGAAGAGCGTCGTCGCCTCGACGAAGAACGGGCGGAGTTCGCCGATTACATGAAGGAATTGCGGCGCGCCAAAGATCGCGACGAATTTGAGGCCTATCGCCGGGCGCGGCGGTCCCAGCAGAGTGACGACGATATCGTCGAAGGCCATGCCTCTGAGCGCCCTTCGCCCGCCTGAGCGGGAGACCCCGGAAGCTCCCGGAAGTCTATCGACCCAGAACCGCCTTGCGCGCCAGCGAGGCGGTTTTTTTGTGGCCAATGGCCTTGATCGATCAACGCGAAGGCCGGGTCTTCGGGATGATCCGACCCGCTCGCTCGGCCCGCTGCCTGGCTGCGCCCCGCATGCCCCCCGAAGGGTCACGCTTCTTCCTGCGCCCCTTCCGGTGGATCTTGGTGCGATACCGCTCTGTGGGCGGACACTCCCTGGGGGGTGACTTGGGAGAGGGGCAAGCGGTTGGCGGCGAATAACGGTCCCCTGACCAACAGGCTATGGATCGCGACAAGCGGGGTGAATACCCCCTGTCGATTCTTCCCAAATACGTCCATGAGAACGACTGACGCTGGGCCTCCGGCGCGCGGAACGACCCAAGAGCAGGTGAGGCGCAGCGGGGGGTGGTTGAGGCCATCAAACTGAGGGAGACGGCTAATGGCCCGATGGGATAATCGCCGGCGAAGCGATAATGTGGAGCGGGTTGGGGGCCGGACCATCGGCGTCGGGCTGATCGTCGGGATCCTTCGGCTGATCTTCAGTCGCTTCGGGTTTGCGGGGATTCTCGTGGCTGCCGCCGGCTATTTTGCCCTCAGCGCCTTGGGACACGATCCGCTCAAGCTGGTGGCTGGGCTTTCCTCGGGGACAGAGACCCAAGGGAGCGCCCAGCCGAGCCCCTATGATGACCGGGTTGCCGCCGTGGTCGGCAGTACCGAGGATGTGTGGTCGGCAATATTTTCGGAACAGGGGTTTGGCGAGTATCCCGAACCGAAGGTCACCCTCTATCGGCAGGGGGTAAGGACCGGGTGCGGCTACGGGACTTCAGCCATCGGCCCGTTCTATTGTCCTCAGGACCAGCGCATTTATCTCGACACAGACTTTTTCGATGCCCTTAAGAAGCGGTTCGGTGTCGCCGGGGACTTCCCCGCCGATTATGTGATCGCCCATGAGGTCGGCCACCATGTTCAAAATGCCCTCGGCATCTTGGACCAGACGAAGGAATTCCAGGATTTGGTGAGCCGGTGGGAAGCCAATCAGCTACAGGTACGGATCGAACTTCAGGCCGATTGTCTGGCGGGCCTTTGGGCCAGCCGAGAGCGCCAGGCCGTTGAGCCAGGCGACATCGAAGAGGCGCAAGATGCCGCCGAGGCCATTGGTGACGATCGACTGCAAGAACAATCCGGCGGGGTGATCAATCCAGACAGTTTCACCCACGGGACGTCAGCACAACGGATGCGTTGGTTTATGCGCGGATTTCAATCAGGGCAGTTCGCCGACTGCGATACCTTCAGGATCGAATACGACGATCTATGAGGCGGGTCCCCTTCGCCCAGTAGAGGAAGGAGGGGAGCTTCGCGTCGCGGCCAAAGGCGCGCCAGGGCCTTATCGGCCCCAGCGGGACCCGGGGGCGTTTAGAGCGGGAGGAGACGGCTCGTCTTGCGTAATTGGTCGGCGCCGGAGGACCCCTCGGCCCAGACCCGGTGGTCGCGGTCGAGCTCGTAAGCGGCAATCGCCGCCATGGTGACAATGTCTCCCGATTGGGCGCCGGTCTGGAGGATCTGCACTGGGCGAGACAGACCGATCAGCAGGGGGCCAAGGACCGTCGCCCCGCCGATTTCGGCCATGAGCTTGCTGGCGATTCCGCCGGAATGAAGGCCCGGGCAGATGAGCAAGTTTGCCGGCCCGGTCAGGCGCGCAAAGGGATAGAGCGCTTTTAAGCGATTGTGGTCGAGGGCCATGCGCGGCGTCATCTCCCCCTCATATTCGAAATCCGCCATCTGGTCGGATTCGTCGAGAAGACGGACAGCGGCGGCGATCCGGTTCACCCCTTCGGTATTGGGGTTGCCGAAATTCGAGTGGCTGACGAATGCGACCCGCGGCGTGAACCCCATCTGCCGGACGGCGTGGGCCGACTGGATGGCGATATCCGCCAGCTCTTCCGGCTGGGGAAGGTCCGCAATCGTCGTATCCGCCATAAAGACGGTCCGCCCTCTGGCCAACAGAACCGACATCCCAATCACCCGCTCGCTTGGACGGGAATCGAGCGCAAGTTGCACATTATTGAGGGCGGCGCTGTAATGCCGGGTGATCCCGGTCACCATCCCGTCGGCATGGCCGAGGGCCAGCATACAGGCAGCAAAGACATTTCTGTCCTGATTGACCAGGCGGCGGCAATCTCGCTCAAGATACCCATCGCGCTGCAGGCGATTGTACAGATACTGCGTATAGGCGGGACCGTTGGCGGAATGCCGTGCGTTCCAAATCTCGATATTGTGCGTCTGGGAGAGGCCGAGCCTGTTGAACTCGCGATTGACGAGGTCATCCCGGCCGATAAGGATCGCCTGGCCGAGCCCTTGTTGCTGAAAAGCGTAGGCGGCGCGGATGATCACTTCTTCTTCGCCCTCGGCGAAAACGATCCGCTTTGGCGTCTCCGAGGCTTTGACATTGGCGTGGATCTTTTGAAGGAAGCTCGCCGAAGGATCGAGGCGGGTCGCCAGCCGCCCCTCATAGGCGGCGACATCGTCGAGGGGACGACGGGCGACACCGGTCTCGCAGGCGGCTTTTGCCACCGCCGGCGGAATTTTCGACAAAAGACGGGGGTCGAACGGGGTGGGGATGATATATCCCGGCCCGAATTGTAGGCGCTTACCATAAGCGAGGGCGACCTCGTCCGGCACATCCTCTCGCGCCAATTCAGCCAAGGCCTTCGCGCAGGCGATCTTCATTTCTTCGTTGATCGTCCGGGCCCGGACATCGAGAGCGCCGCGGAAAATATAAGGGAAGCCGAGGACGTTGTTGACCTGATTGGGATAGTCCGATCGCCCGGTGGCCATGATGGCGTCGCCTCGGACCTCCGCCACCTCCTCTGGGGTGATCTCAGGCGTGGGGTTCGCCATGGCGAAAATGATGGGATTCTTGGCCATGGACTTCACCATTTCCTTGGTGAAGGCGCCGCCTGCGGACAGGCCGATGGCCACGTCCGCGCCGTCCATGACCTCGGCCAGCGTGCGTTTGTCCGTGGGCACGGCATGGGCGGACCGCCATTGGTCCATGCGTTCCGTCCGTCCCTCGTAAAGGGTGCCCTGCCGGTCGCAAAGGATGACGTTTTCGTGTTTGATGCCCATCGCCTTGATCAGGCCAACGACGGACAAGGCGGACGACCCCGCCCCGGAAACGGCGACCTTCACCTCGTCAATCCGCTTGCCGACAATATCGAGGGCGTTGATGAGCCCCGCAGCGGAGATGATGGCCGTCCCGTGCTGATCGTCGTGGAAGACCGGGATGTCCATCAATTCCTTCAACCGCTGCTCAATATAGAAGCTCTCGGGCGCGGAAATATCCTCAAGATTGATGCCGCCGAAGGACGGTCCCAGATATTTCACGGCATTGATGAATTCTTCGGGGTCCTCCGTGTCGATCTCGAGGTCGACCGAGTCGATATCGGCAAAGCGTTTGAAGAGAACCGACTTGCCTTCCATCACGGGTTTGGAGGCGAGGGCCCCAAGATTGCCGAGGCCAAGGATCGCCGTCCCGTTGGAAATCACCGCGACCATGTTTCCTTTGGTGGTCAGGTCATAGGCGCTTTCGGGATCTTCGGCGATTTTTTTGACCGGCACGGCGACGCCGGGCGAATAGGCCAGCGAGAGGTCACGCTGGGTAGCCATCGGCTTGGTCGGCATGATTTCTAACTTGCCCGGCTTCCCCCGTGAGTGGAAATCGAGGGCTTCGGCGTCGGTGAACTTGGTCGTTGTATCGTCGGTCATGCCTTGCGCTTAGCCCGCCGCGCCGCGCCGCGCCAGAGAAACGGTGGTGCTTAACTTGACAAAATAGGGGAAGAGACCATCGCCCCCCCACCCCTTCCATTTTGTGAGGAGAGAAGGCCCGATGGGACCCCACGCTCTCTGCGGCAGGGGTCAGTCGGTCTCTCCCCCATAGCGTGTTTCCTGCGCCCTCGCGGCCAGGTCCTGGGGGTGGGGAAGCGGGACGGGGATCACCGGCCCAGCGGTCTGTGCGCGAGGGCGGCGTTTCGCCCAAGGGCGAATATCGCAGCTTGCGCCGCCCTGGGCTGGTGATGCACGGCGAGACCGGTGACCGCGCCAAAGGGCGTGGCGGCGTCTTTTCCTTTAAGGTCTATGGCCTCGATCGAAAACACGGTCTCAGTCGGGTGCGCATGGCGCGATAGGAGATAGCCCGTCGATGGGGAGCCGTCAGGATCGGCGCTCATAGTGCTGGCCGCGTCGCCAAGGGTGAAGGAGAGGCCGAATACGACCTCTTCTTGCTCCGTTTGCTGATTTAAGGTGGCGGCCCTTTCCAGGGAGGCGTGGAGCACCGCCAACCCTTGATCGGTCAGGGCAAGATCGCGCAGGTCGGTCTCGACGGTCACGCGTCCCCGCTCAAGATCGGCGGAGAGGACCGCATTGTGCAGGCCGAAGACGAGGGCAGGTTGACCCTTCGCAGTGCCGCAATGAAGCGCCCCGAGGGTCTCCATGCCGCGCCAGGGGAAGCCTGCGCGGCGAGCCAGTTGCCGAACCGCCGGATCGACTCGGAGATTGCTCAGAACCGTCCATTGCGGTCGCGGCCCATCGATCCGCCGGTAAAGGGCATTGGCGGAGCCGGCGAAGAAATGGCCGCCGCATGTGGCGAAGCCAGTAATATCCTCCAAGGGCCGACCGGTGAATTCCGGCTGGTCGCTCCAAACCAGGCGCCGGTGATCCTGGGGGGCGACCCCGGCTGCATAGATACCGGCACTGGCCGGGCTCGCGGCGGCGAAAACAAGATCCGCCCCGGTCACGCTATCGCGATGCTGGCCGAAGGCGGTGATCGACACATCGATCGGGCGTTTAATCGGTGTCCCAAGTTCGATGGCCTCTGGGGCCGTCATGTCGCTCGGGGTGAGCGTATAAAGGCGCGGGGCACGGGACGCGAGGGGGCGGCTTTCCTGGCTGGTCCCGATCAGGAGGAAAGGGGTGGCCGCGATGGGGGCCCCGCGTCTGTCGGTCTCAACCGTTGCTGTGAACAGGGCGGAACCCGGTCGATCGTCATCTGAGAATATTAAGCCGTCTGTCCACTGATTTTGAGCGGGGTCGTAGAAATCAAGGCGCGTCAGGCCGTCTTCACCGCTTCGCGTTACCGCAAATCCCTCTTGCCAAGGGGCGAGGAGCGAGTCGGCGGTCCCAAGGGGCCGGGGCGCCGCGCTCGTCCCTTTCATGACCGAGGGGGCCAGGGACCAGGTATCCTCGCGCTTTGACGCTTGCCGACGGGCAAACACGTCTTCCATAAAGGCGATGGCTGTCTTTGTGGTGGGATCGTTCTCGCGCCCGAACCGCTGGAACAGACCGACATGGGACCGGCGCTCGGCCCGGTAAAAATCGGACTGAACCCCTGCGCCAAACAGGCGGCTCAGAAAGGGGCGGACTTGGGTTCTAAGGTCGCTCTCCGGACGGTCGGCGGCCGCGACCACCAAGAAGGCCGGGTGGTTTTCTCCGTCCACAACCCTTCTCAGGGGAGAGACGTCGCGCCATTCGTCGAGGCTGTTGCCGAACAGCGCGGAGTCTCCGCCGCCAAAGGGGGAAAAGCTCACCCCTTCGAGGGAGGTTTCGATGTCATATCGACCGGTATCGAGGGAGACGATGGCGGCAAGGTCGTCGAAGCTCAGTCCCGCTGCCTCCAGATATCGCTCATTCGTTCCCAACACCGAGACCAAATGCGCCCCAGCGGAATGGCCGATCATCACGATGCGATCCTCGTCGATGCCGAATTGATCGGCCCCGTCAATCAGCTGGGACAGGGCTGCGGCGATATCCTCGACCATGCCTTGGGCGGTCACATCCGGCCAAAAGCGATAATTGAGGGAGGCCACCGCAAAGCCCCGGTCAAGAAATAGCCTTCGCTTGGTCCATGCCTGACGTTTGTCCCCCGACTGCCAGCTGCCGCCATGGACAAAGACGATTAACGGACGTTTCTCGCCGCTGACCTCATCGGGAAGGTAGAGGTCGAATTGTTGCCGGACATCCTCTCCATAGGGCTGGTTCTTCAGTCTGACCTCTTCGGCCTGGGCAAGGGTGAGAGAGCTGACGGCACAGGTCAGGGCCAAGGTGGATCGCAGCATGGGCGCCTCCAAACGCAACAAGGGAGGAAAGGGACGACTAGTCCCGGGTCGGATTAACAAGTAAGACCAAAGATTAAACGAAGGGTGGGCGTAGAACGTCCCTGGGTAAGAATTCGCTTACCCCTGCGGCGCCGATTTGAATGAAAAGCGCGGTACCCCAAAACGTTACCTTTCGGTGCCCGTTGGGGTAAACCTGACCCTGGGGCTCGACCCTGGGGGAGCGCGCCTTTGGCATCAGCGTTGCCAGCGCTGTCGCCGCCCCTCCCTGTTGAGAATGTTCTCGTCGACATCATATCTAGGGTATCGCGGCGGATGACAGTAAACCCACGATGTCGAAACAAGAATGGCTTGAGGCCCGGGTAAAATTATTGCCTGTGTTTCCACCGCCAGCCTGAATAAATAAGGCGATTGGGGTGCCAATTGTGGACCGTATATAAGGATAGGCGCAAATGTTTATTGATACTTATGACACACCCAACCCCCACTCTTTAAAGGTTGTGCTGGGACAGGCTGTTTTAGGGGGAGGGTCGATGGGGATGGACTTTCCCACCCTTGAATCGGCGAAAGTCTCGCCCCTCGCCTCGGCCTTGTTCGATATTGACGGGGTCGTCGAGGTTTATCTGGGGGCGGATTTTTTGACTGTGACCAAGGACCCCAGTGTGGAATGGCAGCATCTCAAACCCGCCGTCCTGGGCACGGTCGCCGACTATCTTGCCGCGGGAATCCCTGTCGTGGATCAGGGCGCCGCTGCGGATAGCGCCGATACGCCCGACGATTACGAGGGCGAGACCAAGGAAATCGTTGAGCAAATTATCGACCTGATCGAAACGCGGGTGCGCCCGGCGGTTGCGCAGGATGGCGGGGATATCGTCTTTCACCGCTTCGTCCCCGGCGATGGGATCGTCTTTTTGAGTATGCGCGGCGCCTGTTCGGGCTGTCCCTCCTCGACCATGACGCTCAAGAGCGGAATTGAAAATTTGCTCAAACACTACGTACCAGAGGTGACCGCCGTCGAAGCCGTGGGGTAAAGACGGGCTATGTGAACGGGAGTTGCCCTTATCGCCGTCCTTGCCCTCGATACCTGTTTGCCGACCCTCAGTGTGGCGCTGGCGACCCAAGCGTCCTGCGCCGTCTTTCAGGAAAGGATCGGGACCGGTCATGCCGAGCGATTGGCGCCTGTCGTACGTGACATGCTGGCGGCGAACGGCGTCGCGGTCGGCGACCTGACCGATCTGATCGTCACGGTGGGACCGGGAAGTTTTATGGGGGTACGTGTGGGGATTAGCTTTGCCGGCGGGCTGCTCGCCGCCGGGGGGATCACGTCGCGCCCCGTCACCCTGCCCCGTGCCTTAAGGGCCAGTGCGCCGTCCCAGCAGCAGGGCGTCTGTTTGATTGATATTCGTCGCGGCCAAGTCAGCGCCACTGTCTTTGAGGGAGAGGCGATCGGCGCGGCCGAGCTGATCGATCTTGAAACCGCGCGGCAGCGTTGGCCCAATCCCGATACGGCGGGGGTGATCGGGGATGGGCAGAGGGCGATATGGCCCGATCGGCCGCCGACGGGGCCGCTCGTGCCGGATATTGCCCAGCTCGCGAGGACGCCGGGCAAATGGGCCCCAGGGCCGTTCGTCCCCGTTTATAGCCGCCCCCCTGATGCCCGGCCGCCGGCGCCCCTTGTCCCCATAGGGGCCCAATGAGCGTGCGCCGCGCCCGCGCGGAGGAGGCGGCTCGCCTTGGGGCTCTCCACAGCGATATCTTTGCGACCAGTGCCTGGGGGGAATCCTTCTGGTCACAGACGATTGATCATGCCGACCATATCGTGGCCGTTTTCTGCGATGCTGACGACGTTCCGGTCGGCTTGGGCGCCACGCGTCATATTGGGGAGGAGGCGGAAATCCTGACCTTCGGCGTGGCGGAGAGCCATCGCCGGCATGGTGGCGGTCGAGCGCTCTTGCACTATCTTGTCGCTGAGACGGAAAAGGCGGGAGTATGCCGCATCTTCCTTGAGGTGGCTGAGGAGAACCACGCTGCGCTCAAGCTCTACACCGGCGCCGCCTTCCATGAGGTAGGACGGCGGCATGGCTATTATTCGGATGGGCGACATGCCCGAATACTCCAGCGTCGCACCGATCTTGCGGCGGTTCGGCACTAGCGCTTAGGACATATCCATGGATCGCTTGGAAAATCTTTGTATCGAAAAAGGTCTTCGGATGACCGACCAAAGACGGGTCATCACCCGCGTGATTTCCTCCGCGGAGGATCATCCGGATGTCGAAGAAATTCACCGGCGGGCAACTGAGATCGACGACCGCATTTCGATTGCGACCGTCTACCGGACTCTTCGTCTGCTCGAAGATTATGATGTCGTGCAGAGCCATGACTTCCAGGACGGGCGGGCGCGATACGAAGAAGTGACCGGAGAGCACCACGACCATCTCATCGATATCCGCACCCGCGAGGTCATCGAGTTCGTGAATGAGGAGATCGAGGCCCTGCAGGAAAAGATCGCAAGGCAACTCGGCTATCGATTGATCGATCACCGGCTGGAGCTTTATGCCGTGCCCTTGGACGAAAGCGATACTGACACGACGGGCTAGCCACGAGGTCTGTTCGGCGCGTCAGGGCTGAGGAAGGGCGATGTTGAACTTTGCCGCATTGAGGGCCGCCGAGACCCGGCATGACCCGTTCACCTATATCGTTGCTGAGGGGACGTTGAGCCGGGAGGAGGCTGCGGCGATCCGGGCGGACTATCCGGCCATTGAGAAGACCGGCTATCTTCCTCTTTCCAAACTTGAGGCGCGGGGGCGTTTTGCCGATCTGATCGCCGATCTCCAGTCGGCGGCGCTGGCTGACACGCTCTCCGAAAAGCTCGGGCTTGAGCTTCGCGATAAGCCCCGGATGATCACCGTGCGGCGCCTCTCCAAGGCCGGGGACGGGCGCATCCATAATGATAGCGTATCGAAGATCTGTACCATGCTCGTCTATCTCAACGACGATTGGGATGCCGAGGAGGGCGGCGCCATCCGGGCGCTGAATGGTGCCGACGATATGGAGGATTTCGCCGAAGAAGTGGCGCCGCTGGCCGGGAATGTCTTCGCCTTTGCGCGGTCGGACACCAGTTGGCACGGTCATCCCCCTTATGAGGGGGAGAGGTATGTGGTGCAGACCACGTTCCTCACCAGCCAAGAGGAGTTGGACCGCAAGGAAAACCGCGGCGGTCTGCAATATTTTCTGAAGAAGCTCAATCCGTTCGAAGGGAAGCGCGGCTGATGAGGCCGTTGACGCTGGCCGGAGGTCGGCTTGAAGGACGCGGAGCTTAAGCCCTCACGCCTCGCATAAAGCGTGATAGAGGTCAGGGCGCCGGTCGCGGAAAAAGCCCCAGGCCGCGCGTTCCTCGGCCAGGGCATCGAGATCGAAGCTGGCGCTGATGACGCCTTCCTCTTCCCGGCCAAGCTCGGCCACGATGTCCCCTGACTGATCGCAGATAAAACTCGTCCCATAAAAGCGCTGCCCCTCCTCGTCGCCTATCCGATTGACGGCGACCACGGGCATGGCATTCGCCACGGCATGGCCTTGCATGGCCCGGCGCCACCTCATGGCCGTGTCGAGGGTTGGGTCCTGGGGCTCCGCCCCTATGGCCGTCGGGTAAAGCAAGAATTCCGCGCCCTGAAGGGCCATGGCGCGCGCCGCCTCCGGGAACCACTGATCCCAACAAATCCCCACACCGAAGGAAGCGTCTTCCACCGCCCATGTCCGAAATCCGGTGTTCCCAGGACGGAAATAATATTTCTCCTGATAGCCTGGGCCGTCGGGAATGTGGCTTTTTCGATAATGGCCCTTTTGTTGCCCATCGGGGCCGATCACGACGACCGTGTTATAGTGATGTGGCCCTTCCCTCTCAAACAGGGAAAGCGGCAGGGTCACATTCAACGCCTTCGCCAGCGGGGCGAGACGCGCGAGGACAGGATGCGCCGTCAGGGGATGGGCCGTCCGAAAATGCGGCTCCTCCTGGGTCTTGCAGAAATAAGGTCCGGCAAAGAGTTCCGGCAGCAGAATGAGGCGAGCGCCGCTTTCGGCGGCTCTCCTTATCCAGGCTTCGGCCGCGCCGAGCGGATCGGCGGCCAGACCGGGGGCATACTGAACGGCGGCAAGGGTGAAGCGGCGGGTCATATCTGTCCTAGGTGTCTTTGGAGGCGGGAATGGGGCAGGTCATGCAGTGAAAACTTCCCCCCCCATGAAGCAGGAAGGAGGAGGGCAGCACCACAACGCGGCGATCGGGAAACACCGCCTCAAGGCCCTCTCGTGCCGCGGATTGAGAGGGCGTGCCAAATCCGGGCATGACGACAATCCCATTGGTGATGACGAAATTGAGATGGCTGGCCGGCAGCGGGCCCCCATCGGGACCGAGGACCCGCCCCGGCGCCGGAATCGTCGACAGATCGACCCCAATCGCCTCACAGCGCGTCTTGATCTGTTGAAGGCGTTCGGCCTGCGGATCATCAGTGCCGAATGGGTCCTGGCACAGGATATGACCGGGACCGACATAACGGGCAGCATTGTCGATGTGCCCGTCGGTATGGTCGTGGGCGAGACCCTGGGGAAGCCAGTGAATGCGCGCAACACCCAAGCGCTCGCGAAGGCGCTTCTCGATATCGATTTGGCCGAGGGAGGGATTGCGATTGGGATTGAGAAGGCACTCCCGCGTGGTCAGGAGATCGCCCAGCCCGTCCCCTTCGATTGACCCCCCTTCGAGGACAAAGGCATCGCGTGTCTGGGGGATGAGTTCGGCCTCGGCAATGGCGACCGCCGTTTCCTTGTCCCCCGGCATCTCAAACTTGCCGCCCCAGCCGTTGAAGGCAAAGGTTCGCGCGACCCGTCGGCCGTCCTCGTAAACCACGATGGGGCCGGTATCGCGTAGCCAGATATCGCCGGTGGGGACCTGGACGAGATCGGCGAGCTTATCGAGGCCATGGGCCTCGGCCGCGGTCGCGGCGGCATCGCTGCCGATCGCGATTCGTACCGGCACATGGGGGGACACGGTCTCGACAAAGCCGGCGATCTCCGCCCGCGCCTTGTCGAGGGCACCTCCCCATTCCTCGGGCAGATGCGGCCAGCCGACCCACAGCGCGGCATGGGGGGCCCATTCGGGGGGTAATGTCAGATCCTCGGCCATGCTCGTCCTTTGATAATGCTCCCCCCCAAATGGCGGTGCCGCAGGGCAACGGCAACGCCGCCCACGCGGCTCTTTCTCCCGGTCCCGCGCCTTGTGCTTAGCGGTCGGCAAAGGCGAAGGGCGCCACGAGCCGTCGGTAATCGTCCGGCAGCAGGGAGCGGCCGATTGGCGGTTCTGCGCGGGCGGCGCACCCAGCCCGTTGGCAGAGGCGGCAGGTCACACCGATCGGGGTTGCCGGTAGGGCGGAGAGGTCCTTTTCTGAAGCATAGACCAAGCGTCCTGCGTCTTCGATGGGGCAACAGAGGGCCACAGCTCGCGTCACCTTTGTCGCGCCATAGGCGCCGCCGCCGGCGGTGACCGTTCGCGCGATGGAGAAGAAGCGCTCTCCTTCGGGCAATTCCAGCACCTCCGTTCGGACTTCTCGCGGGGTACGGAAACTGTCGTGCAGCGACCATAGGGGGCAGGAGCCGGCGTGGCGGGCAAAGGGAAAGCCGCCGCCATCGAGGCGTTTTGAGACGTTCCCCGCCTTGTCCACGCGGATGAAGAAAAACGGCACCCCCTCGGCACCGGGTTTGCGCAGGGTGGTCAGCCGGTGCGCGGCCTGTTCGAAGCTGACCCCGAAATGACGCGCCAGCGCCTCGACATCGTATCCCGACTTCTCGGCATGCCTGAACATCTCCGTATAGGGCATGAGGATCGCCGCAGCGCCATAATTGGCAAGGGCGCGACGCGCTAATCGCCTGGCGGCTTCGGCTCTCATCTGGCCCTCGTCCAGCGCGGCCTCGATGGGCGCATCGAGGTCTCGATAAGCAAGGGTGAGGGCGACCTGAAAGCTGCGTGTGGCCACATCCAGGGTATCTGACAGGGCAAGCTCACCGCGATGGGGGTCGAGGCGTCGTAACGCTTGCCCCATCACATCGCCGGGGAGGCTGCGCACTTTGATCCCATAGGCACTCGCCAAATATCCGGCGAGCCCGCCTGCCTCACTTGCCGCCCGGGCCAGGCGCTCCGCCCGCTCATCCAGAACGGGGAAGTAATTGCGTCGCGCGGAGAGAAAGGCGCGCGCATCGTCAACGGGATTCTCGCTCCCCTCGGCCTTGCGGTCGGCCAGTGCCAATTGCCCTTCGCGATAAGCGGTGAAAAGCCGCAGCATCGCTTCGGCCATGGCGGGGTTCCCGGCGGCCAGGTCGGCCTGATCCCCTGGCGTGACATCGAGATCGGCGAGCAGAGGGTCGCGAAAGGCATCGTGCAGGCGGGCGGTCATTTCTTCGCCGCCATCACCGGCAAAGGTTTTGAGATCCACATCGAAGGTTTCCGCAAGCCGCAACAGGAGATCCGCCGTCAACGGCCGTTGGTTCCGTTCGATCAAGGCCACATAGGAGGCCGAAATCCCCAGATCTTCCGCCATCTCCGACTGTGTTCGCCCAAGGTCACGACGCAGACGGCGGAGCCGTGGGCCGATGAATCGGGATTTGGATCTGGCCATGGTGACCGTGCCTTTTGTAAAGTTTTGACAGACTTACATCGAAACTTATGTAAATCCAAACATCGATACCCTTTGCACCTCTGCCGCGGCCCGGGAATATGACAGGGGAGCGCCAGGTTTGGGGAATGTCCCCGTCCCGATGGCCCTAATGTCCAGGTGAATCTGTTGCCCTATGGGCAAGACGAGCCTGGCCCAGCACGAGGAGAATTTCGATGACAGCTTTTTCCGAAGATGTCTCTCAGGTGAGTTCGCTGATCAAATCCTACGACGGTACGTGGGATGGTATTTCCGCGGAAAGCGTCGCGCGGATGCGGGCGCAAAACCGGTTCCAAACCGGCCTCGACATCGCGCGCTATTGCGCGAAGATCATGCGCGAGGATATGGCCGCCTACGATAAAGACCCGGCCAATTACACCCAGTCGCTTGGCTGCTGGCACGGTTTTATCGGTCAGCAAAAAATGATTTCGATCAAGAAACATTTTGGGTCGACCAAAGGCCGCTATCTTTATCTCTCCGGGTGGATGGTCGCCGCGCTTCGGTCCGAATTCGGTCCGCTGCCTGACCAATCCATGCACGAGAAAACCTCTGTGCCCGCCCTGGTGGAAGAGCTTTATACCTTCCTTCGCCAGGCCGATGCGCGGGAACTCGGCATGATGTTCCGTGAAATCGACGCGGCGAAGGAGGCTGGCGACGAAGCGAAAGCCAAGGCGATCCAGGAGCAGGTGGACAATTACGAAACCCACGTTGTGCCGATTATCGCCGATATCGATGCCGGCTTCGGGAATGCCGAAGCGACCTATCTCTTGGCGAAAAAGATGATCGAAGCCGGGGCCTGCGCGCTGCAGATCGAGAACCAGGTTTCCGATGAAAAGCAGTGTGGCCACCAGGACGGCAAAGTCACCGTTCCGCACGAAGATTTCATCGCGAAGGTGCGGGCGTGCCGCTATGCCTTCCTGGAGCTGGGCGTTGAGGACGGCATTATCGTCACGCGGACGGACTCCCTCGGGGCCGGCCTCACCAAGCAGATCGCGATCAGTCACGAACCGGGCGATATCGGCGATCAGTACAACTCCTTCCTGGACTGCGAAGAAGTCAGCGCGGAGGATTGCACGAGTTCGGACGTTCTCATCAAGCGGGACGGCAAATTGCTGCGTCCGAAGCGTCTTCCGTCCAACCTCTACCAGTTCAAGCCGGGGACAGGCGCGGACCGTTGCGTGATGGACTGCATCTACTCGCTGCAAAACGGTGCCGACCTTCTATGGATCGAGACCGAAAAGCCGGACGTCGATCAGATCGGGTCGATGGTCGATCGTATCCGCGAAGTCATGCCGAACGCGAAGCTGGTCTATAACAACTCGCCGTCGTTCAACTGGACGCTGAAATTCCGTCAGCAAGTCTACGATATGTGGGCTGAAGAAGGAAAAGATGTCTCCAGCTATGATCGTGACCGTCTGATGTCGGTCGATTACGATGACAGCGAGCTGTCGGTGAAGGCCGATGAATTGATCCAGGCGTTCCAACGGGAAGGCGCGGCCAAGGCGGGGATCTTCCACCACCTCATCACCCTGCCGACCTATCACACGGCGGCGCTGTCCACGGACAATCTCGCCAAGCGGTATTTCGGTGACGAAGCCATGCTGGGCTATGTCAAAAACGTTCAGCGCGAAGAAATTCGTCAGTCGATCGCGTGCGTCAAGCACCAGAACATGGCCGGATCGGACATGGGCGACGATCACAAAGAGTATTTTGCCGGCGATGCCGCTCTTAAGGCTGGCGGTAAAGACAACACGATGAACCAGTTCAACAACGTTTGAGCCGGTTCCATCGCGAATGTGCGCAGGCATCTGCGAGGGAAAGGGCGGCCTTTGGGTCGCCTTTTTTCTTTGGGGGCGTGATCGTTTCGGCGGCTGGCGCGTTTATTGTGGCGTAGAGGTAATTGACTGATGAGGTGACCCATGCGCCGCCCCCTTTCCCGCCATACGCCCTTGGTCCTTGGGGCCGGATTGATGGCCCTCGGGCTTGGGGTCAGACAATGGCGACCCACCGCCCTCGAACTGCCCAAGCGTCCTCGGCGGCAAAGTCACGACAGAGGCGCCCGCAAGGCCGCGCGGGTCACGCGGGATGGCCTGGCGCGCTTTCTGCCAAAGAATATGAATGAGTCGATCGGGAATTCTCTGATGGTGATGGGCGTGGGACTGATTGCCGTCCGGCTGCTCGACGATTGGGTCGAGGACAGTGAACGCCTCTTCTAGAATTGTTGCGGTTCGTCATGGGGCGTGAAATCGTCTCTGTGTCTTTCTTTTATCGCCTTTTTTTCGCGCGTACCGGTTCTCCGTCGCTTGAAGACGCGCTTGGGGCGGCTGACCGATCGTGCCTTTAGAGGTTGGAGCCACACCAGCGGGCCGTGGCGACCTCCAGCGCGGTCACATCATTGAGCAGCGCCATGATTTCCGTGTCATCGAGCAGATCGTCGAGGGGGGTTTCGCTGTCCTTCAGCCACTCGGCCTTGGCGATCGCCGTCGCCAGGGGCACATGGACAGTGCGCGGCGGCAGGATCCATAGCGAATCGACAAGGCCGGCGCGCTGGTCACGGCTATACCGGTCGGCCATCAACCCATTGAGATCAGGCGCGGTGAGGACGGCATAAGAGGGCTCCCGTGCCGTGACGGCGGCGACCGAGGCGGGCACGTCGCGCTCATAGGGGGTGATGAGAATCCCGGCACGCTGGGCCGCGCCGCCCAGCGCGGAGGACCCCGTCAGTTTCGAGAGAAGGGGGGCGAGCATCATGCCGATCGACGCTGGCGCCAACCAGGCCGCAAAGATCGGGGAAATGGCAAAGGCCGCGGTGGTCAAGAGCGCCCCAAGGAGCACGGTGCGCCCATGGCGGCGCAGGATCGTCCCCCAGGCATAGCCGCCGCGTCGATGCTGGGGCGACCAGCCCGAATCCTGCCCCGTGAGGATGGCGAGAACTGAGGCGCTCTGGGCAACGAGGAGAATGGGCGCGATCAGTACCGAGATCACGGTTTCCGCGAGAACCCCCGCCGTCAAGCGAAGGGGCCCCACCGTATTTCGCCAAAGCGGCGTCCATAGCCCATAGATCAGCCCATAGAGTTTCGGGGCAAAGAGGATCGCCATGGTGATGCCGAAAAGACTGAGGGCTCTTGCGCTGTCGATAATCGGCCATCGGGGAAAGAGACTGATATCATTGCCGAAATATTCGGGCCGCAGGAATTGAGCCTGGAGTGAGAGCGCCATCCCGACACCGATCAATAACATCCATAAGGGGGCGGCGAGATAGGACATGATCCCGATCATCAGATGCAACCGATTGGTCCAGGCCATGCTGCGTGTTCTGAAGAGCACCGAAAGATGCTGAAGATTACCCTGACACCACCGGCGATCCCTGATCGTCAAATCGATGATCGACGGCGGTCCCTCTTCGTAAGAGCCCCCAAGATCCCTGGCGATCAGCACTTTCCAGCCTGCCTTGCGGAGCAGGGCCGCTTCGATGAAGTCATGGCTAAGAATGGGTCCGCCAAAAGGCGGCGTTCCGGGAAAGGCGGGGAGGCCAGCACTTTCGGCGAAGGCCGATAGGCGGATGATGGCATTATGCCCCCAATAATTGCCCTCATTTCCCGCCCACCAGGCGACCCCCGCCCCAAGGATGGGGCCATAGAGTGCTGCTGCGAATTGCTGAGAGCGGGCAAATACCGTCCGGCCCCCAACGAGTTGGGGGATCGTTTGGATGAGGCCGACATCCGGCGCTGCCTCCATCCGCCGGACGAGCTCTAATAGGGTATCGGTCTCCATATAGCTGTCGGCATCGAAGACGATCATATGGTCGAAGGCGGCGCCCCAACGGCGGACGAAATCTTCGATATTGCCCGATTTCCGCTCGTGGTTGAGGGTCCGTCGCCGATAGTAGATCGGGCAGCCCGTCGGCTCCCCCGCCTTAAGGGCGAGGAGCGCCGCCTCCTCCCGAAGGGCGGCGCCGGGACGATTGGTATCGGCAAGGACGAAGCACGCAAACGCGCCCGGCGCGCTGGTGGACAGGGCATGGGCAACGGCTTCGACGGTCGCACAGATATGCGCCGGGTCCTCGTTATAGACCGGGAAGAGGATGGCGGTTTTGGTCCGTGGTCGCCATTGGGCGGGCGGTGATGGCCGAGGCCGATCGGTCAAAACGAGGACCAGGCCGATCGTTGCAGAGACGAAACCGAAGGTGATCCAGGCCAGATTGATCGAAAACAGAGAGAGGAGCGCCCATTCGAGGGGGATCATCTCCGCCACGGCGAGCACCAGATACATCTCCCTGGTGGCAAAGGCGGTGATGCCAATAGCGCCAAGGCCGACCGCGGCCTTCCGCCATCGCAAGGATCGGGGGGGCGTTCGGTGGCGAGGCGCGGCGTCGCCGAGCCGCTGCTTTGGCATGGCCAAGGGCGCCTCCGGTGGGCGCATGGTCAAAGATCCGTCCACCGAAATAGCCACGTTTCGCTGACCTGACGATTGCCTGATTGAATGACGCCGCGCAGTTCCGCAGGTCGGGGATCGTCTTTGTCGAGCAGAAAGCTGATCCGGTATAGTCCCTCTTCGGGGATCAGCCGGTGCGTCAGTCCGACGATCGACCCGTTGGAGGTCGTCACCATGGGGTTGGCGTTGGCCCACAGCGCGGGGTCCCCGGCCTCAAAATCGACAATGATCAAGGGTCTGTCTCCCCCGATTTCCTGTCCGATCCGCGTTTTCGCCACGGTGGCGATGGCGGGTTGAGGACCCAATGCCTCCCCCCAATGCAGACGATAGGCGATATCGATCCGTTCGCCCTTCTTCCATGGGGTCTTGGGGCGCCAGAACGCCACGATATTGTCGTTGAACTCATTCGGTGTGGGGATCTCAACCAGCATCAAACGGCCTGACCCCCAATCGCCCTTGGGCGTAATCGTCACCGAAGGCCGCGTCTCATAGGCCGCTTCGTCATCGGCAAAGGCGCTGAAGGTCCGCTCACGCTGCTCAAGACCGAAAGAGAGCGGCGTCTTCTCCGCGAAGCTGGAAATCTCGACATTCTGCGGATTCACCAGTGGCCGCCAGACCCTCTCGCCATTCGCCAAGCGGATCGCCAGCCCATCCGCGTCATGGACGTTCGGGCGATAGTCGCGCTTGCGGAGCAAAGGGTCCTGGCTGCCGAACTCGAACATCGAGGACAGCGGCGCAATTCCCACATTTTCGAGGTCGCGGCGCGGAAAAAAGACCGCTTGGACATCCATAATAGTCGCAAATCCGGGGGCGACGTCAAAGGCGAAGGCCCCGGTCACGCTTGGGCTGTCGAGCAAGGCGTAGACGGTCAGCTGCGTGGCGTCCTGGGCGGGGACTTCGAGCCAGAAGCGGTGAAAATGGGGAAATTCCTCCCCTTCCGGGGACGCGGTTCTGATCGCCAGCCCCCTCGCCGAGGTGCCGTAGGTGTCGCCCGCGCCGATGGCTCTGAAATAACTGGCCCCAAGAAAACTCAAGACCTCGTCGAACTTTCCGGGGGCGTTGATGGGCGACAATAGTCGAAAGCCCGCAAAATCGAGATCGGCTTTTTCCTCTTCGGATAGGGGCAAATCATAGAAGTTGAAGTCCTTGGGGTCATAGGGCCGTTCCGACACCGTCCCGTCGCTGACGAAATAGATGTCCACCGCGCGACTGAATAACGACCCGCGCGGGGCGTATTGGACACGAAAGCTCTCGCTCGATTGCAGATCGGCGCGGCGTTCCTGAAAGCGAATCCGGCGATAGGCGTCGTAGTCCAGGGCCTTGGCCGCGGCCGGCGGATCAGGGGGCGCCTGATAGGAACGCGCGGAAAGGGCCTTGGCTTCGGCGATCACCGTTTCGAAGGAGAAGGGAGGATCGGCGGGCGCGTCCGGCTCCGTATCCTCCTGCGCTGCGGCGATCTCCTGCTCGTCCTCGTCTGAGGCCTTGGCGGCGGGGCGATCCTTGACCTCGGGGTCTGTCTGAGTGCCCGCCTGATCGGGCATCAGATCCGCCTTTGTGGCGATGGGCTCGGGCACCACGACCGGCAATGTGGCAAGCTGTCCAAAGACCCAACCGATCACGCCCGCAACGGCGGCTGGCTTCAGAACCAGGAATGGGAATGATGGTACCATTACTTCTCACCCTCAAAAGCAGGGCCTTTCGCGCCTGCAACATAGAGCTAGACCGCCCAGTGTGAAAGGAGAGGGCGACAGGCAGGCGAATTCGGGGCGATTTCAAGGCGGCGCGGCGCGCTTGGGCGGGCCGGAAGGGGGCTGGAAGACGGGCTTTGCCGGGGCGGCGGCCTATGTCCCAAGAGTGATTTCTCAGGAGACGCCCATGTCGATTTTTACCCGCCTCAAGCAGGACCATGACCGCCAACGCGAATTGATTGCCCAGCTCTGCGAAACCGAGGGCGATAGTGAAGGGCGCCGGGACCTCTGGCCGCAATTGTTCAAGGAATTAGAGGCCCACGCCCTGGCGGAGGAGCAGATCTTCTACGCCGCGCTGATGGAAAAGCCCGATGGCACGGAGAAAGCCCGCCATAGCGTCGCCGAGCACAAGGAAATGTCGGATATTGCCGAGGAATTGTCCGAAATGGCGTTCAGTTCGAGTGGCTGGCTGACCCGCTTTAAAACGCTGGCGCACAAGGTGATCCACCATGTCGACGAGGAAGAGGAGGAGGTCTTTCCCAAGGCCGAAGACCTGTTCGATGAAGCGAAAGCCGATACCCTCGAAGGCGCGTTCGACGTGCGTAAGGAAAAAGAACTGGCCGCCCTTTGAGGGGCCGGCGGCGGGGCGCGAGGCAGCGCCGCCCCCTCTCCCTATCGTCCGCCCTTCCTTATCGGCAGAGCGCCCTTTGGTCCTTGACGGTTTTGCGGTAAGGCCTGGCGCGTCAGGGTAAGGGGCGAGAAGCGTTACCCCTGTCCATCGGCTAAGGTCACCTAAGATCAGCTCCGCGGGGGAGGGGGCGCGCCATGTTTATCTTTCGGATATTGCTCTTCATTGTCGCCTATGTGGTGGTTCTTGCCGAGGTGGCCGTGGGTAGCGCTGCCACGACGCTGACCGACGGCGCGGTTTGGATTGTGCCGGGCGCGCTGGTCCTGGCGCTTCTCCTCGCGATTTCCACATTTCTGCTTGCCAATTTGGATTTGCCGACCGAGTCCCGCCACTATCCCAATGCCATCGAATGGGCGGTGCTCGTCGCGTCTGGATTTTTCATCGCCGGGACGGCTTTTTACTTCCCCAATTATATCGCCGTCTGGCTCGGCGCGTCGGTTGGCGGCTGACCTGCGCGCAGGCGAGGCGCGCCCTCGGGGGGCGCCGCCCGACCTATGGCCTTAGACTTCGTAGGTGGCGTCCATCGTGATGTCGGCCTTCAGGAGTTTTGAGATCGGGCAATTGACCTTTGCGCTTTCCGTCGCCTCCTGCATTTTGGCTTTATCCGCGCCGGGCGCTTTGACGGTCACATTGAGGTGGGAGCGGGTCACGGCAAAGCCGCCATCCACTTCGTCGAGAAAAACAGTCGATGTCGTGTGGATGCTGTCAGCGGTTACTCCCCTCTCCCCCAGTTCAAGGGACAGGGCCATTGAGAAACATCCCGCATGGGCCGCGCCGATCACCTCTTCGGGGTTTGACCCCTCGCCACCGGTGAAGCGGGAATTGAAGCCATAACGCGCATTACTCAACGCCCCGGATTCGGTATTCATCATGCCGGTCCCGGTTTTAAGATCGCCGTTCCACACAGCACTGCCTTGGCTCTTGGACATAGGATATTTCTCCATCATCTTTGTGAGCATACGCCGAAGTGGGGGGGAGGTTCCGATGGAGAGGCGAGGGACCCCAGCGCAGCCAATGCAGGAGATGACGATGGGATCGAATACCAAAGCGTGGACGACATTGTTCTGGAGCCTGGGGCTTGCCCTCCTGTCGGGCTGTGGCCCATGGGCGCCGGACAACACCGTTACTGAGACAGAGAATGCTGAGGCGATCTCCCCTCAAGAGGCCGCCGCCCGTCGAGAGGACATCCCTATGGTAATCCGCCGCAGTGCCGACCTGACCCCCCCCGTCGCCGAAAAGCGACCGATGACGATCGACCAGCACGGGATCGAGCGAACAGACTCCTATGGCTGGCTGCGCGATGAGAACTGGCAAGAGGTGCTGCGCGACCCGTCGACGCTCAATGCCGATATTCGTCGCCACCTTGAGGCGGAGGTCGCGTATTACCAGGAGGCGACGGCGCATCTGAGCGATCTGCGCGCGACCCTGGTGTCGGAGATGCGGGGAAGGATCAAAGAGGACGAAAGCGCCGTCCCCATGCCCGATGGGCCTTATGCCTATTACGTTCGGTATCGTGAGGGCGGCGATTATCCGGTGTATGCCCGGCGCCCGCGGGACGGCGGTGACGAAGACGTGATCTATGACGGCGATGCCGAACGCGGTGACGCCTCGTTCTTCGATATTGGCGGGGTCGATGTGTCCCCCGACCATCGCCTGCTCGCTTATAGTATTGATCGGCTGGGGTCTGAGTATTTCGACATGAAGATCCGGCAGCTCGATACCGGCAAGGAATATGACGAAGTCATTCCGTCAACGGATGGAGATGCGGTGTGGGCCGCCGATTCCCAAAGCTTTTTCTATGTAGAGCGGGACGACAATCAGCGTCCTAAGCGGGTGAAGCACCATATCCTCGGCACCCCACCGACGGAGGATCGGCTCGTTTATGAGGAGCCAGACGACGCAATGTTCCTTGGCATCGACGAGACCTCGTCGGAGGCCTTTCTCATAATCGGCGTGGGGAACGGTGTGACCTCTGAGGCACGGGTCATTCCCCTCGACGACCCGATGGCGGATCCTGTGTTGATTGCCCCGCGGATCAAAAACCAGCTCTACGACGTCGATCATCGTGGCGACCATTTCTATATTCGAACCAATGCCGATGAGGCGGTGAACTTCAAAATCGTTCGCGCGCCTGTCGAGGCTCCGGGGCGAGAAAATTGGGAAGATTTCATCCCCCATCGTTCTGCCGTTTTCTTGTCCGGTTTCGTCCCGTTCAAAGACTATATTGTTCGGGGCGAACGTGAGAATGCGTTGCCGCGCTTGATCGTTGGCGACTATGACGGAAATGAGCATTCGATCGCGTTTGACGAGGCGGCCTATGCCCTGGGCCTTGATGGCTGGGGGGAGTTCGATACCGAACTCGTCAGATTTTCCTATGAGAGCCCGACGACACCTGAACAGATCTTCGATTATAATATGCGTACGCGGGAGCGGACCCTCAGGAAGACCCAGACCGTCCCCTCCGGCCACGACCCGTCTCTTTACACCCTCGATAATTTGCACCTGCCCGCGCAGGACGGAGAGACCATCCCGGTCACCGTTCTGAGACTGAAGACCATCCCCCTCGATGGCAGCGCGCCGCTATTGCTCTATGGGTATGGGGCATACGGCGCCTATATACCGGACAGCTTTTCGACGAGTGTCCTCAGCCTCGTGGACCGGGGGGTGGTCTATGCGCTGGCGCATATCAGGGGCGGCTCAGCCAAGGGGCGACAATGGTATCTCGACGGGAAGCTCGACAAGAAACAAAACTCGTTCAGTGATTTCAACGATGCGGCCAGAGCGCTCATCGATCGGGGGTACACGGAGAAAGGCCGGATCGTCGCCTATGGCGGTTCCGCCGGCGGCCTATTGGTGGGGGCTGCCGTGAATAGGGCACCGGACCTTTATGGCGGGATCCTCGCCGCGGTTCCCTTTGTCGACGTGCTCACGACGATTTCCGATGCCGAGCTTCCCCTGACCCCGCCGGAGTGGGACGAATGGGGAAATCCGATCACCGAGCGAGAACAATATGATTGGATTGCGGCCTATTCACCCTACGACAATATCAAGGCGGGGGCGGCCTATCCACCGATCCTCGCCACCGGCGGACTAACCGATTATCGGGTAACCTATTGGGAGCCCGCCAAGTGGATCGCACGGTTGAGAGAAGAGGCGACGGGCGGGCCGTTCCTGTTACGGATGAATATGGAGGCGGGGCATGGGGGATCCGCGGCGCGTTTTGAGCGGCTCGAAGAGCGGGCCCATCTCTATGCGTTCGCTCTTGATCTGTTGGGCAAGGGGGAAACCACGCCGGTCTCTCATCAGCGGTGAGCCGGCCTAGGCTCGACGGGGGAGTGGCTTCACCTAGGTGGTAATTGGAAACAGCTGGAGTCTCGCCATGCGATCTGCGATCCACATTGTTGGACTGAGCGTCCTCATGTCACTGCCTGCCTGCTCAGAAGAGCCGCCTTCGGCCCAAGGACCGGCAGAGGGGCCGTTCGATGTCGAGGTCGTTGCGCAGTTCACCCAGCCCTGGGCCATGACCTTTCTGCCGGACGGGCGCTTCTTGGTGACGGAAAAGCCCGGATCCCTCAAATGGGGTACTCAAGAAGGCTTCGTATCGGACCCGATCGAGGGGGTGCCCTCCGTCGATTACGGCGGGCAGGGCGGTCTCGGTGATGTGATCGTCCACCCCGATTTTGCCGATAACGGGCTTGTCTATCTGTCCTTTGTCGAGGCGGGAGAAGACAATACCCGCGGCGCCGCCGTCATGCGGGCGCGCCTCTCCTTGACCGAGAAGGGCGGCGCTCTCAGTGACGAGACAATAATTTGGCGCCAGACCCCTAAGGTGACGGGGCGCGGCCATTATAGCCATCGGCTGTTGTTCTCCCCTGATGGCGACTATCTGTTCATCACCAGTGGCGACCGCCAGGAACAGGCCCCGGCGCAGGACCTCTCCAATACGCTTGGCGCGGTTATTCGCCTGACGCCGGAGGGCGAGGTGCCCGAGGACAATCCATTCGCCGATAAGGGCGGGGTGACCGCGCAGATCTGGTCCTACGGCCATCGGAATATGTTGGGGATCGCGTTCGATGCCGACGGCGTGCTGTGGGAGCATGAAATGGGACCCAGGGGCGGCGACGAATTCCAACGGATCGATCGCGGAGCAAATTACGGCTGGCCGGAAGTATCCTACGGCGATAATTACAACGGGGTGCCGATCCCCCCGCATGAGCCGCGGGACCCAACCTATCGCCACCCCGATGAATGGTGGAATCCAGTGATTTCTCCTTCAGGAATGGTCATTTACCAGGGCGAGGCCTTCCCCACCTGGCAAGGCAGCGCGCTGATCGGGGGGCTGTCATCGGAGAGCCTCATACGCGTGAGTTTCGATTGTGAGCTGTCCGGTCGGGAGATTTGCGAGGCGGAGCGATTTAATATGGGGCAACGCATCAGGGAGGTCGAAGAGGGCACCGACGGGACGGTTTTCTTGCTTGAGGACCAGCGTAGTCGCGGCGGCGCGGGGGGACGGCTTCTCAAACTCACCCCGGCGGGATAGACAAGACGCCATGCGCATGACCCTGCTTCTCCCCGTCCTTATCGCCGCGTTCCTTTCGGGGTGCGGCAATGACAATGAGGTTGGGGAATTCAAAAATGATTTCTACGGGAACGAAATCAAGGTGCAAGCCTTGACCGATCCAAAGGTGGAGGGCGTGACCTGTCACCTCACCTATTTCGATCGTGGGGTGCTCGACCGGATGGCCAAGGGCAATTGGTTCGAAGATCCCTCCAACTCGTCCATTGCCTGTCGGCAGACCGGGCCGTTGCGGATCGACGATATCGATCTGTCCAAGGACGGAGAGATGGTGTTCTCTCAACGCCAAAGCCTTGTCTTCAAGTCGATTGGTGTCAGGCGGGTCTTCGACAGTGATAATCAAACGCTGATGTATATCGTCTATTCGCGCAAACCCATCGACGGGTCGGCCAAAATGGCGCTGTCGACCGTGGCGCTTTACGGTCAGGATGTGGAATGGATCAACGGCGCCCCGACCTCTACCCCGACCCCGGCCAGCGGGCTTTAAGGCCGGTCTTGCAAAGGAGGGATGGCCATGATTGTCATTTATCATAATTCCCGGTGCGGAACGTCACGGGTCACTCTTTCCCTTATTAAATCGACCGGTGCCGACCCTGTGATCGTCGACTATTTGAAGGCGGGCTGGACAGAGGGCCATTTGCTGGGACTGTTCGCGGCGGCGGGCCTCACACCGAGGGAGGCCTTGCGCGCGAAGGAAGCGAAAGCCAAGGAGCTTGGCCTGCACGAGGAGGGCGTTCCGGCGGCGGATATTCTGGCGGCGATGGTCGCCCATCCCGTTCTCGTCAACAGACCGTTTGTGTGCACGAAAAAGGGAGTGCGTCTCTGCCGCCCATCCGAAACGGTCCTCACGCTGCTTGACGGTCCCTTCAAGGGCCCGGTTACCCGCGAGAATGGGGAGATGTTGATCGATGGTGACGGCCGTCCGGTGGTGTGACGACTACCCGGTCGCTTCCTCGACGATCCATGATTTGAAGGCTTTGACCTCGGGCAGGGCGGCCTTCGCATGGGGATGGACCAGCCAATAGGCGAAATCTGTCGGACTGGTCAGGTCGAAGGGGATGACCAGGCGCGCCGCTTCGAGGTCGGCCTCGGCAAGGGCATATTTCGCCAGCGCGACGCCGCGTCCGGCCACCGCCGCCTCGATGACGAGGGAGGATTGATTGAATCTCGGCCCGCGGGTGCCATCGACCCGTGCCCCCGCCGCCTTCAGCCACATCGGCCAGGTCGCAATCTCGTGATCATTCCCATTGTCATGTAGAAGCGTGTGGTGCGCGAGATCTCCGATCTTCTTAAGGGGCGGCTCGGCAGTCAGGAGCTTGGGGGCGCAAACCGGCACGATCTTTTCGTTCATCAACCGCTGAACATCGAGATCAGGATAGGTGCCTTGGCCGTAACGGATGGCAACATCGACATCGTCCATGCTGAAATCGATCAAGTCCATGTCGGCGTGGACATAGACATCGATATCGGGGTGTCGTTCCTGAAAACGATCGAGCCGCGGGACGAGCCATTTGGAGGCGAAACTCGGGGCGACCGAGACCGCCAGCCGGCCCGAGCCGCGCTGTTGGCCCATGAGGCGGACCCCCGCATCGAGGCGGTCAAAGCCATCCCTCAACGAGGGAAGGGCGGCAATCCCCCCTTCGGTCAAGACAAGACCCTTGGCCCCGCGGTGGAAGAGCGACACCCCCACGGTCTCCTCTAGTAATTTGACCTGCTGGCTCACGGCGCCGGGGGTGACGTTCAGCTCTTCGGCGGCTTTCGTGAACGAGAGATGCCGTGCAGCGGCCTCAAAAGCCCTGAGAGAGTTAAGGGGCGGCAATTTTCGCATAAGTCTGTCCCTTTCGCGGTGCTTATAGAATTACTGAAGCTTTCGCTGCAATGATTCGTTTGCCTCGGTTGGCTTCACGACCCAAATCTCGACTATTGCGACGATGGTTTAGAGATTCTGATGCGATATTTTCCTGCCTTTTTTGATCTCCGGGGGCGCGCGGTGATTGTCGTTGGCGGCGGCGAATTGGCGGTGCGCAAGCTAAGGCTGTTGATGAAGGCCGACCCCTTTGTGACGGTTGTGTCCGCTGAGGATAACAGCGCCGTTGCGGCGGCCTTTGGCGATCGGGTTCGCCGGGTCGCGCGTCCGCTATTGCCCGCTGATTTGACGCCGCGACCGGCGCTTATCGTCATCGCCACTGAGGATGAGGCGGCGGCAAGGGTCGCCCTCGATCTTGCTCACCAGGCGGGAATCCCCGTCAATGCCGTCGATCGTCCCGCGCAGTGTGACGTCGTCATTCCCTCGATCGTGGAGCGGGGAGAGATGGCGATCGGCATTTCCACCGGGGGGGCGGCCCCTGTGCTGGGACGGCGGGTGAGGGAGCGGCTCGAGGCCCTGCTGCCGGCGCGCCTCGGTGACCTCATTGCCTTTGCGGCCGAGCGGCGGGACGCCGTGGCCCATGCTGTGCCCGCTTCCCGGCGGCGCGGGTTCTGGGAGCGGCTGTTCGACGGGCCCGCCGCCGAAGCGGTCCTTGCCGGCGACCAGGCGGCGGCGGAGACTGCCTTCACCCAGGCGCTTTCTTCGGTCGACGAGGGCCAGCAACAGGGGCATGTGGCGATCATCGGTGCCGGGCCGGGGGATCCGGAGCTGCTGACGCTCAAGGCCCTCAGATATCTGCAAGAGGCCGATGTCGTTCTCTACGATAATCTGGTTTCCGACGCGGTCCTTGAGCTGATCCGGCGGGATGCGGCGCGTCACTATGTGGGGAAGAAGCGGGCTGATCATGCGCTGCCGCAGGAAGAGATCGCGACGCTGATGATCGCCCATGCCCGTCAAGGCGCGCGGGTCGTCCGATTGAAGGGCGGGGATCCGTTCATCTTCGGTCGCGGTGGGGAAGAGCTTGAGGCGCTGCGGGCCGCAGGGGTCGCCGCCACCATCGTGCCGGGCATTACGGCGGCGGCGGGCTGTGCGGCCGCCACCGGCATTCCCTTGACCCATCGCGGTCTGTCCCAGGCCGTTACCTTTGTCACGGCAGAGGCGGGGAAGGGGGGCGCGCCCGATATCAATTGGTCAGCGCTTGCCGCCCTTCGGCATACTGTGGCCGTCTATATGGGGGTACGCCGCGCCGGACAGGTGGCCAATGCGCTGATCGCGGCGGGTCGCGGTGGGGCAACCCCCGTTGCTGTTATCGAGCGGGGGACACTGCCCGAGCAGCGCATCATCCGTACGCATCTATCGGCCCTCTGTGCCGGGGTTGCCCATCATGAGATCAAGGGGCCGGCCTTGTTGATCATCGGCGAGGTTGCCGCCTTGGCCGATGATGGCGCGCTCAGGGAGATCGTGGCCCAAGGGGGGCTTGCGGCATGACCTACAGGACTAAGGGGTATCTGACCTCCCCTCAAAAGGAGACGGACAATGAGTGCTGAAACAGGTGGACCCCGCGATGCCCCGGCGGCGAAGATCAGTGCCGGCGGTGTCAAGAAAGGGAAGAATGTCGGCGCCAAGGTGGTGACGGCCAATGACCTCATGACCGGGGCCGTGATCTATCTTAAGGACGATGCGGGGTGGACGGAGGATCTTCGCCAGGCCGTGGTCGCCGAGGGGGACGAGGCGCTTTCTCTGCTCGACCAGGCGCTCGCCGATGAGGCCCATGCCGTCGGCCCCTATTTGATGGATGTCGCCGAGGAGGAGGGGGTGGCCCCGACGGGACGCGCTCTTCTGCGGGAGCAGATTCGCGACACCGGACCGACGATCCATCCCGAATTTCGCCGCCATTTTCCGGAGGCTCGATAATGTATCAATACGACAAAATCGATCGCCAGGTCGTTCAGGCCCGTGTCGACGAATTCCGTGACCAGGTGGCCCGGCGCATAGACGGTCAGCTTACTGAGGACCAATTCAAGCCATTGAGGCTGATGAATGGCCTCTATTTGCAATTGCATGCTTATATGCTGCGGGTCGCCATCCCCTACGGCACATTGTCGTCGGACCAATTGCGGGCGCTCGGCCGATTGGCGCGGGAATATGACCGGGGATATGGTCATGTAACGACCCGCCAGAATATGCAGTTCAATTGGATCCGACTGGCGGATATGCCGGATATCCTTCAATTGCTGGCCGATCACGATATGCATGGCATACAGACGAGCGGGAATTGCATTCGGAACACGACCTGCGACCCCTTTGCGGGCGCGACCTCGGACGAGATCGAGGACCCGAGGGTATGGTGTGAGATCATCAGGCAATGGTCGACCTTTCATCCGGAGTTTTCGTTTCTCCCCCGGAAGTTCAAGATCGCCGTGTCGGCGGCCTCATCGGACCGGGCGGCCGTTCAGGTGCATGATATCGGTCTTTATCTTCACCGCAACGAGGCGGGAGAATCTGGGTTTCGCGTTTTGGCCGGCGGCGGTCTTGGGCGCACGCCCTATATCGGGTCGGTTATCCGGGATTTTCTGCCCAAAGAGCAATTGCTTGGTTATCTTGAGGCGATCCTGCGGGTCTACAATCTGCATGGACGGCGGGACAATATTTATAAGGCCCGGATCAAGATTCTCGTCAATGCGCTGGGGGAGGACGAATTTCGACGCCAGGTCGAGGAGGAATGGACGGCTCTTCTCGCCGAGGGGCCCGGCGGCTCCGTCGATTTGCCGGAGGCTGAACGGGCGCGGATTGCGGCCTTCTTCACCGGTCCGTCTTTGGTACCCGATCCGGACGGTCAGGCGCATCTCGATGCCGCCAGCGCCGAGGACGGTGTTCTGAAGCGTTTCGTCCGTAATAATCTTTCAGCTCACAAGGTTGAGGGCTACGGCATCGTCACGGTCTCTCTCAAACCTGTGGGGAGCCCGCCTGGCGACATCACGTCGGCGCAAATGTCCGCGCTGGCCGACCTCGCCGATGAATACGGGTGCGGAGAAATCCGCACCACCCATGAGCAAAATCTGGTTCTGCCCTATATCCGGCTGCGTGACGTGCCCAGCCTGCATGGCGCTTTGGTGGATATCGGGCTCGGGACGGCGAATGCCGGGCAGATCACCGACATCATTGCGTGCCCTGGCCTTGATTATTGCAATCTCGCCAATACCCGGTCGATTCCGCTTGCGAACCGTATTCAGGAGCGGTTCGCCGACCCCGAGAGGGGGGAAATAATTGGGGGGCTGAAAATTAAAATCTCAGGCTGTATCAATGCCTGCGGCCACCACCATGTCGGCCATATCGGTATTCTCGGCGTCGATAAAAAAGGCGAGGAGTTCTATCAGGTGACCTTGGGCGGCACCGCCGACGAACAAGCGGCGATCGGTTCGATTGTCGGAAAAGGGTTGAGTGCGGACGAAGTCGTCGATGCTGTCGACCGGGTGGTCGAAACCTATCTCTCAATCCGGTCGGCGGCGGAGGAGAGCTTTATCGATGTTTATCGCCGGGTCGGCGACACGCCGTTTAAGGAGGCGCTTTATGCTGAGGCTTAAGGTCGAGGAGGGGGCATTGGTGCTGCGGACGCCGGCGGCGGCGGAGACGATTTTGTCTCTGGCGCCCGACGAGGAGGTCGCCGACCGGGCCGATGAGGTGAACGCGGCCGAGGTGATCGAGCTGTGCTTTTCCACTTTCAAGGATGGTCGCCCTTTCAGCCAGGCTCGGCACTTGCGCCGTATGGGGGTTCGCGGCGATGTTCGGGCCAGGGGGGCGCTATTGCCCGATCAGATCCGCTTTGCCATCGGTGTCGGCTTTACCAGCTTTGACCTCGAAACGACGGACGATGTCGATCTGGTACGGTCGCTGATTCAGCGTTTCCCTGTGAGTTATCAACCTCGTCCTGGGGCGAGGGCGGCGTGGAGCCAGAGAGTATGACGAGAGCTAGTCAAATGGCGCAGATCGAACCGACATCGCCGAGCGCCGAAGAAGTGCGGGCAAAAGCCCTGGCCGACCGGTATCGCGGCGCGGACGCGGTGACGGTCTTACGGGCGGCGATCGAGGAGGAATTCCCCGGCGATATCGCGCTTGTCTCCTCCTTCGGCGCTGAATCCGCTGTTCTATTGCATCTTGTGGCCCAGGTGGCGCCGGATCTGCCGGTCCTGTTCATCGACACCGGAAAGCATTTCGCGCAAACGCCGATCTATCGACGGAATTTGGCGAAGAAGCTGGGGCTCACCAATGTGCGTGATCTTCATCCGGCGGCGGACGAGGTGGCCGTAGAGGACCCGGACGGCGATTTGTGGCGGCGCGATCCAGACGCCTGCTGTACCCTCAGAAAGGTGCGACCCCTCGATAGTGCCCTTCGGGATTTCGGGACCTGGATTACCGGGCGCAAACAGTTTCATGGCGGACAGCGTGTCGATCTGCCGACCTTCGAGCACAAGGGCGATCATTTTAAGGTCAATCCCATCGTGTCCTGGGGCCCCGATGAGGTTGAGGCTTATTTTGCGGCTCACGATTTGCCCCGGCACCCCCTTGTCGATCAGGGGTTTCCGTCGATCGGATGCTGGCCCTGCACCCATCCCGTGGCGACGGGCGACGATAACCGGGCGGGCCGCTGGCGCGGATCGGCAAAGACGGAATGTGGGATCCACACTCGCCTTTGATGATTGAAGCGCCATGCTGATGCCCTTAGGTCCTCAGCATGGCTTTACGACACGATCACCACACAGGCGCGCGGTCTCAAAGGCAAAGGCGGGCGGGCGAATTGATCCGCCACGCCCTCGCCGAAATGTTTCAGCGCGAGGAAATCCACGAAGAGGCGTTCCCGACAACGCCGGTCACAATTACCGAGGTCAGGGTTTCCCCCGACCTGAAATCGGCGACCGTCTTCTGCTCGGCGCTCGGTAAGGATGTGTTCGATGAGGAGGTCGCGCAGCTGAACGCGATTTCCGGCGCGATCAGGCAGGTGCTGGGGCGCAAGATCACGATGAAATACACGCCGTCCCTGAAATTTTTGCCCGACGAGACGTTCGAAGAGGCGGCCCGCATCAATGCGCTGCTGAAAGAAACCCGCCGCGTCGACTAGGAAATCTCGGTCTTTAGCGTTAATATCCAAGGCATGGTTTTTGGTGATCGGTGACGGCCATAGGGGGGCTTGACCATGTTTTTTAGGCGGAAACATCGGACTGCGGCGGATGCGCCGCCGGCGCTCTCTCCAAAGGCGGTTCAACCTCGGACGGCGCACGCGCCTGAGCCGGAGGCGACAAGCCTTGAGGGCTCCACCCCCCAGGTTGAAGAGGCAGTCGAAGAGGCACGGGACGAGGCGCCCGCCGCCGCGGCGATCGCGGTGCTGTCGGATGACAAGCCGGCGGTGCTGGTCGAGGCGGGTGAGGGCGGCGGCGAGGTCGACACCGCCGATGAGGGGGCCATTCGCCTTTTCCCCGGCTTTGAGCGCGACGATTTTGAGGTCGGCTATCGCGCGGACGGACCGACACTGGTTCTCCGCTGGAAGGACGGCGGCGACTGGTTTGACGTACCGTCATTGTTCAATCGGGGGATCCTTGCCGCTATGGATGAGCGGGAAAGCGCCTCTGACCTCAATCGGCTATTGCGGAATTACGGCTACGACGTCGACGCCGCCTGATCCGTCGCTTTCGGCGGCGCCATCGGGGAAAATGGCGGGCCTGAGAAGGGGGGTCGCCAAACCCTCTGGCGGCGGCTAAGGGCGCGTCCTTTTTGCAGCGAAAAGGCGAAATGCGATGGCGCGTCGTCGGCGGGGTCAGCCCCTTCATGGCTGGCTCGTTCTCGATAAAGCATATGATTATGGATCGACCGAAGCCGTCTCGAAATTGCGGTGGTTGTTCGATGCCCAAAAGGCGGGACACGCCGGAACCCTCGATCCCTTGGCGACCGGGGTGTTGCCCGTCGCTTTTGGGGAGGCGACGAAAACGGTCCCCTACATCCAGGATGGGAAAAAGACCTATCGCTTTACGGCGAAATGGGGCGAGGCGCGCAGTACGGATGATCGTGAGGGAGAGGTCATCGCCACCAGTGCCCATCGGCCTGAACGGTCTGAGATAGAGGCCCGTCTCTGCGATTTCGAAGGGAATATCGAACAGATCCCCCCCGCCTTTTCGGCCGTGAAAATCGACGGCGAGCGGGCCTATGATTTAGCGCGGGAGGGGGTCGCGGTGACGCCGCCATCGCGCATGGTGTGCATCGATCGATTGAGCTTGCTTGATTGTCCGAGCGAAGATGAAGCTGTGTTCGAGGCGGTGACGGGAAAAGGCACCTATATCCGCGCATTGGTTCGCGACTTGGCAAAGGCCCTGGGAACCGTCGGACATGTTGCCGCCTTGCGCCGTACCGCTGTGGGGCCCTTTTCGGAAGAGATGGCGGTGACGATGGAGGAATTGACGGGCCGTCCGTCGACGGATCGACTGACTGTCGACGATCGTCCGGCTGAGCCGGCGCAATTTTTATTGCCGGTGGAGGCAGCGCTGGCGGAGCATCTGTCGGCGACGGTGGACCGGGCCCAGGCGGCGCGGCTGCTCAATGGCGGTGACGCCATCCTCGCCGCCCCGTCGATGACCGGTCTGCGCGCTGGCCGCGCCGGTGATATCGAACCCGTGATGGCGATGGAAGGCGACAAGCCCGTCGCGATCTGTCGCCTCGAAGGGATGAAGCTGCGCCCGGTCAAGGTTTTTGCTTTCCGCGAGTAATGGCCCTTCAGCCCTTGGGGGGCGTGGTCGCTTCGTCGACGACATCGCTCTGCTCTGCGATCTCCTTGGCATCGTCTTCGGTCACATGGCCCTGATGATGTTGCTGCTCGTCCGTCGCTTCATCGCGCAGCCGATCCATGCTGCCATTGTCGGTCATGGGAAGTTCACGCATCTCAAATCCTTTCGTCAGCTGACGATCGCGCCCTCGGGAGTGAGGGACGCATCGTGGGTGGGTGGAAAGGGAACGAGAGAGTGAGGGGAGGGTTCCGCCGCGCCCGCCTCTCGCCCTCGGAACTTTTCGGGTCGCGACCGTGTTGTCATCTAATGGGGACAGCTGGCATTGCAGGGCCAAGCCACATAAGCCTGACATGACATTCGGAGGTGGGGCATGAACACATTATTGGTTTCCGTCGCGGCCCTCGCGGCCTGGCAGGGCAAGCCGATGTTTTCCGTAGACGACGCGGCCTATTGCGCCGCGGTCTATGCCTTTACGCTGGATGCGATGTCGCGGGCGGAGAACGTCCCGGTCGCAAAGCAGCGCGAGACGACCGAGGGCTTGGCAAAGTGGGAATATGAACTTTCCGCCGCCGGAGAAGACCTCGCCACAGCAGCGTTGCAGGGGCGTGCGGACCGGGCCGTCGCTGAAGTGCGGCAGCAAATGCCGAATGGTGTCGGGGCCGAGGCTGCCGCGGCGCGGGGGACATTTCTTCTCGAAAGCTCCGCCCAGTGCGATGCGCAGCTGACGGCGGCCTATGGGGTGTCAGAGCATCCCATCGTGCCGTTTTTGAGGAAGGCCCAGGTTGAAGTGGCCCCCGGCACCGAAGGGCGCGGCCTCAGATAGCCGTGGGGGGATAGTCCGCTTTAACGAAATAAAGGCCGTGGGCCGGGGCAACCGGGCCGCAAGCGCGGCGGTCACAGGCCTGCAACGCGTCATAGGGCTGCGACAGCGCGGCGCGGCCCAAGCCCACTTGAACAAGGGTCCCAACCAGCGATCGGACTTGATTGTGCAAAAAGGACGGGGCCGACAAGGCGCAATGGACCTCTTGCCCGACCCGCGTGACCTCAAATTGGGACAGTGTTTTCAGCGGGCTTTCCGCTTGGCAATGGGCTGACCGGTATGTGGTGAAATCGTGCTGCCCGATAAGGGGGTGCGCCGCCTTTGCCATGGCGTCCACATCGAGGGGAGCGATGACGTGCCAGACCCGATCACGCATGAGGACCGGGGGGCTCCGCCGGTCGAGAAGCCGATAAAGGTAATGCCGTCGATGGCATTGAAACCGGGCGTGAAAGTCGGGGGATACCGGTTGCGCCAACAGGATGCTGACGGGGGCCGGCCTGAGATAGGCGTTGAGCCCGTCACGAACATTATCTGGCGGCAAGGCCTTCGCCAAATCGAGATGGGCGGTCATGGCGATTGCGTGGACACCTGAATCGGTGCGGCCGGCCCCATAGCACGCCCCGGGGGCCTGGGTCAGGCGCGCCGCTGCCTCCTCGATGGCCCCTTGCACCGACGGGCCATTGTCCTGTCGTTGCCAGCCGACAAAAGGCGTTCCGTCGAATTCGACCTCAATGCGGTATCGGTGTTGCGCGCTCACGCTAGGCGGTCGCCCGGGGCAAGGGCAAAGCCTCGGCGAAACGCGGCTGCGTCCTGCGGGGCTTTTCCTGGGCGCTGAAGGAGCAGGAGGTCCAAGGCCCCCTGACCCGTTGCGACCCTGACGCGATCCTCGGGAGCCGGCAGGATCGTTCCCGGCGCCGCACCGACCGCCCCCCCATCCGCTCCCTCGCCCTCGACTAAACGGCTATCGAGAAGCTTGAGACGGATCGGCTCGCCCCCCCGGTGCACCATGACCCAGGCCCCGGGAAAGGGGGACAGGCCGCGGATATGGCGATCGAGGACCCTGGCGCTTCCCGACCAGTCGACCGCCGCTTCCGCCGCACTGATTTTCTCGGCATAGGTCACACCGCTTTTTGATTGGGGGGTCGCCTGTAGCCCCCCCCGGTCGAGGGCTGCGAGGGCGCGGGGCAACAATTCAGCCCCGGTCTGGGCGAGGATATCGGTCAATTGTCCTGCTGTTTGATCGGCACCGATCGGCACGGTTTCAGATAACAGGATGGGGCCGGTATCGAGCCCTTTTTCCATCTGCATCACTTGCACCCCCGTCATCGCGTCCCCCGCCATGATGGCCCTTTGAACGGGCGCGGCGCCCCGCCAGCGCGGTAGGAGGGAGGCGTGGAGGTTGAGGCAACCATGGCGCGGGGCCTCAAGAAAGGCCGTGGGAAGGATCAGTCCATAGGCAACGACGATGCCCAGATCGGCATTGAGATCGACAAAACGCTGGGTCTCCGTTGGACCTTTCAGTCGGTCAGGGGTCCGCACTTCAATCCCATGCGGCTCGGCGAACTGGTGGACGGGGGTTTTTTGGACCCGGTGACCGCGGCCGCTCTTTCGCGGCGGCTGGCTATAGACCGCGATGACCTCGTGCCCGGCGGCGAGCAAGCTCGCCAGGGCGGGAACGGCGAATGCCGGCGTGCCCATGAACACGATGCGCATTGCTAGGCCGCCGCGGATCGGTCGCGTTTCAGCTTCTTCAGGATCCGCTCCCGCTTCAGTCGGGAAAGATGATCGATGAACAAAACGCCTTCTAGGTGATCCATCTCGTGTTGAATGCAGGTGGCGAGCAGTCCCTCCGCCTCAAGGGTCCGCGGGGTGCCGTCATAATCAAGATAGTCGACGGTGCAGGTGGCCGGGCGTTCGATTTCTTCGTAATAATCGGGGACCGACAAGCAGCCCTCTTGATAGGGGGCAAGATCCGTCGCCGGGTTCCTGATGACCGGATTGACGAAATATCGCGGGGCAGGGGGCTCACCTTCTCCGGCCAGATCCATGACAATCACCCGCTTGGGGACGCCAATCTGGATGGCGGCCAGACCGATCCCCGGCGCCGCATACATGGTCTCGAGCATATCATCCATCAGCGCCCTCAGCTCATCGTCGACGCCGTCGACCGGGGTCGAAATCTCCCTCAGTCGCGGATCGGGCGCGGTCACAATCGGTCGAATAGTCATCAAGAGCAGGTATGATCCCGATCGTATCCGGTCAATCCATCGAGCCTGCCCGTATTTCGGTCCACCCGCGTGATATCTTCACTCATCGGGGGAAACTGGCATGATGCTCGCATTTTCGCCTTTCGTGGCTTAGTCTCATGTATTTATGGTGGTCGAGCGCTGGTGCAGCGCAAGAGAGTTTGGTGTGGGCCTTTGAGAATGTTTCTCGTCCCCATGACAGCACAATTTCCTAGCGTGCCATTCGAAGAGGAAATGGCGCGGGCAGAGGAGGCGTTGGCGATGCTGCAGGATGATCCCTCCTTCTGGGGGCAGAATATGGGGTGGATAATCGGCGTGGGGGCCATCATCCTTGTCGTTGTGGCGATGCTGGCCATCCTGGTCGGACGCCAAAGGCGCTCCGCCGACGCCTCCTATCGCGCGCAAGGCACGCCATTATTCGACGACCGTGATGATGGCTATGCCGATGACATGCCTTTTGCAGAGGTCATCATCGAACGGGACTCTGCCGAGGACGAGATGGCTGAGATGCCTGACGAGGAGACAGCTGTGTCCGAAGGGAACGATTTCACTGACGCGCGCGGGGACGAGACGGTCGAGGCGGAAAAAGCGCGCCCCGCTCCCCGTTCGGCCCCCGCCCGCGACTTCCGCCAGTGGCAGCAACGCCGCCGCGCGACCGATACGGCAGAAGAACAAGACCCCGCGAAAGTGGTCCCCTTAAGAAGTGTCGAAACGGCGCAAGCGGCCCCCGCCGCCTTTGCCGATCTCGATGAAGGCGAAGGATCCCGCGACGCCGCGGCGGAGGAGGGCGGGCCGACCCCCTTGCGCTATGCCTATGGGGGGCGGACGACATCGCGGCAGGACGGTCCAACGGTCCACGGGCAAGCGGGCGGGCAAGCGGGTCTGCAATCCGGTGCCCCTGCGGCCCCGTCGTCTTCCGGCGCTTTCGCCTCCCGATCGCGCGGTGAGGCCGATGAGAGCCTGTCCTCGGGCGAGCGTCCCTATATTGCGCCCTTTATCAGAGAGGACATTGAGCGCTCCGAACGTCGTCAGGGGCAGCGGATCGACGATCTGAAATCGGATATCGCCAGCCGGTTCGATCGCTTGCAGCGGGAGCAATTGGCGCGTCTCGACCGGCTGGTCACGACAATTGATCACCGTTTGGAGGCTCATGGGGAGCGTCCGGAAGACCCCACCGAAGCCCTGCGGGATATCGACCATGCCATAGGGTCCCTTCGCCGGGATCTCGACCGCGTGAGCCTGTCTCTTGACGAACAGGGCCGTGTCGCCCGCGACATGGGCGATCGCATCGATGACCGGCTTCAGGATCTGCCGCGTCTCAAAACCGCACTTGAAGATCTGGTCGATCGGGTATCCGACGATAAGGACGAGGAAGAGGCGGCCGGCCTCTTGCGCGCCCTCGACCGGACCCTCGATGGTTTACGGGACAGCTTCCGCGATCTCGCCGATCAAGTGGCGGCGCTTCAGGAGACGAGCGCTCGGCAGGCGCATGCGCAAAGTCGGCCGATGGCCTCGGCGTCATTATCCGATGTCGTGCGCATGGCGCTGCCCGACCACGAAGTGGCGTTCGGTGTGACCTTGCGGACGGGGTATGTTGTGGACTGTGCGATCGAACTCGATGGGCACAGGGGGCTTGTGTCCATCGATACGGGCTTCCCGACGGAAGTCTTCGACGACCTCGCCTCGGACTTGGCCGCTATCCAGTTGAATGAGCAGGCCATACGCTACGAAATTCGGGAATTGATCCGCGATGCGGAGGAGCGGGCGATCTCGCCGGGGGAAACGATTGAGGGATGCCTTCTCTACATCCCCTCCGAGCACGCCTTCACCTTGCTGAACGAGCGGTTTCCCGAATTGGTGCGTGAAGCGCGGCGCCGGCATGTCTGGTTTGCCTCTCCGGCCAGCCTGACCACACTGCTCGGCTTGATCGATGCGCTCCACCCCAGTGAGATGGCTGGCCCGTCGGGGGGGGGCGCGGCCGCGCCTGGGGACCAGGCGGCGGATCGCCCCTCTTTCCCTGACAGCTGGGGGATGGATGCGGCGCGTCCCCCCTTGACCCATCGTTCCGAGCCAGAGCCAATGCCCGAAACGCAGATGCAGCGTCTCCAGCGGGAAAATGACGATTTGCGGCAACGCGCCGATAGCACACAGGCCGAACTCATGCGTCTGCGTACCGCTCTCTCCGGCGTTATTGGGGCCGACGCTTCCGCCTCTCACGATATGGCGTTGTCTTCGTCCCCCGCCGACGCGGAGTCCCGCCTCGATCTCCCCGAGCCCCGGACAGGGGCCAGGACTGGCGGGACGGGGGCCAGGACTGCTGCCAGGACAGTTGATTGGCTCAGCGGCGCCTCTGCGTCCGATTGGCTCGGGGGCACGACGGACACGGCGTCCCTATTTACGGGCCCCAAAGGCCCCCTATCTCGGTAAAGAGTTTGAGAGGGTTCTCAAGGCGTAACCGTCCACTACCGGACATAGTCATGCCGTTCAGATGCGCGTAATCTTATTGCGCTAACCCTGACATCATTGAGGCGCCTCAAATTTTGGCGTCTGCAATGCCGCAATAGTCGATTCAGTCTCGACAAAGGGCGGTGAGTGGCGTCAGAGCACACAATGGCGATATCGTAAGGAGCTGACGAGCAGCACCATGAAATTTTCCGCCCATTTCGACGCTGCCCTGGCACAGCTCCGTCGTGAGAACCGCTACCGTACCTTCGCTGACCTCGAACGCTTGGTCGGTCGTTTTCCAGTGGCGCGGTATCACGGACCGGATGGCGTGCGAGAGGTCGTCGTTTGGTGCTCCAATGATTATCTCGGCATGGGCCAGGCGCCCTTTGTCCTCGAAGCCATGACCGAAGCCGCGTCGCGCACGGGCGTTGGCGCGGGCGGAACCCGTAACATTTCCGGGACCTCCCATCCCCTTGTCACCCTCGAAAAGGAACTCGCCGATCTCCACGGCAAGGAAGCGGCGATCGTCTTTACAAGCGGTTTTGTGTCGAATGATGCGACCCTTTCCACCCTCGGAAAGTTGCTGCCCGGCTGTGTGATGATCTCGGACGAGATGAATCACGCCTCAATGATTGAGGGGATCCGTCGATCTGGCTGTGAAAAGAAGATCTTTCGGCACAATGACACGGCCCATCTCGAAGAGATTTTGCAGCGATTGCCGCATGACCAGCCAAAGGTGATCGCCTTTGAGAGCGTCTATTCCATGGACGGCGACATCGCGCCCATCGAGACGATTTGTGACTTGGCCGATCGGTATAATGCCCTGACCTATATTGATGAGGTCCATGCCGTGGGCATGTATGGCGCGCATGGCGGCGGCATCACCGACCGTGAGGGCTTGGCTGATCGGATCGATCTGATCGAAGGAACGCTGGCCAAAGCCTTTGGTACGCTGGGCGGCTATGTGGCGTCTTCCAAATCGGTGATCGATGCCATCCGCTCATTCGCGCCGGGCTTCATCTTCACCACGGCATTGCCCCCAGCCATCGCGGCGGCGGCAACGGCCTCGATCCGGCATCTCAAGACGAGTGCGACGGAACGTCACCTCCACCAAGAGCGTGTGGCGGCGACCAAATCGGCAATCGAAGACGTCGGCCTCGTGGTGATGCCGAGCCAGACGCATATCGTCCCTCTCTTCGTGGGGGACCCGACCCTGTGTAAAGCGGCGGCCGATCGTCTGCTATCGGTGCACGGGATTTATATCCAGCCGATCAATTACCCCACCGTCCCCCGGGGTACTGAGCGGTTGCGGATTACGCCAACGCCCTTGCACGATGAGCATTATATTGCCGCGCTGGCGGGGGCGTTGTCGGAAACCTGGGACGCCCTCGATATTCCCCGGCGGCGGGTCGCGGGGGAGGAGACGATCCCCGCCCCGCGCATCGCGCTCCACCGCGCCGGCGGGTAACGCCCGCACATCTGCGTTCCCCCGCCCTTTATGATTGACGATGCGCCCGCTCTGCTCGGGTTACGCAGACATAGTCTGGTGTCGCGTGCGTTGATCGGCTAAAGCACGACCAATTCTGCGCGAGGATGATCGATCATCCCTAGCCGTATGGGTGGATGTGTGTAATCAACACTATAGTTGAAGCACAAATATCCACTGCGGTGATCCCTGGGGATACGAGAAGGCCTCAAATTGGCCCGGTTTGTAAGGAGGAGTATATGGACGAAAGCGATACAACGGTTGAACCTGAGGTCAATGCCGATGCCGGTACTCCTGCCTCGGCGGTTATGCCTTCTCCTGAGGTGTGGACCAAGAGTTATCCGGCGGGTGTCCCCGCAACGGTAACATTGGGGGAGGATGAGACCTTTACCGGTCTGCTGACCGAAAGCGTGAAGAAGTACGGGGATAAGGTCGCGATCCGCTGCATGGAGACCGACTGGACCTATCGTCGTCTTGACGAAGATTCCCGCGCCTTTGCCTCGTATTTGCGATCAAAAGGGATCAATCCCGGCGATCGTGTGGCGATCATGATGCCGACCGTCCCGCAATATGTGGTATGCCTTCTTGGCGCTCTCCGGGCTGGGTGCGTCATGGTCGGCGTCAACCCGCTCTACACCGCGCGCGAGCTTTGTCATCAGCTTGAGGATAGCGGCGCCGTCGCGATCATTATCTTCGACCAATTCGCCTCGATTTTCGCGACGATCCGCGAAAAGACCCCGGTGAAAGAGGTGATCGTCACAAAGGCTGGCGATATTTTCGGCGGCCCCAAGGGCGCGATCGCCAATCTGGTCGTCAAATATGTCCAGAAGAAAGTCGACTCCTACAGCATCCCCGGGCACACCAAATACACCGATGCCATCAAAAAGGGTCGATCGCTGCCGAATGCCGATATCAAGCGGTCCCCGGACGAGATCGCCGCTCTCCAATATACCGGCGGGACGACGGGGGTGGCGAAGGGCGCCGTTCTGAAGGAGCGCAACCTGCTCGCAGCCGCTAAAATCGGCGATGTCTGGACCAAGCCCGGTCGGGAGCGGGAGCCGGTTTTAGAGGAGCAAAAGGCGCTCATTCCCCTGCCGCTCTATCACGTCTTCACCCTTTATGTGGTGGCGAGCAGCCTGGGGATTGGGGCCACTTGTATCTTCGTGCCTGATCCGCGCGATGGGAAATTGCTGGTCAAGACCATGGCGCGAAACCCGTTCAATCTGATGATTGGGGTCAATCGCCTCTATCAGGGCCTAGCGGAGGCTGAGGTCGATGGCGAGCCGGTTCTCAAGAAGTTTGTGGACTTCTCGAACACGCGCGCTTGCATTTCTGGCGGAACGCCGACCATGCGGTCGGTCGCTGAGTCCTGGCATAAACAAACGGGTCTGTGGATCATGGAAGGCTGGGGCATGACCGAAACGGTCGGCGCCGGGACGTGTAATCCTGACGGGCTCGATGGCTTCAATGGCACTGTTGGCTTGCCGATGCCGTCCACGCGTATCGAAATTCGCGACGATGACGGAAAGGCCTTGCCGATTGGGGAACGCGGCGAAATTTGGCTTTCCGGACCGCAAGTGATGGCCGGCTATTGGAAGCGGCCCGACGAGACCGCCAAAGTCATGGATGGCAAGGGCTTCATGGCCACCGGCGATATCGGCATCATGGACGAAAACGGGTTCATTGAGATTGTCGACCGGAAGAAGGATATGATCCTCGTCTCCGGCTTTAACGTCTATCCGAGCGAGATTGAGGATGTTGTCGATACGATCGAGGGCGTCAGCGAAGTGGCCGCGGTCGGTATCCCCAGCGAGCGAACCGGTGAAGCCGTCAAATTGTTCGTGGCGAAGTCGGATCCCAATTTGACCGAGGCGGATATCATGGCCGTCTGCAAACGGGAGCTGACCAATTACAAGCGGCCGAGCAAGATTGTGTTCATGGACGAGCTTCCGAAGTCGGCCGTCGGGAAGATCTTGAAGAAAGAGCTGAAGGACGTCTGACCTTCAGTCTCTCTGCCGTCGGCGCGTCCTTTTCCCAAAATCAACAGCGGCGGTGTGCGCCGCTGTTTTCAGGGTGATCGGTTCCTCCCCCGCCGATAGGGGGGCGAGGCCCCGCATACCTGCCGTCAACTCCATTCTAACCTTGTTCTGGCACACCTATTCCCGACGAAGCGCGCCTTAAGCGCGCAAGCCAAGTCCGTCCGCCAGGCCGGACGGGGATAGGGTGTTGGTGCGTATATTCTGGTCGATCCTTGCAATGGCATTGTGTCTGGGGATGGGGATTGCCTATTTCACCAGCTCCCAGGACTCGGCAGTGATCGAAGTCGAGCCTCTCCCCGTCGCGGTTTTCCCCGTTCACTATCAGGAGACCTATCAACAGCGGCGGCTTTATTCCGGGCGGGTATTGCCTGCCCAGCGCACTGATTTGGCGTTTCGGATCGGGGGGCGGATTGATCGGGTGACGGTCGATGTTGGCGATCGGGTGGGGCGGGGCGATGTACTTGCTCGGGTGGACACCTCGCCATTCCTGACCGCGACCCGGGCCCTTGAGGCGCAGCTGCACGAAGCGCAGGCTGAAGCGACCCGGGCAACGCGATTTTTCGACCGGACCAAGACCTTAGAAGCACGTGGTTTTGCCACGACCCAAGAAGTCGACAATGCCCTGGCCGGGCGTGATGCCTCATTGCAGCGGGTGGAAAGTCTCGCGCGACAGGTGGAGGCGGCCCAAGAGGATCTCGCCGATGCAAGTCTCCTCGCCCCGTTCGACGGCACGATTGTCGAGCGCTATGTCGATGAGGGGACCGTCATTGATGCCGGCCGTCCGATCGTTCGGGTAAGTGGCGAGGGACGGCTTGAGGCCGAAATCGATCTGCCCAGTGCCCAAGCCAGCCGTCTTTTCCGGGGCCAGGACCTCGTCCTTGTCCATGATGGGGTGCCGCTGGACGGGACGGTGACCGGGATTTCTCGCGACATCGATCCGCTGACCCGGAGTCAGACTGTTCGTATCGGCCTTCAGGATCATATGGGCCTTCTTCCCGGCGCGCTTGTCCGTCTTGAGCTGTTCGAGACCCGCGCCGCTCGCGGCTTTTGGGTACCGCTTGGCGCATTGCAGGAAAGCTATCGCGGTCTGTGGTCGCTCTATGCCGTCGACCGTAAAGGTGAGGGGGCGGAGGGACGTATTGCGCGCTATGACGTCGAAATTCTGTCGATTACGGAGGATCGGGCTTATGTCACGGGCACGCCAACGGATGGACAGTCGATTGTATCGGACGCTCCCTTCCGATTTGTGCCAGGCCAATCCGTCAAGATTGTCCGAGAGGAGACGGCTCCCACGCGGCCGACCCTCCTATCAGGATTAGCGGATCGCGGATTGCGACGGCCATGAAGACCGTATTGTTCGATCATCCGCGCGCCTTGATCCTCGTCATCTTGGTCATTCTCGTCGGCGGGATTGCGTCGCTGTTGACCATGCCGCAAGCGGAGGACCCAAAGGTTCGTGATCGAATTGGAACCATTCTCACGGCCTATCCTGGCGCGTCGGCTCTCAGGCTTGAGCGACTTATCACCGAGCCACTGGAACAACGATTGCTCGAAGTGCCAGAGATTGACACGCTTAATTCCGTGTCTTCCGGCGGTATGTCGTCAATCTGGTTTGAATTCCACGATCACGTGAATGATACGGACCAAGTTTTTGGGAAGATCCGTGACATTATTGAAGAAGTGACCCCGGATTTGCCGGTGGAAGCCGGACCGCCGCGTCTGCGTCATAATCATGTCTACGCCTATACTCTTCTGGCTGCCTTGATCTGGGAGGGGGAGGACGCGCCCAACCCGCTTATTTTGAAAAGGACGGCAGAGGAGCTTCGTAGCCAGCTTCGTCGGGTGCCGGGGACAGAATACACAGACATTCACGGCATCGGACCAGAGCAAATTGCGGTTCTTCTCAATGCGGATCGTGCCCAAGCTCATGGACTGTCCGAGCGGCAAGTGGCTGCCGCCCTTTCCCAGGCGGATACAAAGATCGCAGCAGGCCGTCTCTATGGGGATTATACCGAGTTTACTCTCGAAGTCGCGGGCGAGCTAGATACGCTCGATCGGATCCGGCAGGTGCCTATCCGTCAGGGGCCAGGAGGCGGCAGTCTTCGGATCGGAGATGTCGCCGATGTTTCTCGTGGCCTCGCCACCCCCGAATCAGAGGCGGTATTCATCAATGGACACCGCGCGGTTATTGTCGGCACCCGCCTAGAGGATGGCTTGCGTGTCGGTGCGTGGGCAAAAACCGTCAGACAAACATTGACCGCATTCGAGAACGACCTTTCCGGCGGTGTCGATCTAAAGGTCATCTTCGATCAGTCCGCTTACACGGATCAACGCTTTGGCGCTTTGGTATCGAATCTGGCTTGTGGGCTCGCTTTGGTGGTCGTGGTCCTGTTCTTTACCATGGGATGGCGGCCAGCCCTTATCGTGACGGCGGCTATTCCGTTGACGGTCCTTGCCTCGTTCATTTTCCTCGATCAGTTCGGTATTCCGATCCATCAAATGACTGTGGTCGGATTGATCGTCGCCCTTGGGCTGCTGGTCGATGCGGCCATCGTGATGTGCGATTCAGTTGGTCAGGCGCTTGATGAAGGCCAACCGGCGCGAACCGCCGTCGCAGCGAGCGTTGAGCGCCTTTGGCGTCCTTTGCTGAGCTCCACCTTGACCACTGCCCTCGCTTTCTTGCCGATCACCTTGCTGAACGGTTCAGCCGGGGAATTTGTGGGGCCGATTGCCGATAGTGTGATCATCGCGGTATTGGCCTCGTTAATCTTGGCATTGACGGTGGTGGCGGCGCTGGCAGGCCTGTTTCTAAAGCCGAGCCGGACGACCAATCATGTGCGGAAAAGTCCGTTCTCGCCACTTGCCCGGGGGTTCGACCGTCTTCTCGCCATGAGCCTGTCGGCTCCACGACTTTCACTTGCCGCCTCATTGATCGTGCCGGTTCTCGGTTTCTACGGTATAACAACGCTGCCGATACAGTTCTTCCCGCCGGCGGATCGGAATCAGTTCCACGTGCAATTACAGCTTCCGCCCCAGGCCAGCCTCTTGGCCACACAAGAGGCTGCCATGGAAGCCGATCGGGTCTTGCGGGAGATCGACCGTGTTCAGTCCATCGAATGGACCATTGGGAACTCTGTGCCCGCCTTTTATTATAACCTCAAAATGAACCGGGACGGGGCGCAGCATTTCGCGGAGGCCATTGTCACTCTCGATCGTCTCGATGACATGATGGGGGTCATCAACCGAACGCAAAGACGTCTTAGTGAGGCTCTCCCCTCGGTTCAGGTCAATGCCATGCCGTTGATGCAAGGCGCGCCGAGCGATGCGCCCTTTGAGGTTCGCTTGACGGGGCCGGATTTGCAGACCCTACAACGGCTGGGGGAGGATGTACGCCTCCTCCTTTCTCAGGTGCCTGGAGTGACGGTGACAACGGCCTCTCTGGCGGGTGGGGTTCCTAAGCTGTGGCTCGCGGCCGATGAAGACCGGGTCCAGGCGGCGGGCCTTACGCTATCGCAACTCAATGGCGATTTGGGCGACAAGCTCTTCGGGGTTGCGGCGGGGGCGGTGATTGAGGGGGAAACGTCGCTGCCGGTTGTCGTCCGACTTGACGACACCGCCCGGCGGTCAATGGATCAAATTCGTACACTGTCGATTAGCAATTCAAGCTCTCAAGGAATCGGAATCCCCCTTTCTGCACTGACTGAATTTGAGCTTCGTCCCAGTCCGGCGCAAATAACCCACTATGCAGGAGAGAGGGTAAACACGATCTACGCCTTTGTTCATGCGGGAAGTTTGCCAGGGGCTGCAGTGTCGGCATTTACCGAGGCGGTTGCCGAGGGTGAGCTGTCTTTCCCCCCAGGATATGGATTTGAGATGGGGGGAGACGCGGAGGCGCGCGCCAAAGCCGTCACCTCATTGATGTCGTCGGTCGGGTTGATCGTTGTCGCGGCGATCGCGACCGTCGTTTTATCCTTCAATAGCTTTCGTCTAGCCGCGATTGTCTTTGCCGTCGCGGCTCTCTCGATTGGCCTTGGCATGTTCAGTCTGGCAATGGGCGGCTTCCCCTTCGGTTTCGTGGTCATCATCGCCTTGATGGGGTTGGTGGGGGTGGCGATCAATGCCTCGATCATCATCCTATCGACCTTACAGAATGATCCGCCCTCAGCGGCCGGGGATCCCGATGCGATCAGGCGGGCCGTCTACGGTACGGCGCGACACATCACCTCGACGACATTGACCACATCGATTGGCTTTGTGCCTTTGCTTCTTTCGACAGGCGGGTTGTGGCCGCCCTTCTCTGCCACGATCGCCGGGGGCATTCTGCTGTCGACGATCGTCTCCTTCTTCTTTGTTCCTGCCTGTTTCCTCCTTTTACGGCGGAAAACTTCGGAAAAACCCATATCCCTCCCTCCACGACCGAAAGGATTGATCCGTGCTGACCTGTAGCGCAATCCTCGCGATCATGGCGAGTATGTCCGGTAGCTATGAGGAGACGAACGCGCTTCTGTATCGTCTGCTCGACACCCATCCGCAACTTTCCGCGGCCGAGACGGCCAGAGCCTCCGAAGCTGCTGCGCTCCGGGCGACGCAACGGCGACGGCTGCCGTCAGTCGCCCTGACCGTGGGGGCTGGGACGACGGAAGAGACCGTCAGGATAGATGGTCTCGATGGGGCGTTAACAGATAGCCGAGAGCCGGTAGGGGGAAGGCTGACCGTCTCCCAGCCCTTGTTCACCAGCGGGGTGATCGGTGGCGCCATTGGTGCGGCGAAGGCGCGTTTAGGCAAGGCGGACTTGACCCTTGATGCAACGCGTCAGGATCTTCTTTTCGCTGGGGCCGAGGCGATGGCTACTATCGTCAGGGACCGGACGGTGCTCGAGGCACGCCTGCGCAATGAAGACGTCCTGGCACAGCGTCTGGAGGAGAGTTGGGCCCGTCAGGACGTTGGGCTGGCGACCGTGACGGATGTGCAGCAATCGAGGTCGCGAAGCGCCCAGGCGACGGCAAACCGGGTCGCGGCCGAAGGGGCATTGGCCGTATCGGAGGCCCGCTTTGAACGAATTTTTGGATTTCCAGCGCCGGCGTCGTTGCAGATGCCCGTTCTTCCCGAAGCGCTACCGGAAAGCCTTGATGACGCTATTGGAACCGCTCTGGAGATCAGCCCGGACTATGCCCGTGCGGGGGAGGAGGTGAAGGCAGCACGGGCCACATTGAGGGCGCGTCGTGGGCAGCTCTTGCCTCAGCTCGCCCTAACCGCCGAAGCGGCGTATCAGGACGATCAACGGCTGGGGCTGCAAGTCGCCGAAGCCGAGAGCTATAGCATTATGGTCGAGGGGCGCTGGGACATCTTCGATGGCGGGGCCGGTTATGCGCGGGCCGCGGCCGCGCAGCAGGATGTCGGCACGGCGATGTTTCAGGAGGACGACAGCCGTCGCGCTTTGCAGGAGCAGGTGGCCGCCGCGTTTCATCGCCATCGTGTCGCGACCGCGTCTTTGCTTGCGCGCCGGGCGCAGCGCGATGCCGCCAGCAGCGCCGCCGAAGGGGTTGCTGAGGAATATCTCGAAGGACGACGGACACGCCTCGATGTGCTCGATGCGGACCGAGAGCTGAGTGACGCCGAAGTTGCCGTTATTGCGGCGGAGGCCGAGGAGGTCACCGCCGGTTTCGCGCTGCTCCGGGCGATGGGCGCTCTTTAGACCCCAAAAGCGTGCCGCGCCGACGGGGACGGAGAATGCCTTAGGCCGGTACGGCGGTGGTCACGCGGTCGGTCTTGTCTGAGGCGTCGGCCGCAGCGGGAAGGGGGACTGCACGCTCGAACAAGAAGAACGACGAGCGAAAGCCCACCTGAAGATAGATGAGACTGAGAAGACGTAGTCGCCAGGGTTTCGGCGGCATCCGTTTCTTCTCGACCAGCCGGAAGCCATAGGCTTCGGCCAGCGCTGTGAGACGGTGGGCGAACCAGGCTGGATACTGCACCAAGACACGTCCCCCCGGCGCCAAATGCTGGTCTAGGGCCGTAAAGAGCCGAGGCAGATAGCGCGTGGAAGTCGCGAATTGCTTTTCGGGCTCATCAAAGGAAAGGTTGAGATAGGGAGGGTTCGCCAGGATCAGATCGAACCGCCCCTGAATATTGTCAAACATATCGCTGTGACGAAACTCGACATTTGTGACGCCAAAGCGCCGGCAATTCTCCGCGGCATTGGCGAGGGCCGTAGCGCTGACATCGCTGGCGACGATCTGATCGGCTTTTTCCGAGCAAAAATAGGCCCCGACCCCGCAGCCGGTACCCAGGTCAAGAACGCGATCGCCATGATTGCAATAGGCCGCACAGCTCTGTTCATTTTCGAGCGGCTTGTAGACCCCTTTGTAAACGACGAATTCCTTTCCCCCAAGACGAACGCTGGGCATTCTTTGGGTCAGCTGCGCCACATGCCAGTACCAAAACCGCATAATCGGCGTGCTGATCGTGTCGAGAAGTGCCATGAATCACCAACTAAAATACAAAATAGTTGGGCTAAGTTTCTGCGAAAATTATTGATATAAAAACAATGAAAATATCCGATAACGATCGAATAACCTTAATCAGATGTGAGTTTATCAGGTCTCGCTTATTTCACGATATTATAAACGTTTGGAGGATAGAAGGGCTTTGGGTAATGGGTTGAGGTTCTTCCAATGGGCACAGATGATATCCGTTCGGCACTGTCGCGGACTTCTTTCGACTTTCGTCGTCCAAATGGCGTGGATCTGATTGAAAGAACGCAAGGCTTCCACGACTGGCTTGAGACCTGCTTCGATTACGGGATCTGGAGTTACGGGCGTGCGACCGATCAGGGGCCGAGGCGCCATGTTGCAATCCTCAATGACCGGGGTGAGCGGACGGAAGGCGTGAACTTTGCCTCTCAGGACTATTTGTCCCTAGCTGCGCATCCTGAAATTAACGCGGCCGCCCATGAGGCAATCGACACCTATGGCGTTCACAGCGCCGGCTCCCCCGCTTTGGTCGGCAATACCTCAAGCTCGCTGAGCCTCGAAGAGAAGATCGCTGATTTTGTCAAAGCCGATTACGTTAGCCTGTTCCCCACGGGATGGGCGGCAGGGTTTGGGACCATCACAGGGTTGGTCCGTCCCTTCGACCACATTGTTATCGATGCGCTGGCCCATGCCTGCTTGCATTCGGGGGCCCAGGCCGCAACCAAGAATATTAGTCTATTTCGCCATAATCAGGTGGAGGACGCGCGAAAGAAGCTTGCGAAAATTCGCGCCAAGGATACCGAGAATGGAATCCTTCTGATTACTGAGGGCTTGTTCTCAATGGACTCCGATTCGCCCGACCTTGCTGCAATGCAAGAGCTGGCGGATGAATATCAAGCGACCTTGTTTGTCGATGTCGCCCATGATCTGGGCTCCATGGGTCCGACCGGGCGCGGCGTACTCGAGAAGCAAAATATGCTCGGCAAGGTCGACATCGTTATGGGAAGCTTCTCAAAGACCTTCGCCTCGAATGGCGGGTTCGTTGCGACCCGCAAATGCGGTGTGAGAGAGTATCTTCGTTTTTACAGCTCACCCAATACCTTTTCCAATGCCCTGTCCCCGATCCAGACGGCGGTGGTCTCAAAGGCATTTGACATTGTCGCTTCCGACGAAGGCCGGACGTTGAGGGATCGGAATGCCCGAAACGGTATCGAGCTCCGTAGCTTTCTGAAGATGGCTGGCTTTGATGTGTACGGTACATTATCCCCTATCGTCTGTGCCCATATCGGTGAAGAGGATCTGGGCCGGGTTATGGGGCGTAAAATCGCCGAGCTCGGCCTTATCGCTAATCTGGTGGAGTATCCTGCGGTCTCCCGTAAACAAGCGCGCTTCCGTTTTCAGGTGATGGCCAATCATACGAGCCATGACACGATAGCGGCGTCTCGGATCCTAGCCAATGCCCGGAGCGAGGTCACCGACGAGAAGGGGAGACTGAAACCCCTGGATGAGCTCAGCTGGGGACCGGCCGCGCAAAGCCCGCTGACGGCAATGGCAAAAGTCAAAGAGATAGGGGGCACGGATGAACAAGCCCCCTCTATCGCCGCGACCGGATAACTATCGCTCTAGTCTCTCAATCGGGAAGGCCCCCTCATGCGGGCCTTTCTTCGCTTATTTCCAACTGAAGGAGGAGCAAGGGGGCCTGCCCTTGCCTCAGCATAAAACTATCAGTGTAGATGGTTTTTCGAGGCAATTGACACAAAGCCTCGCTGCCCCTTCCGCAATTGCATCATCGCGTCGCCCCTTACCCTCGCCCCCACCACGAGCGGCAAAGAAGACAAATGGGCCAAGGGTCAAAGATCGCTTACCCCTGTGACGATGGCGGGCCGGCCTACCCTCGGGAAAGTCAATTTCTTCTCACGATCCGAAAGGAGCGCGGAGGCAGCCTCAGTAGACCTTGACCGCAAGATCGACCAGGGAAGCGCGAAGACTAATCCCTTGCTTTCGGGCTGCGGTCAAATTCACGATGAACCGGGTCTGTCTGCCGATCGTGATCAGGATTAAGCTCGTATGCTCGCTTGCCACCTCTTCGCCGAGGGCAACGACAAGCGTGCCTTTATCCATATGCGCCGGCAGCGTCGGAAAGGCATCCGAGAGGACGGCAATGTGACAGCCCATGGGCTGGTCCGAATTGTGATCGAAATAGCGCACGCTCACTATGCGGTCCTTCACCCTTTTCCCAGTCAGCTTGTGCACGGAGGTGAGTTCCTCGTCGCCTTGCGGCACGCAGACTTTGAGTTCGTTGCTGGTCAGGGCTTGGTCAGGCCAGGTCGTAAACCGTGCGAAGTTGATCAGGATCGCCGCCGTCAGGTCATTATCGTTTGTCTGAGCGGTCGAAACGGACAGGCTAGCGGCAGCGGCTGCGGCATAGGCGAGCCCCGTTCTCAGCCAGCGGTACGAGAAAATGCGCTTCTTCATCATGGACTTATCCACTAAAAGCGCACGGAAAGGGAAGTCGAAAGACGACGTTCCACATATCCGGTTGGGACGGGATAGATGAGGGGCGTAAACTCGGTCCGCAGCGGTTCAAGAAGGTTGTCGCCCTCTATGCTGAACTCAAATTGCGAGTTGACGCGATAGGCAAGTCGGAGGTCGAGGTCGGTGTAAGAGGGCGTTGGATTCTCTTCCAATGGCCCCACTTGCCGCAATGCGAGGTGACCAAAGAACTGGTCGGTGAAATGATAATTTGACTGGAGCGTCGCTTGATAATGTGGCGTGAAGCCCTGGAAGAACTGCGGCAATTGAGCATCGTTGATCGGGCCGTCCTTGACCGAGGTGTCTTTGACGTCACCGGTGAGTTTGAGGTCCCAATCAGCGCTGAGTTGCAGTTCAAGACTGGCTTCCGCCCCAAAGATTTCGAGTTTCCGCGCGTTTTCAACATCCACCGGCTGTATGATCTGATAGGGGACGATCATCCCTCCTGGACCGAAGGGGCCGAACAGGATTTCCGGCGCCTGAATCGGTCCGATCAGAAACAGGTCATCATAGTCGAAATAGTAGCCGGTGAGGTCGATCGAGTGGCCGTTACCCCAGCTCTTGCGCCATCCGATTTCGTAGGCGATCAGCGTTTCTGCATCGAGGTCTTCGTTCCCAAAGACGGGATAGCTCGCGGGTAAGGGCACATCGCCGGCGGGGGGGTAGACACCGGTCGTGTATATGGCGGATGTCTCGTAGCGTGAGGGTGTTCTGACGGCCCGTGAGATCGCCCCCCAGAGGCTCCACTGATTGTCGCTCACCCAAATGCCGCGAAAGCTCGGCTGATACTCGAACCCTGTAAAATCATTATGCTCGAGTTTAGTGCCGAGGGAGAAATGCAGCTTCTTGTTCGCGAAAAAGGCCTCTTGCTGAACGAAGGCACTGACAATATCCGTCGTGCGCGAATTATCGGCAAAGTCGACCGATCCGCCGTCCGTGCTGTCGTCGCTGTAAACACGATAGCCAAGACCCCAAACGGTTTCCCAACGCTTTCCTGTCGAGAAATAGTGGGACATGTCAAAGTCCACGGTCGTCTGTTCGAATTCTCCACCGAATTCCGACCGCGAAAGATAATCGACATAGGACTGAAAAGTTAGCTTGCTGTCGGGGGACAGGGTCCGGCTCCAGCGGGCGAGGATATTCGCTTTCTCAGCGATCTCACCCGTTGTCCGTGGGCGGAAGCTACTGACCCCAAAGACATTGTCGTAATCGAGAGTCGAGTCGAAATCGGTGTAATTATAGTCCCCTTGGACTGTGATGGCATCGATCTCAGTCGGTTCGTAGTCGAAGCGAAAACCAACCTGCAGGGCGAGGTCTTCGTCATCGATGACCTCGCCTTCTTTCGTGCTGAGCGCGGGCGTGTTGTGCCCTGTCGCATAAAGCCTCAGCGCGCCGTCTTCGCCGACCCGCATGCCGTGACGGACCGTCATGGTCGAGAGCACTTGGTCCGATGGGCCGGTGACCCCCGCGGTCCCGCTGACCGACGTTCCCAGCATTTGCGCGGCGTGCTTGGTGACAATATTAATCACGCCGTTCATGGCATTGGCGCCGAAAAGGGTGGCGCCGGGTCCACGGACGACCTCGATACGTTGGATATCCTCGACCGGCAGCCGTTCAAGGTCCCACTGCACGCCGGGAAGGATCGAGGTGTAGATCGTACGTCCATCGATCAATACAAGGAGTTTTGTCGAAAAGCGGAAATTCGACCCCCGTGCCGAGATTGCTGTCGAGTGGTTTTCGACCTCCGCAACCTCAACCCCTGGGACATAGCGTAATAGTTCAGGGAGCGTCTTGGCGCCGGATTGACGGATTTCTTTCTGAGTAATGACGAAAATCGCGGCGGCGGACTCGTTGGCGGGCTGTGGTCGCTTTGCGACAGAGGTGACTTGAATCGCAAGAAGGTCTTCGAGCGACAGCTCTGTCAGATCTGTCAATTCATCGGCCGACGCTGTAGCTAAGGACAGCGAAGAACACGCACTGGCCAATAAGGTCAGATAGAATTTCGACACAGAACCAAGCCCTTTTTTCTAAAACTATGGCAAGAAGCTAAATAAATTCTGAAGTGACACGCCTGTCGGCAGATGCTGGTGAGGTTAAAAGAGAGGGGCCTTCTTATTGAGGCAACGGCATCGCGATCCGTGGCACTGGGCGCTGTGCGTTCAACAATCGCTGAGAGTGAGGGAGAAGATTTGGGCGCGAATGCGCAAAGCCGCCTCAAGTAGCCGAAGGCGGTAGGCCGGATAAAAATGGCGGAGAGAGAGAAAGTTCGAACTCCAGTACCCAAGGACGCGACCGCGTCCCGGCCGGTCAGGCCGCCCCCGCGGAGCGCCTTCGGCGCGTGAGCGAAAAAGTGCTGGCGGAGAGTGAGGGACGAAGTTCGAACTCGGAGCCATGCGCTCAAGTAGGCGAAGCCGGTAGCGCAAGATGGAAAGTGGCGGACAGAGAGGGATTCGAACCCTCGAGACGGTTACCCGCCTACACGCGTTCCAGGCGTGCGCCTTCGACCACTCGGCCACCTGTCCAGAGCGCCTCTCTCTGCCGCTCTTGATCGGGAATTTCAAGCGTCCCGGTCGTTCTTGTCGCCGCTGCCGGTCTCCCCTAAACCAGTCAGGGCGAACCTCAGGGGTGACGGGCGCATGTTGTCGTTTTTCAGGTATTTATCCTGGGCCTTGGTGGGGCTTGCATTGTTGTTGCTCGGCGCGGACGGCGTATCGACCCTAGAGACCGGTCAACCGGTCATTCGCACCACCCAGGAAATTTTCGCTCTTCTGGGCCTGTCGGTGCCGCTTATGGCCGATGGCCCGGTCTCCGGTGTCGTCAATTTTCTTCTGACCGCGCCACTTTGGGCGGTGGTCGGCCTGCCCGGGATCATTTTGACCCTGATTTTCCGTCCCTTGGACTGAGGGACCGCCGTCACCACTGGTCGCGGTGAATGGCTATTCAGCGGCGGTTTTCTGGGCCTCGGCCTGGGCGATCAATTCCTCCGCCTGTCGGTTGAGGCTGACATAATCGACCTTGCCCGTGCCGAGAACGGGGATGTCATCGACATGCAGGACCTGCTTGGGCATGGCGATTTCCGGCACCCCGTGACTGCGGGCCCAATCGCGAAGATGTTCTGGGCGGGGGTGTGGCTCTTCGGTCAGCAGGATGATTTGTTCGCCCTTGCGCGGGTCGGGAACGATAATCGCCGCATTCAGATTGTCAGGCCATACAGCGCTGGCGCAATTCTCGACCACCGCCAGAGACACCATCTCCCCCCCAATTTTGGCAAAGCGCTTTTGTCGGCCCTTGATCGACATATAGCCGCCGCCATCGATGTGAACGATGTCGCCGGTGTCGTGCCAGCCGTCTTGGGGCTTGAGGAGCGATTCTGGCGCGTCGGGGTCAATATAGCCGAGCATGACATTCGGTCCCCGGACATAGAGGCGCCCCCCCTCATCGAGGCCTTCGACCGGCTCGATCCGGGTTTCGATACCGGGGAGCAGCTTACCGACGGTGCCGGGGCGGATATCCCCCGGCTGGTTGACCGCGATCACCGGGGCGCATTCGGTTGCGCCATAGCCTTCGAGGACGCAGAAGCCGAAGCGGTTCCGCGCCAGCCGCCGCGTTTCATCCCGCACCTTTTCCGCCCCACAAACTGCATAGCGGAGGCTGACCAGCGCCCCATCCTTGGCGTTTTGAAGGTAGCGACTGAGAAAGGTGTCGGTGGCCAGCATGATGGTGGCCTCATATTCCCTCACCACCTCGGGCACGATCTTGATGTGCAGGGGCGAGGGATAGGGCACGGAGGGGTGACCGGCGAACATCGGGAACAGGGCCCCCGCCGTCAGACCGTAGGAGTGGAACACCGGCAGCGGATTGATGAACACCTCTCGGGGCTCAAGCTGCACATGATCGATCACCTGGAACACATTGGCGACGAGGTTTTGGTGGGAAAGGACAACGCCCTTGGGCTTACCTTCCGTCCCTGAGGTGAAGAGCACTACGGCCGGGCTGTCCGGCGAGAGAGAGCGGCGCGCGAGGGCGGGGAATTTCTCCCCCAACAGGGCACGCATCTTATCGAAAACGGAGAGATTTTCCTTGATGTCTTCGAGATAAACGATCTCGACCTTGGTCGAGAGGAAATCAATGAGATCCTGATAGCCCCCCACATCGACGAACTTCCGCGAACTCAAAACTGTCTTGACCTGCGCGGTCTCAAGAGCGGCCTCGAGCGCATTCTTGCCCGCGGTAAAGTTCAGCATCGCCGGGACGCGCCCATCGACATGCAGCGCAAGGATCGTGATAATCGCGCCGGGGCTGGTCGGCAAAAGAACGCCGACATTCTCGCCACGCTTGGTGCGCCGGCTCAGCGCATTGCCAAGGGCGAAGGCGCCGCGGATCATCTCCTTGAACGTTATTTTCTTCCCATCGGCTGGGTCGATAAAGGCGAGCGCGTTGCCCCCGACCTTTGCCTTGGTCTCAATCGCTTTCGCGATAACGGTAGATCGAGATTTTGACCAAACCTTCTTGCGCTGCCGCCGCGCCGCTTTTTGGCGAATATCCTCGGCGACTTGGCGTTCCCGCTCTTCGACGCGTTTGGCCAACTCGCTTTCGCTCAGCTCACTGCCATCTTTCTTATGGTGCGCATCTTTCCATTTGGACATTGTCGCTTCGCTCCCGAACGTCGTCTAGGCCGTCTTTCATTGCGGCGCAGAAACAGTATACGCCAAACGCTGTTGATTCAACTTGGTCCGGCGCAGCGCCGGGTAAAGGGGCTTGCGGAAAGAGGCACGGTATGGGGCGCGCTGGGGTCTCCTATCTACGAGTGGCGTGGGGCGTTCTGGCGGCCGTCATGGTGATCGCGGCGGGGGCCGTTCTATGGGCGCCGGACCCTGATGCACCGCAGCCGATGGTTCTCGACCTGCCGGGGGAGGCCGATCGCTATGCCGGGGCCGAGACGGGGCCGGGGACGGAGATTGAGGCGGGCGCCGAGGCGTCGGCGCTGGCCGACGGGGCGGAGACAGCAGGCGTCCGGATCATTAGGGGGGAGGCTGAGCTGCCTTCACCAGAGGTTGCGGCGGCCGGAAGCGGGGACGGCGACGGGCTGGCGACAGCGACGGAGTCCCGCGGCGACGGGAGTGTGCGCATCACAATTGTCGGCGGGGGTGACAAGGCGGCGGCCCGGGTCCCTGAACCGCGGCACCTTGATACCTCCCTCACCGTTAAGACCGCCGCGGGGCTTCGTCCGGCACGTAATGCGCGCGGGGCCACGCCGTTCGCCGCCTATCGCCAAGCGATGCCGGCCAAAACGGCCCCCGCCCTCGCCGTCATGGTGAGTGGCCTTGGTCTCGATCCGGTGACGACCGACCGGGCGCTGTTGGCCTTGCCCGCTGAGATTGGGGTGAGCTTTTCGGCCTATGCCCGCAATGTCGACGCTCGGTTGTCGGCGGCCTTAGCGGCGGGGCGAGAGGCGGCCCTTGAGATTCCCATGGCGACGAGAGGGCTGAGCGAAGCGGTCCTTGGCCCTGCGGCGTTGTCCCCCGACCGGGCGGCGGAGGGCAATGCAACCCGTCTTGATTGGGTGCTTTCCCGGGCGCCCGCCTATCCTTACGTCACGAATTTCGAAGGCGACTTATTCGCCTCGAATGCCGAGGCGATGCAGGCCTTTCTCAATGCGCTCGATCGGGCGGGGCTTGGGTATCTCGACGATACCGGCAAGGGCGGGGCGATCGCCCGCGCGCTGAACCTTCCCTATGGGGAGGTCGATCTGGTGCTGGAGCCGAACGACCCCGAGGCGGCGGACAGATTAAGGGCGGTCAGTCGACGAGCCCTATCCGCAGAGCGTCCGTTGATCGTCAAGGTCTATGCCAGCGATGGCAATTTGGACGCGGTGATGGCATGGGTCGACACCCTTCAATCGGGCGAGGTCGGCCTCGTCCCGCCGAGCGCTGCGATGCGATGAAAGAACTGCCAGATCTTGCCGATTACCGCCCGAATGTCGGGATCTGCGTCCTGAACAAGCAAGGGCTTGTCTGGATTGGTGAGCGTATCGCCCATACGCCGGAAGAAGCGGCGCGTCCGTTTCGATGGCAAATGCCCCAGGGCGGGGTCGATGAGGGGGAAAGCCCGAAAGACGCCGCCTTTCGGGAATTATACGAAGAAACCGGTCTGACCACGGTGCGCCTGTTGGCGATGACCCCCGGCTGGCTCGTCTATGATTTTCCGCCTGACTACAAGGCGAAGAAGCAGGAGCGCTGGGCGGGGCAACGCCAAAAATGGGTGGTGATGTTGTTCGAAGGGCAGGATGACGAGGTCAATCTGGAGGCCCATGATCCCACCGAGTTTTCCGCTTGGCGCTGGGCCCCTCTCGCCGATATCGAAGGGCTTGTCGTACCGTTCAAACGGGGGATCTATCGCGCCTTGGCGGAGTCGTTCTCCCCCCTGGCGGCGCATGTCGCCGGGTCGAAACCCGGCGATTGCTAATCACTCGGCGGCCTCTCGTTCCACCGTCAAATTATAGGTCTCAAGCAGGGTTGCCGGCGCGGGCGGGGTTTGCCCGCCAAGGGCCGACAGCGGCACCGGCGCCTCAGGCCGCATGGCGATCGACAGGGTGCCGCCTTCCGCCAAAAAGGTAGACAGGGCTTGGGCGTAGGTCTGGATCCGCGGCGACACCTGAGCCCCCTGGACCGCCACAAGGGCCAGTAGGCCCGAGGCCTGCCGTCTCAACGCATCGGGCTCCTGTTGGGTGACATTGGCGCCGATGAGGGCCATGAGGTCGAGTAAGTGCTCGTCTTTGATCTCGACGGCGAGTTCCTTGAGGGCCGAGTCCAACACTGCGCTCTTTTGCACATCGCCCTCTGTCCCGAAAATTTGCCGATGGTCGAAATCGGTCATCTCCAGGGCAATGTCGACGGCATAGATCCCGTCGATGGCGGCCGTGGTGTCAAGCCGCAGACGACGCTGGTCGGGCATGTAGCTGAAGGCCATCCGATTCTCGGTGGGCACGGCGGAGAGCTCGTTGTCTTCCAAAAAGGTGGCCATCTCTGTGCCCGGTTCCGCATAGGCCGTCAGATAGGTCATGCCCCCCTCGGTTTCGAAGGCGATCTTCTTCGGCATCAGATGGACGAAGTCGATGGGCTCGACCACGACCCGATCCACCGAATAGGCTTTTTGCCCTTCGACAAATCCTTCGATGCCCCAGCCGCGAAGACCGCCCACCGACAAGAGATCTGTCTCGCTGGCGGGGGGATCTTCATTGCGCTTCAGATAGGGCAGGAGGTTGTCCGCGGAGAGGCCATCCCATTCAAGCAGCTCGACCGTCGTCATTTGCTCGCCAGGAAGGAAAAGTCGCCGGAGGAACGGGTCCTCGAAGAACCGGCCGACAATGCCTGCGGACTGAAGGCTGGTCTGTACGGCGGCCTGATCCTGCTTCAGCGAATAGGACATACCGATGAAGGACATCCCCCCAAACGCGCCGCCACGATAGCTGCCGATGCGACCGTCGGGGATCGTCATAGTGAAGGCAAAATCGTCGGGCTTTGAAGTCATCTCAATCGCCGCCTCTTTCACATAGAGGCCGTCGAGTTCGAAGGCATACTCGGCCTGTTCCCCCGTTGCCGTGGTCTCCGCCGCCGGCCCCACCGTGACTTGTCCGAGTTCGAGGGCATCCATCGTGAGGGTCAGGCTATTGGCCAGCGCCGCGGGGTCGTCGGCCTCGTCTGAGGACGTGTCCTCGCCGCCATAGAGGGGCGCGCCGTAGGTTTGGTGGCTTTCGATATCGAAGGCTCTCACCTTGCTGAAAAGCTCACGGGTCTCGTCGACCGGTTCGCCCGCTTCGATCCGGGCAAATAATTCCGGATCGAGGCCGTAGACTTCCATACGCCCGATGACGAACTGCACGAACTCAGAGTCAGTGACGGGGCGATAATTGGTGACGACCATCGCGCCGATCTCTTGGTCAAAGGTCACCTCGTCATAGGCGATGCCCTCGGCACTGTTCAGCAGCGCCGCGAGGTCGATCGGCTCGGCATCCTCAAGGACGAAAGGGCTATCGAGGGGGGAGGGACCAAGGGCCTCGATCGCCGCACCTGCCGCGCCGGTGTCGGAGGAAGGATCGTCCTTGCCGCAGGCGGCGAGGGCGAGGCCCGATACGGCGATGAGAAGGCCGATCCGGGGCGAAACTGACATAGGGAACTCCCGCTGCAATGATGATTGCCGTCTTTGACCACGATCCCCGACCTAGGCCCAGAGGGCTTCGTGCAATAGGGGCGATTAGGGGGCCGGTGCGGCCTGTCTTATCCCCTCAAGTAACGCTGTTGCCGCTTGGGTGTCCCAATCGGGCGCGCGGCCCCGCGCGATCTCTCGGCCGCCTTCGTAGAGCACAATGAGCGGCTCGCTTGGCTCCTCCCCGAGGGGTAGGGAGGCGATCGGAACAATGCGCACATCCCCCTCCTCCGGTCGGGTCCAGGCGTCGGGGGCGGCGATAACGATCTGGCGGCCATCGAGGAGCGGCGGCAGGAGGTCACCCGCCGCGCAGCTGCGACATCTTGGCGGCACCACAAGGACGAGGATCGGCCCGCCGTTTTGCAGCGCCGGACGCAAGCTGGCGGGCGTCGGGGGCGGCAGGAGGGAGAGAGTCACGCCATCTATTCGGGCGGCCAGATCCTCAAGGCTGGCGCCGCCGCTGCCGGGCCGCTGGGCGGCGGATACCAGCACGAACAGGACGAAAACCGCGCCGACCGCGATCAATCCACGTATCGCCCATCTGAGGGGATAGGCATTTGGGCGGGTTGGGGACGGCTCTGCCATGATACGCACTTGACCGCCGCCGCGCTGGCTTTCAACACCCCGGATCTATGCTGAATGTTCAAAGATGTCGCGCGCTGCGCGCCGCCGCACTGCTGGGCCTTGGGTGCCTTGCCCTGGGGCTGATCGGATGCGGCCGAAAGGCGCCCCTGGAGCGGCCGCCCGCGCCCTTGGCCGAGGGCGCAGCGGCGCCCTCACTCAGTGAAAGCCGGTAGTCGCGGTATGGATCATTTCAGCTCTCGCCATGACGGCCTTTACGCTGAGGACGTGCCATTGCGGCGGATCGCGGACGCGGTCGGAACGCCCCTCTACATCTATTCCGCCGCGACCTTGCGGCGCCATTACGACATTCTTGCGGATGAGTTCAAAAATCGCGACGCGCTGATCGCCTTCGCCGTCAAGGCGTTGTCGAATATCGCTGTCTTGGCGCTGCTCGGACGGCGGGGCGCGGGGGCCGACATCGTTTCGGGCGGCGAGCTTTATCGGGCGCTCAAGGCGGGTATTCCCGCCGAGCGTGTGGTGTTTTCCGGCGTGGCGAAGTCTCGGGGGGAGATGGAGGCGGCGCTCAATGCCGGGATCCTGCAATTCAACGTCGAAAGCGAGGCGGAGTTAGCGCATCTCTCGGCGGTCGCCAGCGCGCTCGGCAAGACCGCGCCGGTGGCGCTCAGGGTCAATCCCGATGTGGACGCCGGGACGGATACCCGCATTTCCACAGGGCGAAAGGATGACAAATTCGGGGTCCCCTTTGCCGATGCCGGGCGTCTTTATCGTCTTGCTGCGGCGCTGCCCGGGCTCAGACCGCAGGGCCTAACCGTCCATATTGGGTCTCAAATTACCTCTGTGGCGCCTTTCGAGCGAGCGGCGGCACGTGTTGGGGGGCTTGTGACATCCTTGCGGGCCGAGGGGCATGAGGTCACCCATCTCGACCTGGGCGGAGGCTTGGGCATTCCCTATGAGCGCGCGGCGGCGGCCCCGCCGCTCCCCGTCGACTACGCCGCGACCCTCAACCGGGCCACGGCAGATCTCAATGTGCGGCTGATCCTCGAACCGGGGCGGTTGATCGCGGGGAATGCCGGCCTATTCGTGACTCGCATCGTCCTGACAAAGAACCAGGAAGGCACCCATTATGCGCTGGTCGACGGCGCGATGAACGATCTGATCCGCCCGGCTCTTTACGGGGCGCGACATGAGGTCATGGAGGACACGCCGCCGACAGGCGTGCCGGTCCATCACCATATTGCCGGGCCGGTTTGCGAAAGTACCGATCTTTTTGCCAAGGACGTGCCGCTCCATGAGGTGTCGGCGGGCGCCCTTCTCGCCTTTCGGACGGCAGGGGCATATGGCGCCGTCCAGGCCTCTCAATACAATACGCGTCCTCTGGTCCCCGAAGTCCTCGTCGATGGCGATCGTTTCACCGTCATTCGCCGCCGCCCAACCTATGAGGAAATGCTGAGCCTTGAGGTCATCCCCGACGATTTTTGACCCCTTAAAGGCATTCACGGCGCGGACGCCGGGGAAGGTCCGCTCTTTGCTGTGTTAAACGGATGACACTTGACGGTTAAAGCAGTGAAAATTCGGCCATTTATTGAGATATCCATAGAACTACCCTGGCTTAATCCTGTATTAAGGAATGCAATAAGCCGGATGAGTGGCCCAGTTAATGGGGGACCTGGCATAAGATTTAAAGGAAACAGTCGATGAGTGACGACGTACTGAATGGCACAACTGATCGCGAGCGCCTCTATGGGCGCACGGGAGCGGATGAGATCTTCACTAATGCCGGAGATGACGGCGCCTTCGGCGGTCGAGGGGACGATACGGTCTACGGCGATGCCGGGGACGACAATCTGTTCGGCGGAAAGAACAACGACACGATCTTTGGCGGTGACGGTGACGACTTCATCCAGGCCGGCAGCAAGAACGATCTGATTTACGGCTTTGACGGGAATGACCGGATCTTCGCGGGTCTTGGAAATGACATCGTCTATGGCAGTGACGGCGACGACGAGATTTCCGGCGGCTGGGGCGATGATGAAATCTTCTCCGGTGAAGGAAATGACATCAGTGCCGGTAATCTCGGCAATGACCGCCTGTTCGGGGGTCTGGGCGACGACCAATTGTTCGGGAATGCCGGGGCCGACTATCTCAATGGCGGCGCTGACAATGACAGCCTGTTCGGCGGCAGCGGCGATGACGAAGTCTATGGCGATGCTGGCAATGACCTGATTGAGGGGGGCAGCGGAAATGACTCTCTCTATGGGGACAAGGGCAATGATGTCGTGATCGGCGGCGCGGGCGATGATTTCGTCGCGGGCGGCCTTGGCGATGATGAATTGTTTGGCGACGGCGGCAGTGATTTCCTCTTTGCTGGCGCGGGCATCGATTTCCTCACCGGCGGCGCCGGCGCGGATACTTTCTTCTTCGATGCGGAGTTCAACTCGGTTGCCGGGAATACCGATACGATCACTGACTTCGGCAATGGCAACGACACTATCTATATCGGCAATGGCGGCGTGGCCCCTGTGCCGACCGTCATCCAGGACGGTGACGATGTGGCGATCAATTTTGGCGCCGTGACCGGCATCATTGTTGAGGATGCCGCCGTCGAGGATGTGGTCGCCGCGATTGTCGGGGTCGTCCTGTAAGTCTCCATAACGGAGGAGACGGTCTTCGCTTTGGTGTGGGGCGGTCTCAATCAACTAAAAAGGCCGGACAATTGTCCGGCCTTTTCGTCTTTTTGGGGGGGGTCAGGGACGTATCCTGACTACTCCCTTATTCAGGGCGATTGAACTCGGTCTCGATGATCAATTCGACCTCGTTCCCGACAGCGGGGGTGGCATAGCCGAGATTCCACTCATCACGCATCAGCGTGCCGCGGGCGGAAATACCGAAATGATCTAACTCAGACCGCGGATGAACGCCCGCCCCATTGAGCGTCACATCGAGGGTGACCGGTTTTGTGACCCCCTTCATCGTCAGATCGCCGGTCAGCGTCCCGGTGGTGGGGGTATCAAGCTCGATAGAGGTCGAGGTGAATGAGATCTCGGGATAGGTTTCGACGTCGAACATATCCGCACTGACCAGGTGTTCATCGAAATCCTCGACGCCTGAATCGATCGATGCGGGATCGATTGTCACCGTGAGGCTGGAATTCGTCGGGGTCTCTTTGTCGAGTTCGACCGTCGCATCGAAATCGGTAAAGCCAATCACGGGCCGCGAATAGCCGAGGTGATCGTATTGGAACACGACATAGGCGTGGGTCGGCTCCAGGACATAGGTGCCGCTTGAGACCGCCGCAAAGGGGTCGGTGTCGCCGGTGGCGCCTTCGTCCTCCATGGTGTCTTGGGCGGCCGCAGAGGTCGTCATTGCAGCTTCGGCATCGGCTTCGGCGGCATCCGCGCTCGACTTGCCGCCGCCGCAAGCCACGACAGCCAAGGTACTCACGCCCATCAGGGCCAACCAATAAGGTTTCATCGCTCGTCTCCATTACCTCTTGAGAGCTAACGGCGATGTAGGATGCCCTAAGGCGCAAACAAGCAAGCGCCGCAGTTAACGAGGCCGGAAGCGACCTTGAGACGGGGCGCAATGCCCTCTAAAGGCGCAATTCGCTGAGAGCAGGATTTTGTCGATGGTGGTGATCGAATATATCGTGAATGCGGTGATTGGGTTCTGGATCCTGATCCTTTTCGTCACCGTGATCGCCAGCTGGCTTATCGCCTTCGGCATCGTCAACCAGCATAACCAGTTCGTCGATATGATCCTGCGTACCTGTTATGCGATTACCGAGCCGGTGCTTCGCCCAATCCGGCGCGTCTTGCCCAGCCTTGGGGGGATCGACCTCTCCCCACTGGTCGCCTTTATCGGGGCGCGGGCCATACAACTTGGCCTTAACACCTATGTCTTCGGTCCTGCGACACGCGCCGGATTTTAACCATGGGCGCGCGCCTTATCGACGGAAAGGCGCAGGCCGCCATCGTGCGGGCAAAGGTGAAGGTGGCCGCTGGAGAGCTGGCGGCGCGTCTTGGTCGGCCGCCATGCCTCGCCGTGGTCCTGGTGGGTGCCGATCCGGCCAGCGAAGTCTATGTCCGAAACAAGGTCAAACTGACCAAGGCGGTGGGCATGACCAGTATCGAGCGGCGGCTGCCTGAGACGATCGACCAAGCCACCCTCGATGCCACGCTCACGGATCTCAACGAGAATGAGGAAGTGGACGGTATCCTCTTGCAGATGCCGATCCCGGCCCATCTCGATACGGATAGGGCCCTTTCCCTTATCGATCCGGCGAAGGATGTCGACGGGCTGACGCCTATCAGCGCCGGGGCCTTGGTTCTCGGGCGCGCGGGGCTTGTACCGTGTACGCCGCAGGGGGCGATGATCCTGATCCAATCGGTCTTGGGCCCCGACCTCTCGGGCCGAACCGCCATCGTGCTCGGGCGCTCGATCCTGGTGGGCAAACCCCTCAGTCTCCTCCTGCAATCGGCCAATGCCACGGTGACCATGGCCCATTCACGCTCCCCCGATTTACCGGCCTTGTGCCGCAGCGCCGATATTCTTTGCGCCGCTGTGGGCCGGCCGGAACTTGTACGCGGGGACTGGATCAAGCCGGGGGCGGTGGTGATCGATGTCGGCATCAATCGCGTGATCGAGGAGGGGCGGCCCCGCTTGATCGGTGATGTGGCTTTCGGCGAAGCGGAAAGCGTGGCCGACGCCGTCACACCGGTGCCGGGCGGGGTGGGGCCGATGACCATTGCCTGTCTTCTGCGCAACACGGTCCTCGCCGCCGCCCGCCAGGCCGGAGAAGCCATCCCCCACGATCTTTGATCCTCGCGCCTCTTCAAGCGAAGAGGGAACCGGTTCGCGGTAAGGAATGGGAGGAACAAAGACCAAGAAGTGTCTCACGACTCCGGTTGACCTGAAACAGCTCTTGGGGCGCTCGGCTTGTTCAGGCCGTCAGCAAAAAGACCCCGAAATAATCGTCTTTGTCCGTCCAGAATTTATCGAGAGCCCAACCGCTCTTGCGTGCCAGTGTTTCAAAGCGGTCGACATCGAATTTATAGGAGCTCTCGGTGTGGATGTATTCGCCCTCGGCGAAGGGATAGTCATCCGTCCCGATCGTCACCGTCTGGTCGCGCAAAGACACAAGATGCATCTCCACCCGCCTCGCAGTCTCGTTCCAATGGGAGCGGTGGGTGAATGCCGAGAGGTCGAAATTCGCCCCCAATTCGCGGTTCATCCGCTCAAGGAGATTAAGGTTGAAGGCGGCTGTAACGCCACTTGCATCATCATACGCGGCCTCAAGAATAGCCTCATCCTTGATCAGATCCGCTGACACCAGAAAAGCCGACCCCTCGCCAAGGCTCTGCTGGGCTGAGGACAAAAAGCTCACCGCCCCGTCCGGCTCGAAATTGCCGATTGTCGAGCCCGGGAAAAAGCCAAGTCGCTGATGGCCCTGGGCAAGGCGTGACGGCAGGACGAGCGGTTGCGTAAAATCGCCGGCCACCGGCAGAATTTCGACATGCGGATGGCGCTCAGCCAGCGTGTTCGCCGCATCGCGCAGGAACTCTTCGGAAATGTCGATGGGCACGCACTGCGTTGCGGAGACCGCTTCGAGTAATTTGTCGGTCTTCTTGCTCGATCCGCTGCCATACTCGACGATGGCGGCGATATCGGGTCGGCGGGCCTTCAGTTCAGGGAAGACGTCTTCGAATATCCGCGCTTCGGTCCGTGTCGGATAATATTCATCGACCTCGGTGATGTCCTCAAATAATTCCGAGCCCCGATGATCGTAAAGCCATTTCGGGTTCAGCGCCTTTTGCGGGCGTGAGAGACCCTCTTGGACCTCCTTGAGGAAAGCGGATGTCATGGGAAGCCTCTCAGGAGTCGCGCGCTAATCTGAGCCCAGAAAATTGCCAACGCTTCTGGGGGTGGAAGAAATTTCGGTAGGTCGTACGGATATGGTGTTCCGGTGTGACGCAAGAGCCGCCGCGAAGGACCATCTGACCGGACATGAACTTGCCATTATATTCACCAATGGCCCCGCCTTCCGCTTTAAAGCCCGGATAGGGAAGAAAGGCGCTTGCCGTCCATTCCCAGACATCGCCGAATAGGCCGGAAATTCCTTCGCCGCGTTGAACGGCCGGGCGCAGACGATCCGTTCCCATATCATTGCCCGGTACGGCGTGGAGGGTGGCTGCGACCTCCCACTCCGCTTCGGTGGGCAGGCGGGCCCCGGCCCAGGTCGCATAGGCATCCGCTTCGTAATAGGAGATATGAGCGACCGGGGCATCGGGGTCGATCGGCTGTTCCCCCCGCAGGGTCATGGTAACCCACCCCTCCTCGGTCCACCGCCAATAGAGGGGGGCGGTCCATTGCGCGCCTTGCGCTGCTTCCCATCCATCGGACAGCCAAAGGAGGGGGGTTTGATAGCCGCCATCCTCGATAAAGCGCGCCCATTCGCCGCAAGTGACGGCTCCCTTTGCAAGACAAAAGGACGGGACGATCTGACGGTGACGAGGGGTCTCGCAGTCAAAGACTGTTTTGCCTTTCTCGCCGGAGGGGGCGCCGATCACGGCCTCCCCGCCCGCATAGGACATCCATCCTTGCGCTCTTGGCGCGGACCCCACCGGCATCGGGGCGGGGGACCGATAGGCAGGTCGAAGGGGGTTCTGAGAAAAGGCGTGCAGGATATCGGTCAGGAGGAGTTCCTGATGCTGCTCTTCATGGGCGATGCCGAGGGAGACAAGATCGAGATCGAGCAGGCCCCGCATTTTGGCCCGGTCCAGCGCCTCGTCGACATAAGCCCGGTAAGCCAGAACATCGTCAAGGCGCGGCCGAGACAGCATTCCCCGTTTGGGGCGCGCGTGCCGCGGACCAACGCTTTCATAGTAGGAATTAAATAAATAATCGTAGGACGGATCGAAAACCTTATAGCCCGGTACGGAGGGAATGAGGAGAAAGGTCTCGAAGAACCATGTTGTATGGCCCAAATGCCATTTGGCCGGTGACGCATCCGGCATGGATTGGAGGGTTGCATCGGCATCGGAGAGAGGGGCGGCCAATTCGGCGGTCCGTGAGCGGACCGATTGGAGGCGACCGATCAAATGATCGGCGAAGGGAGCGGCGGGATGGGACATCAATGCCCTCCGTCTTTCTTTGCGGCGCGTCTGCCAGTTTTGCCGCGTCGATGCAATTTCGAAACGCGGTGACAGGCATTACAGATAGGTGCAATTCCTGTCCGGTCCAGCGAGGGGCCCTGAGGCCGACCAGTAGGGCTTGTTGTGTTGTCTTGCCGCTGGTCGGCGCGCATGCGGGGGAGGAGGAACGGGATTATGGATGAGATGACCTCGCGCCCGCCGCGCCGCAAAGTGACCGCCGCCCTTGAAGGCGGATTGTCGATCGGCCTTTTGGGGGGATCCTTCAATCCGGCGCATACAGGCCATCTTGAAGTGACCGTATCGGTGAGGGAGCAGCTACGGCTTGACCGTTGCTGGTGGCTTGTCACGCCGGGCAATCCGCTGAAACCGCAAGGGGAATATGCGTCCCTCGACAGGCGGGTTGCCGACGCTAATCGCTTCGCCATCGGACGGCCTTGGCTCACCGTCACGGATATTGAGAGCCATCTTGGGACACGATATACGGTCGACACCCTTACGGCGTTGTGCCGCCGATTTCCCAAAACGCGCTTTGTGTGGATCATGGGGGCCGACAATTTGTTCACTTTCCATCATTGGCGCGGATGGCGACAGATCGCCTCTCTTCTCCCTATCGCTGTCATGAGCCGCCCCGGTTACACCCTTGCGGCAACGCGGTCGGTCGCGGGCCAGGCGCTCCGTGCCTATCGCGTGAAGGAGCGATCGGTGGCCGCCCTTCCGTTCAGTGAGCCGCCGGCCTGGGCGCTCCTGCCGACGGTGCATAATCCGATCAGTTCAACGGCGATTAGGGCTAATGTCGCGGGGACTTAAAAAAGCGCCCAAGCGGTGATATCTTTAGATCGGTTCCGCATTGACGGAATGTTTCTGGAGGAGGCTGGCCTGGTAGCTCAGTCTTATGCGGGGGCCCCTCGGCGCGCCGCGAATCAGCAAGATGACGAGGCGAGCGCGCCGAATGGCGAAGAGCCCGACATGGCCGTATTGGCAATCGTTCAATCGCAACTGGACGACGATCAAGCACAAGATGTTGTGACCATCGATCTAGAAGGGAAATCCGACGTTGCGGATGCGATGATCATCGCGTCCGGGCGCTCTCAGCGGCATGTCGCGTCGATTGCCGACAAGATGATGCGCGCCCTCAAGGAGGCGGGCTACGGCCAGGTATCGGTCGAGGGCATGCCCGCTTGCGATTGGGTGCTTGTGGATGCGGGGGATGTGATCGTCCATCTGTTCCGCCCTGAGGTTCGGCAGTTCTACAATCTCGAACGGATTTGGGCGCCAGAGCTGTTCGAGGAGGTGGCCCAGTCCAATCCTTTCGCGCCGAAGATCGATGCCCTTGAGGTCGCGGAAGGCGAAGAATAGAGGGGCGGCATGCTCCGCCTTGAAATTTCCGCCATTGGACGGGATCGGCGCAGCCCCCTTGCCGAGATCACCTCGGCCTATCTTGAGCGTGCGGGGCATTTGTCCCGACATCTTGGGATCGAGGGTCCCTCTCTGCAGGTCTATGAGACCCCTAAAGCGCCAGGGGAAAAAGCCGTGCAAGCCCGGGAGTGGCGCTTGCTGGCCGGTGATCACCCGCGGGGCCAGGAAATCATCCTGCTGGATGAAGGGGGGCGGGATATGAAGAGCGCCGACTTTGCGGCGCTGATCGCGCAGCGTCGCGATCAGGGGGAGGGGGCGCTGCGTTTCTTGATCGGAGGGGCGTCGGGATTTCCGGCCTCGGTGAAGGCCGACAAGGCGCGTTTTCCCCATCGTCTCGCCTTCGGCCGGGCCACATGGCCGCATTTGATGATCCGCGCGATGCTGGCGGAGCAGCTTTACCGGGCCTTAACGATAATGAGCGGCCATCCCTATCACCGTGAAGGATGATGTCGGCTAGGACCGCAAGATGATCAAGAATATCCCTCCATTCAGTCTTCGGATTTGCAGCATCGCTCTTTGCGTTGCGGTCGGCGTGGGGGGGCCGTCATTTGGGGTCGCGGCCCAACAATCGCAGAGCGAGGCCGAGCGGTTACGGGAAATCGAGGCGCGGCATCGCGAGAACGAGGCCGCGGCGGCGGCCCTGCGTGATCGCGCGGCGGCGGTGGCGGCTGAGCGCGATGCCCTTGAGCGGCAATTGATCGAGGCGGCGGACGGGGCGCAAGCGGCGGAAACCCGGCTGACGGCGATCGAGACGCGACTGTCGCAATTGGCGGACGAAGAAGTCGAGGCGCGGGCGCAATTGCTTGAGAGCCAAACCGTGATGAGCGATGTGCTGTCCGCATTGTTATCGTTGGAGCGGTCGCGGCCACCCGCCCTCGCGGTCTCCCCCGATGATGCCACCATGGCGGCCCGCGCGGCGATTGCGCTGGCGGCAATCACCCCTGAGTTACAGGCGGAGGTGCGGGAATATCAGACCGCGCTGGAACGGGTGAACCGGCTCAAAAGCGAGCAAGAGGCGCAGCGGCGGACCGCCTCCCAGGCCGAAACCTCCCTCGCCGAGAGGCGGCGATTGCTCGCCGACCTTTTGGTGCGGAAAGAAGAGGCCTATGCGGCGGAAAATGAGCGGATTTCCGCGCTCGAAGCGGAAAATGCCCGCCTGGCACGGGAAGCGCGCAACCTGCGCGAACTGATCGCCCGGGTGGAGGAACGCCGCCGCCGACCCGATCCGGTGCCCACGCCCACCGCCGTGCCCTCGCTATCCTCGCTGCCACAACGCTTTTCGGCCGCCCGCTCTCGGCTGGCGCTGCCGGTGGCCGGGCGCGTCGTGTCTCGGTTCGGCGAGTTGCCCCCCGATGGCGGCAATGATGAGGGGCTGGCGATACAGACCCGGCCCGGGGCCGTCGTCACCTCGCCCTTCCACGGGAGAGTGGATTTTGCGGAGAATTTCGGCACTCTTGGCAATGTCTTGATCATCGATGTGGGGGAGCAATATCGCCTTGTCCTGATCGGGCTTGGGCGCCTTGATGTGCGCTCTGGGCAAAGGGTGCGCGCCGGCCAGCCGATCGGCGCCATGGCCGACGGCACAAGGGGGCTCCTGAAGCTTCAGGTAAGAGAGCACAACGCATCGATTGATCCCGCGCCTTGGGTCGTGCCAGCCTTGTTGGCCAGTGGATAGAGTGAGGATTGGGGCTGAGGCATGGTCTTTCGCGTGGTGCTGTGACACGATCTTCACGTTTGCGGCCGATCGGGATCTAGGCGAATGGTCCGGCAAGTGGCATCTTAAGACGAAATTCAGGATTTAGCGGACATTTACGGGCTCTGATTATGCCGACTAAGCGACCTTCTCCCCTTCGTTCTCCCCGCAAGACGTCGGTATCGGCCCTAGCGGCGTCCGCCCTTGCGGGGGGCGCGGTGGCGACTGCGCTGCTAACGGCGGGATTTGCGCGATCAGGCTTCGACGCCAATACGTTCCGCCAGCTCGACCTGTTCGGCGAAGTGTTTGAGCAGGTGCACGAGAATTATGTCAGCGACCCCGACGACAAGGATTTGATCGAGGGCGCGATCGACGGGATGCTTCTCTCGCTCGATCCGCATTCGAGTTATCTGTCCGGCGACGATTACGAGCGGATGCAGGAGCAAACCCGCGGGAGCTTTGCCGGGCTCGGTATTCAGGTGACCCAGGAGACGGAGGGCGCGGGCCGTGGTTTGGTCAAGGTGATCTCTCCGATCGACGACACCCCGGCCGCTCGGGCGGGGTTCGAGCCTGGGGATCTGATTTACGAGATCGATGGGCAAAGCGTCTTCGGCATGACCCTCGAAGAGGCGATCGGCCTGATGAAGGGGCCGAAAGGGACTTCGGTCGAGATCAGCCTTATTCGCGAGGACGTGCCCGAACCCCTCGATTTCACGATTGTGCGCGATATCGTGACCGTCAGTCCGGTCTCCTCCCGACTGGAGGAGAACGATATCGGATATATTCGGTTGACCGGCTTTACCTCACAGACTGAGCGGAAAATGCGCGAGGCCATCCGTGAGCTGGACCGGGAAGCCGGGGGCCTACGGGGCCTTGTCCTCGATTTGCGGAACAATCCCGGCGGACTTCTCGATCAAGCCGTTGGCGTGTCCGATGCGTTTCTCGACGGCGGCGAGATTGTCTCGACCCGGGGACGGCGGTCGAAGGATTCCATGCGCGAAGTCGGCGATCCTGGTCAGATGATCGCGGGCGTGCCGATTGTCGTCTTGGTGAATGGCGGCTCCGCCTCCGCGTCCGAAATCGTTGCCGGGGCTCTACAGGATCGTAACAGAGCGCTTCTTTTGGGCACCAAGACCTTCGGCAAAGGATCTGTCCAAACGGTGCTGCCGCTGCAAAACGGGGCCAATGGCGCCCTGCGGCTGACCACGGCACGCTATTACACCCCCTCGGGCCGGTCGATCCAGGCACAAGGGATCGTGCCCGATATCGTCATGCCGATTACGCATCCCGGCGAAGAGGAGCCCGAGAAACGTCGACGGGAAGCCGACTTGCCCGGTGCCCTGGATGTGCCGGAGGGCGATGAGCCAACCACGGCGCAGCAAATCCTTCTTGAGGGGCAGGAATCGATCGAAGAACAAGAGCGCGACGAGGAGAATGCGAGCGCGTTGTTTGTCGAACCGACCGAATGTCCGGCGGAAAAGGATTGCCAGCTCGACCGAGCGTTAGAGCTATTGCGTGACCGCCCCTCCTATGCGGCCCTGTTGGCCGATGCCGGGGCCATCGAGCGCCAATAGGCCTCTTCGGCGGCGAGGCGCGCTTCGCAATCCCTTAGGGACCGAGGCGCCTCTCTCCTCTTGCGGTGATCGTCCGACCTCCTCTTTACGAGGTCGGGCCGCCGTCTTTTGCTTCCGTGCCGACAGTCGATAACAGCATGCCATCCGGTTCGGTCGTAGGCGTGCCCTGGGCAATGGCGTGTTGCCGCGCCTCCATCAGCCTGTTGCGATAGGTCGATTGGACCACGGAAACGGCCGCCATGACGAAAATAACGAAGTAGAAACTCGCCTTGGACATGGCGTGCACTTCGTAACCGAAGAGCTGCATCTCGGCGAGGTGACCGCCATCGGTGACAAGCAGGACGCCCACCACAAGCAAGATAAAGAGGCCCAGAACCTCATAGGCACGGTTCTTTTGCAAAAAGGCGGCAACGTGGTCGGACAGCCAGATCATGAGTCCCGCGCCCACCACGATGGCGGCGGCGACGATGTAGAACACCTCGGAGAGGGCGACGGCGGACAGAAGGCTGTCAAAGCTGAAGACCAAGTTCATCACCACGATGAGGGTGAGGGCGCCGGCAACGCTTTTCTTGCTCGTCGTCTCATCGTGCTCAAGATGATCGACCGAGAGCAGGTGGAAAATCTCCTTCATGGCCGTCCAGATGATAAAGCCGCCGCCGAACATCGTGATCAGTGCCCGAAGAGTAAAATCGCCTGTCAGGGGCAGCGTCTCGATCTGGAAGAGCGGTTGGGTGATGGCGCTGAACACGAACAGGATGACGACCAGCAAGATGAGCCGGAAAATCAGCGCGATTCCGATACCCATTCGGCGCACGAACGCCTGCTTGGCCGGGGCAACCCGGCGGCTCTCAATGGTGATATAAAGAAGATTGTCGAAGCCGAGCACAGCCTGAAGCAGAACGAGCATCAAAAAGGTGAAAAGGTTGGAGAGGGTGAACAGCCCCTCCACACTGAAAGCATTTTCCACGTCGCGGTCCTCACGGTCGGTTGCCCGGCATTGGCCAATTGAAGGGGTGTGCCTTGGTTAGGGGCGAAGAGCCACCCCCACCGCGAGGGGGGCGAGCGGCCGGGCGATCGCCTCGACGGGAGAGGATCGTTAAGGTAAACAAATCGTGACTGACGGGGCGCTATCCGGGGGGATGACCGCACGATGCTTCGAGATATCGAGTTGAAGGCGGCGGAGCGTCAGGCCCTCAAATCCTTGACCCGCGCCGTGATGATCCGCCTGTTGCCGCAATCCCCTGAGTTCCAGGGCACCCTAAATCGGGGCGAGAATCGGATGATCCGCGTTCTGGCCCTGCTCCCCGGTCTGCTGGCCGCCATCCTGTGCTATGTCCTCGTCGATCTCGGCGGTGACCGATTGGCTGAGAGCACCGGACTGGGCGTCATCGCCGACGACCGCGCCCCCCTTGTCAGTGCGGCGGTGGCGCTGCTGCTCCTGTCGATCTTCAACCCGCTGGCCCAGTGGCTCGATGAGCATTTGATGGAGCTGTGGAGTACGTTTTTCCTGTTCAGGCATAAATGGCCACAAGGAAAAGTCGCGGCGAGCCTGCTGGCGGCGACGGAGAATATCATCCGCACGCGGCCCGATAAGGTGATCTTGGCCACCGGGCAGGTTGCCGAACGAGGGGCTGACCCCATTCTTCCCCAGGCGGTTCGGCGCGCGCTTGAGGATTTCCCCGGTCCGAATGGGCCGCGCTTGATCATCCTCCGGCAGTTCATGGAACGGCGGTTGAAAGGGGATTATGTGCGCGATGGTTTGCGCAGTCCGGTCTGGGACGAGACGCTCTACGAGAACAAATATTTTCTGCGGGCGCGGTCGGTGCGGAACGCGATCAGGACCCAGATCCTGTTCAACGAGCTGGGGGCGGTGCTGCGGGCCGAGATCCCCTCACAAGAAACATGGCAGCGTTTCTATCACAGCGATCCGACAGCCCAGGAAACGACCTTGTTCGATTCCCACGATCTTCATCAGCGGTTTCGGACCGCCGCGCCTCATTATCGCTGGCCCGTGTCGACGGCGACCGATCCGGTGGGGGAAACGGCCACCTTTCGGATCGTCGCGGCGATCGAAAACCCGATGCGCCAGCCGATCTACGCGATCACGGTGGCGGGAATCATCGACCGGTTTCCAGAAGTGGTGCGGGATTTCTTTGCGGAGGAGCAGGACGCCATCCCGAGTGAGGCGCAGGTCGCAGAGCGGGTGGAGGCCTATCTGCAGGCGCTCCGAACTGTCGATGTCCAGATGTTCGGGAAATACGATCCGATTACGCTGCGCCCTCGCTCCAGCATCTTCGTCACGCCCCAGCCCGTTCTCCGAAATCTGGCGGGGGATGGGGCGCCGGCCGACTGGGCCTTAAGATATGATCCCAATCGTGTGGTGTGGGAGGGCTTTGACGAAAGCGACGGGAATATCCGGCGGGCTTTTGCGGTCCTCGCCGAAGCCATCCAGCGTGAGGGCGATGCGGCAGATCCGATCGTTCTCACCCGGGGGGACGCCATGCTGATCGACAACCAACGCTGCCTGATCGCCCGGCGGGAACCCAATACGGCAACTCAACCGCCGCTCAAGCGGCGACTTCTCTATCCAAACTCCTGGTGGCTTCGCGGATATTATGGGTTTCGAGAGCCAAGATCTCGTTCGCTCCTGTCGCCGTCCCCAGGCAATGCCGCCCCTCCTCCCCCAGAGATGACCGATGCGCCGGTGCCCATGGACGGCGCGGTGAGGGACGAGGGGCCGCCCACCCAGGCCGTGCCGCGCGCTCCCGGAGCCTTGCATTTCTCGCCCCCCCCTCCGCCGAACGGCTGCCGCCGCGCCTCGCCGCGCGCTTCGCGCTCCGCCCGGTCAAGGGCCCGCCCTCGATCCGCCGGGCGCTCAAGGCGAAGGGACGGAGGCGTAATTGGATCTGGTCCTAGGGGGTCAGTTTAAAAATCTGCTGCACCTTGACTGCGTGCGCCGGACTTCTGAATTGGATGCCCAATCGCACCCAAGAATAACCATTATGCTACCTGCCGCACATCAGTAATGATAAAGTCAATGTCTTGATCATCGGTCATTGCTTGGACATCGAACTTGGTCGCCACTTTGTCCAAGACAATTGTCTCTGTGTATTGACCGACGGTTGAGCGTGTGGTGCCGACATGATCTCCGTCCTCGTCTCGGAACTTGATTCGGATCGTGTCGGCGGGGTCGGCATTACGCAAAATTTCCCAATCGACTTCAATCGTTCCTGGTCCAATCGGAGCCGTGAAAAAAGCAGGGTCCTGGGCGAGAGGAGCGAGCGCCGGGGCGCCTTTGACCTGACAATATCCGTCGTGCAGATAAAAGCGTTCCGAGCCCTGCGCCCATACATTGGCGAGAGACCGAACGAAATATCCATTTGAGATCAGGCCTGTGTCGAAATCGACCTCTACCGAGGCAGCCCCGCGCACGAATTGCGGCAGATCCAATTGTTTGCGGAACTCAGGGCCAAAGGATATCCCATGGAAAAATTCGCTCCCGGTTAATTCACCCTGAGTGACGAGCCATTGCAAATAGGCAGCAAAGTCAAAGTTGAGAGACTTTCGCGGATTTCCGTCGTCTGGAATTGCAATTGTATAATCAATGGTTCCGCCAAAACCTTTATTGCGCGCTGAGCGAACAACCCAATCTAGCAAATTATCAGTAAACGTGCCGATGGCGTCAGTGGCAATGTTATTGTGATAATAAATACCGTCCGTATCCAGCGCGGCCCAGACTGCAGCCTCATAGACTTTCGTGCTTGTCGCGTCCGCTGTCTGGGTGAGAAACGCTTCGAGCAGAACGACCAGATTGGAGACCGGCGCCTCTTCGGCCAAGTCCCAATCAATGGACACCTGGCACGATTTTAGTCTCGACACAGGGACCGCCGGTAAGGTCGATCCCAGATCAGTTGGATAATTTCCGAACACAAACGCTTGCGCGTAGCCAATAATTTCTACGCTGCTGGACGACGACCATACCGCATCGATTGTCACTGGGCCTGTCAAGAAATTATCTGGGTAAAATGACGCGGCCAAAGAAAAATCATCCGTTTGCGGATCGGAATTCCATGCTGACATATAGCTGCCGTGATTGGCGTCATACCGGAAAGGCGCAGCATCAGAATCATAAACGCTTGGATCAGCCGTTCGAGACGAGAACTCCACCGGAAAATGGACAAAATTTGTGATCGGCGTTACACCATCCTCTTTTGCATAAACTCCGGCCTGAAGATAAGTTTCACGCTCCAATCCGTAGCCGAACTGCCCAGTATCGTCATCGACAACCAATTGCCCATCAATCCATGCTTTCAAGAAACCAGCTCGGTCGCTAACACGATACTCAAAGGTCAGCTCAAATTCGTCGCCCACACTATAAGGGAGTGCAAGCTGATAGCCGCCGGGGGCGGAGGCATTGCCGGCCGTGGTTCCAATTGCGGCGCCTGATGCATCTTCGATAATCTTTTGTTTGCGCCACAGCAGATAGACACTACCTTCGAGCCATTCGATCATGAGTTTCCCAGGGCCTGATCCTTCGGCTTCTCCGGGATGGGCAGGATTTTTGGCGCCGTGAATTTCAAAGAGGTTTCGCCAGTAATCATCCGTGCCCTGGGGTACCATCCCATCGCCAAGACGAAACCGTACTCGCCCTTCTCGAATCTGCGTATGGTCGGAGGGATAGCGTCCGTCCGACTCATTGGCATCCCAACGCGCGCGCCGCACATCACCGTCGCCGGGCTTTTTGTCGCCTGGCTCGGTAGCGAAGCGCCACCATAATAGGCCACCCATGACCACGGGTTGACAAATGCGAGACCTGTCCGCGTCTAGGCCCGAGACATGATCCGTGCGCGTAAACGTTACTTCGCCTTGCGGCAATTTGTTGAAAAGCTCTGTGGGGGGGCGCACCAGATTTAAAGACAAAAAAGGTACGCGGACTACTTGCGATAGCTCAACTTGAACATCGATCTCTAACGCTTCAGCTGCTGAAATGGCTGCTTTTAAGGCATCTACGGAAGCCGTCAGCGTATTGTTCAGGCCCAAAGCAAAATTATCGTCTGGTTCATCCGCTGCCGGAAGATAGCTTACGGCAAGCGTGCTTTGCGTCGCTTGGAATAAAAAGTCTACTTCACCTAACCAGTCCTGAGGATCGTCGAGTTCGGTTAGGTGGACCCTATACGCCTGTGAGGCTGACAAAAGATCAGCGTTTAACTGGTCGGTCGCTATTTTAACTGCGCTCGCAGCGGCCTGGAAATCTTCAATCGTTGGCATGGGACACGCCGTGCCGGGCTAGAAAAGGGAATGATCGCCAAAAGGAGCGGGGTCGAAACGGCAATTCCGGTCTGGGCAAACCAGGCTCTCTGCCTGTCTCCCCTAGCGCGCCGACCAAAGATGTGGGATCAACCAGAAGCCTCCCGACGCAGGAAAGGCGATCATCATCCCGGCTGTCGGGTTGCTTAAGGCGCGTGCTCTTTGGCCACATAAAACTCGACCGAGTTGCTAATTTCCAAACGCTACAGCGCGTCGCAAGCTAGACAACAGCCTTGTACAGTTGCGCTGAGATAAGCGAGCGCCGCCGTCCCGTGCAAATCCGGCCGCCAGATCTCCGATGCGGGCAAGGAACAAACAATAGACGAGGATGACTGGATAGCGCACACCTGCCAATAGGCAGGCATATCAGCGCGCCGCTTGGGCCGTCATCGGCACGCACAGCAATGGGGGGCATGAAACTCACTCATTGGATAGATCCGCGTTATTGCACCGGCGAAATCTGCGTGCTAACCGCCCGCGAACTTCACGCGACCGGCTGCCGCTGGAGCGCGGATTTCCAGATCACCCGCGTCGCGCCCAGACGCCCTGACCGTTGAGGACGAAACGATGGCGCCTAGCTCTTCGGAAGTTGCCGAACGCTATTCCGAGGCCCTGTTCGATTTGGCCCTGGAAAACGGTGAACTCGACGCCGTGGAACGGGACCTTCTTTCCCTCGAAAAGGCCCTGGCCAATAGTGAAGATCTGCGCCGATTGATAAAGTCGCCCGTCTTCGACAACGACACCAAACAAGCCGGTCTCGTCGCGGTGCTTGAGCGGGCTGCCGCCAGTCGGACTGTGCTTAATTTCGCGCGGTTGCTGTCCGCCAATGGGCGTGCCTCGGCATTGCCGGGGATTATCGCCGCCTTCAATCGCCGTCTCGCCAAGCATCGTGGCCGCGTCGCCGCCGAAGCCATTTCCGCCAAGCCCCTCACCGATGAGCAAGAGCGCGATCTGCGCAGCCGGCTCGAAGCGGCGGTGGGCAAGACCGTTGAGCTGTCGACCCAGGTCGACCCCAGTCTCCTTGGCGGTCTTATCGTCAAAGTGGGAAGTCGAATGATCGACTCGTCCCTTCGCACCAAACTCAACCGACTACAGCAGACCCTGAAAGAGGCCTGACCATGGAACTCAATGCGAGTGAGATCAGCTCGATTCTGAAGCAGCAGATCAAGGATTTCGGCAAGGATGCCGAAGTGTCCGAGATCGGTCAGGTATTGTCCGTGGGCGACGGGATCGCCCGGGTCTTTGGTCTGGACAATGTTCAGGCCGGGGAGATGGTGGATTTCGACGGCGGGATTAAGGGGATGGCCCTTAACCTCGAAGCCGACAATGTGGGGGTCGTGATCTTCGGTGACGATACCGGGATCAAAGAGGGCGACACCGTGCGCCGCTCCAATGCCATTGTGGATGTCCCCGTGGGCAAGGGTCTGCTTGGCCGCGTCGTCGATCCCCTTGGCAATCCGATCGATGGCAAGGGACCCATTGAGGCCACCGAACGGCGCGTCGTCGACGTTAAGGCGCCGGGGATCCTGCCGCGGAAGTCGGTGCATGAGCCCGTGCAGACCGGCATCAAGGCCATTGACGCGATGATCCCCGTTGGTCGCGGGCAGCGGGAATTGGTGATCGGTGACCGCCAGACCGGTAAGACCGCCATTTGTATCGACGCCATGCTCAACCAAAAGCAGGTGAACGACGCCGCGACCGACGATTCCGACAAGCTGTTCTGTATCTATGTGGCGATCGGGCAGAAGCGCTCCACCGTCGCGCAGATCGTCAAAACGCTCGAGGATCGTGGCGCGCTCGATTATACGATCGTTGTCGCCGCCACGGCGTCCGAGCCCGCGCCGTTGCAATTCTTGGCGCCCTTTGCGGGCTGCGCCATGGGGGAATATTTCCGCGATAACGGCATGCATGCGGTGATCGTGTATGATGATCTGTCCAAGCAGGCCGTGGCGTATCGTCAAATGTCGTTGCTGCTGCGTCGTCCGCCGGGGCGGGAAGCCTATCCTGGCGACGTCTTCTATCTTCACTCTCGGCTTCTTGAGCGGGCGGCGAAGCTGAACGAAGATTTCGGATTGGGGAGCCTGACGGCCCTGCCGATCATCGAGACCCAGGCGAACGACGTTTCGGCGTATATTCCCACCAATGTGATCTCGATCACCGATGGTCAGATTTTCCTCGAAACCGACCTTTTCTATCAGGGCATTCGGCCGGCGGTGAATGTTGGTCTGTCGGTCAGCCGGGTGGGCTCGGCTGCGCAGATCAAGGCGATGAAGCAGGTGGCGGGCAAGATTAAGGGCGAGCTGGCCCAGTATCGCGAGCTGGCGGCGTTCGCGCAGTTCGGCTCCGACCTCGACGCGGCCACCCAGGCGACCCTCAACCGTGGGGCACGCCTCACCGAACTGTTGAAGCAACCGCAATACTCCCCCCTTCAGGTGGAAGAGCAAGTGGCGGTGATCTTCGCCGGAACCCGTGGGTATCTCGATAAAGTCAGCGTCTCCAAGGTGACGGATTTCGAGGCGGAATTCCTGCGCCACATGCGGAATAATCACGGTGGGCTGCTCGCCAAGATCCGTGATGAAAAGAAAATGAGTGACGAGATCGAGAAGGAATTGGCGGGGATCCTCGACAAATTCGTTCAGAATTTCGCCTAATCGGACGGGCCTCCGCTGATGATGCCGACCCACCCCCCGCTCCCGCCGAGCGGGGGGTGTTTTCGTATCAAGCGGGGAGGGGGCAGGGGCGTTCTGGCCGCCCCCCTTCCGGCTCAATTGAGGGGCTGTCCAGGCGTGGCGCGGGTCGGTCCCAAGTTCTCAAAAAGACACAAGGGCGGACGCTTGTTCTTCAGGAGGCAATCCGCGAAACTTCGAAAAAAGGTCGGGAGTTAGGCCATGCGGGTGGGGCTGATGATTGCGGGGGTGAGTGTCGTGGTGTCGGGGTGCGCCCTGCCGCCCGGGACCTATGATCTCCGGCCTGCTTATCGGGCGGCCGTCCCCGATGGGATCGCGCGCCTGACCGATTGTGAGGGCGTGACAGAAGAAATCTGCGATTGTCGTAGCGGGGGCCTGAAGGCCGAGCTGCCCACCCCCTCGATCGGGCAATTTGACCGTGGATATGACGTGCTGGCCGACCGCCTCCAGGCGGGGGATACCTTGCCGGTGGCCGAGCGCACAGCGATTGAGGCGGTCTTCACGAATATCGCGGCGGAGGTCGAGCGGACCTGTCAGTTCTTCGATCCCGACGGGAATCCCTTTGCCCTTGATGCGCCGCGCCTCGATGCCGATGGCGCCGCGCAAGGGGCGGACGACGCTGAGATGGCGTCGGGAAAGGATGTGGCGGCCCCGCCATTGGCGCGCCCTGTCGCGGTTCCGCCGCCGGCCAATGAGGCGCCTGCCGCCCCGCGCCCGGTTCTACAGGATCAACCCCGCCAGCCGTCGGCCGAAACAGCGCCGCAGCCCCCCGCCGGGGTGCCCGCCGTCACCGCCGATCGCCCGGACGATGGTCGGATCGAGGCGCGTGAGAGGCCCACGTCGACATCGCCGCAGACGGCCGTGCCCGTGCCCTCCACCCCGCCCTCACGCCCCGCTGGCCCCCCTGATGCCCCGCCCGCCGGGGTGCCCGCGGTGACGGCGGATCGACCGGCGCCCGTTCCTCCAACGCCCCCCTCGGATTCCGAAGATCCGATAATTCCTGAAGAACCCGAGGATCCGAACCTTGAACGACGCGGCCTCAGGCTCTAGAGCCTCGCGAGTTTTCCCTTTCAGATCGTCGGCTGACCAGTCACCGGCGGTTCTCAGCACATACGGGCTTAGCGCATGCCGTCTCTTAAGGATCTCAAGAACCGGATCGGTTCGGTCAAATCGACTCAGAAGATCACCAAGGCCAAGCAAATGGTCGCCGCGGCGAAGTTGCGCCGCGCTGAAGAGGCGGCAAAGGCCGCCCGCCCCTATGCCGATAAGATCGAATCCGTCCTGACCAATCTGGCGGCGGGGATGACGCCGGGGGCGCCCGGGCCAAAGCTTTTGACCGGGACGGGCAAGGACGATGTCCATCTTCTGGTGGTGGCGACCGCCGATAAGGGTCTTTGCGGCGCCTTCAATTCGAACATCGTCCGCCGCGCGCGGGAAGAGATCGTCCGCCTCCAGGGCAAGGGCAAGAAGGTCAAGCTCTTCACCGTCGGCAGCAAGGGCTACGATCAGCTCAAACGGATTTACGGCGATCTGATCGTCGAGCGGGTGGATTTCAAAGATGTGCGGCAGGTGGGCTTTGACGAGGCCAAGTCGATCGCCGACACGCTTCTGGCCCAGTACGAAGCCGGCGCCTTCGATGTCGCCACCGTTTTTTACGGCCAGTTCAAATCGGTCATTTCCCAGGTCCCGACCGCCAATCAGATCATTCCGGCCCAACCGCCGGGCAAAGCCGCCGACGAGGCCTCTTCGGCGCCCTATGAATATGAGCCCGATGAAGAGGCAATCCTCCGCACCTTGCTGCCGCGCTATGTGGCCGTGCAGGTGTTCCGGGCCTTGCTTGAGAACGCCGCCTCCGAGCAGGCCGCCTCGATGACCGCCATGGACAACGCGACCCGCAATGCCGGGGATCTCATCGATAAGTTGAACCTCCAGTATAACCGTGCCCGTCAGGCTCAGATCACGACCGAACTGATCGAGATCATCGCCGGTGCCGAGGCCGTGTAAGGCTGGAAACTCTTTATTCGTGGGGCTAGAGGGCCCGCCGTAGACAAAGGACGAGACGCAAGATGAACCAAGGTCGAATTTCACAGGTGATCGGCGCCGTCGTTGACGTCGAGTTCGACGATCAACTGCCCGCTATCATGAACGCCCTTCACACCGACAATAACGGCTCCCGGCTGGTCCTCGAAGTGGCCCAGCATCTTGGACAAAAAACGGTGCGCGCTATCGCCATGGACTCGACTGAGGGCCTGGTGCGCGGTCACCTCGTCACCGACACCGGTGAGCCAATCATGGTGCCCGTGGGCGAGGCGACCTTGGGTCGGATCATGAACGTGATCGGTGAGCCGATCGACGAGGCCGGACCGATCGAGGCTGAGGGGACCCGCGCGATCCACCAGGCCGCTCCTCCCTTCGTCGAGCAGTCGACCGAAGCCGAAGTCCTGGTCACCGGCATCAAAGTCGTTGATCTCCTCTGCCCCTATCCCCGCGGCGGGAAGATTGGCCTGTTCGGCGGCGCCGGGGTGGGCAAGACCGTGCTCATCCAAGAGCTGATCAACAACATTGCGAAGGTGCATGGCGGCTATTCAGTGTTTGCCGGGGTCGGTGAACGGACCCGTGAGGGCAATGACCTCTATTGGGAGATGATCGAGTCCAATGTGAACGTCGATCCCCAGAAAAATGGCTCGGCCGCGGGCTCGAAAGCGTCCCTCGTTTACGGCCAGATGAACGAACCTCCGGGGGCCCGCGCACGGGTGGCCCTGACCGGCCTCACCGTGGCGGAGCATTTCCGCGACCAAGGCCAGGACGTGCTGTTCTTCGTGGACAACATCTTCCGGTTCACCCAGGCGGGGGCCGAGGTGTCGGCGCTGCTCGGTCGGATCCCGTCGGCGGTGGGGTATCAGCCTACCCTGGCCACCGATATGGGCGCGCTGCAGGAACGGATCACCACGACGACGAAGGGCTCGATTACGTCGATCCAGGCCGTTTACGTGCCCGCCGACGACCTGACCGACCCTGCGCCGGCGACATCCTTTGCCCACCTCGACGCGACGACGACCCTCAACCGGTCGATCGCTGAAAAGGGCATCTATCCGGCGGTCGACCCCCTCGATTCGACCTCGCGGATTTTGGACCCGCGGATCGTCGGTGAAGAACATTATGAGGTGGCGCGCGGCGTGCAGAATATTCTGCAGCGATATAAATCCCTTCAGGATATCATCGCGATTCTCGGCATGGACGAGCTGTCCGAGGAAGATAAGCTGACTGTGGCGCGGGCGCGGAAAGTGGAGCGCTTCTTGTCCCAGCCCTTCGACGTGGCCGAGGTCTTCACCGGTTCGCCGGGGGTTCAGGTGCCGCTCGAGGAAACGGTACGGTCCTTCAAGGGCCTCATTGCTGGTGAATATGACCACCTGCCGGAGCAAGCCTTCTATATGTGCGGGGGCATCGATGATGCGATCGCCAAAGCCGAAAAGATGGCTGAAGCCGCCTAATCTTTGTTGCTTTTCCCTGATGGGCCGTCCTCGAGACCTCTCGAGGGCGGCTTTTTTCTTCGGACTTGCGGCAGGGACGCCATGACATCCTGCATGGTCCATATTGCAGGGAAGGAAACGGTACCGAAGACTCCGATGTCTTCCCGAGCTTTCCTCATCGTACGATCATCGCCAAAGGAGCGGCAGGCAGGTTTGTGAGAGAGGCGTGCGAGATGCAGCGACAGGACATCACCTTCAACTCGGGCGGAGATCAATGCGCCGCGTGGCTCTATCTCCCTGATGGAGCGGGGGAGGCGCCGCCGCCGGTCATTGTCATGGCGCATGGGCTTGGGGGGGTGCGCTCCATGCGCCTTGATGCCTTCGCCGAGCGCTATTGCGCCGCTGGCTATGCGTGTTTCGTCTTCGACTATCGCTATTTCGGTGACAGCGACGGGGCACCCCGGCAATTGCTGCGGGTCTCTCACCAACTTGAAGACTGGGAGAATGCAGTCGCCGCGGCAAGAGCCTGTCATGGGGTGGATCCGGAGCGGGTCGTGCTGTGGGGGACGTCGTTCAGTGGTGGCCATGTCCTTGCCCTCGGGGCCCGGCTTAAGGGGATAGCGGCGGTCATGTCGCAATGTCCGTTTACGGATGGTATTTCGTCGAGTTTGGCCCTGCCGCCGCTCAGCAGCCTTGGGGTGAGCCTTGCGGTGATCAAGGATTTCCTCGTCCGGCCGTTCGGACACCGAGGATATGTCAGCCTTGTGGGGCTCCCCGGCTCAGCGGCGTTGATTGCTGCCCCAGGGGCTCTTGCGGGGTATGAAGCGCTAAAGCCCGAAGGCGCGGAGATCGAGACCAGGGTGGCCGCTGAGATCGGATTGATGATCGGGGTCTATCGGCCCCGGCGCTATATGGCCAAAATCCCTTACCCGACACTTGTTGTGGTCTGTCTCGAAGATCAGCTCGCCCCTGCCGGTCCGACCCTTGCGGGGGCCAAATCTCTCCCAAAGGGCGAGGTGGTGACGTTCGAGACCGATCACTTCGATATCTATATCGGTGAATGGTTTGAGCGAACGGTGGCGGTCCAACTGGACTTTTTGGCCCGCCACGTACCTCTCGGCGGATGACGCTGCGGGCAGCTCGGCCTAAAGTGACAGGATGAGTGACGATCCCCAGCATCCCGAAGCAACGCGGCTGCGGCCACTTTCTGTAAAGGCCGAGCTCGCCGAGGCGGTCGAGGCCCTTGGCATCGATCCCGCCCAGATTGCTGAGCGCGCCCTGCGGCGGACAGTGGATGTGGCTCGTGCGGCGTCTGGTCCCGGCAAGGAGGAGGATAAGCACCCCGCCGCCTGGATGCGGTTCGACTGATGGCGATGGTCTGCCGCATTGCGTGCCAAGACGACATTCCCGCCATGGCGACGCTGATCGGCCGGTCGGCGCGCCAGCTCTGCCGCGCCGATTACACCGAGGATCAGGTCGAGGCGGCGCTGCGGGGGGCCTGGGGCGTCGATACGCAGCTGGTCCGGGACGGCACCTACCTTGTGGTCGAAGAGGCGGGGGCGATGCTTGGCTGCGGCGGGTGGAGTTTCCGACGCACTCTGTTCGGTGGCGATGCCTATGCCGATCGGGTGCCTGAGCGTCTCGATCCCGCTCGCGATCGCGCCAAAGTGCGGGCGTTCTTCGTCGATCCCAAGCAGGGGGGCCGTGGGGTGGGACGGCTTATTCTCACCACGGCGGAAGCGGCGGCGAGGGCGGCCGGTTTCACGTCCTTTGAGCTGATGGCGACATTGACCGGCGTCCCGTTCTATCGCCGATGCGGCTATGAGGGGGAGGCGCAGGTCCGGATTCCCCTTGAGCCGGGGATCGATATCGATTTCGTGCCGATGACGAAGGGAATTGTGCGCGACCAGGCGATCGCCGGTGAGGGGAGCCTTGCGCAGCCTGCCGCGCCTCGATAGGAAGCGCGGCCGAAGAATGTGAGTGCGCCCGTGGCCGATTTAGCTTTCTCTCTCGTCTCCCCCGAACGCGAACTTTTCAGCGGTGAGGCTGCGGCTGTGACCGTGCCCGGGACCGAAGGCGACTTTCAGGTCATGGCGGGGCATGCGCCCCTGATGTCGACCCTTTCCCCTGGTCTGTTGCAGATCTCGACGAATGGGGAGGCCAAGCGCTTCTATGTCCGCGGCGGCTTCGCTGATGTAACGGCCCAGGGACTGACAATCCTTGCCGAAATCGCGATCCCCGAAGGCGAGTTGAAAGGCGATAAGCTCGGCGAAGAAAAACAATTGGCGCAGGCGCTGCAAGCCGAAGAGAACAGCCCTGAGGATCAATTGGCCGGCCACCGGGCTTTGGCTGTCCTGAGCGCCTATTGATCGCTTGGCCCCGTGGTGGGGGCGTTGCGTCCCGCCGGCGGCGTTGTCGGGTCGTCCGCCGCCAGATCGGCCTCAATCGCCCGAACCAGCGTGTCCACCCGCGGCAACCAAGGGGCATCCACAGGGGCGGTCGCCACGAGCGGCTTCAATCGCGTCAGGGCTTTATCGAGCGCCCCGCTTTGGGCATCGCCCAATGCCAGATAATAGACCGCCCGCGGATCGCGCGGCGCTAGATCCAGCGCCCGTTCCAGCAATTGACGTTCCCGCGGTCCGACGAACCCATCACCCTGGCGGATCATACTGGCCGCCATCTCGCCGAGCAGGCTTGGGTCTCCGGCCTCGGTCAGGCGATTGACGATGGCGTAGTGGGGGATCGCGGCGTCGTCATCACCAAAGCGGACATAGGCGCGGGCAAGGGCGACGTGGCTCTCTAGGTCCTCAGACGCCGAGGCGACCCGTTCCTCGAGCTCGGCGATCTGGGCTGAGAGGTCGTCATTGGTCGGCGGGGTCAGCCCGATCGCCATGGCATCGGCGGAGAGGGTGGCCCAATCGGCCACGCCCGGCCCCGTCGGGGCGGTGATCCATCCAAACAATCCCCATGCGCAGAGGGGGATGGCCGCAATGCCCCCGATCGCCGTAAGGCGGGCGGTCCGGCTGATCCTCCCCGCCGGAATTGTCGCCTGCCGGCGATAGGCGACCAGCAACCGCCGCTCGATCTCTGTGCGGGCGGCCTTTGCCTCACTATCCGTCATCACGCCCCTCAAGCGATCGCGGTCAAGCTCGGCAAGCTGATCTTCGTAGAGGGCGATCTCGCGCCCCTCCCCATGCTGGGGCCGTGACGGCCGCAGCAAAGGCAGCGCAATCGCCCCCATCACAGTCAATGTGATCAGACCGGCAAAAAGGGTGAAGGGAAGGCCATCAATCATGGATTTTCGTCTCTAGAGCATTCTCAGGCGAAGTGGGAACCGGCTTTCGCTTTCGCTCCATCGCGCGCCTAGCCGCTAGGCGGTCGCCCTCTTCGATCTCGCCGCATTCCCGCCGAGCGGGGGATGAGCTAAGGCCGCTCTATGACGTCAGACATTGGACAAGTAAGCCTTATTCTCGCGCTGCTCACAGCTCTTGTGCAAACAGGGCTTGGGCTTTGGGGGGGGCATCGTGGCGATACCGCGTTGATGAGCGGCGCAAGTCGCGCAGCGCTTTGCCAAGCGGGGTTGGTCGTCCTTGCCTTTGCGGCGTTGACCGTGGCGTTTATCCGGTCCGATTTCGCAATTCTGACGGTGTTTCAGAATTCTCATACGGCCAAGCCGCTGATCTATAAAATCGCCGGAGTCTGGGGCAATCACGAAGGATCACTGCTTCTTTGGGTCATGATTCTGGCGGGTCTTGGCGCGGCAATCGCCGGGTTTGGACAGCGCTTGCCCGAGACGTTGAAGGCGCGCACGCTGGGCATACAGGGCCTGATCGGGGCGGCCTTTTTGGCGTTCGCGCTCCTCACCTCGAACCCCTTCGCGACGCTCACCCCCGCCCCGGTGGAGGGGATGGATCTCAATCCGCTGCTGCAGGACCCGGGCTTGGCGTTCCATCCGCCCTTTCTCTACCTCGGATATGTCGGGTTTTCGGTCGCGTTTTCCTTTGCCCTTGCCGCCCTTCTCGAGGGACGGGTCGATCCGGCATGGGCGAGATGGGTGCGGCCCTGGACCTTGCTCGCCTGGACGGCCCTGACGATCGGTATCGGCCTTGGCGCCTTGTGGGCGTATATGGAGCTTGGCTGGGGCGGCTATTGGTTCTGGGACCCGGTCGAGAATGCCTCCCTGATGCCCTGGCTGGCGGGGACGGCCCTCTTGCACAGCGCGATTGTGGTCGAGAAGAGAAATACGCTGAAGCTGTGGACCGTGTTGATGGCCATCACGGCCTTTTCCGCGTCGCTGCTCGGCGCGTTTGTGGTGCGCTCGGGGGTCCTGACCTCGGTCCACGCCTTTGCCAACGACCCCGATCGCGGGGCCGTCCTTCTGCTGATTTTCGTGGTCCTGACGGGGGGCGCCCTCGTGCTATTCGCCTGGCGCGGCGGGGCGATGCAGGCCGAGGGGCGGTTTGCGGCGGTCAGCCGTGAAAGCGCGCTGATCCTCAACAATGTGGTCCTGGCGGTGGTGACCTTCACGGTCCTGATCGGCACCTTCTGGCCTCTTTTCCGCGAGGTCACGACCGGTGAGCGGATTACGGTGGGGCCCCCCTATTATTCAGCGGTCACAACCCCGCTTGTGGTCGTCCTCGCCCTTGTCATGGCGGCGGGGGTTATGCTGCCCTGGAAGCGGGGCTATCTGCGGGATCTCCCCCGTCGTCTCGCCGCCGCCCTCGGCATTACGGGCCTCTCAGTCCTCATCCTTGCCGTGACCGGGGGGCGCGGCGGGGTGATGGCCTTTGCCGGTTTGGCGACCGGGTGTTTCATCATCCTGCTGACAGTTTCCGATCTCGTGTCGCGGACCAAGCTTTTCTCGGCTGGTCCCGTGGCGGCTCTTCGCCGGGCGAAAGGGTTCCCCCGCGCCTATTGGGGCGGCTCCCTCGCCCATGCCGGGGTGGGGATCGCCATCCTGGGTATGGTCGGGACAAGCCTTTGGGTGACCGAACGGCGGGTTGTTCTCTCCCCCGGCGAGATGACGAGCCTCGCCGGTTTCGAGGTGCGATATGAGGCGATACGGACGATCGCTGAGGCTAATTATACCACGGAGCGATCCACTTTTGCCCTTGAACGCAATGGAAAGGTCGTTGCACGCCTGATGCCTGAGCGGCGGTGGTATCCCGCGGCCGAGCAGCAAACGGTCGAAGCCGCCGTACTGCCTCGGTGGGCGAACGACATCTATATTGCGGTGGGCGAGCCGAGGGGCGTTGAGGATGAAGCGCGGGTCGTCCGCCTTTACCACCACCCGCTCGCCCTTTGGCTATGGGGCGGTGGTCTCCTGATGGCGGCTGGCGGCGCCCTGTCCCTGACCGATCGCCGCTATCGTATCGGGGCCCCCGCAAAAAAGACCAAGCCGTCGGCGGGCGTGACGGCGGTGGGGGCTGCGCCGGGGCTCGCCGAATGACCGGGCGAGGAAGTCTGCTCGCCCTGCTCTTGGGCTTCATGGGCGCAATGCCGAGCGTAGCGGCGCAGGCCCAGGAGGCGCAGGATAGGGGGGGGGCGCCTCTTTCGCCCGAACTCATCGACCGCCGCACCCAGGCGGTGGCGGAGACCCTCCGTTGTGTGGTGTGTCAGAACCAATCCGTCGCCGACAGCGAGTCGCAGCTCGCGCAGGACATGGTGAAGCTCATTCGTGAGGAGATCGCCGCGGGAAAATCCGAGACCGAAGTCCGCGCCTATTTCGCTGAGAGATATGGAGAGGTCGTTCTATTGCAGCCCCGCTTTGACACGCGGAACTGGGGCCTGTGGCTGGGACCGGGGATCGCCCTGGTGATCGGTCTCGGCGGGGCGATCTATTTTATCTCGACACGGTCAACGACCCGAGAGGAGAAGGTCACTGACCTGTCTCCGGCGGATCGGGTCGAGCTGGCGGCGCTTCGATCGGAGGAGGGGGAGGGGGAGGCGTAAGCCGTCCTCGCCCCCAAAAGCCGACCACAAGGGCGGCGTGTTAACGGGTGGCGACGGGTTCGTCGCCGGAATAGTCGTAGAAGCCCCGTCCGGTCTTTTTGCCGAGCCAGCCCGCCTCGACATATTTCACGAGTAGTGGGCAGGGACGATATTTGGAATCCGCGAGCCCTTCGTAAAGCACCTGCATGATCGCCAGGCAGGTATCGAGCCCGATAAAATCCGCCAATCTGAGAGGACCCATCGGATGGTTCGCGCCGAGCCGCATCCCGTTGTCGATGGCCTCGACCGTACCGACCCCCTCATAGAGCGTATATATCGCCTCGTTAATCATCGGCATGAGAATCCGGTTGACGATAAATCCCGGAAAATCTTCCGACACCGCCATTTTCTTTTCGAGGCGCTCGATCAGTTTGCGGCAATGCTCGAAGGTGGCGTTGCTGGTGGCGATCCCGCGGATCACTTCGACCAATTTCATCACCGGCACCGGGTTCATGAAATGCAGCCCGACGAATTTCTCCGGCCGATCGGTCACTGCCGCCAGGGCGGTGATCGAAATCGAGGAGGTGTTGGTGGCAATCAGAGAGTCAGGTTTCAAAATAGCGGAGAGCTTGCGGAACAGCTCTTTCTTCACCTCGATATTCTCCGTCGCCGCTTCGATCACGAGGTCGCAATCCTTGAGGCTTTCGAGGGTTGGTGCGGCGGTGATGGCGTCCATCGCCCGGGTTTTTTCGTCCTCTGTGATGTGCCCCCGGCTGATCTGGCGCTCCATATTGCCGTCGATATCATCGATCCCGGCCTGGATGCGTCCCTCGTCAACATCGTGAAGGCAAATCTTGAAGCCCGCCAGGGCGAAGACATGGGCGATGCCATTCCCCATTTGCCCGGCGCCGATGACCCCTACCGTTGTGATTTCTTCCATTGATCGTTTGATCTTTCCGTCGTGGCCCAAAGCTCTAAGCCTAAGGGCGTAATTGTTGCGGCGCAACAACGCATTAGGCTGACGTCCCCGACGGAACCGCCTAAGGCGGCCACCAATGGCAGGGGCGCGTGTTGAGATGAGTGAAGGGGAGATGTCCGGCCCTGCGGCCGCATCGGAACCGACGGTGCGGCAATTGGCAGCGGTGCTGACCGCGTCGATCCTCGGCTCGTCAATGGCCTTCATCAATGGCACCGCGGTGACCCTTGCCCTCGACCCGATCCAGGCCGGCCTGCGCGCCAGTCTCAGCGAGATGTTGTGGGTGGCGAGCATCTATATGCTCTTCATGTCGGCGCTGATGCTGATCGGTGGGGCGATCGGGGATTTTTATGGGCGACGGGCGACATTCATCGCTGGAGTCGTGCTGTTTACGCTGGCGAGCGTCGGCTGTGCCCTCGCGCCCGATGCAGAGCTCTTGATTGCGGCGCGCGGCGTCCAGGGGATCGGCGCGGCGCTGTTGACCCCGATGTCGCTGACCCTCCTCTCCGACCATTTCCCGAAGGAACGCCGCGGCATGGCCATCGGGATCTGGTCCGCCGTGTCGGCGGTGATGACGGCGATCGGCCCCCCGGTCGGGGGATGGCTGGCCGAATTTGCCAGTTGGCGGAGCATTTTCTTTCTGCCGCTCCCCTTCGGCCTGTTGGCAATCGTGGTGGCTGGGTTTCTGGTGCCGAAAAAGCCCCCGCCGCGGGTGCCGGAGAGCATCGACTGGGCGGGGGCACTCCTGACGATTATCGGGTTTTCCGGGCTCGCCTATGGCCTCATCACCCTTTCCGACGAGAACGGGATCCAATCGGCGCTGTCCTGGTCGGTGCCGATGGGGGTTGGTGTCGTGGCCCTCGGCCTCTTGGTACTGGTCGAACTGAACGCCAAATCGCCGATGACGCCCCCTGCGCTGTTCACCCTCGGCACGTTCAATGCGATCAATGCCATCACCCTCCTGCTTTATGGGGCAATGGGCGGCATTTTCGTTTTCTATCCGATCGTTCTGACGGACGCCTATGGCTTCAGAATGAACGAGATCGGCACGGCCTTTCTTGGATTTGCCCTGCCGGTCGTGTTGCTGACGCCCTTCTCTTCAACCTTATCCCGGCGGTTCGGCATCCGCCTGATGCTGGCGGCGGGGTCCGCGGTGGGCATCGTCGCCTTTGCCCTGATGGGTCTATCGCCCTATTCGGGCACCTTATGGGGGGTGTTTCTGTCGATTGCGGTATTCGGTGCCGGGATCGCCCTTGTGGTGCCAAGCATGCACGCGGCCTTGTTCAATGCGACCCCGGATGAGGCCCATGGGGTCGCCTCGGGGATCAATAATGCTTTCGCCCGTGCCGCGACGCTTTTTGCCATTGCCGGCTATGGCGCTGCCGCCAGTGTGGCCTTTTCCGCGGCCGCTGGACCCGCTGCGCGCGCGGCGGGCTATGGCGCGGGGGAAATGCTGTCAGGCGCCGATCTGCTGAATTATCAAGAAGCCATGATTGCGAGTTTCCACGTCCTGACTTGGATCTCCATTGGCCTTTGCATCATGGGGCTGTTCGTGGCGCTGATTTTCATCGATCCGTCGATCGAACGACACGATCAGGACGGTGACGATCTCGACGAGGTCCCGGGGGCCGGCGTTCGTCACATCCTCGGCGCGGCTGCCGGCGCCGATATCAATGACGAGCTTGCCGAGGACGAATAATCGGGCGGCGCGGATGCCGGTCATTAGGACGGCAGGACCACGCCGAGAAACGCGGTGAGGGTGATGAGCCCCGTCAGCGTCGAGAAGGCCAAGAGAGCTGCGGCCTCTTCCTCTCCGGCGCCATAGGTCGCAGCGTAAATCAGGGTCGATACGGCGGGGGGCAATCCTGTGAAGAGGGCCGTCGCCTGGGTCAAGGCTGCCTCTGAGGTGAGGAGCCAAACCACGCTCGCGCTGATGGCGGGGAAGACGCCGAGCTTTAACGACACAAACACAATCGCCGCATCGAGGGGCAGGGTGATCCGCCTCCTTATCAAAATAATGAGGTAGAGACCGAGAACGATCAACCCAAGGGGCGCGGCGATCGCGCCGACAAAACCAAAGGGGGCAACCAAGATCGGCGGCGGTACGGCGCCAATGGCCAGCAAGAAAAACCCGCCAATGGTCACCCCGATAAGGGGGTTCTTCAAGGCCCGGAGCAACGCGCCGGAGATCAACGCGAAAGAAGGCCCGCCGCTCACGCCCGGTGGCCAGGAGAGAAGGATTGTCCCCAGGCCATAGGCGACGACGCCTTCGCACACCAACAGGAGAAGATAAGGACTGCCCCAGCTCGGCACGGAAAGGGCAATCGGCAGCCCCAGAAAGATGCTGTTGCCGCACACGGCGCTGAAGGTGAGGGCCCCGGCCCGGCGCACATCGTATCCCTTGGCACGGGCAAATAAGAACGCGGCCAGGGCGACGGGAAGGAAGCCCGCAAAATAGCCGACAATGACCGCTCGGTGTGCGGGGTCGAGCCTAACCTCTGTGAGGATAAAGGCGAGAACCGCCAAGGGCATGGCGATCATGAAGACAAATCGCGCAAACACCTTTGCCTCCGCCTCACCAAAAAGCCGGAAGGTGCCTGCAATGGCGCCGATAGCGATCGCGCCAAAGAGAGGGGTAAGGATGGCGGCCAATGACATCATGCTCCCCTGTGACGTGGGTCACAGGACGGCGCAATCCGACGATCAGGGAAAAAAGGTCGGTCGAGGAACCTCAATTCGGGGCTGGGGGGCAAGGTTTCCGAAAAGGAGGACTACGCCCTCGACCGACGCCTCTGAAGATGGGCAGGAAAAGCGGCGCGGGGAGGGACAGATTGGGGCCTTTTTGTGACCCGAGGAGCGGGCAGAAAATAGCTGCCCGTTTCCCGGCGGACAGCACGCTTGGGGCTGGTTATAAGACCCCTATGATGGAGACAGACCCCGATACGCTATACGATGCGCTGCTCGCCCGGGACCACGGGTATGAGGGGCGCGCCTGGGTGGGGGTGCAGACAACCGGCATTTTCTGTCGCTTTGACTGCCCGGCGCGCAAACCGAAGCGGGAAAACGTCACTTTTTTCGACAGTGTCGCGGCGTGCCTCGATGCGGGATTTCGCCCCTGCAAGCGGTGTTGTCCCCTCGAGCCGTCCACGGTGCAGGACCCGGTCGTGCAAACCCTGCTCGCGGCCTTGCAGGCCGATCCCCTGCATCGCTGGACCGAGGACGATCTGCGGGCGCGGGGGATCGACCCCTCGACCGCCCGGCGGGCGTTTCGGCGCGCCTTCGGCGCCACCTTTCTCGAAATTGCCCGGTTGAGGCGGTTGCGGGCTGGGGTGGAGGCGCGGGCGCAAGGCGCGCGCGTGATTGATGCGCAGCTCGAAGCCGGCTTTGAAAGTGCCAGCGGATTTCGCGAGGCCTTTTCCCGCCTAATGGGGAGGGCGCCGGGAACCCTGTCGGGGGCAGAGCGCCTGAAGGCGGATTTCATCGACACCCCCTTAGGCCCGATGATCGTGGTGGCGGACGAGGCACAGGTCTGGCTTCTCGAATTCGCCGGTCGCAAGGCCCTGGCGACCGAGCTGAAAGCTGTTCAGCGGGAGGCAAAGGATCCGATCGGCCTGGGGCGGACCCAAGCCACGGCGCATCTGGCCGAGGACCTGGCTCGCTATTTCGAAGGGGGCTCCCCCTCTTTCACGGTGCCGACGGCCCCCTATGGGTCGGCGTTCTCAAATGCCGTCTGGGCAGCGCTTCGGCAGATCCCCCCCGGGACGACCTGTAGTTATAAGGATCTCGCAAAGGCGATCGACCGCCCTGAGGCCGTGCGGGCCGTTGCGCGCGCCAATGGGGCCAATCGGCTGGCCCTGATCGTCCCTTGCCATCGTGTGATCGGGGCCGATGGCGGGCTTGGCGGGTATGGCGGCGGGGTTTGGCGCAAGCGATGGTTGATCGCCCATGAGCGGGAGGCCGGGCGCGGTGTCGCCGCCTAGGGCGGCCCACTTGGCGGGAAGGATCGGTCGGCATAGACTCCTCCCATGACAGCGAGTCCTGCACCCCATCGGCCCCGCCCCTCCGTCGTCTATTTTGATCGCCGAGAACTCGACCTCCTGCTCAATCTCTACGGGATTTTTGTCGCCGCGGGGGAATGGAAGGATTACGCGATCGATGGTCTGAGCGATCGGGCGGAGTTCGCGGTCTTTCGGCGAACATCCGAAGCCCCGCTTTATCGGGTGGTGAAACAGCCCAAGCTGCGCGGAAAACAGGGGCTTTATTCTGTCGTGTCGATCGGCGGGCAGATCCTCAAGCGGGGCGGCGATCTGCGCCAGGTGCTGTCGGTTTTCGATCGGCAAAAGCTCAAGCTCGTTTGATCACCACGCGCCACTGGATGGTGAGGTCAGCCCCATAAAAATGCCCCGCGGGCGACCCGCGGGGCATTGTCGTGATGGGGCGTCAGTCGACGGCTAGTCGAGGGGGGCTAGTCGCGGGTCATCCCCAGGAGATTGAGGATGTGGATGAACAGCGTCACAAAGGACCCATAAAGGGCAAAGGCGCCGAAAATGGAGGCCCGCTGATTAGCTTCGCCCGCCCCCGCAACATAGAGGTTGCGGACCATCTGGGTCTCATACGCGGTGATGGCCGAGACGAGCAGCACCACGCCCATGGAGATGAGATAGCTAAACATTTCGGACTGCAGGAAGAAGTTCACGACGATCGCGACCAGAAAACCGATCGAGGCCATGAACAGGAACTTCCCCCAAGGGGCCAAATCCTTTTTCGTCGTGTAGCCATAGATGCTCGTGGCGGCGAAGATCGACACCGTAATGAAAAAGGCCTTGACGATTTCAAGCCCGAGCCCGGCCCCGGCATAGGCAGCAACGACCGGCCCGATCAACAAGCCCCACAGCCCAACATAGGCCCAATAGGCGCCATGGGCCATGGCGGTCGATCCGTTGAAAATCATTTTGGGGGCGAAAAAGCCCAGGGCCAAAACCCCGATGAAGGGGATGAAGGACAGGCCGCTGGCGAATTCGAAGGCTGCCCTATTGGTCATGAAGAACAGGCCGACCAGCGCGGTGACGGCAACCCCCATGGACATATAATTGTACACGCCGAGCATGTAGCGGCGCAGCCCTTCGTCGAAGGCGACATCGGTCGTCCCTTGATTTCGGCGATAAAGGCGTTCTGTTTCAGACATTGCGTTCTCCACTACGCGGCCCGCTGACCGCATTCCTCGTGAAATGTAGCGATGCCCGCCCGGTGTTCAATAGACCCATGCGGACCCTTCCCGCTATTCATCCACTCTTGCGCAACATCCCTTGAGAGTGACCTAATATGTGGTGTCGAATGTGGCCAATATGGCGATAGGTCACGGATGGGGGCGGATGATGCCCCGGGGGCGTCATCGACATCGCCTCTTCGCGGAGGGGCGAGATGAGCGCTCTCCCCCTCAATTAGGGGCGGGGCCCATCACGGGCCGCCGCGAGGTCACTACCATTTAAGCCCGATCGCGGCGCGCAGCTGATACGTCTCACTGACCTCACCGAAGGTGCCCGAGCCGCCGAAATGCACCGTCGCATAGTCATTCTCATAGGAGATATCGGCGCCGACGATGGCCGCGCTCGATTCCGTTTCGGTGCTGAGCGTAAAGGGGTCGCCGGTGGGGAACTGATAGCGACTTTCGAGGTCGTCGGTGATCAGCTCCTGGCTCCAGGCCGCGAGCAGGCGGGGGCGGAAGGTCCCCGGGCGGTTGAACTCGTACCGGCCCTGATCAAGGACGAAGGAACGGCTCAGCTCGACCCCGACATTCGCGCGCAGCGATTCAGCCTCCCGGTCGTCGACGGCGAGGCGCAGGACGTCATCGCCTTTTTCGAGATAGCTGTCCTCTTTGAGGCGCAGATAGTCCATGGCCAGGAACGGCGTGACTCGAGCCCGTTCGGTATCGATATCGTACCGCACCCGCGCGTTGGAGCTGAGCTGGGTGCCGTCCCATTCCCCTTCGAACTGACGGAGATTGGTATCGATCAGGATATTGCGTTCTGAGTCGCTGTTCGAAAGGGCAAAGCCCGAGCGGTAATCCATCTGAAGATTGCCGACGCGTTTCGATCCGTACACGTCAAACCCGTAGGAGAGCCGGTCGACCGGGAAATCCTGCCCTTCCTGCTCGTCGAACCGGGCCGAGGCAAAATGGGCGGCTATACCGAAAATGTCGAACCCGCCGAAGGGCATGTCGGCGCCGCCCGCGATCACAAAGCCGCCGCCGTCGAAACCATTTGAGTCCGCAGTGCTCTCGCGGTTGACGAAATAGGTGCCTTCCTGAAGCCAGAAATGCGGTTTCCCATCCCCATAGGAGACATAGCGATCGGTCCGCTGATTGATGATCGACGTAATCGAATTGTTCTGTGCCCGGGCATAGGTGAGCGCACCGTCGAGCGGCACCGGCAGGAATTGACGGAAACTCTGGTCAAAGACGCGTTGGCTTCGCGCGTTGAAGAGGAGGAGGCCGGCATCGGGGTCGCCACTGTCGGAGGCGGTCACGACTGCCGCGATGATCGGTTCGTAGGCAGGCGCGAAGCCATCCGAGAGGCCCAACTCGTCCGCCGTTTTCCGGCGGAGGGTCAGGTCGAGGTCGGTTCCTCCATCGCTCAACGCCAGGGAGGGCGAGAACAAGAAGGGCGTTGTCCCTTCATTATCGACCACGAGGGCGGAAAGATCGGCGGTCAGTCCATCGGTGGCGATGATCGTGGCACTGACATCGCCCGCAAAGGCCCCGGTGAAGAGGGTACTGATGCCCGTGCCATCGGCCAGGGTGGCGGCGCCGGCGGTGATCGAGGAGATGGCGGTACCGTCCTCATTGACGGTGAAGATCAAGGAACTATCGGCCGTCGTTGTCAGGCTGCCAAGTGTCGCCGTCTGAGCGGTCGGGATCGTCAGGGTTGCTTCCGCCAGGCTGGCATCAACGCCGCTGCCGCCAATAATGCCGCCAATCAAGGCCGCCCCATTGACGAGGGACAGGCTGCCGCCCCCGCTGCCGAAATCGACATTGCCGGTGAGGGTCGCATCATCGAGGCTTGCGCTGTCGGTGCCGGTGCCGAAGCGGACATCGCCCGTCAGGGTCGCCCCCCCGCTGAGCGCGAGGGTATTGTCCCCGTCGCCAAGATCCACATCCCCAATCGTGCGACCGGCACTCGCCAGATAGCTGTCGCCGCCGCTACCCGTAACGATCCGGCCAATGACGACCCCGAAATTCGCGCGGCTATCGGTTTCCTCGTCGAAGAGGGGCCCGGTGGTGTTCTCGATGGTCACCCCGGTCGTATTCGCGCTGAGGTCGATGGCCGTTGCGACCCCTGTGGTTTCAGCCACATTTTCAGGCACGGCCGTGGCGGCGATGGTCCCACTATTGGTGATACGTGTAAGGCTGCCGCCCGCGTCGAGGATCGCGGTGCCGGAGCCGTCATCGCTGAGGGTGGCGGCTTCGATCAGGCCGGTATTGGTGAGCTCGGACAGGCTGCCGCCGGCCTCGACCACGATGGCCTCGCTGCTCGCGCCGTCCCCACGGCCCACTACGGTCACCGTACCCCGGTTATAAAGCACGGGAACCGTCGCCCCGCCGCCAAGGCGAAGGCCGGTGGCCGCCGCATCAAGGGCGAGGGAATCGATGACGCCATCGTTCCGTATGCCGCCCTCGATCGTCGCATCGTCCACGAAGACGGCCTGTGCCGGGACGCCGGGGCGGGTGGCGATGACCACCGGCTCCCCATCGGCATCGAACTGCACATTGCCTTCGGTATCCGTGGCGTAGTCAACGGTTTCTCCGAAAATCCCTCTCGCGACGATCTGACCTCGATTGATGAAGCCATAGGCGCCATAGGGGTTGGCCTCGGCATCCTCGATCCCCGTCGCATCGACGGGGCCAAGGGTGATCGGCGATCCCTCACCGTCGATCCGCACGCCGTTGCCATTGCCGAGCATCGAGACGGTCGCGGAACTGGTCGCCTGTCCCTCGACCGCCGAAAATTCAGACGGCAGGGGGCCATCGAGCAGAACGCCGCCGGCGACATCCCCGCCGATGAAAAGGGCATCCCCGGCCTGGAAGCCGGCCTGGTCGAAATTGTCGTTATCCTCAGGGGAGTCCACCGTCGGCGCGGCGGCGGTGCTGGCCCGCTGATAGCCGCTGGATTGCACGCTGCCGCCAAAGGTCACCGCGCCGCCCACCGGGCCGGTCACCGCGATCCCCGTCGACGATTCGCCATTGGCCACCACTGCGGCTTCGCTGGAGAAGGTGACGTCGCCGGTGACGCCGGAGACCTGGACCCCGGTGCTGTTGGCGCCGGTCATGACGACGCCGGCGCCGCTGGAGAAATTGCCGTCGAGATTGCCGTTGAGAATGATCCCGCCGGAGGCATCCCCGATCACCGTCACCTGAGAGCCATCCTCAAAGGTCACATCGCCGGTATAGGCCCCCGCTGAGAGGAGAAAACCGAAGCGATCGTCGGCATAGGGCGGCGGCAGGTCGTCATCGTTCGGATCGTCGTCGTTGAGGGTGATCCGCCCGGAGCTGCCTTGCGTATAGGAAAACGTCCCGGCCCCGGGGGTGACGAACACGCCTCGGCTGCCATCGGCTGCCGTTTCCGCCGGATAAAGGATGGTGCCGTTATTGACGACCGTGGCATCGCTATCGACGGTGATCGCGGTCCCGTCATCGAGCTCGAACGCCCCGTCCTCATCAATCGTCAAATCCCCGGTGACCGAGGTTAAGACCCCTTCGGTACGGGTGTCTGAGATCACCTCTTGGGCGGCCACATGGGGGGCGAGGGCCGCGAGGAGGGAAAGGGTCGCAGCGCTCCCCAACAGAAGGGGGGACGAACGTCCGACGGTCAGCGTACTCATCTAAATTCCACTCCAGCGATCCTTGCGCCCATAATAGGGGGCCACGTCCACCTGTTGCTTAACGCGATCCTCTTTTCAACACCCGTAAAGGCGTTCGGGGCCCCGCGTCGATGGGCTGTCACTGAATAGGGCAGCCCTACCACGCGTTGATACGGGTGAGGATTTGATCGGCGTCATAGGTCTGGGGGTCAGAGGGCGGGGCGCCGGTGCCGGTGAGGATTTCGAGCCGTACGGTCACATCCGGGTTCGGCGGTGTCCCAAGAGGCAGGGTGACGCCCACCCCCACGCCGACCGAGCCGCCGCGTGTGCTGCTGCCAAGGCCGATGGAGGAGCCGCCGCGGGCCCGTCGCCCTTCGTCGATATCGCGAGAGACCACCCGGAACCAGTCCTGCCCGCGCATCCGCGTCAGCTCCGCCGCGCGGCGCAGCGCGCCATTGTCCGCTTCGGCCAAGCCCCGCCCAGTATAGAGGATTCGATAGCGCTGATCCTCAAGGCGCTGATCTTCATAGCCATAGGGCGACCCGACCGCCGGGCCGTAGCCTGTGGGGGCGGCGCATCCGGCCAGCAGGATCGCAGCGAGGAGGGGCGCAATGGGGCGAAGCCGTGTTCTCATCCCCCTTCATTATCGGCGCGCTGCGCGGGGGCCAATCCCCGCTTTCTGACAAGGCGGTAGGGTCTTTCCCGGTATTGGGCGGCGGGCGCATGCGGGGCGCACCCCCGCAGGAGAGTGAAGCTGCGCCCTCGCCCCGTTGAGCGCCGCATTCTATCTTGCATCCGCGCCCCGCTTTCCCTAGGCCGTCGCCTCCCCGGAGAGGTGCCGGAGTGGTCGAACGGGGCGGTCTCGAAAACCGTTGAGCGCGCAAGCGTTCCGAGGGTTCGAATCCCTCTCTCTCCGCCATTTTTGATCTCACGGCGCGCGGCGCCTCCGATGGGGCGGGCTGACCGCCCGAGCCGCCGTCGCGGCTTTGGCCGTCCGAGCTCGAAGGTCATCCTTCTCTCTCCGCCATGTTTGTGTTGCCTATCGTCTTTCGGCCTGGGAATCAGCGGTTTTTCAAATCACATATGTTTGAGCATCAGTGGGCTCCATGAGGCGGTGATTAAAACCGGTTCTTTGGAATTGCCCGAGCGGACCGAAGGCGCTGTACCGGCAAACATAGTGGAAGGTGTGGCCGCGAATGACGCCGAACATATCTCGCCAAATAACGGCACCCCCTATTGACAGCCAGGTTGGATCCTCATCCTGGTAGAAACCTTTGTACTGGGTATTAAATTCGACCCACCTTCTCCAGTGTTCTCCCGGCTCAACAACATCGTCAGCCAAAAAAAAGCATCTGATTGTAGGCTTTTGCCTGAGTTGTTCGAGGTTGCGGAAAAGCATGAAATCTTGAGAAATTCTGATCTGGGTAGCCGAAGTCCGGCCAATATTCTCGAATTGTATTTCAAAGGACCTACGCCCTAACTGATGACACTCGCTTATTCCTCTCGGTACAAGGAAAGCAGCTTCAGTGGCCCGAGCTACTTCAATCTGGCGATCCGCCACTTTCAGCGATACCCGTGCTTGTTCTTCGGTTGCGTTTTGTGTCACGCGGACAGCTTCCCAAGCGGCCTCGGTTCCTTCCTTGGCTTGAGAGAGAGTATGCTCGCTAGTTCGTAGAGTTCTAGCAATCAGATATACACCCGCAGTCGTTACGATCAGCATCGCGACCGCAGACTTCGTCATGTCTTGCTGAGCCTTCAAATCAGCCTGAGCGGTGGACGTATCATATTTGGCGTTGCGCGCCTCGCTCATGCACAACGCCTGCATGGGGAGGTCGCTCGATTTCAGGCAATCACGAATGGCGGCTTTGCGCTCGTAATGAGCTGCACTTGCGCGTTCATCACGGTGGCGTTCATCAAGTTTTATCCATGAAAACGTTGTAGAAGACAGAGTGAGAGCAACAACGATAATTAGCTCCCAAGGTAGAGCCCTCTTGCCTATAGCTCCATTAGACATTGAACCAAACACACCGCAGTAAACTTGCCTCTTGCGAGCTTGTTACGGATGTTCGGTTCCGTCTCGCTCACACTAATTTCAGCGAGCTTATCCAATAGTTGCGCGTAGGTCATGCCACACTTCTTGAGTTCCGGCTTTAAGCCAGCCTTTGACCTGATTTTCTCAATCAGATTGGTCTTTCGTGCGCCATAGCGGAGGTCTATTCCTGCGCGCCCATCGGGTGGCCCAGTGACCTCGTCTTTCCTCCCGGCAGCGGAAGGCTATATAAATGTAAACTTCGGTATCAGCCCCCACCTTGGCGGATGCCTCCCCCGAACACTTGCTCGCGTTGAGGTCAGAGGCATGACGATTTCCCCCACCCCTTCCCTGTTCACCCTTGGGGCGGTCGCCGCGCTGACCCTTGCAAGCGGGATCACGCCCGCCGCTGCGCAAGAGGCGCGGGCCGTTTGGTCGGCGGTGCATGAGAATGATTATTTCGCCGGGACAGATCAAAACTATACGAGCGGGGTGCGCTTTGCCCGCTTCATCGAGGTCGAGCCGGGGGGCTTTCAATTCGGGATCGCCGAGCGGTTGTTCGGGGCCAGGGGCGATCGTGATGAGGTCATTTACGGTCTTGGCCTTGGCCAAAGCCTCTATACCCCCACCGATACCGACGCGGAGGCGCCGCTCTTCGATCAGCGCCCCTATGCGGCGTGGCTTTACAGTGAATACAGCCTGATCCGCCTGGGGGGCGGCACTGCCGATCAACTGACCGTTGAATTCGGGACGGTGGGCCCGGACGCCTTGGGCGAAGAAGTCCAGAACAATTATCACACCCTGATCGGCGGTGAGGAGGCCGAGGGGTGGGATAATCAGATCCGAAACGAACTTGGCGTTGTCGTCAGCTACGAACGAAAATTACGGGCTCAATTCTCTCGCGAGATCGGAAATGTCGGAGTTGGGGTCGACGTGACCCCCTATGCCGGGGGTTCGGTGGGCAACATCCGCAGCGACGTGCGGGCGGGGGCTATTCTCCGTCTCGGGGCAGGGCTCGATGACGATTTCGGGCCGCCACGGATCAATCCCGCCTCCGCCGGGGTGGGGTATTTCAGCCCCACCCAATCCAATGCCTTATATGCCTATATCGGCGGACAGGGGCGATATGTGTTCAACGACATCACCCTCGAAGGGTCCTTGTTCGACGATGACGATCCGGTGACGGTCGACATCGAAGAGACGGTCGGCGAAATCCAAGGCGGCATCGTGTGGCGGATTGCGGACTGGCAGTTGGCCTATAGCCAGGTCTGGCGCACCAAGCAGTTCGAAGCCCAAGCCGACAATCAACGCTTTGGCGCGGTGAGTATCGCCCGGCGGTTCTGATCTGAATGATCGGTCGCTGTGGGTTGAGGGCGGATCGTCGTCATCCTGTCATGTAACAATGGTTAACGTCCCCTCGCTGAGGCGATTCGCGTCGCGAATTTGAGAGGGATACTGACCATGCTGCCAACTGCCGATCTGGGGCTGACCGAAACGGCTTCGCTGCGCCTTTCTGCAACGGGGACGGAGGGGGCCGACGAACGCCTGACCGCCGCCCTTCTCAGTCCGTCGGGCCAGGACGCGTTGGCATTGTCCTGGTTGGCGGGGCCAGTGGACAATTCGCTGGTCGGGTCGGCTTTCACGGCGTCGGCTCTCCCCGGCCCTTTGATTGCCGAGTTCCAGTCGAATCCGCCGGGCACCGACCCGGCGACCCAGACGATTGAACTGTCGGGGGAGGCGGGGACCAGCTTTACCGGCGTTCTTTTGTCCATCGAAAGCGATGCGGGATCGTCGGCGGGGACCGTTGACCGGCTTGAAACCGTTTCGGGGACCTTCGATGCGAATGGGCTGCTGACGGTTGAGATTGCGGATCTCGAAAATCCCTCCTTCACCCTGGTGCTGCTCGACAGCTTCACCGGTGCCGTTGGGACCGATATCGACACGGATGATGATGGGACGGCGGACGATCTGTCGACCTTCGGTACGGTCCTCGACGCGATCGGGGTGCCCGACACGGCGGGGGATGAAGCCTTTGTCTATGGCGCAGAACTTGGCGGGACGGATTTCGCCTATACCGGGGCGGAGCCCGAATTGATCTTCCGTGACGGTAGCGTTGGCGATCTTTACGCGGTCAATTTCCTGGGCAGTTCGACGGACATCGTCGCCGCGGACGGCACCGTCCTCTCCCCATCCGATTTCGATACCGACCCCACCCTTGCCCCGACCTTCGGCGCCCTTAACCCGACCCTCGGCAGCCAGGCGGCGCCTGTCTTGATTGCTGAGTTCCAGTCGAATCCGCCGGGCACCGATCCGGCGACCCAGACGATTGAACTGTCGGGGGAGGCGGGGACCAGCTTTACCGGCGTTCTTTTGTCCATCGAAAGCGATGCGGGATCGTCGGCGGGGACCGTTGACCGGCTTGAAACCGTTTCGGGGACCTTCGATGCGAATGGGCTGCTGACGGTTGAGATTGCGGATCTCGAAAATCCCTCCTTCACCCTGGTGCTGCTCGACAGCTTCACCGGTGCCGTTGGGACCGATATCGACACGGATGATGATGGGACGGCGGACGATCTGTCGACCTTCGGCACTGTCCTCGACGCAATCGGGGTGCCCGACACGGCGGGGGATGAAGCCTTTGTCTATGGCGCAGAACTTGGCGGGACGGATTTCGCCTATACCGGGGCGGAGCCCGAGCTGATCTTCCGTGACGGTAGCGTTGGCGATCTTTACGCGGTCAATTTCCTGGGCAGTTCGACGGACATCGTCGCCGCGGACGGCACCGTCCTCTCCCCATCCGATTTCGATACCGACCCCACCCTTGCCCCGACCTTCGGCGCCCTTAACCCGACCCTCATGGCAGACCCTGAGCCCATTACCCTGATCAGCGATGTTCAAGGCACCGGCGCGGTCAGCCCCCTTGCCGGCGGCACCGTGACCGTCCGCGCTGTGGTCGTTGGCGACTTTCAAGACGGTGGTCTTGGCGAGAACGGCGACTTCAACGGCTTCTACCTCCAGGAGGAGGATGCCGACGCGGACGGCGATGCTCAGTCTTCTGAAGGAATTTTCGTCTTCGACGGTTCGAGTCCTGCCATCGATGTCGCTGTCGGTGACCTTGTCGAAGTGACAGGGACCGTGACGGAGTTCTTCGGCGAGACCCAGATCAGCCTGTCGTCGATCGAGATCATCAGTGCGGATAATACCTTGCCCACGGCCGCGACGATCACGTTCCCGGTGGCCGATGTCGTGAGCACCGACGATGGCACCTTGATTGCGGATCTCGAAGCCTATGAGGGGATGCTGGTCACGGTGCCGAACAGCCAGCAGCTGACCGTCACAGACCTTTTCACCTATGGCCGGTTCGGCGATATCGGCCTGACCGCGGGGGATCGTTTGCCGATCTTTACGCAGGATAACGCCCCCGATGCCGTGGGCTATGCGGCGTTCCTTGAAGAGGCGGCGAAGTCGACCCTGGTGATCGATGACGGCTCATCCGTTCAGAACCCGACAAGTCTTCCTTATCCGGACGGGTTTTTCGACGGCGATGAGGGCTTGCGTGCCGGAGACAGTGTGCAGGATCTTGTGGGCGTTGTGCGCTACAGTCGCGGCTCAGGCGGATTTGGCGACGAGAATTTCCGGATCAATCCGGTCGAGGCGCCGACCTTCGTCAACGATAATCCGCGCCCGACCGAGGCCCCGGATGTCGGCGGCGACTTGACGGTGGCCACCTTCAACGTCCTTAATTTCTTCACGACCCTCGATCAGAACGGGAACACTTCCGGCCCGAGCAATCTTGAGCCCCGGGGGGCGGATAATCAGGCAGAGTTCGACCGCCAATTGGACAAGCTGGTCCAGGCGATCGGGCAGAGTGGCGCCGATATTCTGAGCCTTGTCGAGCTGGAGAACGAATTCGCCGACACCAATGGCGATGGGCAATTCGCGATTGGCACATTGGTCGACGCGCTGAATACGGCCTTCCCGACGGAGACCTATGCCTATGTCGATCCTGGCCAGTCCTTTGTGGATGTCAGCGACGCGATTTCGGTCGGCTTCATCTATAAGACGGACAAGGTGCAATTGGCCGAGGGCACCACGGTCGAGATCTTGAGTGACGCCGATCTGCCGGGGCTTGGCCTGTCCTTCGGGCAGCCGGTCTTTGACGGGGTCAGCACCAACCGGGCTGCCCTTGCCGCAACCTTCGAAGAGATCGACGGCGGCGGTCAAGTCACTCTCGTTGCGAACCACTTCAAGTCCAAGGGCGGCAGCGGCAGTGGCGGCGACGCCGATCAAGGCGACGGCGCCGGCGCCTTCAATCAGACCCGGCTCAACGCCGCGATCGCCCTCGATGCGTGGCTGGCCACCGATCCGACCTCTTCGGGCGATGCCGACGTGATGATCCTCGGCGACCTCAATGCCTACGCCATGGAAGATCCCATCGCCTATCTGAAAAATGCAGGGTTCACGGATCTGGTCGATAGTCTGGCCGACACGGATTATACCTATGGGTTCCCCGTGGATCTCGGGATTGTGCCGCAGGCCCAGGGCTATGGCACCCTCGATTATGCCTTCGCCAATGCGTCCTTGCTCTCCCAGGTCGTCGATGCGGCGGTTTGGCATATCAATGCGGATGAGCCGCCGGTGATCGATTACGATCTCGACTTCAAGCCGACTGAGCAAGAAGCCTATTTCGATCCGTCGACCCCGTTCCGGTCCTCCGACCACGATCCTGTTCTGATCGGGCTTAACCTGACCAGCAGCAATGTGGCCCCGACCGCCTTCGACGATGACGCCCTCGTCACAGCGGGCCAGAGCGTTGAGGTCGATCTGTTGGTGAATGATGTCGACGAGGATAATGATCCGCTGACGGTTGTGGACCTGGATGTCGCGGGACTTGAGGGCAGCGTCCTCGACAATGGCGACGGGACCGTGACCTATTCGACGGAGGGTCGCTTTGCCTATCTGGCCGAGGGTGAAACCGCCCTGACCAGCTTTGGCTACACCATCAGCGATGGCGAGGAGCAAAGTTCCGCCACCGTTTTGGTAACGGTCGAAGGGCCAGTGGAGGTCGCCAATAGTGGGACCGCCTTCAGCCTGCTGACCTTTACCAATGGCGGGCTCAACCTGTTCACCTTCGACGGCGATGCCTTCCGCGCCTATGGCCAAGGGGCCGATGCCGGCGTGAGCTACGATGAGGTTGAGGCGTTCCTGGCAGAGGCGGCCGCGCTCTATGGCGGCGTTGTCAGTATCGAGGCGACCATCGACGATGCGGTGCTCGCCGACGGCGAGGCTGCCCTGTCGATCGAGGCAACGGCCGAGGGCCTCGTGACCCTCGCCGGGGATGCGATCGATGGCACGCTGACCTTTGCCTTTGCTACCCAGCGGGCGGCGGAGAATTTCGAGGCCTTCCTGTTCGATCTCACGGACGAGATCGCCGCGAACGGGGCGGTGGCCAACGATCCGACCGATTTCCGGTTCGATCTGGGCGGTCTGCGGGTCTTCTACGATCAGATTGGCGATCAGTTCGGGTTCACCGCCGATGGCGGGGCGACCCAATCGCGGTTCGACGCTCTTGATCCCTTCGTCGAGGCGATTGCGACGGTGTTCGGCGCGACGGCCTTGCGCGATGGGGCGATTGACGGCCTCGCCGCGGCTGAGGGTGAGAGCCTGACAGTGCTGCGAGCGGGCACCTTCGCCCTCCTCACCGGGGGCGCGATCGAGGGGACCGAACTCTACCGCTTTGCCGATGAGGCAACGGCGGTGACGGTCGCCACGGGCCTTAACGACCTGTTCGATCTGATCGACGAGACCGCGGCCGTTGCGGCAGAGGACGCAAGCCCCGCCCCGGCGCTCATCGACGCGGCGGACCTGTTCGCTTAAGGAGCGCGTCGAGCCCTAGGGGCTCGTCCCATCCCCACCCGTCGGGCCGCTTTTCTCTATAAAAGCGGCCCTTGCCGTCTCTGCGCCCTTAGGGGGCGGGACCTTAGAGAAAAGCGGGGAAAAGAGCTGGCCGGGCCGCTCTTCTGCCTAAAGGAAAGGGCTGTTCTCTTCGCTCAGAAATAGGGTCGCCGGGGACGCTTAGTCCGGGCTGACCGCCTCATCGTCGTCGTCGCCGTCATCATCGTCTTGCACCGCGTCGATCCCGGCGATGATGGCGCCCGCCACGAGGCCCGATGCAATATATTTGCCCGGCCCAATCCGTAAGGACCGCTTGGCCGAATGCGCGCCGGCAACGTCGCACAGATCGGTGGTCACCGTCGTGATGGTATTTGCGGGCATGGTGACCGCACAGCCATAGGCCTCGACCCTGGCGGCGCTATTGGGGCCCACCACCACGCGATCCTCAGGCAACAGGACGAGGGCCTCCTCAACGGGTAGACTGGTCGTCCCGCGAAGGACGGTCACGCGCCCCTCCGTCCCCATTTCGGCGCGCACGGCACCGACCCCAGGATCGGCCTGAAGCGCCAGAAGGCCGGTGGCAATCAAGGACAAAACCATTACCCATTCCCTTATCGGTGCGTCCGCAACAATAGAGGGCTAGCACGCAGGGGCCGATGTCGAAAGCAGGGAGAGGGCGGGCGGTGCTTAGGCTTGCCGGCGCTTCTTGGGTTTGCCTAAGGGCCTCGCCGATGCGGGCTCTTGCCGCGCCGCCGCGACAATCATCTTGACGCGGGCTCCCCTGCGTCGTACGCGCGCGACCTTACTCGATCGCCAAGAAGTCGGGACGGAAAAAGGCATGCCGGGGCTTCTCTCCGGCCAGCGAAAGGCAGATTCTATGTACGCAGTCGTGAAAACCGGCGGCAAACAATTCCGCGTCACCCCCGACGATGTCATCAAGGTGGAAAAACTTGATGGTCAGGCGGGGGACATTATCCAGCTCGAGACGGTCTTGATGCTCGGCGGTGAAGGGGAGGCGGAAATCGGCGCCCCCACCGTGTCCGGCGCCTCCATCGCCGCTGAGATTCTTGAGCAGGGGCGCGATAAGAAGATCACGGTCTTCAAGAAACGCCGCCGTCAGAATTATCGCCGGAAAAAAGGGCATCGCCAGCCGATGACCGTTCTGCGGGTCCGTGAGATCCTGACCGGCGGCGCAAGTCCTTCGGTAACGGCCTCCACGCCGAAGGCCAAAGACCCGATCGACCCGGCGGCAACCCCGCCCCGCGGCGCCACGGATAATCCCGTTGGCGCCTTCACCGAAGACAATGTTGCTGAAGCGACGGAAACGAAGGACGATTAAGCATGGCACATAAAAAGGCGGGCGGCTCGTCACGGAACGGTCGCGATTCAGAAAGTAAGCGCCTCGGCGTGAAAAAGTTCGGGGGCGAGCACGTCGTCCCGGGGAACATCATCATCCGCCAACGCGGCACACGGTATTTTGCCGGTGACAATGTCGGGCTCGGCAAGGACCATACGATTTTCGCTAAGGCAGAAGGTCAGGTCACGTTCCGGACGACAAAGGATGATCGCAAGATCGTCAGCGTTACCCCGGTAGAGGATGGGGCCTGAGGCGGCATCCTCGATTCAGCGGCGGGATCGTCGCTCAAGGGGCCCCTCGGGCCCCTTTTTTGTTGAGAGGACAAGGAGACATGCCCCATAGCCTTCGAACCGAGCGACTGGTCCTGCGGCGCTCCGTGCTGCGGGACGCCGATGATTTGACGGTCGTCTTTGGCGATCGCGATGTCGCTGTTTCGACGAAAACTTGGGGACATCCGCTCACTAGGGAGGAGACGCTGTTCCGTCTGCGGCAATGGCGCACCTCCGACCCCCGAGAAACCTTCGGTCTTGTGATGGTCCAGAACGGCAGGGTGATCGGCAGCATCGGTCTCAGCCAGAGGCTCGGGCGGCGCTGGTCGATCGGTTATAGCGTAAGGAAAGACCTATGGGGGCAGGGGCTGACCACCGAAGCGGTGCGGGCCCTGTGCGCTCACGCCTTTCGCGCCTTGCCGGTCAATGCGATCGAGGCGGATATTTTCACCGATAATGTGGCGTCCCAGCGCGTGGCGCTCAAGGTCGGTTTTCGCCCCTTGGGCGATATCGGCCCAGGGTGGTCAATGACGCGGCGCGACAATTTTCCCCGACTGGGCTTTCGCCTCACGCGGCAGGACCTAAAACCATGAAGTTTCTCGATCGTACAAAGATTTATATCATGTCAGGCGGCGGAGGGAATGGATGTGTCTCCTTTCGCCGGGAGAAGTTCATCGAATTCGGCGGACCGGACGGGGGCGATGGCGGCCGCGGCGGCCATGTCATTGCCGAGGCGGTCGATAACCTCAATACGCTGATCGATTTTCGCTATCAGCAGCATTACAAAGCGAATCGTGGCGAGAACGGCGCAGGGCGGAATCGCACTGGGGCGGGGGCGGACGACCTCATCATCAAGGTGCCCACCGGCACGGAGATCTATGAGGAGGACGAAGAGACCCTCATCGCGGATCTGAAAAACACAGGTGACCGGGTTCTCCTCGCCAAGGGCGGCAATGGTGGCTTTGGGAATACGCATTTTAAGACGAGCACGAACCAAGCGCCCCGCCACGCGAATAAGGGGCAACTCCCCGAGGAGCGGACTTTATGGCTAAGGCTGAAGCTGATTGCCGATATCGGCCTTGTCGGCCTGCCGAATGCGGGGAAGTCGACTTTTCTTGCGGCGGTGTCCGCGGCAAAGCCGAAGATCGCTGATTATCCCTTCACGACCCTTCATCCTCAATTGGGGGTGGTTCGGCTCGGCCCCAATCGCAGCTTCACGCTCGCCGATATTCCCGGTCTGATCGAAGGGGCCCATGAGGGCGCGGGGATCGGCCACCGTTTTTTGGGGCATGTCGAACGATGCGCAGGTCTCCTCCATCTGATCGACGGGACGGAGGGCGACATTGTTGGTGCCTATCGAACCATTCGCGAAGAATTGTCGGCCTATTCGGCGGATCTTGCCGCGCGTCCGGAGATCCTGGCCCTCAACAAGATCGACGCGCTGGACGAAGATGTGCGGGAGGAAAAGCGGGCCGCCCTGGCACAGGTCACCGGCACGACGCCTTTCCTCGTCTCGGGGGCCACGGGGGAGGGGCTGTCTCCTCTCCTTGAGGCGATGGGCGCCCTCACAGCGCAACGTCGGGCGGCGGCACAAGAACGGGAGCGCCTGCGCGACGCCGCCCCCGATGAGGAGGGATGGCGGCCCTGAGGTGCGGGCGATGCGACAGGGTCAGACCGGGACCTCGGGGCTGAATTGCCCCTGCTTGCGATAGCGGACGAGATAGGTCGGCAGGATGGCCTCCAGGGTCTCGGGGGAGATGCCGAAATCTTCGATGGTGCCGAGGGTCTCATCCTTGGTCAGGCCGACCACATTATCCCGGCGGAGGAGTTTCACCTGATCGCTGGTCAAGGGCGGGGTGACAAAAGGCAAGGAGCCGACGACGTCCCCGACATTGCCGATGAGAGAGGCCACCGGCAAGGGGGTCGGCAGTAGGATCCGGCGACGACCGATGATCTTCAGCATCAGCTGCATCAATTCCTTGAATGTCATGATTTCAGGCCCCCCCAGCTCATAGGTCCGGCCCCTGAGGTCGAGGTCGTCCAGGGCGGCGGCGACACAATCGGCGACATTGTCGACATAGATCGGCTGGAATCGCGTTTGGCCGCTGATCAGCGGCAATACCGGCGACATCTGCGCCATGCTGGCAAATCGATTGAAGAAGTCATCCTGGGGGCCGAAGACGATCGACGGTCGCAGGATCGCGGCCCCCGGAATGGCCTCTTTGACCGCCGCTTCGCCCGCCGCCTTGGTCCGCGCATAGACGCTGTCGCTCGCCGGGTCGGCGCCGATCGCCGAGACATGCACCACATTCGTGATGTCCGCGCGCGCAGCCATTTCGGCGACATTGCGGGCGCCCTGAACCTGCACGCTCTCAAAGGTTTGCTGTCCTTCGGGCGCAAGAATGCCCACGAGGTTGACGACGGCATTGGCGCCCTCCACCGCCTCCGCCACCGACATCCGTTCGCGTATATTGGCCTGAACGATATCGATTTGGCCCAGCTTGCCTAAGGGCTTGAGGAAATGGGCGTTGTTCGGTCGCCGTACAGCGGCACGGATACGCCACCCGTGATTGGCCAGCTCTCTGACGACATGACGGCCCAAAAAGCCTGAAGCGCCGAGAACGGTCACGATTTTGGCAGCCATGAGTGGTGTCTCCTTTGGCGGGTAATGTCGAATGCTGGACCTAGTCGACCCCGCACGGTTTGGGTAGGTCTCGATCCTCAAACGCGTCTAATGTCTCGACCGGTTTGAGAGGAGACCGCAGCTAAGGTTTTCGCTGTGACGCTTTTCGACCCTTGGGCGGAATGGGCGCGGGGTCGGCGCCGGCTCCCCCCGTGGCGGGCGGCGCAGCGGGGGACAGAACAAGGGGCGACAGAACAAAGGGTGACAGGGACGGGGAGGTCCGGCAACGCGTATGGATAGCTTCACAATTAAAGAACCCGACCTCGTCAAGATCAGCGCCTCGCTGACGGCGGACGAATTAGCGCGCCGATTTGGGCAATATACCGAGACACTGACCCTTTCGCGTTGGGATGCCGACACCCCCCTTGGCGCGGGGGGTGTCGAAGCGACCCCTGAGCAAAGGCGGGCCTGCGGCCTGCGGTTCACCCAGTTCTTCGATCTCGAAGCCGAGGCGTTGGAAACCAATGCCGAGGACCGCTTCGGCCAATGGGCGGCGCGTCTGTTCCCCCTGATCCGGCGACGGCTGACGTCGTTTCGGTTCTATCCGGCGACCCCTGCGGGCTATGTCGATACGCGCCATAATGCGGACGACATCTATCAGGACGCGGCGGCCGTTGCGAGTTTGATTCAGGGGCGTCGCCGGGTTTTCAGTTTGGTGCAGGCGGACAATCTGATGGGGCTTGTCAGTTCGGTTCTCGCCCCCTCGCTTCTCCGGCTTGAGGTAGTCGATGGGCGCGGACTTGGTCCTGACGAACTCGCCGAAGCGGTCCAGTTCGGTGACCTGATTATCGCCACGCCGACCTTGTGGCGATATCTCGCAGAAACGCTGCCGGATCTTCCTGACAATGTGATGGGACTGACCTTCGGGGAGCGGTTCAGTCCGGAGCTTGCGCGGCAATTGCGCTCCCGCGGTGTGGGGGCGATGCGAGAACTCTACGGATCGACCGAAACCGGCGTTGTGGGGTGGCGCGACAGCCCCCCGGACCCCTTCTCGCTTTTCCGCCATTGGAGCCGAGGGGAGGGCAGCGCCATCATCAGATCCAGCGCCAATGGGCGACCCTATAAAATGCTCCCGATGGACGATTTGTCCTGGACCGGGCCGTCGCAATTTGACCTTGGCGCCCGGCGGGACGGGGCCATTCAGATCGGCGGGGTCAATGTGTTTCCGACTGCGATCGCAGCGACAATCGCCGAGCACCCAATGGTCAGCCAATGTAGTGTGAGAGTATCGCAGCGGCCGGGCGCCCTCGATCGATTGATTACCGATATCGTTCTCGCCGATGATATCGACCCGGACGAAAAGATGGCGTGGTCGATCGACGAATGGTGTCGCCGGCGATTAAGACCCACAGAGCGTCCGCGAATATATAATTTCGCCGACCAGCTGCCCGAAGACAACCATTAGAGCCGTATCGCTCAATCGGGGCTGGGAAACGTCTCTAGCTCTTTGCTTCCCCGCATTTTCTCTACGCGAACCGGTTCCCGCTTCGCTCGAAAATGCCCCAGGGGCGCTCATGAATCGTTGCCGTTAGAGGGGGTGACCGCCTCGCCCACCGAAACAAGCCCTTCGAGGCTTTCGACGACGGAGTTCGACGGGTTGTCCCCGGCCGAGGCGCGGGTCACGGCCTGCTGCGCCTGTTCGGCGACACTGGCCAATTCGGCGCGACTCTCATTCGACCCATCGCCGATGGCCGGGATCTGTTCGCATACGGTGGTGCAGGAAAAGGTGTACCGGTTCTCGCCGGCCTGCAGGGTCACCACATTATTGCTGGCATTCCGAACCTTTAGCGCAAGACGGTCGATTACCTCTCCACGCGCGTCGAAAAGGGTAATTGTCGTGGCGCCGGGCATTTTGCCAAACAGAATGATATTCGTTTTCGTCCGAACCGTGACATCGGCAATCGCCGGGTTCCCGACGACAATACTGCTGATGGGCTTTGCGGTCTCGTGAAACCGAGCATCGTTCAGTGTCAGCCACATCTCTCCTGCCTGTGCGGTGGGGGCGAGGGCAGTCGCGGCGATCACGGCCAATCCGGTAAACAGTTTCATGACGGTCGTCCCATGAGAGATACGCAACACTCTTTTAGCCATCTAAGTCTCAACAACACTTTAAATCCGTGGGGGGGAGCTTTACGCAATCTCAGTGTTCCTCTGTTAGTCATCGCATCCTGCCTAGAGACAAGGTGCGTAAATGGCCGCTGCGATCGATCCCTCCCATGCCATGCCGATTGAGCGGGAGCGACTTTCCCTTCTCCAGGCTTTCCCTTGGCTGGTCGGCGTCTCCGTTCCGACACTTGTGGCGATCAATGCGATTTCGGATCATGTGGCCTATGCCGAGGGCGACAGTATTGTCATTGACGGACAATTCGACGGGACAACATTGTTCGCCCTGGCCAAAGGACATGCGCGGCTTGTCAAGGCGACGTCGCGTGCGGGGGAATTCGATGTCGATGAATTGACGTCTGGTCAGACAGTCGGACTGACGGGGCTGTTGGCCGATGAAACCTTGGGCTCTTTACCCTTAAGCTTGATGGCCACTGCCCCGTCCGATTTCTTTTTGATCGACTGCGGTGCTTTTCGGGAATGTATTGATACCCATGACGACCTCGCCAAGGCTTTGCTCCGTCATGCCGCACGACAATGGCAGCAGGCCGTGGCCCCCCAAGACGGTCGGATCGATGGCGAGCGGAGAATTCATCGTCTGCTGATCGACCTCGTTGTTCGGCGCAACGGTAATCATGTGATTGACCCGATGCCACGCCATTCAACGATGGCCGAGCAATGCGGTGTGGCGGATCGGGAGGTTGCGGCAGTGGTCGCGCGCCTCATCGATAGTGGGATCGTTAAGCGAGACTATCCAGGGCTTGTCGTTGAAGATCTTTCGCGCCTCAGAAGTCTAGCATATTGAATACTTATTAGTAGCGAAAAATTTACCAATATACTTTCCAGCGTTCGTCATTTTTTTAACTTCATGCCATAGGACAAATTACATCTGGAGAGTGCAAAAACCAGATTTCTTTGGGTAACAGGAGAGAACCATGAACAATCTTTTTAATCGCTTCGTGAAAGACGAAGACGGCGCCACCGCTATTGAGTACGGTCTGATTGCCGCCCTGATCGCGGTTGCGATCATCTCGGCCGTCAGCTCGCTCGGCACCCGGATTCAGGGCGCGTTCGACGACGTGAACACCACGCTCGAAAACAACGGCGTCACCACCTGATCCGTTTACGGGTTTCGCTGGCCCCTCTTTCCTAGCCGCTGCGTGATACGGTTAGAAGATGGGCTGGCGAGCATAAATAGGCCGGCTTCGCGACAGCGAGGCCGGCTTTTTTGTTTCGAACCTCACCAAAACGCTCAGGATTCCATTGCCTAACTTGTTGGCAAGGAAATCCTTACCTCGTCAGCCTACACCACACTCAAAGGGTCGAGAACATGTTTTCATCCGTCATTAGTCTCGTCTATCCGGCGCTGCTCAGCGTTGCGGCAGTCTATGATTTGACAAGTTTCAAGATCCCCAATCGGGTTACGGCGGCCTTGGCGGTTGCGTGGCCGTTATGTGCTCTTGCTGTCGGCATTCCCTTTACAATGGCCCTGTCGAGTGTTGCCTTTGCCTTTGGTATTCTGGCCGCCGGCTTTGCCCTCTTCGCCATCGGAAAGTTAGGGGGCGGCGATGTCAAACTCTTGGCGGCAACGACCCTTTGGGTCGGGCCGGCACTGGCCCTCGAATTCGTTCTGTGGACGATGATTTTTGGCGGAGGGCTCGCTTTTGCGCTGCTGTCGTTTCGGCGCCTCCCCCTGCCGGTGAATGTCATGTCGACGGGGTGGCTGTTCGATTTGTATAATCGAAAGAAAGACATGCCCTATGGGGTCGCCATCGCGGCATCTGGCCTGATGTTATGGTCAAAAACTCCCTTCTCCCTCTTCTAGAGAAAACCCGTGAGGAAAGGGCGTATTAACATTGTTTTGAAGGTTAGCATTCAGGTTACCGTAATACGGGGCTGTCGGAGTCCAAGGGTGAGAGCATGAAAGCCGCACGTTTGCTTATATTGTTAGTTGCCATCGCCGCAGGCGGGGCAGCGTTCTTCATGCTTGCCGGTAATGATGAGCCCGCGGTGACGACCGCTGTTCCGACCGCGCCCATTCAACCCCGCATGGCGATGGCTGAAGTAATGTTCAGTGCAAAGGATATTCCCCAGGGCGCTATTTTATCCGAGGGCATGGTCAAATGGGTGAAGTGGCCGTCCGCCAATGTACCAGAATTCTTCATCACCAAGGATGATCAGGATTTCATCGACAATCTCGGTCTGCGTCGTGCGCGGCTGCGGATCGATGCGAACCAACCTATCTATGGCGTCAATACGGTTGCCCATGGTGACCGGGGGATGCTGGCATCGATCCTGACGCCGGGCATGCGTGCGGTCACGGCGCGTATGGGCCTTGAGGAGACCTCAGGCGGGTTTATTCTTCCTGGGGATCGAGTTGACATCTTCGCAACCGGGATCGGCGACGACGGGCAGATGGAAACCTCCGCCATTCTCCGGAATATTCGCGTGTTGGCGATCGATCAGGTCACCAATGTAACGGACGAGCAAACCGCGCTCAATGGATCGACCGTTACATTTGAGCTCTCACCAGCCCAGGTCCCCAGCTTTATCGGCGCCAGAGACAATAAGCAGCTCACTCTCGTATTGAGGAGTGTCTACGACCTTTCGCCTGAAACAGGCATGCCGATCGTCGACACCTCACCCGAAGAGGTGGTCGTCATTCGGTTCGGCCAAGGATGATAATCGATATGCGTAAGATTTTGTCAGTGATGGCTGGACTTGCGGGGGCGGTCCTTATCGGGACGGGTCCATCAATGGCGCAGCCGGGGGGGAGTACCCCCCTCGAATTCGAGACCACCTACGATGCCGGCGGTAATGGTCTTGCCAGCCGCGAGGTTCTCCTCCCCCTCGGCAAAGCGGCGATCATCGAATTGCCCCGTCCCGCCACGGATATCATCGTCTCCGACCCCGATATCGTCGAAGCCGTGATCCGTACCCCTCAACGTGTCTTCCTGATGGGGCGTGAGGCCGGACAGGCGAACGCGTTCTTTTTCGACCGCGCCAACAACCAGATCCTCAATCTTGAAATCCGGGTCGAACAAGACGCCGACACGATACGGGAATTAATGACCAAGCTCGTGCCGAACGCTCGGATTTCAGTGGAGAGCCTTAACGGGAATGTGATCATCCACGGTACGGTGGATAATGCATCGGACGCTCAGCGGGCGGGGGAAATTGCTTCGCGCTTCGCGGGTGAGGATAACTTCGTGAACATGCTGAAAGTTCGCGAGCCCTCACAGGTTCTACTGAAGATCAAGATCGTCGAGATGCAGCGTCGTCTTGTGCGGCAATTGGGCATCGATTTGAACGGCGTCGCCCAGGTCGATCGGTCCGCCATCGAATTTGCCGTGCAGAACTCCTTTGCCATTTCCGGTCAATCCTTGGGGGGGATCAATGCCAATCTTTCCACTCCTGGATTTGGTGATATCACTAATCTTGATTTCGCCTTCGACATTTTCGAACAGAATGGTCTTGTGAAGACGCTCGCCGAACCGAGCATCGTCGCGTTGAGCGGACGCAACGCCTCCTTCCTGGCGGGGGGGGAATTTCCCGTCCCCGAAGCGAGTGCGAACGGGACGCCGTCCGTCACCTTCAAACCATTCGGTGTGCAGCTTGAATTCCAACCTGTGGTCTATTCGAAAAACCGTATTCAGTTGACCCTCGCCACGGAAGTCTCGGACGTCTCGAACGTGAATGGTCTCTCCATTGCCGGTGCGACCCAGGCGGAGGAGGACCCCGATACCGGCGAGATCATCGAGCAAACCTTTGAAGGGTTTATCGTGCCGGGGACAGTCAGCCGCTCGGCGGCGACAACGGTCGAATTGCCGTCGGGGGGCTCCCTCGCTCTTGCGGGCTTGTTGCAAGAGGACATCAACGAGGTCATCGACGGCGTTCCGGGTCTTAAAGAGACCCCTGTCCTGGGCGCCTTGTTCCGTAGTCAGGAATTCCAGAGCCAACAGACCGAGTTGGTGATCATCGCCACCCCTTATCTGGTGGAGCCCACCGACCTCGCCGCTCTAACCGATCCGGCCCAGGGCTATGCGCCGCCAAGCCCGGTTCAGTCCGTCATCTTGGGTCAATTGGAAAGCGCCTATGGCGTCCGCGGACGTAAGGCCCGTGACGCACAACTCTCAGGGCCGATCGGGTTCATTCTCGACTAAGTCGAAAGGAAGAATATTCAAGATGCGTAAGATTGCTGTTCTTCTGCCCCTTCTAGTGGTCAGTGCGGCCTGTACCTCCCCCTTTAACAGCGAGGTCCATTCGCTATCCGCGGCAGAACGCCATCCGATCACGGTGGATCAACAAGCCGTGACCCTGACGATCCCGATCGACTCGACCCGAAGCGGCTTATCGCGCGGGGACCTCCAACAGCTTGACCGCTTCGTCAGCGCCTATCGCACAAAGGGCTATGGCCCGATCACTGTAACGGCCCCGGCGGGAACCGGACGGGATCTTGAGGCGAACGAAACCGCGGCGGCCGTCCGCGCGGCGCTGAATGACAGCGGTGTGGCCTATGCTGATATTCAGGGGGCCTCTGTGACCTCTTCAACGGCAAAAGAAGTGATGGTGTCCTTCGTGCGTTATGTGGCGCAGGGGCCCCAATGCGGTGTGTTCGACAATGAGCGGGCCGCTCGTTTCCGAAACCTATCGCACCCGAATTTCGGCTGTTCCAGCCAGCACAATTTGGCGGCGATGATCGCCGACCCCCGCGATCTGACGAGAGCTCAATCCACCACTACACGGGACGGGCATCTCGCCAGTAAACCGATCAATACTCAGAATACTGTCGTGATCGAAGCTGTAGAAGTGGAGCTCGATTGATCGTCCTCCCGTCGGGGGCGATGCGTCGAATTTGAGGAGATGACCATGGCAGGAGTTTCGGGCGAAGCCAAAGGGGACGGTGAATTCGAGTTCGATCTCGATCTCGACGATCTCGACGACGAAACATTGCAGAAACTTCTCGATGAGGACCCTAATCTCGAGGAGGAGTTGCGCGCGCTCGAGGCGGCGGAACGTCAGCATGACGAAGCGGCGGACGAGGAGGTGTCATCTCCTCCGGTGACGGATGATCTTCCCCCGGCGGTCACACCGGACGATCAACCCCCGGCGTCTGTTGAGGACGATCGGGTCGATGCCCTGGACGATTTCGACTTTGCCTCCTCAGCCGCCATGCAGTCCGGTCCGCCGCCTGCCGTCAGGGAGCAGGAGGAAGGCAATATCGCGCCAGAACCGACATCAACGGCGTCCCCCCCAGCGCCCATGGGCGATAGTTTTATGCAAGGGGTGCCTCCCGGTCCGTTGCCGGAGGAAACCGACACGACCGCGCTCAATATCGCTCCCATTCCGCGGATTAACGTTCACGTCTTTACCCAGAACGAAGCAACCACGCTGATTGTCGAGAAGGCAGCGGCGGATCGTCGAATGTCAAAGACCCATGTGACGATCTCTGCGGGGGATGCCGCAAGTGCCGCCCAGATCTATGCTGAGGAAGCCAGCCCGAACCTAATCTTGATTGAGGCCAGCGAGTCCCCGACGAGCCTACTGGCGGGGCTCGATCAGCTTGCCGAGGTCTGCGACCCGAGCAGCCATGTCATGATTATCGGGCATCTGAACGATATTCAGCTCTATCGCTCTTTGATCGATCGCGGGGTCAGCGATTATATCGTGGCGCCGCGGTCACCACTCCAAATCATCGAAGCCATCGGGAAAATCTATACCGATCCGGCGGTCAGCACGATTGGGCGATCCTTTGTCTTTGTGGGGGCACGCGGGGGCGTCGGCTCCTCGACAATCTGCCATAATGTGGCGTGGGCTCTGGCAGAGGAATATGCATCGGACACTGTGCTTCTCGATCTTGACCTGCCCTTTGGGACGGCCAGTCTCGATTTTGAGCGCGATCCCAGTCAGGGGTTGGCCGAGGCGCTTTCCTCCCCCGAACGCTTGGACAGTGTTCTGCTCGATCGTCTGTTGCAGGAGGTGACGAAGCGCCTCTCCATCTTCAGCGCACCCAATATGCTTGAGCGAACCTATGAATTGTCGCCCGAGAATTTTGAGATCGTGATCGATCTTGTGCGTCAGGCAGCGCCTTCGGTGGTTGTGGACCTGCCGCATATCTGGTCACCTTGGTCGCAACACGTCCTTCACGGCGCTGACGAAATCGTGATTACGGCGACACCTGACCTGTCGTCTTTCAGGAATGCCAAAAATCTGGTCGAAGTCATCAAGGCCCACCGGGCGAACGATGCACCGCCGATTTTATTGCTCAATCAGATGGGTGTGCCGAAACGGCCGGAGGTGCCGGTCGAGCAATTCGAAGAGGCCCTCGATCTTGAGGCGCTCTCTGTGTTTCCATGGGACCCTGCCGCCTTCGGTCAAGCCTCCACAAATGCGGAAACCCTGATCGAACTTAATCCGAAGTCGAAATGTGCCGTCGCCCTAAGGACAGTATCCGAAAGGCTGCTCGGTCAAACACAGTCCGCAAAGAAGCAAAGGCTCAGTCTTAAATCTCTCTTTTCCTTAGGCCGGTAGACCAACCCCATGTTTGGTAAGAAATCTCTTTCAGACGGTCCGGGCCAAAGCCCGGCGGCGTCCCCCCGACCGGAGCAGCTCCCCGCGCGTATGACGGAGCCGCCCAAGGCCAAGTCGTCGGCGCGTCCGGCGGGAAAGCCCGCGGCCCCTGTCCCTGACACGCCGCCCCAGGCTGAGGTCAAGAAGCCGATCGTCGATGAAAAGTCTGAAGGTTATTATCAGACCAAGATGGTCATCTTCAATGCACTGATCGATACGATCGATCTTTCTCAGCTTGCCCAGCTCGATATGGAGGCGGCGGCTGAGGAAATTCGGGACATCGTCAACGAGATCATCTCGATCAAAGGGTTGCAGATGTCGATCGCGGAGCAGGAAGCCCTGCTCCAAGATATTTGTAACGACGTGCTCGGTTACGGTCCGCTCGAACCGCTGCTGGCGCGGGACGATATCGCCGACATCATGGTCAATGGGGCCAACCGGACCTTTATTGAGGTCGATGGGAAGATCCAGGAAACGCCCGTCCGGTTCCGCGACAATGCTCAGCTGATGAACATCTGTCAGCGGATCGTCAGTCAGGTGGGCCGACGGGTCGATGAGTCGAGCCCGATCTGTGACGCGCGCCTGCCCGATGGCAGCCGAGTCAATGTCATTGCCCCGCCCTTGTCGATCGATGGACCGGCCCTGACGATTCGGAAGTTTAAAAAAGACAAGCTGACGATCGACGATCTCGTCCGCTTCGGATCGATTTCCGAAGCGGGGGCGAAGGTCTTGGGCATTATCGGTGCCTGCCGGATCAATACGCTGATCTCCGGCGGTACGGGCTCGGGGAAAACGACTCTGCTCAACTGTATGACATCCTTCATCGATCTCGATGAGCGGGTCATCACCTGTGAAGATGCGGCGGAACTGCAATTGCAGCAGCCCCATGTGGTCCGGCTTGAGACCCGTCCCCCGAACCTTGAAGGGCAGGGGCAGGTGACGATGCGCGACCTCGTTAAGAACTGTCTCCGGATGCGTCCTGAACGGATCGTTGTGGGGGAGGTTCGGGGAGCAGAGGCCTTCGACCTCTTGCAGGCGATGAATACCGGTCACGACGGTTCCATGGGAACCCTGCACGCGAACTCTCCGCGGGAGGCACTGTCCCGCTTGGAATCCATGATCACCATGGGAGGGTTGGGCCTCCCGTCTAAAACGATCCGGGAGATGATCGTCGGCTCTGTTGACGTTGTGATTCAGGCGGCACGCCTTCGCGATGGCTCTCGGCGAATCACCCACATCACTGAGGTCCTGGGGACCGAGGGCGACACCATCATCACGCAGGACCTGTTCGTCTATAATATGGACGGTGAAGACGCTGACGGAAAAATTATCGGGGCCCACAGATCCACAGGGATCGCCCGACCGGCCTTCTGGGATCGTGCCCGGTACTATGGACGCCACCATGAACTCGCCGAGGCCCTGGACGCGGCGTAAGGACATTTGCCATGACCCTCGATCAGAACAGCTTGATCGCTCTTGGTATCGGTCTTGTGGCCATTGTCGGTCTGGCCTTCGCGCTGCTTGGATTCGATGGCGGCGGCGCGACGAATAAGCGGGTTCAGTCGCTTTCGGGCAATGCCAAGCAGGCCAAGCGGAAAACCTCGGCAAAGGAACAAACGCGCGATCGTCGCAAGACGATTTCAGACAGCCTCAAAAAGATCGAAGATAAGCAAAAAGAGGCCAATCAGAAGAAGAAGGTCTCTCTCGATAAGCTGATCGAACAGGCCGGATTCGATTTCTCCGTTCGCGATTTTTGGACGGCCTCCGCGATCGTTGCTGTGGTGATGATCGGCATAGGATATGTTTCGGGGCAGAATGCACTTGTTATCCTCGCCATGGGGATTGTCGGTGGTCTGGGGATTCCTCGCTGGTTCCTCTATCAAACCCGCCGCAAGCGTCAGAAAAAGTTCGAAAATGAGTTCTCGAACGCGATTGATGTGATCGTTCGTGGGGTGAAATCCGGCCTGCCGGTCAATGAATGCCTGAAGATTATCTCCCGCGATGCGCAAAGCCCCGTCAAAGAGGAGTTCCAGCTCCTCGTCGAAGGGCAGCGGATCGGCCTGACCCTGGAGCAGAGCCTTGAGCGCCTGTATAATCGGATGCCGATCAGCGACGTGAATTTCTTCGCCATCGTCCTTGTCATCCAGCAGCAGACGGGGGGCAACCTGGCCGACGCGCTTGGGAATTTGTCGACGGTGCTGCGCAGCCGCAAGACCATGCTCGGCAAGATCGCGGCTCTCTCGATGGAGGCCAAGGCTTCTGCGGCTATTCTTGCGGCGATGCCATTCTTCGTGTCGGGCCTCGTCTACCTGGCCGCCCCTGACTATATCGCGCCATTGTTCTCCACACAGACGGGTCAGTTCATGTTGATGGGGGCCGGTATGTGGATGCTGATCGGCATCGTCGTCATGAAGAACATGATCTCCATTAAGGTGTAGGCGGATGCAGGAATTCATCGAAGCGGCCGTCGACCGGCAAAACCAAATCGCCATGTTGGCCGCGGTGGGGGTCTTTTTAACGATCGTCACCTTGGTGATGCCGCTCTTCGCTGATAACGGGCTCGATAAACGGGTCAAAAAGGTCGCCGACTATAAGGAGCGGCTGCGCCAGCAATCGCGCGCCGAATTGGCGGGCTCCCGCAAGCCGGGATCGCTGCGAAACGCCACGGCCGGCGGCATGGGCAAACGGCTGGTCGAACAACTCAAATTGTTCGAGATCTTCGATGCCGCCGCGGCTCGCAAGCAATTGATGATGGCGGGGCTCCGCGGTGAGCGGCCGGTTTTCACCTATATGCTGGCACGGGTCATCACCCCGGTCGCGGCACTTTTGGTGGCGATCTTTTATCTCTATGTGCTCGAAGTGGTCGAGGTCGCGAGTTTCATGCGCCTCATTCTCTGCATTGGGGCCTTGGCGCTCGGCTATTATCTGCCGAATATATATGTCCATAACCTGGTGACAAAGCGGAAGCAGAAAATCCAACTGTCCTTTCCGGACAGCCTCGACCTGTTGTTGATCTGTGTAGAGAGTGGAATGTCGATCGAGGCCGCCTTGCAAAAGGTCACCGAGGAGGTGGCTGCCTCCTGCCCCGAGCTTGCCGAGGAGTATGGGTTGACCACGGCGGAATTGTCTTATCTGCAAGACCGCAAAGTGGCTTACCATAATCTTGGGGAACGGACGGGCCTTGAGGGGGTCAAGTCGGTGACCACCGCACTGATCCAATCGGAAGTCTATGGGACGGCACTCGGCGCCTCCTTGCGTGTGATGGCGGCGGAGAACCGCGAAATCCGGATGCAGAACGCCGAGAAGAAGGCTGCCGCTCTGCCGCCAAAACTCACCGTACCGATGATTTTGTTTTTCCTGCCTGTGTTGTTTGTCGTCATTCTCGGCCCCGGGGTTCTCAAGGCAACCTCCACCGCGACCGAGGAAGTATCGGACGAACCGCTACAGAACGAGCGCTAGAGCCGTTTTAGGTCAGCCCTGGTCAGGGGAAATGTCTCTAGGCATTTGCTTTGTCCTGGCTTTTTGCGCGAGCCGGTTCCCCTGTCGCTTGAATAGGCTCTAAGCCTGATCCGTGGGCAGAGCTGTCGGCTATTCTGCGTAGTTTGATGACAAAAAGGGGGCGCCCCGCGGGACGCCCCCTGTCTTCTGGTGTCTTGATCGACGACTTACAATGAAGGGGGGTTTATCCCCATATCCGAGGCCTCCGCCACCGGGCGGTCATCCGCCGGGGTTTCCTCCTGGCGAGGGGCCTCTTCATCAATCAGGCCGGGCAGCGGGGCGCGTTCGAGTTTTTGCGGCGCCTCGGTGGCGACGGGGCGCCGTTGCGGCACGCGAATGTCCGGCGCGGTTTGTTGGCGCTCGCTGTCCCCCTCAAGGTCCGCCGCCTCGGCGGCGCTGCCCCGGATCAACGCCCCTGCATAGGCGGGGAGGCGATTGGGGTCGTTCGGGACGGCGCGGGTCGTCATCGACACAGTGTCGGGGTCTTCGCCAAAATCGGGCAACTCGACATCGGCTTGCCGCAGATCGCCCCAATGGGCGGGCTGGGCAACCAATTCCCGGAAATAGCGGACATTCTGGTCGGCCATGGCGGGCGGTAAATCCGATCGCGCGAGGCGTTCCGCCTGCGTTGTCCGGCCCGCAAGGGCAAGGATCAGCGCATAGTTCTGGCGAATCTGCGCGGTGCCGCCATTATTGGCGGTCGCTTCTTGGAATGTCAGCTCGGCCCGGTCGGGCGCCCCTGAAAGGGCATAGCTCAATCCCTTATTGTTCAGGATCTGGCGTTTCTCCGGGGCCAGGGCGAGGGCGCGGTCATATTGCGTCCGGGCGGCGCGGTGCTGGCCGGTCAGGTCAAGCGCGACACCATAGGCCGAAAAGGCCGACCAATCGTCGCTTTTCCCCATGGCGATGGCGCGTTCGATGGGGCGCACCGCTTCGTGCGGCCGCTCATTGGCGATAAAGGCTTTGCCGAGCTCCAGGAGAACATCGGGCTGGTCGCCCGCACGCGCCTGGGTCTGCTGCATGACCTTCAGCGCCTCCGACGCGTTCCCCATGGTACGGAGGGCGGAGGAAAAAGCGACGGCAACCGTCGCATCTCCCGGATTGCGATCATAGCGCGTCCCCCAATAGGCCGCCGTGGCAATTGGATCCATATGATTGGCGGCCGTATCCTGCGAAGGCACAACAGTGGCCTCAGGTGCCTTGCGGAGCGGCGCCACTGTGGAGCAGGCGCTGAGTCCGACGCAAAGGGCGATGGCGGCCGCGCCAGCGCGAAAGGAATGGGAAACCATGTTCAGTACCTCAGTCTACCCGGCCGAAAACCGGCTATACGGGACGGACACTGGCTCAATAGCGCGAACAAAGTCTTAAAGGGGGCTTACAGCATGGATGTTTCGGAGGTGCCGATGACGCGGTGGCAAGACGCCTTTGAGGAGCCAGATGAAACACCCGATGCCCCCTGTCCGATTTGGCTCGTCCCATCGGCGGGGGCTGCTGCCTGGGTTGAAAGCGAGCTGCCCGGCGCCGCCGATATGGCCCTTCGTATGGGATTCTCAGGAGAGCTTGGCCAGACGCTGATGACCTCCGATGGACTGTTATGCGGGGTCGGGGAGGGGCGTGACCCTCTCGCCCTCGGGGCCGCCGCGTCGGCGGTGGCGAAGGGGAGTTATCAGCTTGCCTCACCGCTCAAGGGCCAGGCCCTGCACCTCGCGACCCTTGGCTGGGCCCTCGGCGCCTATCGGTTCCGGCGCTATCTCAAGGCATCGGAGGGGGTGCGGCTGGTCTGGCCCGAGGGGGTGGACCGGGCCCGGCTCGAACGGGAGGCGGCCGCGACCTATCTTGCGCGGGATTTGGTCAATATACCGGCCGAAGATATGGGGCCGAGCGACCTCGCTGCGGCGACCAGCGCGATAGCCGATCGGACGGGCGCGCGCTTGTCGATCGTTGAGGGCGCAGCTTTGGCTGAGGGGTTCCCTTTGATCCAGGCGGTGGGACGGGCCGCTGCGACTCCGTCCAAATTGATCGATCTGACCTGGGGAAAGGACGATGCGCCAAAGATAACACTGGTGGGAAAGGGCGTCTGTTTCGACTCAGGGGGCCTCAATCTCAAGGGGGGGCGGAGTATGGGGCTGATGAAAAAGGATATGGGCGGCGCAGCGAACGCCCTGGCTTTGGCGTCGATGATGATCGCAGCGGAACTCCCCGTGCGGTTGCGCCTGCTCATCCCGGCTGTGGAAAACGCGGTTGCCGGGAATGCCTTTCGGCCGGGCGATGTTTTCCGTGCCCGGAACGGTGATACGGTGGAGATTTCCAATACCGACGCCGAAGGGCGCCTTGTCTTGGCCGATGCGCTGTGCCTCGCGGCGGAGGAGCGCCCAGATCACATCATCTCCCTGGCAACCCTGACCGGCGCGGCGCGGGTCGCTCTTGGTCCGGATCTTCCGCCGATCTACTCGACCGATGAGACCTTTGCCCAATGCGCCCACAAAGAGGGGGAGGCGCTTGCCGACCCGCTTTGGCCAATGCCTCTATGGAGCCGCTATGACGACTTTCTCCGATCGAGCATTGCGGACGTCAATCATGCCTCCGCCAACGGGTTCGCCGGATCGATCGTGGCGGCGCTGTTTCTAAGGCGTTTTGTCCCCTCGACGATCGCCTACACCCATCTCGACCTTTACGCCTGGACCCCCGCGGCCAGGCCGGGGCGTCCCATGGGGGGAGAGGCGATGGGAATAAGGGCATTATTCGCAGCGCTTGACCAGAGAGTCCGTTGAGAAACTTTTTGTCTGCTGACAGCTTTTGGGGGTTCCCCCAAGAGACGACGATTCGTAAACTTTTTGGGAATAGCGGTTAACGATTTCTTGACCGTTCGCGGTCTTCGTTTGGGCCTAAGAACGAAGAACCGATGGTTGCGAAGGGGCGTGTGCGGCTCGCCATGTATGGGCGCCGGCGGTCTTTTGGCGAAACGGCGATGCACGACGGGACGGATTGCATGGGGATAAGGCGCGCTCTAGCCATGGGTGGTGCAGCTTCGGCGGCATTGATGTCCCGTGCGGCCGCGCAAGGGGTTGAGGCCACAGGTGGTGTCGACGCCACTTTGCTTGTCACCGGCGGCGCTGTGGCCTTTGGGCTTGGGGCGACGGTCTGGGCCATCAAGGTGGCCATGGCCGGTCGAACCGCCACCCTTGATTGGTCGCGGCGACTGGCCGCGATGGAGGCGACCCTCGATTCCTCCGAGAGCATTCTGGCAAGCCATCCCGGGCTCGTGCTGGTTTGGGACGATACCGAGGACGAGCTTGAGGCCGGGTGGGGGGATCCTCGCATTCTCGGCGGTCCAGCCGCCCTTGCCACGCTTTTGACCTATACCGACCATAGCGATGAGAGGGGGGATAACCCCGCATCGGGGTTGCTTGAGGCGCTTGGCGATCTGCCCCTTGAGGGGGATCAGAACCGCTCGGCGGCGCCCACCTTGCGGGAAAAGGTGGCGACCCTCAGGACTCATGGAATCGTGTTTTCCGGGGCGGTCATCACCGATGAGGGGCGGCCGATCGAATGCGACGGCCGGGTTGCCGGCAATCAGGTCACCCTGTGGTTGACCGATCCCGTGGTGCGTCTCGCCGAGGAAGCCGGCGTCGTGGGCCAGGCCAGGGACCGCGCGGCGGATCTCCACGGGGCGCTCAATCAACTCGACCGGGCGCCGATCGTGGCTTGGCGTCGGGGGTCGAACCTCGCCCTCGAATGGGTCAACCAGGCCTATGTCGAAATGGTCGAGGCGATCAATTTCGCCGAAGTCATCGATAATCAGATCGAGATCGACCCGGCGTTCCGCCCCATCGCCGAGCGCGCCAAGGAAGAGGCGGAGCGGTCGGGGCGCCGGGGCACGGACGGGGTGGTTGCGGTCAATGTGAAGGGACAGCGGCGGCTTTTGCGCGTGATCGAGGTGCCGATGCATGGCTCCGTCGGGGCGAGCTTTGGCGGGATGGCCATCGACATCACCCGGCAAGAGCGGGCGCAATTGGACCTGAAGCGTCAGCAACGCGCCCACAAAATGACCCTGGACCAGCTGTCCACCGCGGTTGCGGTGTTCGATGCGGCCCAGTCCCTCGAATATTCGAACCAGGCCTTCCTTGATCTTTGGGGCCTTGATGTCTCGATCCTCAGGACCCGCCCCAGTCATGGGGAATTGCTCGACCTTTTGAGGCATGCCGGGAAACTGCCGGCCAAGGAAGATTTCAACGCCTGGAAAACCAATGAGCTGCGTCTTTATACCGAGGTGCAGGGGGAGGATCGCTCCGCCAATGAAGGGGCGGCGCCGGACGAGATTTGGGACCTGCCGGAGGGCAAGACGTTGCGGGTCCGGCACCAGCGACACGGCCTTGGCGGGGTGTCGGTGGTTTTCGAAGACATCACCGAGACCCTGAGGCTGCAAAGCCGGTTCCAGACCCAGATTTCGGTGCAGCGCGCGACCCTCAATACCCTGGCGCAGGGCGTTGCGGTGTTCGGGGTCGACGGCCGCCTGGCCCTCCATAACCGATCCTTCGAAACCCTTTGGTCCTTTTCCCGCGATCAACTCGACGATCGTCCGCACTGGGATTCTCTCAGTGAACCGATGGCCGAGCGGGGCCGGGACGTGGATGAGGGTCTTGCCCGCCTGAAGGACCGGATCGTCTCCCTCGCCCATGAGGATCGTGTGTCCCGGGTGGGCGAGGAACTGACTCTCAAGGATGGGCGGATCCTGTTGCCCGCCACCTCACCGCTGCCGGACGGGGCAACCCTCGTCACGTTCCTCGACATCACCGATGCGCGGGAACGAGAGAAGGATCTGGAGATTCGTAACCAGATCCTCGAAGACGCCGACCGTATCAAGACGCGGTTTGTCGACCATATTTCCTATCAGCTCCGCAATCCGCTCAATACGATCATCGGCTTTGCGGAAATGATGGAAAGCGAAATGGTCGGTCCCTTGAACGACCGGCAAAAGGATTATGCGGCGACAATTCTCACCGCGTCGAACCACCTCCTCGATCTCGTCAATGATATCATCGATCTTGCCGCTATCGATGCCGGGCGCCTCGGGCTTGAGTTACAGGAGGTCGATGTGCGCGACCTGCTCGAAAGTGCGGCGATGTTCGCCGCCCTCAAGGCCGAAGACAGCGAAATTTCCCTGAAGGTCGACTGCCCCAAGGATATTGGCACGCTGAAGGCCGATGAACGTCGCTTGAAGCAGGTCCTGTTCAACCTTCTCGCCAATGGTTTCAGCTTCACCCAAGCGGGCGGGCAGGTGGTCCTTGGGGCCCGCCGGGACGGCGATGCGATCCGCATCTGGGTCGAGGATACCGGCCGGGGCGTGTCGCCCCAGGATCAGGCGACCGTGTTCGATCGGTTTGAAAGCGCGGGCCCCGGGGCGGGCGCCGGGCTCGGTCTCGCGCTCGTCAATAGTTTCGTGGAACTGCATGGCGGCTTTGTCCGTCTGGCCAGCCAGGAGGGCGCGGGGACTGTCGTCACCTGCCATCTGCCTGTGGACGGCCCGGACACGCTTGTCATCGACGAAGCGGATGAGGGCCCTGACCCCGAGGGGCTGTTGGCCGATGACACCGGCGGCCCGTCGGAAGACCAGGCGGTGCCGGACGCTGCTGCGGATGACGGCGACGACCTCAAGGGCGAAAGTGACGTGCCCGCCAAGCGACCGGCCGAGGCGGCGCCGAGGGCGTAGAGCCTCCCGGGGCGATCGCTCGCAAACTTCCAAAGGGCCCGCGAGCTTCCCAAAGGGCCTATGAACTTCCCAAAGAGTAAGGAGGACCGCCCGCGCGCTGCGTGATAGGAGGCGGCTATGTTCGTCCCGCTTCTGATATCTCTCAGCGTTTTGGGAAGTGCGGCGCCCCGCAGCCACGAGGCCTGTACGGCACTGTCCATCTCCTCCCCTCAGGCTGCCCTTGATTACGCGGAGGCGTGGCTGGCCGAGCGCGGGGGGCGTCCCGCCGAACATTGCCTGGCCCTTGCCCATCTCGCCAATGGACGTGACCGTCAGGCCGCGGACCGTTTGAAGTCCCTCGCCGACAGGGAGCGGGAGGATCCTGGTATTGCCGCTCGTCTCTATATCCAGGCGGCCGAGGCTTATATGAGTGGCGGCGCGCGGTCCGAGGCCTTCGAAATGCTCCGGTCCGCCTATGGGCTCGCCGGCGATGCTCCCTCCCTGCACATGGCGGCGGCAGGCATCTACGCGACCGGTCAGCAATGGGAGGGCGTCATTCTCTCGCTGTCCGCTCTATCCCGGCATGCCGCCTTGTCGGCGGATGCCCTCAGCCTCAGGGCCCGTGCCTATCTTGAGGAAGGGCAGATCCAGCGCGCCGCGGAGGACGTTCAGGCGGCGCTGGCCATCGATCCCTATCTTGTCGATGCCCTGGTCTTGCGCGGTGACTTAATCCAGCGTGGCGTCTCTATGCCGACGCCAACGCTGACGGAATAATCGGTTTTCCTGTCCGCTTTCAGCCGACCTGCTTGACCTTCGGCAATTGCCGTTGGCGCGTCTGGGAATCATCGCGACGGCCAGTGCTGGGTTGGAAGGCGAGTTGGCTGTGATACGCGCAATAGGATTTTCCATGGCCGGCGGACTGGCCGCAAAAATGGAAATCATCGGTCGTCGGATCGCCGATGGGCCATTTGCATTGGTTGCCGCCAATCGAGGAAATCGTTGGCTTATCGATTCCGGGGCAGAGCTGATCCAGACCGTAAAGGGGCGCGATCCTGGTCTCTTCCGTCTGGTGTCGTACGACCCGCGGTTTGGGCGCGGCGGGGGTTGCGCGACCTGCGAGCCCCAGTCGGTGGACCTTTCCAATCACGGCATTGCGCGTCACGCCACCCATTTTGCTGGCGATTTGGCTCGCCGAAAGCCCCTCGCCCCACAATTGCTTGAGTTGTTCTACACGTTCTTCCGTCCACGCCATATCTCGCCTCCTAAGGCTTCGGCCAGCGTTTACTCCCCGGCACGATATTTAGAGCGGCGACTATTCGCCTCCCAAGATATGGTGAACAAAATCTTAAGGACCCACAAGATGGGGGGATCGGGTATTATTCCCCAACCACATTTAGTGGTTGGGTTTTTTTCCACAGATAAAGAAGCCCAAGGTCACAGCCGATCGCGCCCGGCGATTGCCGCGACCGTCAGCTATCGCTAATGCCCGTGCTGTGATTTGCAGGACCCCCGCAAGAAAAAAATTGAGTGAGGCGTCATTTTATGACCGATACGACGAGAACGGATTTCGGTGAGCGCCGGTTCGGTCGCATGAACTGGATTGGTCTTTGGACCCTTTATCGCAAAGAGGTGCGGCGATTTTTGAAAGTCGCCTTTCAGACGGTCGCAGCCCCGATCATCACGACAGTCCTTTACCTGACGGTTTTCCTTGTCGCTTTTTCTGGAGGCGGACGGGATCCGATGATCGATGGTGTGCTCGTCCCCTATGCCGCTTTTCTGCCGCCGGGGCTCATCATGATGGCAATTCTCTCAAACGCCTTTCAGAACGCCTCCTCTTCGCTGATTATCGCCAAGGTCCAGGGGTCGGTGGTGGATATTCTGATGCCGCCCCTCTCGGCGGCGGAGCTGACCATCGCCTTTGTCGCCGGAGCGGCGACGCGTGGGTTGCTGGTGGGGGCGGTGACGTGGGTGACGATCCTCGTCTTCATGGCGATCAGTGGCGCTCCCCTCGGCATGCCGCATCCCTTGGCTGTGCTCTATTTCGCGCTCACCGCCTCGATCATGCTGGGGGCGGTGGGGGCCATCGCCGGCATGTGGGCGGAGAAATTCGATCAATTGGCGCTGATCGCGAATTTCGTGATCACGCCGCTGACCTTTCTTTCGGGCACCTTTTTCTCGGTCAACAAGCCGACCCTGCCCGGATGGGTGGCCGATGTCAGCGCGGTCAACCCGCTCTTCTACTTGATCGACGGGTTCCGCTTCGGCTTCATCGGCGTTGCCGACGGGGCCCTATGGACGGGAGTCATTGTGTCCGGGGGGCTTTCCATTGTGCTGTGCGGTCTTACCTATCGACTCTTTCGCAGCGGATATAAGCTGAAAGCATAGAGATTTATGGCGAACGCCTCTCCTTTGACTGAGCCGACCGAGGGCGCTGACGATCGCGTCATTCCCTTCAAGGTGGGAGAGGCGGCGGTGCGCGGGCGTATTGTCCGTCTCGGCGCGGCGGTCGACGATATCCTGCAACGCCATGATTTTCCCCTTCCGGTCAGTAATCTGGTGGGAGAGGCGGCGGCCTTGGTGGCGATGCTGGGCTCGGCGTTGAAATTCGACGGCAAGTTGATTTTGCAGACCCAAGGGGACGGCCCCTTGTCGACGCTGGTTGCGGATTATTCCGCCGGCGGGGGGCTGCGCTCGACGGCGATGATCCGCCCCGGGGCAGAGGAGACCGCCGCGGCGGCCGAGGGGGCGGAACTCCACTACCTCCTGCGTAAGGGGCATATGGTCATGACCATCGACCAAGGACCCGACATGGAACGCTATCAGGGGGTGGTCCCCCTTGAGGGCAAGGATCTGGCGACGGCGACGGTGAATTATTTCAGCCAGTCAGAGCAGATCCCCACAGCGATACGCCTCGCGGTTGGCCGTGTGCAGGGGCCCGATGGGGAGGAGCGATGGCGCGCCGGCGGGATCATGGTGCAATTCGTCCCCGGGGAGGGGGGCGACCGTGAGCGCGGCGAGGCCTCGCTCATGGCTGACGATGACAGCGATGCCTGGAACCGCGCTGCGACCCTTTTGGACACAACGCAGGCTGATGAGCTGCTCGACCCCACCCTTGCCCCGGAACGGCTCCTTTACCGTCTCTTCCGCGAGGACGGGGTACGGATTTTCGATCCCGTGACGGCCCGCGCCGAATGTCCGTGCTCGAAATCACGCATTGCGCAGGTGTTGGCGCAGTATGATCGCGAGACCCTGGGGGAAATGATCGAGGACGGCGCTATCGAGGTTTCCTGCGACTTTTGCCGGACGGTTTACCGTTTTGCGCTCGATGCGGACGGACAGACCTTCAAGGAGTGATCGTTGCGCGGGACCCTGCGCTTTTCAGGCCCCGTCCACATTAGGCCCCGTCTAAATTAGGCTAAGGGTTTCAGCCAATATTGGAGGGATTTTGTCGTCTCTTCCGTCTCGCCTACATCCTTCCAGGCAAAATCCGCGGTCAGTCCCTCTATCGGACGATATCCCCGCTTACGCCAAAAGCCATCGAGGGGACGATAATCTGCGGGGCGGGCCGGATGGTCGGGGTCACGGATGACGGCGCAGAACGCGCAATGGGCATAATCCTGCCGTCGGGCATGGGCTTCTCGCTCATCGAAAAAGCGATGCCCCCACCCTTTGCCGCGATAAGGGGGCAGCAAGACACTCTCGGCACAATAAAAGACCGTCAACGGATCGTAGCCATAATCGGCAAAGGGGGCCGAAAAGCCGTCATGGTGACCGGTCAGGGCCGCGCCGGTTGAGGCGCCGACGATCTCCTCTCCGGCTCCACGGAGAAGGATGAGAAGGGAATGGCTCGCCGTGGCGAAATCCTTCAGATAGTCCTCTTCGTAGGCCCGGTCGCCTTCGTAGAGATAGGGCCACTCCCTAAACACACGAATTCTGAGGTCCGCCAAATCGGACAGATAGGGAGTGATAGCCTCCCCCTCATAGGTGGTCAGGGTCATGGGAAGGATTTAGCGCCTTTTTGCGCGAAGGGGGAAGGTTCGCGGAAAGAAAAGGCGATCAACCAAAGACCTGAGAGAGGGGTCACACCGCCGACAGGTCTGAAAAGGCCTAGCGCGCCGATGAAGAAAGCCGAGGGTAAGCGGTGTTCCGAACCGTCCCTTTGGGCCCTTCAGGGCTGTTCTCGGTACGGAGCTCAAAACGCTCATGGGAAAGCGCCCGGAGGCTTCCATAAAGGCTGTCTGCGAGGGAGAGCAGCGCCGGGGAGAAGCGAGGCAGGCGCCGGTCCGGCCGCCGGGTCAGTTCGGTGAAGTCCAGGGCGACCCCGCATGTCTTCGACAAGGCCGGACGGAGGGGAGAGGCCGGATCGCACAGATCTTCGTAGGCCAGGGGGAACAGGGGCGTTCCCGGTGTGGTCACCTGTAGATAGATCGCCTGATGGATCGCGATCCAATAGGCCAACCAATAATCCGTCCTATGAGGGTCATAAGGAAGCGGTGTCCCTTCACCGAACCGAAAGGGACGGTGGGTCGTGCCGAATTCATAATGACCCAGCCACCGCATATAATCGGCGATAAAAGGATCTGTTCGGTCGGAGAACCGTCGATGCTGACGCCAGAGAGAGGCCGCATGATCCGCAGGCTGCCGAAGGGGAATCAAGAATAGCGCTTTGGGGAATTGCCGCCTTAGGGCAGGAAGGCGCAGCAATCCATTATTGGACTTGCTCAGATATCGCTCGTGGCCGGCACGGTGACAGACCTGGTCGATATAGGTGCGGTACCGTTCGGTCAGTGCCACGCTGGGGCAATGGGGGCGTAAGGACGTGGTCCCGACATAGTCACGCTCGCAATAGGCACGCCAGAAGGGCTCGTCTAGGGCTTCGGGGCTGTCCTGGTCGATCAGGATGCCATCGCCGTGGGCCCGCTCCTTGAGGGGGCCGCCGCTTCCGCCCAGCCGTGTGACCCAGGACCAAAGGCGGGGCATCATCACCCCGGGCATGTCCCGATAGGTGAGGCTAGCAAAGGCGCCGCTTGCGTAAAGGGCGCGCATCAGGCTGGTGGTCCCGGCCCGTGCGAGCCCTGAAACAAAGACATGATCCTGTCTCGCCGTGCGCGGGGCGGGGGCGACCAATCGTTCAATGGCGAACAGGCCGCGCAATGTGGCGGGCCGCGCCAGGAAGAGACGGTGCAGCGTACGGGCCGCAGGGGAATAGCCGCTGCGTTGCTTCGACGGTTTGATCCGGTGTCTGAGGGTCAAATAGAGTGGCGTGACGAGCGTCGGGATGACAAGGCTCAGAAGGCCCCCATGCGGCGCAGGGTCGAAGACGGCGAGAAACATCGCCCCTTCGATCAGCGGACAAAGGCCAAAAAGTATTATCCCCGTCAGTTTGAGGGTTCGCCATAGGGTTTGCCCGGCATAGGCCGGCACCGCCATATCCTTCCAATGGGGGGAGATGGTCTGAGAAAAGACGACCTCCCGCGCTTTCAGACAGACCTCGATCAGCGCTTCGGCGGCCGACAGGATCGGCAGTCGGCGGATGAGCTCAACCGTCGCAATCGTCGTCAAGGTCAGGGTCAGAAGCGCAATCAGCATATTGTCAGCTATCAGATGGGTCCATCGCCGTATGCCGGTTCCTGCGACGCAGGGCGCGTCGGATCGGATAATAGACAAAGGCGATAACGGCCAGAAGAAACGCAAAGCCGAGACCGAGAATGGTGATCGCCGCCCCGGCGCCGAGGCCCGGCCCGATATAGGCGTGGGCGGTGCCGGTCAGCAGGGTGAAGGTGCTCATCAAAAGAGCGGGCAGGGCTTTCATCCTGTTGTCCTTTCGTTTGTGCATTGAGCGTTGAGCTGTTCAACCGTTTCAACGTCCAGGCGGGAGGCATCGCGTAAGGTCAGCCATTGATAGCGATCACTCCGCTTCAGCCGGTTCTCGAACACGAAATCGAGCTGGCCGTCCATTGTGCCGCTCAACACCCGACCCTTGGTATCAACGGTCAGTAGGCGGTTTCCTGTTCGCTCGAAATTCCCGGCCCAGGGCATGTCCATGTCCCATTGCGAGAAATCAAAAAGTTCCTCGGCTGTCTGATGGTCGGGGTCGAGGCGAACCAGTCGGGGTCTTGGGGGCTCGGCCCCCACATTATTGTCGAAGACCTCGATCCCCTGGTCCGTGAAGGTGGGGTCGTGTTGACGCATCGTCAGACCATATCGCCACCAGACAATCCTCTCTTCTGCCGGGCGGATGACAAAGACGAGATTTAACTCTCGGGCACTGATCAAGAGATCGCCGACCTCAAAGTCGGGGTGGGCGGCCGCTTCGTCCTCCTCAAGATAATCCACTTTGTTGAAGTGGAAGGGGTCGAAGATGAACCGCTCGGCCAGGTTTGTCTGGGTGATCGCCTCAACATCGCGACGGCGACTATCGAGCAGGTGAAGTCCTTGGCGGCGGCCCCACGCCATCACATCGGTGACGGGGATCTCGTCGATGATCGCCCCTGTGGAGATATCGACGCCCATGATTGTCGTCCCGCGAAAGGTCCAAAACCGCCCACCGCCAACGCTGATATCGTGGTGCCAATCATGGCCATCCACCGCATCATGGGGACGGGGGGGGCCGTCGGTGGGGCGCGGACGATCCGCTTGCCACAAGGGGGCGCCGCACCAGGATTTGGCCATCAGGACCCCATGGGCATTGGTCGCCACGGTGCCGTCGGGGGCGAGGGCGAGCCCGATATGGCCACCGTGAAAGTCATAGCTGTCGGGCTCGAAGGCCCAGCCTCTGGCAAGCTGACCCTGATCGTCGATGAGGATCGTGCCCCAATTCGCCTTCTGCTCGGCAAACCAAAAGCTGCCATAGACAAGGTAATGATCGGTGCTGCCCGGCGCGCGATACGTCAAATTGCCGTCGATCCGCGGGACGTCGCCGGCAGCGTCCGGGGCGAGGCGCATAGGTGAGAGGTCCGCTAGGGGCAAAAAGGTCGACTCCGCTTCGCCTGGATAGCGGAAGGGGGCAAAGGTTAAGGTGTTCATCCGCAGCATCAGGTCGCGATCATCCGTGGAAACGCCGACAATCACCGCCCTCAACTCCCCGACCGCGGGGCCGGGAAACCATCCCCACCGGGAGGCGCCGATCCCCCACAGGGCGCCAAGGACAAGGGCACTAAGCCCGCAAAGCCCCACGGCCCACCCTTCGACCCGGCCAAACATGATCTTGTCGAGCGCCATGGTGCGCTGAGACCTCCCTCAACTGCTTTTCCTTGTCTCCGAAAGGGATTGAGAAACCATGACGCCGGTGAGTGGTCCGGGCCGCCGACGCGCCCCCAGCGGTTAGCCGATGGGGGCAACAGAGGGGCGTCGGCATAAAAAAAGCGCCCCCGCAGGGGCGCTTTCGTCATGTCAAAGGAGGGGGCGGCGCGGTCCGTACCGGTCGCCCCTTCGGAAGATCTCTATTCTGCCGCTCCGGCTTGTTCGAGATCCTTGCCGGTTTCCTGGTCGACAACCTTCATGGAGAGACGCACTTTTCCGCGATCGTCGAAGCCCAGCAGCTTCACGAACACTTCATCGCCTTCCTTGACCACATCGGTGGTTTTTTCGGGCCGGCCGTCATTGAGCTGACTGATGTGAACAAGCCCGTCTCTCGCGCCGAAGAAATTGACGAAGGCGCCGAAATCGACGGTCTTCACGACTTTGCCCTTATAGACCTCACCGACCTCGGGCTCGTCCGTCAGGCCACGGATCCACTTCACCGCCGCATCGATCTGGCTATGTTCGGACGAGGCGATCTTGATCGTCCCATCGTCTTCGACGTTGATCTTGGCGCCGGTCTTCTCGACGATCTCTCGGATCACCTTGCCGCCCGAGCCGATGACATCGCGGATTTTGTCCACGGGGATCTTCATCGTCTCAATGCGCGGGGCAAATTCGCCCAGCTCCCCACGGGAGGCCGACAGCGCCTTGTTCATTTCCCCAAGGATATGCATCCGCCCGTCCTTGGCCTGGCCAAGGGCGGTTTGCATGATCTCTTCGGTAATGCCGGCGACCTTAATGTCCATCTGGAGAGAGGTGACCCCCTCGGACGTGCCGGCCACCTTGAAGTCCATATCCCCAAGGTGGTCCTCATCACCAAGAATGTCTGAGAGCACGGCAAATTGCTCGCCTTCAAGGATCAGGCCCATGGCGATGCCCGCCACCGCGCGCTTCAGCGGTACGCCGGCATCCATCATGGCAAGGGACGACCCGCAAACGGTGGCCATGGAGGACGAGCCGTTCGATTCGGTGATCTCAGATACGAGGCGGATGACGTAAGGGAATTCTTCCTGGCTCGGCAGAACGGCCCTGACCGCCCGCCAGGCCAGCTTGCCGTGGCCGATTTCACGCCGTCCCGGGCTGCCCATGCGACCTGTTTCCCCCACTGAATAGGGCGGGAAATTATAGTGCAGGAGAAAGTTTTCCTTATACGTGCCTTCGAGGGCGTCGATGAACTGCTCATCGTCCGCCGTGCCGAGGGTCGCCACCACGATGGCTTGGGTCTCGCCCCGGGTGAAGAGCGCCGAGCCATGGGTTCGCGGCAGAATACCGACTTCGGACTCGATGGGACGAACCGTCTTGGTGTCGCGGCCGTCGATCCGTGGGCGTCCCTCGATGATCGCGTTGCGCACGATCTCGCTCTCAATTTGCTTGAGCAGCGTCGCGACCACCGCCGGATCCATTGGGTCCGCAGCATCATCGCCGGTCAGGGCGTCATAGGCGGCCTGTTTGGCCTCGCCGATGGCGGCAACCCGCTGGGTCTTGTCGGTCTGTTGATAGGCGGCGGCAAGGCCGCTCCGGGCTGCTTCTTCGACCCTCGGTTTTTGGTCGGAAAAGTCCGGGGGCTGGTAATCCCAGGGCTCTTTCGCACATTGCTCCGCGAAGGAAATGATGTGGTCGATCATCTCCTTGGCGGCGGCGTGGCCCTTGATCACCGCACCGAGCATGATGTCCTCGGACAATTCATCGGCTTCGGATTCGACCATCATCACGGCATCGGCCGTGCCGGCCATGACGAGGTCGAGGCGGCTTCCCTCGAGATCGGCGCCAGTTGGATTGACGAGATATTCGCCGTCTTTATAGGCGACGCGAGCCGCCCCGATGGGGCCCATAAACGGGATCCCCGAAATCGTCAGTGCCGCAGAGGCGGCGATCATGGCAACGACATCGGGATCGTTTTCAAGATCGTGGCTCATCACCGTGCAGACGACTTGCACTTCATTTTTGAAGCCCGGTGCAAAGAGCGGACGGATCGGTCGGTCGATCAATCGCGAGGTGAGGGTCTCTTTCTCGCTGGGGCGTCCCTCACGCTTGAAAAACCCGCCGGGAATGCGGCCGGCGGCATAGGTTTTCTCTTGGTAATTGACGGTCAGGGGGAAAAAGTCCTGACCGGGTTTTGCTTCTTTTTGACCGACAACGGTCGCCAGAACGGTGGTTTCGCCATAGGTCGCCAGAACCGCGCCATCGGCTTGTCGGGCGATCCGCCCGGTTTCGAGGGTGAGGGGGCGTCCGGCCCACTCGGTCGTCTTCTTCGTAATCGTGAACATCGATAATCTTTCGTGCACGCCGCCAGCCGAATTGCCGTGCGGCCTTCTCGTTTCTCTTCTGTGGTAAACGATTGGGCGCCTTCTGGGCCAGTCAGCTTCGAGACGCAACTGACAAGGGCTTTGGGTCTGCGGGGGGGGCGATGATCGTCGCCCGGTCAGCGTTCTTCGTCCCTTAAGCTTATCCGCCGGCAGGGCGGCAGGGCGGCAGGGCAGCACGGGCCGGGCGGGCATACGCTTTCTTGGTGTCTGGGGGCTAAACAGGGGCATGAGGTGATCCATGCTGAACCCTACGCTGACCATGATTTACGACCGGGGGGAGGTGACCACGGCGGATGGCCGCGTCATCAATCCCTTCCCCACAGCGACCCCGCGTCCGGTCGCCGAGGGGCTCTATCGTCTTGTAAAGGAAGCCGATGCCCGTCGAACCTTAGAGGTCGGCATGGCTTACGGGCTGTCGACCCTCGCCATCTGTCAGGCCCATGCCGAACGGGGGGAGGGGGCCCATATCGCCATCGATCCCGTTCAGCGCAGCAGTTTCGGGGCGACGGCCCTCTCCAATATCGACCGTGCCGGATACGGCCCGCATTTCGTGGCCCATGAAGCGGGGTCCGAGACGGTGCTGCCCCGACTTCTGGCTGAAGGCACGGAGCTCGATTTCGCCTTTATCGACGGCTCGCACCTGTTTGACTTCGTGTTCGTCGATTTCTTCTACCTCGACCGGATGCTGCGGCGGGGCGGGCTGATCGTGTTTGACGATGTCTGGATGCCCGCCGTTCGGCGGGTGATCAGCTTTGCGCGTCATCACCGTCATTATCGGCTGGTGCCCTCGTCGGTCCGCTCCCGGGGCCTGGGGCATCGCCTCCTCCGGCGCGGTCGGCGGCTGGTGAACGGCTTGGGGACGCAGGATCGGAGCGGCTTGCGTTTTGATGATGCGCCGATTGCGGTCCTGCAAAAGACGGCGGACGATACCCGCAAATGGGATGATTGGCGGCCGTTCTAGACGGCATGGAACCTGAAGGGGTCAGAAGACTTTCAAAAGAAACACTTTTGTTGCAACTGCGAAGGAGCTACATTGTAACGATGGCTATATTGCCGAACCGACCAGCCGAATTGCACGATGTGCATACCCCCTTTGAGGAGGTCCTGCACGCCGCGACCCATGGTGTGGGGGTGCTGCTGGCAATTGCGGCATTGATCGTTCTGATCCTGAGGGCGGTGGATGTCGGCCTCGGAGCGGGGGGCCTTACCGCCATCAGCGTTTATGGCGCCTGTGCCATCGCCCTTTACCTGGCGTCGACCGTCTACCACGCGATGTTCAACTTTCCGATCCAGCACAAATTGGCGTCGGTGGATCACGCCGCGATCTACCTTAAGATTGCAGGCTCCTACACGCCCTTCGCCCTGGTCCTACCGGAGCTGACGGCGAAACTCCTGTTGATTGTGATCTGGAGCTTCGCCCTGCTGGGCATCGGGGCGAAAGTCGTGTTCCACTACATGAAGTCGCTGCGGAAATATGATTGGATTTCGCTCGCCAGCTATATCGGCATGGGATGGGTCGCCCTCTTTATCGGCAAGCAATTGTATGAAGGCTTACAGTTTGGTGGCTTTGCTTGGCTGCTTGCGGGCGGGCTCTGCTTTACAGTCGGGGCGGGCTTCTATGCGTGGAAATCGCGCGCCTATACGCACACGATCTTTCATTGCTTTGTGCTCGCCGGCAGCATTTGCCATTTCGTGGCGATCTACGCCTATGTCTTGAAGGCGCCCGCTGCGGCGTAAGCCCGCCGCCTCTCAAGGAGGGGCAGGGACGGGAAGGGCGGAATGGGGCGGCCCGTCAGGTCAACCCGGCAAAGAGGCCATAGCCGGCGACAACGGCCACGATCAGCAATGACGCGGCGATCGCCATCGTCTGGCGGCGCTCATTCGTAGGTTTCGCAGGGCGAATGGCGGCGGCGACCATTGGGCGAACGGCGGGAAACGCCCCCAATTTGCTGACCCGCGACATCTTCAGGATTTCCTTCAGAACGGGCTCCATGGCGCGCCAATGGCTCTTTGGCACATCGATCGCGACCACCATCGGATGCCCCGGACGATTGTCGAGAGTCGTGGTCATATACGAGAAATGGTTCTCGGCCAGGGCCTTTAGAACCGGCGATATATCCGCCACTTTCTCCCCCACCGTATCGAAAGCATAAAGAACGCGGAGGAGTGAGGGCCCCCCCTTGGCCCCCCCCGATCGGCTTGCCCCGCCGGCGCCGTCATCGACGCCGGGCAGCGGATAAAGGGCGCGATGATCCGTCGGGGCCTTGCCTCCGCCGCTCTTTCCCGCCGCGGGGGAGGGCGGCGCAAACACTTTACCGAAGCTTGCCATCTCCGTCGCCAGGGGAGACTTTTTCGGGCCCTTCGGCTTTTTGCCGCCCGGCGCCGGATCGGGCCGACGGGTCAAGGCCAGGAATGACGTTCGGATCCTATCCGCCCCCGCCATTTCCGCCTCCAGCACAGCGTAATCCTGATCGTGGGGAAACGCCCCCGCCGATTGCGCCCGGTCGGCGGATAAGAGGACGGCGATCAGCGGCTTATTATGGTTGGCGCCGATGCTCTTGCTGACCCGCACATGTTCATTCTGCGAAAATTTTGTCTCAACCTTGCGTCGGGGGTCGAGCAATTCCGCCCCAAGGCGCAAGCCCTCGCGATAGGTGTCGACCCCGTCGGGGATCTGCTGAATGTCGATCCCCCGAGCCCTGAACCCGTCAAGCGCGGCGGCGCACTGGCGCATCGCCTCGGCCGACGCATAGATCGTCGTGACTTTGCGCAGATAGCGCTGTTGCTTTTCCGCGTTCCAGGCGAACTGGCTTCCATCACCGGTTTTGGCGAAACTGTTGGTGAAGCCGGATTGCTCGATTTCATGGATCAGATCGGTGGGCGCTGCGAGGACGTAATTACTCTCCGCCACATATTCCCTGAGGATCTGTGTGCCGGGAAAATCCATCAAGGCTTCGAGGGTTTCCCGCGCAAAGCTCTGATCATGATCATAGAACGGGACGATCCCGACCTGGGCCTGGCGCCCGACCACCGCAGCGACGGTCTGGTCAGCCGAGCTGCGCGGAGAGGTCCAGGTGCGGTAGGCGTGATCGAGTTGCCGGGCCGGGGCGGCGGGGGACGCATCGGCGCCGAAACTGGCCGACGGGCGCGCATTACCGCCGGCGGTCAATCGCATGCCATAGGTCTCGGCGGTGAAGGCGGGCATCCCCGCCGCATCGACCTGGACGCCCTCGCCGCCGGGCGCCTCTGCGACCGCCGTCGTCGGCAGGGGGTTGCGGAACAGGTCGGCGGCCACCTGTTCGGCCACCCAGGCCGCGAGGCCATGCCGTTCATCCTGATAGGCGACAAACTGGTTTGCCATGACGATATGCCCCCAAGCGTTTGAAGACTTTACCATGGCGCCGCATTAAGGAAAGTGGCTGTGCCCACCCTTCCCTCATCCGGCGTCAAAAGGAGCTGATTGCCATGCCCGCCTTACGTTGCGCCATCCAGATGGACCCGCTCGAAGATGTCGCCGTCGAGGCCGATACGAGCTTTGCGCTGGCCGAGGCGGCATTGGCCAAGGGGCATGAGATCTTCACCTATGCGGCGGCGGATTTGCGGTTGGAGGGGGGGACGCTTTCCGTGGCGGCCCGCCCTGTAACGGCGCTCAGCCGCGTGCAGGGGCGTCACGTTCAGTTCGGTGAGGGGCGGGTCCTCGACCTTGCGACGGATGTCGATGTGGTGCTGGTGCGGCAGGATCCCCCCTATGACATGAGTTACATCACGGCGTGTCACCTGCTGGAAAAGATTGTCGACCGCACCTTAGTCCTCAACGACCCGGCGGAAATTCGGAATGCGCCGGAGAAAATCTTCGTGATGGATTTTCCCGACCTGATGCCGCCGACCTTGATTACCGCGGATGAGGGCGCTCTGGCGGAGTTCCGGCGAAAGCACGGTGATATCATCGTCAAGCCGCTTTACGGGAATGGCGGTGCGGGGGTCTTTCGCCTCACCAATGACGATCAGAACTTTGCCTCACTACTGGAAATGATGCTCGATCCCAGGCGGCCCGTGCCCCTGATTGCGCAGGGCTATCTGCCCAAGGTGCGGGAAGGCGATAAGCGCATCTTGCTCCTTGATGGAGAGCCGGTGGGGGCGATCAATCGGGTTCCTGCGGCGGGGGAGGCTCGCTCGAACATGCATGTCGGCGGGCGCGCAGAGAAGGTCGAGTTGACCGACCGCGACAGGGAGATTTGTGCGCGGATCGGCCCGGCCCTCAAGGCTCGCCGTCTCGTCCTGACCGGGATCGATGTGATTGGGGGGCTGATGACGGAGATCAATGTCACGTCCCCCACCGGGGTGCAGGAGGTCAAGCGGTTCGGCGGGGCCGATATTCCCGCCCTATTCTGGCAATGGGTTGAGGATGCGCGCGGCTGATCAGTCCGGCGACCGTGCCGCTTTTTCCTGATGTCCCGAAACGCCCTCTCTCTTGGTGAGAGCGGCGGAGATGTCCGACCAATCGAGCTCGTTCGCGGCGAGGAGGACGGCGAGGTGATAGAGGACATCCGCGGTCTCGGCGACGAGGTCCTCGCGCTGGCCGAGGGCCCCGGCCAGGGCCGCTTCGACCGCTTCCTCGCCGAATTTCTTCGCGCATCGCACCGGGCCCTTGCGGAGCAGGGAGGCGGTATAGGAATCGCCGGCATCGGCGCCCTTCCGCCCCTCGATGGTGGTCATCAGCCGCTCAAGGGTGGCGCCGATATCGCTCATAGGATCCTCATCGGCAGGCCTTCACCGGCCATATGCGCCTTGGCTTCGGCAATCGTGTGCTCGCCGAAATGGAAGATCGACGCCGCCAGTACCGCCGAGGCGCGGCCGTAGATCACCCCCTCGGCCAGGTGGTCGAGGGTGCCGACGCCGCCCGACGCAATCACCGGCACCGGGACCGCGTCACTGACAGCCTGGGTCAGGGCCAGGTCGAACCCCGTCTTCACCCCGTCCCGATCCATCGAGGTAAGAAGGATTTCTCCAGCTCCCCTGGCGGCAACATCCATGGCATGGGCCACCGCATCGACCCCCGTCGGTTTGCGACCGCCATGGGTGAAAATCTCCCACCGGCCCGTGTCTACTTGCTTGGCGTCGATCGCGACGACGATGCATTGCTTGCCCGCTGCCTCGGCGGCGGCATTGACCAGGGCGGGGTCGCGGACGGCGGCGGAATTGATCGCCACCTTATCGGCCCCGGCCTGTAACAGCGCATGCACATCTTCGACCGACCTGACGCCGCCGCCGACCGTCAAGGGGCAAAAGGCCTGCTCGGCGGTGCGGGTGACCATATCAAGAAGGGTGCCCCGCTCCTCATGGCTGGCGGTGATGTCGAGAAAACAGATCTCATCGGCCCCCTGATCGGAATAGGCCTTGGCCGCCTCCACCGGGTCCCCCGCATCGCGCAACCCGACGAAATTGACGCCTTTCACGACCCGGCCGTCCTTGACATCGAGGCAGGGGATCAAGCGAACTTTCAAGGTCATGGGGCCCCCTCCGCGGCATTGAGGGCGGCGGTCGGGTCGAGGGTCCCCTCATAAAGGGAGCGGCCGAGGATGGCCCCGGCGATCCCGTCCCCTTGGCGGGCGACCAGTCCCTCGATATCGGTCAGGTCCTTAATGCCCCCCGAGGCAAGGACCGGCACGCCGGCGGTGCGGGCAAGGGCCGCTGTCGCTTCGAGATTGACCCCGCTGAGAGCGCCGTCACGGTCAATATCGGTATAGACCACGGCGGCGATGGCCGCGCGGTCGTAACGGTCCAGAACCTCCTCGGCGGAGATCGACGAGGCCTCGCCCCATCCTTCCGTCGCCACCTGTCCCTGGCGGGCATCGAGCCCAAGCACGATCCGGCTTGGGAAGGCGGTAAGAGCGGCCGTCGTCATATCGGGATCTTTGACGGCGATCGTGCCAAGGATGATCCGGGCGACCCCCAGGGACAACCAGCGCTCGATCGTGTCGAGGGAGCGGATACCGCCGCCGAGCTCAACCTCCGCATCGGTCTCTTTAAGGATCGCCTCCACCGCCGCCGCATTGGCGGGCTTGCCCGCAAAGGCACCATCGAGGTCGACGACATGGAGCTTGTCGAACCCTGCGTCCCGCCACCGTCGGGCCATCGCCGCGGGATCCTTTCCATAGGTCCGGGCACTGTCCATCTCCCCTTTGAGGAGGCGGACGCATTCCCCTTCCTTCAAGTCGATGGCAGGCCAAAGGTCGAAGCTCATTCCGGCTCCCATTCCATAAAACGGCCGAGGAGGGCGAGGCCGAAGGCCTGGCTTTTTTCGGGGTGGAATTGCGTGCCCGCCACATTCCCCTTCGCCAGAGCGGCGGGGAAGGCGCAGCCATAATGAGCGGACCCGATCACGGTCGTGGGGTCTGCGGCATCGAAATAATAGGAGTGAACGAAATACGCATCGCCGGTTTGCGGGATCAGCTTATGCCCCACGGCGATCACATCATTCCATCCGATATGCGGAAGCTTTTGGCCGGGGGAAACGCTCAATTGCCGGACCGTCCCCGGGATCAATCCCAATCCTGCGTGTGGGCCGTATTCGAGGCCGGTATCGGCCAATAATTGGAGGCCCACGCAAATGCCGAGAAACGGGCGCTGGCGCTCACTCACGGCTTCTCGCAAGGCGTCAACGAGACCGGGTCGGGCATAGAGCGCCCGCCGACAGCCACCAAAAGAGCCAACGCCGGGCAGGACGATCCGATCCGCCGCCGCAATCACAGCCGGGTCGTCGGTGACCGTGATCGTGCGATTGAGATCGGCTTCCGTCGCCGCGCGCACGAGCGCTTTTTCGGCGGAATGGAGATTGCCAGAGCCGTAATCGATGAGGGCGACCGTCTGCATAGAGGAGCCGGTTAGGCGTCGTGTCCATCCGCGGCAAGTCGGCTGTGCGCACTCTCCCCGCAAGGACCCGCGTCCGCTATGCTCCAAGGTGGTGGAGGCCGGCGGCGGCGATGAGGCCGATCGTCGTGGCAATACCCGCCAGATGATGATCTTCGCGAAACGCGGTGGGAAAGACCTCGGTCGCGAGGGAGGCAACCACCGCGCCGCCGGCGAAACACCTCAAGGCATCGAGGATTTTGTCCGGCGCCCCCGACAGTCCCACATGCCCAAGAACCGCCGCGGCCGCGAGCAGACCGGCGGTGGCACACCATATTCCGAGTACGGCCATCTTCGAGCGGTCTCCTTGTTCCGCCATGGCCTTGGCCCCGCCGGCCGCCTCGGGGAGGTTGGAAAGAACGATCGACCCGGCCAGCACCACCATCTCGGCCGAGCCGCTGCCGATGATCGCCACGCCGAGGGCCACATTTTCGGGAATCCCATCGAGGGTCACGGCCGCCAACAGCCCAAGCCCCGACCCGTCCTGCCAATGTTCATCGATCAAATAATCAACGCTGGAGAAGACAATCGCGCCTGCCCCCACGCTGAGGACGGAGAGCGTCAGCCCCGACCGGGCGATAGACGGCTCGACCAATTCAAGCACGACCGCCAGGATGAGCGCGCCGCCGGCCATCGCAACGATAAATCCCGACACCACCCGATTGAGGGGGCCGTAAAGGCCCCAAACCGCGCCGAGAATTAAGGCGGCGGAAACGCACAACACAGCCAGCACGAGCATGAAAGATCCTTTCCTGGCCCCTGTTTCTTGGCCGCTTTTTGGTGGCCCCTGTTTCTCGGCTGTTATCGGAAAGAAGGCGGAATTTTGGGGAAACGAACGCCTAAGGTCCCGGTTCCCATTTGGGCGTCTGCGCCGCCGCCGCGTATGACACAGCCTTTAGCGGTGAAAGAGGTGAAATAACAACCAAATAGCGGAATGACGCGAGAAGTCGCTTTATCATGGGTATTTGGCGCAATTTTGCGCCTCGCTTTTGTGCACCGCTTCCCAAACGGCCGAAGTCGTGATTATGTCACCGCGCTACCCCTCAGGGCGGGGGACGTGGGATGAGGCGCTTAGGTGTCCGCCCAAGTTGAGAAATATCGGGCCAATCTGGCCAGGGAAGTGAGATCAAGACCGATGGGAACACCGACACGCCGAGATTTGTTGACCATGATCGGGGCGACCGCAGGGAGCGCTGCGATGTATCAGGCCATGACGGCGCTGGGGCATGCGGCACCGTCGACATTTTCGGGCCCCGTTTCGCTTGAGGGCGATCCGGGGGGGGCCAGTGTCTTGGTTCTCGGCGCCGGGGTGGCGGGCATGACCGCCGCGCTCGAGCTTCGTGATGCGGGATACAACGTCAAGATTCTCGAATACCGAGAAAAGGCCGGGGGCCGGTGTTGGACCCTGCGCGGGGGCGATCGCTACGAAGAGCTTGGGGGAGCTGTACAGAATGTCGGGTTCGCCGAAGGAAACTATATCAACCCCGGCCCCTGGCGCTTGCCGCATGACCACCATGCCGTCCTGCATTATTGCAAGCGTTTTGGGGTTCAACTCGAACCCTTTATCGAGAAGAACCACAACGCCTACCTGCACAATACGGAGGCCTTTGGCGGCAAACCCCAGCGCTATCGTGAGGTGGCGTCGGACTATCGCGGCCATATTTCGGAGCTCTTGGCCAAGTCCCTCAAAGCCGGGAATTTGAACGACCAGGTCACCGCAGAGGATCGGGAGGTCCTGCTTGAATCGTTGCGCAATGTCGGGGCGCTGAACGAGAATTACGAATATCGGTCGAGCCTAAAGACCAGTCGGTTCCGTGGATATGACCGTGACCCCGGGGCGGGGGTGGATGGCGCGCCGCTGCCCTCAACCCCCCTCGATCCGTCTCAGATCCTCAATTCCAATTTGTGGCGGCGATTCGCCATCACCGAGGAAATGGAGTTCCAGACCCCCATGTTCCAGCCGGTCGGCGGGATGGATATGATCGCCCAGGCCTTCGCGCGAGAGGTTGGCGACCTTATCACCTACAATGCCAGGGTCACATCGCTCCTGCAGGAGGACGGCCAGGTGCGCGTGGTCTATGAGGATACCGCCGCCGGCAATGCCCAGCGGACGGAAACGGCGGATTACTGTGTCTGTACGATCCCCTTCTCGATCCTCGGCCAGATCGAGCACAATCTGTCCGCTGATCTCTCCAAGGCCATCGACAATATGTACTATCTGGGCTCGGCGAAATGGGGGCTCGAATTCAAGCGCCGCTTCTGGGAGCAGGATGAGGATATTTACGGCGGGATCTCCTATACCAATTTGCCAATCGAACTGATCAGCTATCCCTCGACAGGCTTTTTCTCCGACGGCCCGGCGGTCGTGCTCGGCGGCTATAGCTGGAGCCCCGAAGAAACCTATGAGTTCAACGCCATGTCACCGAAGGAGCGCGTGCGCTGGGCGGTTGAGTTCGGTTCTCAGATTCATCCTCAGTACAAGGATGAGTACAAGTCCGGTGTGTCGGTGGTCTGGCACAAGGTGCCATGGGTTCTTGGATGCTTCGGCATTTGGCGGGATAAGGACACCGATTATCAAAAGGCGATCAAACTCGACAATCGTGTGATTTGTGCCGGCGAGCATCTCTCCTATCGAGGAGCGTGGTTGGAGGGGGGCATCCTGTCCGGTCTCAACGCCATCCAAACGCTCCATGAAAGGGTCATTCAAGCGTGAACGGAAATATGACAGTATCTCTTTTAGTAAGAACGTCTCTCCCCCTCGCTCTGCTGGCTATGGCGGCCGCGTGTTCGGGTGGGGATGAGGATCAATCCACCTCTGCAACGAGCGCTGGAGCCGAGGCGCCCATCTCGGAGCCCCTCTCGGGGCCCATGACCGCGGGGCGGACCTCGGCCCCGGCCACGACGGCCTCAGCGTCGTTAAATAGCGGCGCGATGGGCAGCTATCAGGAACTGGCGCAGGTCGCCCTCGACCGCAGAACGTTTGACGATCGCGGTTTTGAGGCGGCCGATGGCAAGGCCATCTACGCGGCGGTCTGCGCGGGGTGTCACATGCCGGACGGCAGCGGCGCCGTCGGCGGCGCCGCCTATCCTGCGCTGAAAGACAACGGCAATCTATCCTTCCCGCAATACCCGATCTCCATGACCCTGAATGGGCGGAAAGGGATGCCGCCGATCGGGCCTTATCTCTCCGACGAACAGGTCGTGGCGCTGGTGAATTATCTTCAGGCCGACATGAATGACTTCGACGCGGCGGCGACGGTGGAGATGGTGGCGTCCATGCGGACCCCGCAAAACCGCTATGTCCGCGGCGAACCGGACGAAACGCCGGGGATCGTCCTCGTTGCCGATATGGCCTCGACCGGTGACCAACGCACCGCTCCCCCCGCGTCGGCGCCAAAGCCGGACGCGCCCGCCCCGCAACCCTCTGCCCCCCAAGCTGAGACGTCATCGGCAAACGCGGCGCAAGCCGCGACGTCTTCTGAACAGTCAGCGCCGTCTGCCTCCGAGACGTCTCCGTCGGCCCCTGCCGACAGCGCCCCTTCTGCTTCCTCGACCTCGCGTCCATCCGGGGGGCCCCGGGCGGCGCTCGGCATGTCCGATGCAGAATTCGACCGGATGATGCGCGACAATCTCGTGGTGCGGCACAAGATCCCGAATTCCGATTTCCCGATCCTCTTGGCGGTCGAGGTGCGGCCCACGGCCTCCTTGGTCTATCTCAGCGGGACGGTGCCGCAGGTGATCAATGAAGAGGCGCCGCGGGGGTCCCCCGAGGCCTATGGCGACACGACCGACCAGACGGTGTCGACCTTGCAATCGATCGAGACGAAACTCGAAGGGCTTGGCCTCACCATGTCCGACGTCATCAAGATGCAGGTCTTTTTGGTGAAGCCCGAGGGCGCGGCAACGATGGATTTCGGCGGCTTCATGGAGGGCTATACCCAGTTCTTCGGGACCGAGGAGCAGCCCAATCTGCCCACGCGTTCGGTTCTCGAAGTGGCGGGCCTCGCCAATCCGTCCTGGTTGGTGGAAATCGAAGTGGTGGCGGTGCGCTAAGGTCGCGCCTCCGTCCTCTGCTTAAAGCTCCCCCGCCCTTGGCGGCGGGAGCTTTTTGTCGGGCGTATCGCGATGTCGCGAAATGGCTCTAGGAGCCTTTTCAAGCGAAGTGGGCACCGGTTCGCGTGAAGAAAAGGCGACCAGCAAAGGCTCACAGCCTTTTCAAGCGAAGTGGGCACCGGTTCGCGTGAAGAAAAGGCGACCCAGCAAAGGCTCACAGCCTTTTCAAGCGAAGTGGGCACCGGTTCGCGTGAGAAAAGGCGACGAAACAAAAGCCTAAAGACGTTCCCGCGGCACCGCTGATCTGAAACGGCTCTAGGACCCAAGGCTTCCCTTGGTTGACGGACTTGCCCCCGCCCGCCGCTCGTCGAGCCGGATCGCCATGTCGAACGCCTTCGCCAGGGCCTTGAAACAACTCTCGGCGATATGGTGGTTGTTCGTCCCGTAGAGATTTTCGACATGCAGGCAGAGCCCGGCATTGGTCGCAAAGGCGTGGAACCACTCCTTGAACAGCTCGGTGTCCATTTCGCCGATTTTATCTCGGCTGAACGCGACCTTCCAAATCAGATATGGCCGTTTTGACACATCGAGGGCCGCCCGGGTCAAGGTTTCGTCCATCGGGACATATGCGTGGCCGAAGCGGTGAATGCCCCCTGCATCGCCCAGCGCTTTCGCCGCGGCCAGCCCCATGACGATCCCCACATCCTCAGTGGTGTGGTGCATGTCGATATGCAGATCGCCCTTCGCCTCGACTTCCAGATCGATCAAGGAGTGCTTCGCAAATCCTTCGAGCATATGGTCGAGAAAGCCGATCCCCGTCGACACATCCGATCGGCCGGTGCCGTCAAGATCCATCCTGACCCGGATATCGGTCTCTTTGGTCTTTCGGCTGTGTTCCGCGACACGGCCCGAAGTGGGGAAGTCGAGGGGCATGGCAGTGTCATTCCTTAAAGAACTTGTTGCGTTACGCCGGAAACGGTCAAAGTCCAAGAGCCGGTCCTAGCGGAGGAGCCTTTATGCGTCGTTTCGCCATTCTGATCTCTTTTGTCTGTCTCGCCTCATGTGGGGGGCCTCAGGGGCAATTCGAGAGGGGATGCCAGACCCTCGTTAAACGAGACCGTGATGCCACGGCGGCGCAGCGGGATGCCTTTTGCACCTGTTTGCGGGAGGAGACCGCCAGCCTGACCCCGGCGGAAAAACGCGCCTATGGCCGGCTCATGGCTGAGGCCGAAACCGGCCAGATCCTCCGGGAACGATTGGGGGAAATGAGTGAGGAGGGGGAGCTGACGGCCAGTGGGGTCAAGACGTTCCTTTCAGCCGCAAAGTCGTGCACTTTGTCCTTTGCCCTTCGTTAAGCTGGTCTTTCTGTTCACCGGCCTGGTCTTTTCAGGGGCCGGGACGGGGGCCGTCTCTGCCCCAGACCGGGCGCTCTTCGCGGCGGTCGAGGCGGGGGATGTCCTTTTTCTAGAGGCTGACGGGCTGTGGGGGGATCTTGCCCGCAGCTTTTCCGATCCCGGCAGTCCTTATGGCCATGTCATCGTCGTGGTGTCTGTCGCGGCTCGGCGGATCGAGGTGATCGATGCGGGCGGCCCCCTGCCGGCGCAGGGCGCGGGGGTCGGGCGGCGGTCCCTCGATCGCGCGCTCAAAGGGGGACGGGCGGTGACGGTTTATCGCCCCGACCTTACCCCTCAGGAGAGGCAAAGATTTTTGGCGGCCCTTCTGGCGAAGGAAGGGCTCCCGTTTGACCGCGCGTTTTCCCTGGAAACCGAGGGGGCGCTTTATTGTACGGAATTGGTGTGGCGCGCTCTTTCAGAGGCCCTCGGCGCCGATGCGGTCCCCGATAAGACCGATTTCGCCGGAGAGATCGCGATCACGCTGTCCGACCTCGCCGAGGCGCCGGTCCTGCAGAAAGGCGTCCGCTACGCCCTCTCCCCTTGAAGGGGGGCGCTGAGGCCCCACCTCCAAAGACACTTTGATGAGATGAAGGATCCGATATGACCACAATTCTCGCCGTACAACGGGGTCGGGAGGTTGCCGTGGGCGGCGATGGCCAAGTGACCCTTGGGGAGAGAGTGGTCTCAAAGGGAGATGCGAAAAAGGTGCGGCGATTGGCCGACGGGGCTGTCCTCTCCGGGTTCGCCGGGGGGACGGCGGACGCTTTCACCTTGCTTGAGCGCCTTGAGGGCAAGCTCGAACAATATCGGGGTCAATTGCTGCGCTCAGCGGTCGAATTGGCAAAAGATTGGCGCACTGACCGATACCTTCGGCGGCTCGAGGCGATGTTGATCGTCGCTGACGCTTCCCAAATGCTCATGGTCTCAGGGCTTGGGGATGTGATCGAGCCTGAAAAGACCGGAGATGTCGGCATCCTCGCGATCGGATCGGGGGGCAGTTATGCCCAAGCTGCGGCCACTGCCCTTGCACAGAATACGGATCTCTCCGCTCGGGAGATCGTCGAGAAATCGTTGATCATCGCCAGTGGTCTGGATGTCTTCACCAATGATCGGTTAATCGTCGAAACCCTGACATCGGCGTAAGGAGTAGGGACTATGTCCAGTTATACCCCGAGAGAAATCGTCTCGGAACTCGATCGCTTTATCGTGGGACAGACCGAAGCGAAGCGTGCCGTGGCTGTGGCCTTGCGGAACAGATGGCGGCGTCAACAGCTTCCTGATCATTTGCGGGACGAGGTCACGCCGAAGAATATTCTGATGATTGGACCGACGGGGGTCGGCAAGACCGAAATCTCCCGACGACTGGCAAAGCTGGTCGGCGCGCCCTTTTTGAAAGTCGAGGCGACGAAATTCACCGAGGTCGGATATGTCGGCCGCGATGTCGACCAGATCATCCGTGATCTTACCGAAGTCTCGATGCAATTGATTCGTGAGCGTAGACGGGAGCAAGTCAAATCCCGAGCCCACGACGCGGCGGAAGAACGGGTGCTCAGCGCCCTTGTGGGAGAGAATGCGAGCGAGGCGACCCGCGCTAGCTTTCGCAAGAAGCTGCACGCCGGTGAGCTCGACGATGCGGAGATCGAGATCGATCTTCAAGACAGCGGAAAAGGGGCGCCAATGTTCGACATTCCGGGAATGCCCGGGGCCCAGATGGGCATGATCAATTTGTCGGATATCATGGGAAAAGCCCTCGGGGGACAGACGAAAACCCGCAAGATGAAGGTCAAGGACGTCTACGAACCGTTGATTGCGGAGGAGAGCGACAAGCTGCTTGATGATGACCAGGTGGCGCAGGAAGCACTTGCCGCCGTCGAAAATGACGGGATCGTGTTTCTCGATGAGATCGACAAGGTCGCAAAGTCGTCGGACCGGGGCGGGGCCGATGTCAGCCGGGAAGGGGTGCAACGTGACCTCCTTCCCCTGATCGAAGGCTCCGTGGTGTCGACAAAGTACGGGCCGGTGAAGACCGATCACATTCTCTTCATCGCTTCGGGGGCGTTCCATGTCGCCAAGCCCTCGGACCTCTTGCCGGAACTTCAGGGGCGCCTTCCGATCCGCGTCGAATTGTCAGCACTGACCGTCGATGATTTTGTCTCGATCCTCACCGATACAGAAGCCAGTCTCCCAAAACAGTATACGGCCCTTCTCGAGACGGAGGGGTTGACCGTCACCTTTACGGATGACGGCATCGTTCGGCTGGCGGAAAAGGCGGCGGAGGTGAACGCGAATGTCGAAAATATCGGCGCCCGCCGTCTCTCGACGATTCTCGAGCGCGTCCTGGAAGAGGTCAGCTTCGACGCCGCCGAACGCGCGGGCGAGACGGTGACGATCGACGCAGCCTTTGTCGACACGCGCTTGGAGGGGTTGGCGGGGAATGCCGACCTCTCAAAATATATTCTGTAACCTTCCCTTACGATCGCGCCGTCAAAGGAGGTCGCGATCCGCGGCCATTTGGCGAATATCCGCCACCGGCCGCGGCCCCATATGGGAAATCACCTCCGAGGCAATGACTGACCCAAGCGTTGCGCAGCTCGGCAGCGGCTTGCCCCTGGTAAATCCATAAAAGAAGCCGCCGGCATAGGCATCGCCTGCGCCGGTCGTGTCCACCAACTGTACCGGAGCGACGGCAGGAACCGTCGTGGCGTCCTGGTCGGGGCCATAGACAATCGATCCGCGCTCAGAACAGGTAATCGCGCCGAAGGGGACAAGTTTGGCCATCTCAGCGGCCAGCTCGGCTGGGGTTTCGTGGTGGCCGAACAGCGCCCGGGCTTCGTCTTCATTCGCGAAGATAAGATCGACATGCTTCTCCAGAATGCGGATCAACTCGTCACGATTGCGCTCGACGACGCCGACGTCCGAAAGGGTGAGGGCGGCCCGCTTCCCTGCCTTGTGGGCAATGGCGGCCGCTTTCTCGAACGCGCTGCGGGGCAGTTCCCCGTCAAAGAGGTAGCCTTCGAAGAAAACCATCTCGGCACGGCGGATCATGTCGTCGTCGATATCGGCCTCGGAGACTTCGCCGGCCGCGCCGAGATAGGTCGCCATTGACCGCTCAGCATCCGCGGTGACGGCGATATGACAGCGCCCGGTCGGCGGCCCTTGGTCCAGGGGGGCGGCAATGAACTGGACCCCCGCCTCCTCCATTGAGCGGCGATAGGCATCCCCCAGCTCATCATTGGCGACCTTGCCGACAAAGCCGCCCGCCCCGCCGAGCCGGGAAAGGCAAACCATGGAATTGCCGGCCGATCCGCCCGCCACCTGTTCGCTCCCCGGCATTGCTCGGGTCATGGCGGCGGCTTTTTCGCTGTCGATCAGAACCATGCCGCCCCGCGGCACGTCATGCGCCTCTGGAAAGCCGTCGGGGACATGGGCCAAAAGATCGACGATTGCATTTCCGATCGCGATCACGTCAAATTGAGGGGCCATGTCGGTTCTCCATTTCTCATTCAGCGCTCGCCCTAGCGGTGGGCTGGCCGCTGCCGCAATAGGCGCGATTTGCCTGGGTCTAGGGCCGGTCGGGTGTGCCACGAAATCGGTGGACCCGATGCCGACCCCCGAAACTGTCGAGGCGCCCGCCCCTGATCCGCTGGGCGAGCTGGTGGCCAAGCAGTCGGCCCTGGCCGATGAGCGTCGACCACAGCCCCTCGATCCCAATCGGTTTCTGGGGGCGCCTGTCGCGGCCCTGGAAGGGCAGATCGGGCCGCCGAGTTTTGTCCGGCGGGAGGGGGCAAATGAGTTCCGGCGGTATCGCGCGCCGTCTTGCCAGCTCTATGCGGTGGTGGCGCCCGCCGGTGGGCGGGTCACCACGCTGTCTGCCGGCCCCCTGACCCTCGGTGAGCCGGGGCCGGACCTTTCGGTTTGCCTGACATCTGCCCGGAAAGACGGAACCGCCGGGGTCTAGAGCCCTATCGATCAATCGTCGTCGTGAAGTGTCTCTAGACCTTTGTATTGTCGCCTTTTCTTCCCGCAAGCCGGTTCCCGCTTCGCATTCGAAAGGTTCTAGGTGTCGTCACTGACAACGCTGCCTCGCCTTTTTTGCATCCGCATCAGGACGATAACGAGCAAGCCGGCGGGAATCGCGTAGCTGGAGGTGATGAGAAAGAACCAGACATATCCCACCGTATCGACCATCAGCCCGGAAAATCCGGCCACGAACTTATTCACAAAGGCATAGAGAGACGAGAACAGAGCGTATTGTGTGGCCGCGTTGGCGGGGTCAACGAGGCCGGACAGATAGGCGATAAAGACGGTCGTCACAAAGCCCCCCGCAATATTGTCGGCACAGATCGCGGCGGTCAGCGCCAGGAGATTAGAGCCATCCGTCGGCGCAACGGCCGCGAACCAAGCATAGGCCCCATTGGTGACGAGGGTTAATATCGCGCCCACGATCAGAGAGGGCAAAACCCCGATCCAATTGGCGATGGCCCCGCCAAGAAACAGACCGATAAAGATCGCCAAGACGCCGGGACCCGTCTGAATCGCGCCGATGACTTCTGTGGCATAGCCAAGGTCGATATAAAGCGGTCCAGCCATCACCCCCATGGTGAAGTCACTGGTCCTATAAATCAGGACCAAGAGCACGATGGGGATCAAGAGCGTGCCATAGCGTTTGGCGACTTGAGAAAAAGGCTCCGCGAAGAGGCGATAGGCGCGCTTTGCGAAGGAATCCGTCGAGGCCAAGGTGGCCCCCGCCGGTCGGGGCGGCTCTTTCATCTTGAGGACCAGCGCTGCGCAAATGGCCATCGCCGCCGCCATGGTCAGAAACGAAATGCCCCAACTAGTCGTGCCGGCGATGACGAGGCCGAAATTCGATGTGATCAGGGCACCGCGATAGCCGAGGGAATAGGCGGCGGCCATATTGGCCTGCTGATCGGTGGGCGCGCTTTCGATGCGCCAGGCATCGATGGAGACATCGAGGGTGGCGCCTGAAAAGGCGACCAACCCCGCGCCGATCAACACCATGCCGAGACCCGATGTCGGATCCGCCCCGGATAATAGGATCAAGCCGAGTACCGTGCCGGTGATCGACACGATCATCCACGACCGGCGATGCCCCACGGCGTTGGTGAGGTTGGGGACACGGACTTTATCGATAATCGGTGCCCAAATCCATTTGAGGGTATAGGCGAGGCCGATCCAGTAGAAAAAGCCGATCGTCGACCGTTCGATCCCCATCTCTCGAAGCCAGATCGATGTTTTCGAATAAAAAAGATAGAGGGGGAGGCCGGAGGCGAAGCCGAGGACCAGCATCGCCACCATTTCAGGTCGCCGATAGGGGGAAAGGAATCGGGCGATCGCGCCGGGTTTCCCCTCTGCCTCTGCCGAGGCGGTCATTTCTGGCTGGGCCATGGCAGCCTCCTCCTATCGAGGGGGAAGGCTAGCCCGGTTCTTGCCGAAATCGAGGGGAAAAGCGCGATTAGCGACGCAGCGACAACCGCTCGATCAAAGACTGGTAGCGATCTTCGCTTTTGGCTTTGACGTAGTCGAGCAAGCGACGTCGCTGAGACACCATTTTCAGGAGGCCACGGCGGGAGTGGTTGTCTTTCTTATGTTCCTTGAAATGCTCGGTCAGATTGTTGATCCGCTCGGTCAAAATCGCGACTTGCACTTCGGGGGAGCCGGTATCGCCTTCTTCATTGGCGTATTCGGCAATCAGATCGGCTTTACGCGCCGGGGAAATCGACATCGTTCTTCTTCTCCGCGGTGCCAAAGGGATGGTCGCTCGCCAGGGCACCGTCCAGCGAAGTGCTGCCCTTAGTTGATTGACCCGCGATCCGCAAGCACAAGCAAGACGCTGTAGAGGATGTCGCCATGCTGATTGCGGAATTGCTTGCTCGCCTGCCCGAAGACGAAATCACCTTCCTGCGGCAGAACCTCGACAAATTGGTGCGTTTCGGATGCGACCTCTTCAATTCAGAGATCGGTCTCTGCGTTCTGGAGCTCCGCCAACGGGTGTGGATTGTCGCGCAGAATGGCCTCCTGCCGCAGGAGGGGGGCGCTGAATTTCTGCCCCTTAACGACCAAGTGCGACGCTTTCTCACCGATGAGGGAGGGGCCTACGAACGCAAAGGGATCCCCGAGAATTGTGACCTAAGGGACACCCAGAATCGATCGGCGACTCGCTTGCTCATTGCCCCTCTAAAGCAGGGGGGGGAGGTCGTTGGTCATCTGATCTTCGCCACGACTCGCGAGGACGCGCCCTCCTACGCTGATGTTGTCGACTGGGCGGAACTGATGGCGATAGGGGTTTCAAGTCGCCTTGATCTTTCCCGAACCCGGGATGTTCTGCACCAGCAGGATGTCTTTATTCGTCGGATCCTCGACCTTGTCCCTACACAACTCTCTCGGCGGACGGAGGAAGGGACTATTCTGTGGGCCAATCGGGCTAGTGCCAAAGCCTTTGGCCACGATAGGGGCGAAGACCTTGAGGGGCGGTCATTGGAGGAGTTGGTCCCAGAGCTCGCCCCCCTTTATCGGGATGACGACTGTTCCGCTATCGCACTGGGTGAGCCAAGCCTCAACCGAATCGAGCCGTACAGGGCGGCAAACGGCCATGCAGGCTGGATGAAGACGGATCGCGTTCCCCTGCCGGAGCCTGAAGAAAATAAATCCGTTCTCGTTGTATCCACCGACATTACCGAACTCAAGAATCGCGAAGAACAACTCAAAACACTGAATAATAGCCTTACATCCTTTGCGTCTCTCGCCTCTCATGATTTGAGGGCGCCCTTGCGCCAAGCGGGGATGTTTCTCGATATCCTAAAGGATGATTTGAGGGCCAAGTCGTTCGATATCGAAGGCGATACGCTCGAAGCCCTTTCCGGTCTTGAGGCCGGGCTGACGCGGATGCGACTGATGGTCTCAGCACTGTTCAAGCTGGCCCGACTGGATACGGTTGATTTTCATCCGCGTGCGGTGGATTTAAATATTGTGGTGGCAAATACTATCGCCCAAATGAAGTGCACTGTCGATCAAGATGCGGTAAATATCGATGTGGGTCAGTTGCCGATAATTCAGGGGGAGGAGACATTATTGATATCCCTTTTCCAAAACTTGATCGACAATGCGTGTCGGTATGCGAATCAATCGGGGACTAATATTAGGATATATTATCGACGCGATATTCGCCAATTGCAGCATATCATTGTGGTTGAGGACGATGGTCCGGGTATTCCAGAACACGCAATGGAAAGCGTTTTCGAGCCATTGCGGCGACTAACCCCAAGGGCGAATGGCGCGGAGGAGGGCATGGGAATTGGCCTCGCGCTGTGTCGCCGTATTGTTAATGTCCATAAAGGTAGGATATCCTTGGATCCAGAATACTCTTCGGGTGCGCGCTTCTTGATCGCTCTACCCATGCAAGCGGGCTGATCACCGGGTGGTCTCTCTCCCGAAGGTGGTTGGGCACATTTGGGAAATAGGTCGTATGGTTACTATTCTCGTCGTGGACGATGATCCAATCGACCAGCGGTTTATTGCCCGCGCTCTTGATCAGCTCGATGATACTGTCAGGCTCGAGATTGCCTCCTCCGGCGATGAAGCGCTCCATGCGCTCGACCGACCCGAACCGCCTGATCTCATCGTTCTTGATTTGATGATGCCCGGCATCGACGGCCGACGGTTGTTGTTGCAACTCGAAGGGCATGACGATTGGAGTGAGATACCCGTAGTTGTGCTCAGTACCGCAAACGATCCGGAGGAGGAGCGGTTCTGTCTTGCCCATCGGGCTCGCGCCTATCTGGTCAAACCCGATTCACGGCGCGGCTATGCGCAAATTGCCTCACGCTTGCGGCAGGAATGGCGGCGCGACGATCGCCGCGGATCGACCTCTAATCCTGCCGCGTGAAGCGGGCCGCATAAAATCCATCCATGCCCCCCGCATCCGCGATCAGATCCGGGCGTGTCCGCAGGTGACCGTCCTTCGCCGCATTGAGCGGGCCAAGGCGCTCCTTTTCGTCATCGCTGAGCGGTTCTGCCGTGAACTGGCTGTGACGGGAGAGAAAGGCGCGGCTACGGTCCTCACCTTCCTCCGCCAGGAGCGAGCAGGTGATAAACATCAGTCGTCCGCCGGGCCGGACAAGTCGTGCCGCATGGTGGAGCATCTGGTCCTGAAGGGCTGACAGCTCCGCCACATCCTCTTCTTTCTTCGACCACAAGAGATCGGGATGTCGCCGAACGGTGCCGGTGGCGGTGCAGGGGGCGTCGAGAACGACAAGATCTGCGGGCTCGTCAGGGGAAAAGCCCAGGACGTCGCCGACGAATGTATCCGCACGAAGACCCAGACGGGCGAGATTGTCTTCAAGCCGACGCAGTCGCTTGGCTGAAATATCGACAGCGGTCACATGCGCCCCGGCGGCGGCAAGTTGCGCGGTCTTGCCCCCGGGGGCCGCGCACAGGTCATATACACGCTGGCCCGTCAAATCGCCCAGCAAGCTGATAGGCAGCGCAGCCGCGAGGTCCTGGATCCACCAGTCCCCCTCGGTGTATCCGGGCAAGTCCTCAATCCGTCCCCCGGCAGTACGGCGCAAACTGACAGGACCTAGCGGGTGGGCCTCAAGCGCGGTGGCGAGGCGTTCTCGCTCCTTTGGATCTTTGGGCGTGAGATCGAGCGCCGGCTCCTGAACAAAGGCGGCCGCCAGGCGGCGGGCGGTCTTGGCCCCATAATGGCGTTCAAGTCGGCGCCACAGCCATCCCGGCACATCAGTCCGCGGAGGATAATCCTCGATGAGGGAGGGTCCCTTCTCGACCATACGGCGGCAAAGGGCGTTCAGTAATTTCGCAAAGCCCGCACTGTCCCGCCGTTCCTTGGCGAGGTCGACCGTGGTTGCGGTCGCGGCGTGGGGGGGAACGCCCAGCAAAAGGATTTGCGCCGCGGCGAGCCGTAAAAGGGTGATGACTGTGCCTTGAGTGGATTTGAGAGGCCGATCCAGAAAGGTGCCATAGGCCTCGTCGAGGGTATTCTGTCGGCGCAAGACCGCCATGATCAGCGTGCGCGCAAAGCCCCGGTCAGCCCCTTCAAGATCCTCGAAGGCTTCGCTCTCCGCCATGGCCATGTCGAGGGCCTGGCCCCGGCGGATGGCAAGAAGGATGTCGAGGGCCGCCCGCCGCGCGGGCAGGCCGGGCTCGTCAGACGGCGCCGGCGTCAGTGTCGATGAGCGGGTGAAACGATGAGGGGGCACGGGAAAACTCCGGGGCATGGGGGATTGAGAGGGGTGGCTTTGGGACCTACACACTTCATCAACAATAGGTTACTGTTCAAAGGGTGGCTGAGAGGCCAAGGTGGCATGGGTCAAATGGGGGATCGACGAATGGTAAAGACGAAATTTTCGGCATTGGCGCTGGCGGCCTTGATGCCGATGACGGCGGCGGCACAGAGCAATGCCTTGACGGCGCCTGACTCACTTGTGTCAAACCCAACATCGATCGTGCCCAGCCTTCACGCCGAAGCACTTCTTCCCATTCTCGATGAGCTCGGTCTCGATTATCAGGGCGCAACATTGCCCGATGGCCGTCGGATCATTCTTGCCGCCGCGCCGAATGGGCTCAAATTCCAACTGACCCCCACGGCGTGTGAGAACAATAATAAGCGCTGTCGCGGCCTGCATCTTCTTTCCTTGTTCGAGACCAACGCGCCCTCCCGCACGGTGGCGGCGTTCAATTATCGCTATGCTTTCGTCTCCACCGGGGTGGACGATAGCGGCGTCGCCTATGTCAGTCGCTATGACATCGCCGATTACGGGACGCCAAAGGGCAATATCGCTGTGTCGATCGCCAATTATCTGCATATGGCGTCGACCTTCGATCGCCATCTGTTCGAGGCGACCCAGACCGTTCAAAAAGAGGCGTTGGACACCGATCTGGCCGCTAATGGGCTGAATATGCAAGGCATTCTGGCCGATGGCGATCTTGCGGCACAGATCGGTCTTTCGCCGTCTTCCCACCAGGTTAGCTTTGAGGCGATGACCGATGTGGTCGATACGTTCATCAAGGCCGACGGGTTGGCCCCAGGCCGTATCGTGAATGCCGTTACCGGCAAGCGATAAGCGATGGGGGCATTGGCCCCAACGCTGTTGGCATTCTATTTCCCGCATTGACGTCTGGGGCAGCGGGCCTTGCTTGGCTGACCCCTTTCGCCTTCCCCGGGCGTTCGTCGCTGGTGGGGGGCTCTTGCGGTCAGGCAGTCGCGAGAGCTGCGCGGGGCTGACGTCTCTACTCTTCAGCGGCCCCTATCGAGCGCCACAATGGCCGAAAAGATATGGGGGCATCCCCCTGATGCTTGAGCTCTGTTGACCGGGATGTCGCAGTTTCCCTTGCTCCTATTCCGTCCATCATGTAGCTACCATGCCTCAAGCACCCGTAGCTCAGCTGGATAGAGCGCTGCCCTCCGAAGGACGCAACCTTTATCTTTTTGAGCTAAAAATATGAAAGAATTACAAGGAGTTACTTAAGGTCATACATTTTGATCCGCTTTCGATTCAGCACCATGTCAGCACGGTTTCCCGCAAGGTCTTGCAAGCTGTGTGATTAGAAACTGGCCGCAAATCGGATTTGGCCTTAAACGAGAGTCAAAGGTCCCATAGCTCAGCTGGATAGAGCGCTACCCTCCGAAGGTAGAGGTCACAGGTTCGAATCCTGTTGGGACCGCCATCTCGTTTGATTCTTCAATATCGTTTGTAGCCCCGTCCGCGCTCATCGCGCGGCGCACTTCGCCCGGCGGATTTTGCCGCCAAAGAGCACCTTGGCGGTCCGGCCGGATCGCCGACCTTGCGTCCGGCGCTCTGACCGGAGCCGCAGGAACCGTCTTGCGCCGACCGACCCGGCGAGGCTCAGTTCAGGGACGTCCCCAGTCTTATCCGACTGGTCGCTGGGACTCGCCGGCGGGGCCGACGCTGCGCTTCCCCCTGGCTGTTGCCAGTAGGGTCGCAGCTTTGATCTCAGGCTTTCACCAGCGACAGACTCTTTGCGCGGCGGTTCAAAGACCCAAGCATCACAATAAGCGGAAACACGTCGTGGAGACGCCCCTCCACAAAGGCGGTGCCGCAATCGTCGCAGTTCATCAGAGCATCAAACTCAATGTCAGGATCATGAGGCGGCCTATGCTTCACTCGCGAACGTTCCGCGTCTCTCAGGTCTCTGACGTGTGAACTCATACACATCTCATTCGGACAGCACATGATCTGGCTCCTTTCCCCGGCTTGTCGTCGGCTCAACTGAAGCGCGAGCAAGTTTCGGGCCACTCCCCCGATAGGATCAGTGGTCACATCCAGCCACCTCAGCCTCTCTCCGCCTCAATATCTCTTCCCATCAGTCAGGTGGGCGGACGGTGCGTCTACCAGAGCGCGGTCGCCGCGCAAGGGGGCGGGGCCTTATCATCTCTGATCGTCTTTAGGCGTCATACCTACAGCTTCCCCTTGCGCAGCGCCCTGATGCGCTCCGGCTGAGCACCTCCTCGCCGCCCACCCGACTGTCGGGAAAAGAACGCGGGCGGGGAAGGAGACTGACATGACTGACCAACTCGCAACCACTGCAACTGTTGCAGCCAGCGCTGCACCCGCGCGACCTGATAGACCCCGCATCTACGTGGCCTGCCTTGCGGCCTACAATTCCGGCTGCCTGCATGGCCGATGGATCGACGCGACCACCCCAGACGAGATTTGGGAACAGGTGCGCGCCATGCTGGCGGCATCGCCCGAACCGGACGCCGAGGAATGGGCGATCCATGATTATGAAGGCTTTGAGGGAGCGAACCTGTCCGAATACGCCTCATTCGAGACCGTGTGTGAGCTTGCCGATTTCATCGAGGAGCATGGCGAGCTTGGCGCGAAACTCATGAGCCATTTCGGCGACGACCTCGCCGAGGCGCGCGCCGCCTTCGAGGACTATGCGGGCGAATATCGCAGCGCCGCAGACTTTGCCGAAAGCCTGCACGAAGACACCGGCACGGAAATACCGGAATCGCTTCGCTACTACATCGACTGGCAGGCCCTTGCCCGCGACATGGCGCTGAACGGCGAGATCATGGTGTTCCAGACGGGCTTTGATGAAGTTCACATCTTCTGGTCACGGTAAGGGAGGGCTTGGATATGACCCCCGAAACCACCCGCTATCGTTTCACCGTGGAAGAATTGCAGCAGGCCGACGACTGGTCGGAAGGCTTCTGCCTTGCCTGCCGCGCACCGCGCGAGTGCTGCGAACCCGATGCCAGCGCCTATCCATGCGATGAATGCGGAGCGCATGCCGTCTACGGCCCGCACTGGATTGCGATTGCCGGACTCTTCAAGGAGGGCGCGGCATGACGTTCACGGAACGCTTCGACACGTTCGTTTGTGAGGGCGACAGCATCACCTGCGAGGCCCAAGGCTTCGAGATCATCGCACGGATTGTGCGCGACGATAGCGGAGATGCGCCCGATCAGCGCCAGGACGGATTCTGGCCTTCGCTCTACAAGGACGCGCCGGGGTTTATCGGCCCGGGGCCTTATCATGGCCAGCGCTTCGCCAAGGCGCAGGCCAAGGCCGAAGCCGTCATGGCCGCATGGCGCAAGGATGAATGGTTCTATTGCGGGATCGTTCTGTCCGTCGCGCTTGAGGGCGTCACGCTCGACGCCCATGCCGCGAGCCTTTGGGGCATCGAGGCGAACTATCCCGATAGCGACAACGCCTATCTGACCGAGGTCGCGCAGGAACTTCTGCCCGAAGCCTTGGACGCAGGGTTCGCCGCCGCCCGCCGCCTTTGCGCAGCCTTTGACCCCAGCGGGGCGCGCGCCTGACGGCGCGCCCCCAATCCACAAGCCAATCAATCAAAAAGGAGCCAGATCATGGCCCAGCCCATTCTCAAAACCATCCCCCTGTCCGAGCTTCGGATTTCAAAACTCAACATGCGCCACAGCCGGAAGAAGCCGGACGTGTCCGATATATTGCCGTCGATTCGCGAAAGCGGCATCCGGCAGACGCTTCTGGTCCGAAAGGAAGGCGATCACTATGGTGTCGTCGCCGGACGGCGGCGCTATTTTGCTTTGAAAGAGATCGAGAAGGAGTCGGGCGAGACGCCCGATGTCCCATGCGCGATCATGACCGAGGAAGACGCGGCCAGCGCCATTGCTGCGTCGGTCATCGAGAATGTCGGACGCCTGCCAGCGTCGGAAATGGAGCAGTACACGGCCTTCAAACGCCTGCACGATGAACGGCGCAGCGTGGACGAGATCGCCGCCTTCTTTGGGGTGACTGAATTGCTCGTTCGCCGCGTTCTGGCGCTCGCCTCGCTTAGTGAACCCATCCGCAAACTCTACGCCGAGGACGAGATCGACCGCGAGACGATCCGCGCCCTGACGCTCGCGACGGACGACCAGCAGGCCGAATGGCTGCGGCTCTATGAAAGCGAGGAGGAACGCGCACCACGTGGCCGGAACTGCAAGGCATGGATCACCGGCGGGGCGATCATCACCACCGACAAGGCGCTGTTCGACATCGCCGACTATGACGGCCAGATTACAGCCGACCTGTTCGGCGAGCATGGCGTGTTCGCCGCCCCCGACGCCTTCTGGAAGGCGCAGTCCGCCGCAGTGGCGCAGCGCGTAGAAGCCTATATCGCCGATGGCTGGAAGGACGTGGTCTGCCTTGAACGCGGGGCATTCTTCCATCGCTGGGATCATCAGACGCGCACGAAGAAACAGGGCGGTAAGGTCTATGTCGAGCTACGCCATGACGGCACCGTGGCCTTCCATGAGGGTTACATTTCACAGGCCGAGGCGCGGCGGCAGGAGAAGGCGAAAGCCGGAAAGGACGATGTCCCTGCCGCGCCCGTCAAACCGGAAATGTCTGGCCCGCTTGCTGAATACATTCTCCTGCACCGCCATGGCGCGGCGCAGGCCAGCCTTGCTGCGCAGCCTGCCATCGCGCTGCGCTTAACGGTGGCCCATGCCATGACTGGCAGCGCCTTGTGGCAGGTTCGCGCCCATGAGTGCCGAACCCGCAAGGAGGACACACGCACCAGTCTTGAGGCCTCAAAAGCCGTGGCGGAACTGGAAGAAAGGCGCACCCGCATTGCCTCCCTGTACAAGGCGCTGGGCGTGAACGGCGAGGCGCGGCGCAATTCTGACGCCTACCGGCTTTGCGAAATCTTCGCCGCGCTTCTCGCCATGTCTGACGCGGAAGTCATGGAGGTGCTGGCCTTCACCATGGCGGAAATGCTCGAGGCAGGCGGGCCGGTTGTTGAGGCCGTGCTGCATGTCTGCGAAACGGATTTGCCTGCGTACTGGAAGCCTGACTCCGCCTTCTTCGACCTCCTGCGAGACAAGCGGGCGATCAATGCCATGGTCGCCGACATCGGATCGAAATCGCTGGCCGAAAGCTGCGCCAGCGACACCGCCAAGGTGCAGAAACAGATCATCGGCAACCGGATCATGGGCCATGGCTGCGAGCCCCATCCCGACTGGCGTCCTGCATGGATGCAGACCCCGCCAGCCCGCCTTGTCGAGGGCGCGGGCTCACCGCCCGCCGATGCATGGGCGCGGATTGCAGGGCTGTTCGAGGGGCGTGAGGACACTGGCGCGCCCATTGCCGAAACTTTCAATCAACCAGATGCCGCCTGACCTTTCAGTCTCCTGTTCAGGCGGATGACGGAGCCGCCCGGTGATAGTCGCCGGGCGGTTTTCCGCATGCGAATTGATGCAGCCTCGGCGCAGGGAAAGGGTTCATTGATTGAACCGCGCCAAAAAAAATCGCCCCGTCTTTGGGTCTCGCTTGGCTTTCCGAAATGTCGGCCAGCGTCGGTTCATCCGTTTCCACCTGATGCGCTCCGAACCCCTTGTTCCCGTCTCATGCCGTGTGACCTGGACGACGCCTGTCGGGCCTTGAAACCGGCCATTCAAGAAAACTTCCCCGCCGCTTTGCGGCTCCTCGCGGAGCAAGTTTTCTTGCCAGTCCGGTGCTGCACTGCGTTTCGCCCGCGAGCGGTTCAGGCCCGCCCCGCGCCGTCCTTTCGGTCCGGCGTCGACGGGGACAAGGGGTCCCTCAGGCGACATGGAAACGAAAGGAACCACACCATGGCCAACGCACTCGGATATGTCAGCGAAACCAAAACCGGCTTCGAAGGCGCTCTCGCAATGATGAACCTGACAGCCGCGATCCGCATCGAGAAGAACGCGGAGAAAGCCGCCGACGGACAGCCCGACTACCGCATCTTCGCCGGCGAAACCTCGACCGAAATCGGCGGCGGATGGCTTCGCAAAGCCAAAGCATCAGGGCGCGAATATGTCTCGATCACCCTCGCAGACCCGCAGATCGGCCCGCGCAAAATCTACGCGAACCTCGCCCCCGTGAAAGGCAAGAAAGGCCGCCACGTCATCCTCTGGAACCCGCGGGACTAGGGGGCGCATCCATCGCAATCGAGCCGCTCGGGAGACCCTCTCCTGAGCGGTTTTTGCGTTGGCTTTCGTGCCATTCGCGTCGCTCGCGCGACGCGTGCTGGCACGCATTTTGCTCTTGTGGATTGAAAAGGTTGGGGATTTTCAGCGTTTGAATGCAGACGACTACGCCTATCTCAAGAACGTAACGCTGGGCAGCTGGGCCTGGGAATTCGCCCGCCGCTGGCCCCAATATGCAGACGCGCATGCCGACCATCGAGATGGTGCCCTGACGCGGACCAAACAGTCCTGCGGCATGGAAATCCTGGAGCTGTCGAGGCCCGAGCCGGATGCGGCGCGGTTCGGTCTCTCCTTCTTCGTTAGCCCGCGTCGCACCTGTCTCGATGCGCCGATCTTCTGGACGGAAGAGGCCAATCACCGTGTCACCACGGTGGATGTTCGTGCGGTTGAGCGAAGCCTTACGGACCGGTGTCTTGAAGGTCTGTTCAATCTCTCGCGGCTGACCTGTCGCAGGTCCCTGTTCATCGATCATGATGGCGCGCAGCACCTTCGGATCGTCTATTGCAAACGCTCGATCCAACTGCGCTGCGAGGGCGACAGCCTGCTTCTGGGCGATGTTGATTTACGCTTCATGCTGCGGTTTTTCGGGCCGGTTGATGCAAAGATCGAGACACTACGCAGACTGAAAATGGTCTATGACGGCTTCCTTCCCGAGCAGCCTGCGGGCCCGCAATGGACCAGCACCGCGCTTGGCTTGCGCGATGCGCTGATCGCCCTCGATGTTCATCTTGAAGGCGGCTCACACCGCGATGCTGCGATCGTCATCTATGGCGAAACAGACGGAATTGAGCGATACAAATCGCCGGACGAGAGCGTGAGAAACCGAATGCGCAGACTGCGCAAGAAAGGCCTCGCCCTGATGCAAGGCGGCTATCTTGATCTGATGAATCCGACACGATCGGGAGGGGGATCGCTCATCCCTGCAGGCTAAACGATCCCCCTGAATTCTAGCGATTTGTGCTGACCTTGCCCCGGTCCCGAAACGACCGGAAAGGACAGATCACAATGACAAACACGCATGAAAATGGCGGACGCAAGAGCCCGTTTCTGAGAGCGCAGGAAGCCGCCGACTATCTCGGGCTGACCCGATCCACCCTTGAACATTATCGCTGGATCGGGGGCGGCCCCAGCTACCGCAAACATGGCGGCCTCGTCTTCTATCACATCGATGATCTCATCGAATGGTCCGAGCGCAGGAAGTTCAAGGACAGCGCGACACGGGTGCGTCCGTGAAGCGAAGAACAGCTCTCATTCTATCAGGTATTGCCATAGGCCTGATCGGCGCAGCGAGCGTGATTTCCGATCAGAACCGACTGATCTGGAACCGGACACAGAGCGCGCCTATCGGCTTCTACTGGCGGAGCGACGGCCCTCTCACCCTGAACGGGTGGGCCGTCGTCTCTGCCAGTTCAGAGGCTGCAAACTGGGCTTCGGCGCACGGGTTTACAGGGGCTGACTGGCCCCTGATCAAGCGTATCAGAGCGCTTCCCGGCGATGAAATCTGCCGCGAAAATGAGAGGATTCTCATCAATCAAAACCTCGTTGCCGAGGCCCTCACACAGGCGTCCAGCGGCCTCGATCTCCCCTGCTGGCAAGGTTGCCATGTCCTTCAGGAAGGCGAGATATTTCTCCTGAATGATCATCCGCAATCCCTCGATGGGCGGTATTTCGGGGTGATGAAGGAAAGCGATCTTGATGGCGTGGCGATCCTCTTATGGAGTTCGCGATGACCGGCGATCTCGCAAGCGCTCGCAAGGGCTGGCAAGGATTTGGAAAGCGGACCCGAAGGGCAAGATTAAAGGGTTGGCGCCCTCGGCCCCTTAACCCCTTGTCTGCACATCACTTTTTTGGCGCCTCTTGCAAGACCGTGTGGCGCCCTCTTTCTAAGAATTCGTATTGGAAACAGGGACGTAGGAGGGCGCCAGCGGCGTCTACCTTATGAGCGGGGAGGATGAGTTCACCCCGCGACTTGGCAGGCCGCGCGATGTCGGCGCTGCGGGCGGCAGGCGATTCAAGTCTCAGCTCACCCGCGCCGCAAAACGCCTCTCTTCCAGCACGGGGAAGACGGTGTTCAGCGGGGCGCAGATCGCCCGTGGCAGCGGTGCGGGACGGGCGAGCCAGTTTCGTCAGTCGCCGTACCCGAAGTTCCGCATGCGACGCGTCGTGGTGAAGGTGCATATCGCGCGCGCCACACGTGGCCTTGGCCCCGCCGCGTTCCGGGCGCATCTTCGATACATCCAGCGGGATGGTGTCGACCGCGACGGCGAAGGCGGTGAACTCTATGGCAGAGACGCCGACCGAATTGACGGCTCGCTCTTTGAGCAGCGCAGCGCTACTGACCGTCACCAGTCCCGCTTCATCGTCTCGCCCGAGGACGCCTCCGAACTTGGGGACATGAAGGAGACGGTGCGGGCCCTTATGGCCCAGGCCGAAAAGGATCTCGGCACAAGGCTCGACTGGGTCGCCGTCGATCACCACAATACTGGCCATCCCCACACCCATATCGTCGTGCGCGGCAAGGATCAGCTGGGACGCGATCTGATCATCGCCCGGGACTATCTGACCAAGGGCATCCGCGAGCGTGCCAGCGCGATTGTGACCGATGAACTGGGGCCCCGACGCGACCTTGAGATTGCCAGGGCCCAAGAGCGCGATGTGACAGCGGGCCGGATGACGCGGCTCGATGCGAAACTCGAACAGCTGGCGCGCGACGGCGACCTGACACGGCCGGGCGGGATGTCAAAACTGAGCCGGTTTGACCGCACGCTGATCCAGAGGCGGCTGGAACACTTGCGAGGGATGGGACTTGCGTCCGCGCGTGGCGATGGAGCGTGGGCGCTTGAAGAGGGCTGGAAGGAGCGACTGCAAACCATTGGCCGCGAAGGCGACCGCATTCGTGAAATCGCCGCCGCCTTCAAGACAGGCGATGGCCTTTCCGGCAGGGTCTATGATCCGACCCATGAGAATGTACCTGCGATCGTCGGTCGGGTCGTGACCGACGGCCCCGAAGAAGAACTCCGCAATCGCCGCTATCTCATCCTCGAAGCCCTCGACGGTGAGCGCTGGCATGTCGGTCTTGGTGAAACCCTGCCGGGCGCGGTGCCGCCGAAAGATGCGGTGGTGGAAATTTCGCCTGCGGCCAGAAGCCCGCGCGCGTCAGATAAAACCATTGCCCGTATAGCCGCTTTGAATGGTGGACTTTACTCAGACAGCCTGCACAAGGCCTTCGACCCCGCTTCACGCGCCGACTATCGCCTGGCTCATATTCGCCGTCTCGAAGCGCTTCGGCGGGCAGGCTTTGTCACCCGTGACAGCGACGGGCGCTTTGCCATCGGTGCGGACTATCTGGCCAAGGCTGCACGGTTCGAAACGGCCCGCACAGGTGGTGTGCGGGTTGAGGTGAAATCCTGGCTATCTGTCGAGGCGCAGATCACGCGGCGCGCACCTGTCTGGATGGACGACGTTGATCGAGAGAGTTTGACGGGCAAAGGGTTTGGCCAGGACACCGCATCAGCGCTGAGTGCAAGGCGCGCCTTCCTGGAGCGAGAAGGCTGGCTCGGAGAGGATGGCCGATTGAAGCCCGGCATGAGGGACCAACTCGCCGCCGAGGAGCTGAAATCTGCCGCCGATAGAATTGAAGGCAAAGGCGCATTCCTGAAACTGGAAGACGGCATGTCGATCAGCGGGGTCTATGAGCGCCCGGTGGACCTCGCCCAGGGCCGGTTCGCGCTTGTGACACGATCAAAGGAGTTTACGCTCGTCCCGTGGCGGCCCGAACTGGAACGCTATCGCGGCGCAGAAATCAGCGTCAAAGCGCGCACAGGCGGCATCGACTGGAGCGTGGGAAGAAGCAAAGGGATTGGGCGGTGATCTCGATCGGAAAATAGTTTAGCTAAAGACAGCTTACCGCGCCGCCTGATCTTCGCGAACATAGGTCACATAGAAGTTCTTCAGCATGCGATGTTCTTGAAGTCGATCTCCCAACGCGAAACCATCCGTTTTGATTGGGGCCTGGAAAATGTCGAGGCCGCGATCCAGAACGATCTTCCAGCCGGTATCTATCAAAATGTCCCTCGCATGTGCTGTGCCGCTCTCGTCAAAGGCCCAACTGAACTCGACACCGGTTCCCGTACAAGCGGTTGAGATTGAATCTAACAGTTCTCTTTGGCGACTGATATTTCCGTCATCAGGACCAGTCACAAGATGGATGGAAACCTGGTCTTCCGGCGGCTTCCTGCGAATGACCATTTCGACGAATTCCATCATGTTTCGGATCTGATAGAAAAAGCGGATATAAGGATCGGTTACGACAATTCGCTGCGCGCCGGAGATGTATGGTCCAAAGAGCTTGTCATAGCTGACGCCTTTTCGGTTCTCCGCATAAACATGGTGACCTTCCTCCAGGGCCACCCCGCCAATCACCGAATGTTGCCCTTCCGAAGGAGGGGCCGTCTGTTCTCCGCTAGTGCGCTGCTTTTCCCCTTGTGCTGTGGAAGGGTCGCCCTCGCCATCATGCTCACTTCGCGATCCCTTGTAATAGAACTGGGGATACTCCTCTTCTTCCACTGTTGTGACCGCATGTTTTTCACCATCTGATCCGACAAAATAGAAATCCACTTCGGGATAGGTGCTGTCGATCCGAGCAAGCTGGTCTTTCACGCGTTTGCGGCTCTCCATTGCGAGCCGGAGCAATTCTTCAACCTCAGCTTCAGTTTGGTCGCCAGCCGGAAAAACCAGCTTCAGAAAGCCGGACATGGTCTTGTAGATAGCATCCCGGTCGCGCGTCGAGACCTTAGGACTGATGCTAAAAAACTCGTCGGGACGATTTGAAAAATCTTCAGACCGAAGATGCCGCAATATCTCAGCTAAGTAGTCGACGATGAAACCATAACCGCTGGTGAACATCTCACTGCGTATCACGTCGACTTCCCAGCCGGGCAGATAGGCATGCAAACGATCAATGAATGCCGAGTCATGGAATTGCGCGGGCAACGCCTCAAAGAGATCGGTATTCTTAAGCATGTAGGGAACATTGTGGTCAGTGTTGCCCACAAAGGCGAAACTGGCTTCAGCGCCCATTGGCGTGATCCCGCGCGAAAAGCTCTTGTTCGCCATATAGTTTTTCATAATGTCGACCAGCGCTTTGTTGGCCGTCTTTTCCCGACCCGCAAATTCGTCGAATGCGACAACGTCCCAATAACCAACCAATCCGATCCGGCCATTGGCATTGTTGACGAAGAGTTTCGGAACAGTAACCTCACCACCAGAGATCAGTTGTCCGTGCGGTGAGAATTCTGAATAAATGTGGGATTTGCCCGTTCCCTTCGGTCCAAGTTCAATAATGTTGTAGTTGCGCTCAACAAAGGGGATCAGGCGCATCAGCTGGAGCAGCTTGCTTCTCCGACCAAACGCCTCCGGATTGAAACCGATACTCTGCATCAGCAAGTCAATCCACTCATCGGTCGTGAATTCGCCGCGCAACGCTCTGTACTGATCGTAGTCTACTTTCGCGATCTGGATTGGCTTGATGGATTCCAATATCCATGGTGAAATACGTGCATCCTCGTTAAACTCGTACTGAACATCAGCAATGCACCAGACGCCCGTCACGAGCAGCTTTGGGTGGGCCTTTACCGTGCCGCTATCGACGGCAACTTTCTTGATCCCCAGATTTTCAAACACAGCTTCGTAATTGTCGGTCTTTTCGTTGAGCGCGACGCTGACCTGATCGATGACCTTGTATCGGCCCTTTTCGCGGATAGTCGACTGGATCAGTCGGGATTCGCTCCGATGCACATAGTGCATCCGGAGAATGTCTTTGACCGTTTCGATGCCGGTGGCGATCGAGGCTTCATCATCCGTGGCGCAATACTGACCGAGCAGATATTCGAGCACATAGGTCGGGACAATGGCGTTGCCCTTGACGGCTTTCACGAGATCCTTACGCACGACGAAGCCCGCGAAATGCTCGTTGATCTTGTTATCCAGTGCCGTCATGGAGCGCCTCTTCAAAAATCGAAATCTGTTGTAATACCGCGCCGCAGCTGGAGCCTGTGGGTTGCGTAGTCTTGATAATGGGACGTCTTGCCAACGCGCTCACGCAGCTTCAGCACGACTTCCTGATTGTTGTACTTGTCCGCCTCCCGTGACAGCAAAAGCTTCAATGGAAGCTCACGCTCGCGGGCATTGTTCGAGGTGAAATCAAAGGAAAGCTGATGCTCATCGGAGATGAGCGTATCATCGAGAGCGTAAATGCCGGCGAGGAGAGAACGCGGCTGAACCTTCTCTGATACGGCTTGGGCTTGATACAGGGTGACAGCAATCTGACCCGACGTGATCTGGCTCTTGCCCGAAAGGATGATCTGCACTTCCACCTGCGCCAAATCAGCCTCGCGCCGTTTGCCAACCCGAAGGACGGGCACAACGATCTCTTGCAGGCTTGCACCGCCGTGCACGAAGCGAGCGCCAGCGCCTTGCCGACGCAAGCGGTTCACGGAATTGGAGATGAGCACGTCCATATCACCGGTCAGGCCCAACTGCTCTGCCGTGAATTTTGTCATACCAGGCGTTTCTTTGAGGCCTCGGCCAATCACAAAGCGGCGGTTACGGACAATGATCTCATCGCCCTGTGGATCAGCGATTGAATAGCTCGTCTCATCAAGGGCGCGGTGTTGATACAAAAATCCATGGTCGGCGGTGATCAGGATATTTGAGAAATTCGCCGACGTCAGTTTACGGACCAGTGTTACGAGATCTTCGATCGCTTTCTGCGCCGCTTCCGGCAGGCGATCCTCCGTCGCAGCCTTATCCCCAATCGCGTCAATATGATTGTGGTAGACGTAGACGATATCGTGTTCCCGGAAGAGGTCTTTGCCTTCGTCGGACCGCATGTTCATCATCTCTTCGAAAGAGATGACTTTACTCCGGTCGCCTTCACGCCCCTTCGCAAGCAACTTCCCGCGCGCAGCAAGACCACTGGTTTCCTCGCCATCGGCAAGCACCAGCGCACCATCGCCTTTGAACGACAGGGACTGATGCGGGAGCAGTGCCGCCATGCCGAGCTGGGTATAACTGGGCAGTGCACCGATAATCGCGCTCAATTCAGCATCGAACCGGTTGAGCTTTCGAATTTCGCGCAGCGTTTCCTCAGCAATCTCGTAGCGCAGAGCGTCCGAGATAATGACGACAACTTTCTGGTCCTTGCGCCGGTAGGACGCTGCGTGCTTGCGATAGAAATCCAGCTGACGCTCATAGCCAGGAATATCCCACCATTCGAGGCGAGCGACCTGATCCTGCCAGGCATCGTTGATGGCGAGCACGAACGAATTCGCGTAGCGGTTCTCGACTGCGTCAAACAGTTCTGAGAGCAGGGATGACTGCCCGCTTCTCTGAAGGTGATAGAGGAACTTACGGTAAAGCTGGTCGAGGCGGTACCAGCTCGCTACGTAGCGACGAACGCCCTCTACAGGAGAGGTCATGCGCAGATCGGCTTCGGCCAGCGCCTGCTGGAATTCCGTCGCGAAGGAAATCGCCTGATAAATGTCCTGATACGTCTCATACCAGTGGCTCTGGCGGCGGGCGCGTACCCAGCCGAGCACGTCTGCCGCACTGACGGTCTGGGTTGACATCGCATGGACGAGCGAGCGGATGATATGCCGGTCAATCTCCTCGAAATGGTCAGCGGTGACGAGGTCGCGGAAATCACGCGCCCGAACATCCTCCTCGATGCGCAAGACATCCTGATAACGCGCAGAGAGCGCCGCGAACGCGTCGAGCGAGGTGCGGTTATTCTTCCAGCGAGAAAACAGGAGCGCGGCTTCGGTGTTGAGTTTGCCACCCTCCTGCAGCGCGCGCGCATAGGCGGACTGAAACAGCGTGATCGCGAAGTCCTCGAAATCCGGTTCATCGCTTTCGTAGCCATAGACCTGCCGGACCTGATCCCAGAAAAACTTGGTCAGGCCCGACCGCTCAATCAGGCGCACGCCCTCATCCCGCTCATTGGCGAGGTCCCCGAGCAGGCCCTCGATGACCGTGTCGAGGCCGCCCTCAGCGCCTGCACAGACCGCGAGCAGGCGGAGGCGGAGGCGGATGGGGGTGTCATGTGTATCGGCGATTTTCTTCAGCGACTCGACGCGGGACTTGGCGCGGAAGAATTCGAGATGCTCGCGCACCACGCTTTCAAACTTTGGCGGCAGGCCAAGCTCGGCGAGCCAGATCGCGGCCTGATCGGCTTTGAACACGGCCGTTGCGAGCTGCACATCGAGCAGCCAGTTCTCTGAATGCGGTGGCTCAGGGCCGTCCTTATAGAGAAGGAACCGGGTCTTCGGCTCCTGCCGCAGCATGCGATACTTCAGGCCGAACTCATTTTTCGCGATCTCGACCTTCTCAACGCCGTCCAGCGCGAATGCGTCAAAGGCCTCGCGCATGTCCCGGTCCCGGTCATACCAGAAGACGATACGCTCGGTCTCGAACAGGCGCGCAAGGCTGGCGTGGAGGCGATCATGCATCAGCTGAGCCCCGTCACTTTTTTCAGAGCACTGCCGAATTTCGGATAGTTCGCCTTCACGCCGTCATCGAGGTCGATCTCGATCTTTTGCTGCGCCAGCGGGAAGATGACATCGCGCTCCCAGTCACTCAGCTCGGTGATCTGCGCCGCCACCTTCGCCGCGTCTTTCTGCGCTTTTGTGCGTTCGCCCTGAGTCGCGTCCGGATCATCGGAAAGCTGTTCGAGGCGTTTACGCTCCCCTTCCAGCTTGATGATGAAGGCGCGCAGATAGTCATTGAGCAGAATGGAGACCGTGTCGGCGCGGTAGCGGTGCATGTAGATCAGCGCGTTAAACGTCCCCTTGGGGCTGGAGAACATCCAGTAGATCGGGCGCTTCTTATACCGTTTCACGTGGTCGGCATAGAAATCCTTGGTGAAATACTTGCGGATGTCCTTGCCGAGCGCCTCCTCGATATAGCGAAGGTTCTCGCGGAAATGCGCCTCGCCGAAGGTCACGCGCAGGAACAGGCGGAAGCGTTCGGTGATGTCGTCGGAGAACCAGTCACCGTCCAGCACGGGGATGACGTTGTCTTCGTCCGGCATGAAGCTGGGGTCTGGGATGCGGGCGAGGTAGTCCTCCAGCCGCTCGCCCTGATTGGCGAGGATCAGGCCCGGCGCGTCGAGGCTGTAGCGGCCGAACATGCAGCCCACGGCATAGCTGAGGAACTCGGCCATGGTGTCGGCGCGCAGGCGGATTTCGCGGTCTTCCTCGGTGCCCTTCACGCCATAGCGATAGGCGGGGTTGCAGGTGAGGGTGATCTCCTCGATTGGGACCTCGGGGGTCAGTTCATCCTGCAAACCATAGGCATCGATGAAGATGCGGTTGTTCTCTTCCTCGAGGGCCTGCATCTCGTCCGTCATCGACTGCCAGTGGGTGCGCAGTGTGGCATAGCTGTCCGCCAGCGACTCGCCACGATGCTCGGGTGAGAGCAGCGGGAGCGTGGTGAAATCCCAGGAGGTTTCGTAGGCGTCCCAGTCGGATTTCACCCAATCTGCCAATTGATCTGCAGTTTGAGAAACACTGGGGCCAAAATCTGACACAAGGGGTAGGTTTAGGACGTGCCCAAGCTTAAAATCCATCGTAGGAGCGAGCATTTTAAGAAGGTGATCCGCGACACGGCTATTCAGAAACGCTGTAAGGTCAGCAGTTGTGGATGTTCCTGTCGGGAAGCCCATTGGCCCCTTTGCATCGAACATAAATCCTTCAGGGACATGTCTTACGGAGAAACTACCACTCGACATCCCCGACCAAGTGAACCCTCCGCGAAAACCATAGTCACCATTGTAATTGTGTGACCGAATTCGCCCAGTCTTAGGATCAGCAAACTTCCTAAGTTCCTGTCCATCATCATACCAATTTACGAAGTGCTCAAAGTTTCCGGACCAACGCCGATACTCCCCGCCTTTCACATACGGGAACCAACGATAATCTGTGGCAGAAGCCTCTTCCGTCGAGGTGATCCCTATACCTGCTTTGCCAAAAGATACTTCGTGCCATTCACGAAGGAAAAGATCATTGCTACCTGTTGTTAAGCCTTCTCTGGTTTCAGAAAACTCGGAGACCGCGGGGGTTTCTGTAAAGAGTGCTTTTACCTGACCAGAGCACCAATACACGACGGGAGTTCCCGGTAGACTTTCAAAATCTGCCGTTGTGGTAGCTGAGGTCCTTTCATTCTCCATTGGAAATGAATTCGGAACACCTCTCTCGTCGCATTCATAGTAGCGTATGCACTGGTAGTTCCCGGGATAATTCTCTTTCCGGGATTTCTCTGCAACAAACGCAGTGGTCCCGAAATTGATTCCCATGCTGGTTCCACCTTTGCCAAGGTAAGGCATGTGAACCATCGATTGGATCGCTGATCGATCGAAAAAGCTGGTTCTAAATTTCTCATACCGTGAGATAAACATCCAGCTTTCCATTGTAACCAACGCGCTGAATGCCTTTCCCATGTTGAGTGCTTGGCACCGCTCAATGAAGGCGGCAAACAGATCGTACTTCGAGTTTGAATATTCAGCCTTTAGCATTTCACTAAGGACGTCATTCATGCCTTTCCCGCCCATATACGGCGGGTTTGCCACGACCACATGATACTTCGGCGACAGCGCCTCGGCCATGCGCAGCACGGCGATAACGCGCTCTTGCACCTCTTTCAGCAGCAGGTCGCCGCCAAAATCCCACGCCTCGACCACCCGCAGGGTCTCTGCCGGGTCGCGCAGTTTCGGCACGATCAGCGAGCCGAAGTTTTTGGCCTGCTCGAACTGCAACAGCGTCTCGCGCAACTCATCGGTGAACAGATCCTTGCCCACTACGGCGGCCACGTCCTGCATCTCGGCCTCGGTAAAGGCCACGTCCTGCAACACGCAGATGTCGGGCTTTGCCTCCATTCGCAGAAACCGCCGCCGCCCCAGCTTTCCCGCCGCCTTCATCGCCAGCGCAAAGGCCGCCAGTGCCCCCGCGCGGTCGTCGATCTCCACCCCGGTCAGGTTGTGCCTCAGGATCAGCGCGGGGATCTCGGTCGCGTCATATCCTTGTTCCTCGTAGATGGCGTAGAGCAGGTCAAAGGCATAGGTCAGCATGTGCCCCGAGCCTGCGGCGGGATCGCAGATGCGGATCTCTTCCGGTTTGGTGATTTTCAGGAAGTCCGTCTCGGGCTCTTCGGGGGCGATGTAATAGTCCATCTTGGCCGCCAGCCCGCTGTGCGGATTGTTCAGCAGCCAGAGCCGTCCCAGAGAGTTCTCGACCAGATAGCGGACGATCCAGTGCGGGGTGAAGAGCTGCGTCGCGGCCGGGATGTTCTCAGCCGTGATCTTCTGGTTCTTTTTGAGGCCCGCGAAGACCTGATCCTTCTTCTCCGAGATGTAGAACTGGTAAAGCCAGCCGATGATCTCGACGTCCCTACAGGCGTCCTCGGTCATGACTTTGCGCAGTTCAGCAAGGATCGAGGATTGCGACAGCAGATCCTCGGGCATCAGCAGTTCGGTGTAGTCGTCGATCTTCTCGAACAGGAACGGCATGTGCTTGTGCCAGCCGTTGCAGGCGTGGACGAGCAGGAGGCGGTAGGCCTCGCCCTGCGGATCGTTCGACGGCGTGCGCCCATCGAGGAGGGTTTGGATTGTGGCAGGCGCGCCGTCCGGCAGGTTACCCGCCATCGCCTCTGAAAGAAGCTCAGGCCGCGTCTGTCCCTCCGCCGGAGAGACGACACGCACCTGATTGTATCCGTTCACGTCCATGAAGCGCAGCGCGGTGAAGCGGTTGAACCAGGTATAAGCCACCTGTTCGATGATCTGGCGTTTCGAGGTGCGTTTGATCGCCGCCTCAAGCTCCTGCACGGCTTTCGGGGCCTCACGTCGCGCCGCACTTGCCGGATCGAGGACGAGGTCCAGTTTCGCGGTGACCTGATCGATCAGAAGGGTCCGCGCTGCCGGGGCGAATTTCTTGAGGGCGTTTGTCTCCATCACACGATCACCTTCTTGCCCGAACGGATTTCGGCCAGCAGGCGTTCGCGCATCGTGTCGATATAGGCATCGACGTCGCTCTCATCGGTGAGATAGGGCTTGGCGAAAGTGATCTTCACCTGTGTGACGTCGATCATTGGATTGGCATTGCTGTTTGGGCCCTCCCAGTCGGTCGCCGGTTTCTCACCCATCCCCTTCGGCGCGCGCATGCGGTCGATTTCGGACAGCAGCTCCGGCAGGAGCGTTTTGCGCACGCTCGCGCCAAGATCACGCAGCACCGGGATGAGCGGCGTGTTGTCGATCCGCGCTGCCATCCGCTCTATCCGGGCGCTGATGGTTTGGCGCTGTCCATCCGACAGGCTGGCATAGTCCTCCAGCGCTTCAATTTTCGACCGGCAATCCTCAATGGCTGCGCTTGCGCTTTTGCGCTCGTCGAGGCGTTGCAGCTCAACGGCTTCCTTCAGCTGGTAGAGGTCCGTTTTCAGGCTCTGGATCGCGGCGCCTTTGTAGCAGTCCGGCGCGTCGAGAACCTCACGGATTTCGGTGACGCTCGCCGGGTCGGCATAGCCAAGATTGCCCTCCTGATCTCGCAAGAAGGCGCGGGCCTCGTCATAGATGTCCTTCTGCGCCCCGGACATGAAGCTGCGAACCTTGTCGAGGATGTCTTCCTTGGCGTTGAGGAGGTCGTCTTCCTGTTTGGCCGGTTCGGTTACGTACCAGCCCGCAGGCTTGTCCCGCATGGCGTCGACTTTGGCTGCGAGTGGCGTCAGCGCGGTGAGGAACGGATAGTCGTGCTGCCGGTTGATGAGCCGATCAAGTTCATTCGAAAGTTCGCGAACGGCCTCGGCCCATTCCGCGCCCAGTCGCCTCGCGTCCGCGCCCTCAGCCGGCTTTCCAAACAGCTCCCGGTAGAGGTCTTTCGCTTGGCGCAGTTGGGCAGCGGTATACTCAGCCTGTGGCGTCAGAAGGATGTTCGCCAGCATGTGTGAATTGCGCAGAGCCTTGGCGAGGTCATCGCGCTCCAGCACCGTGCCGTCCGACCGGGCCTCGATCTTGCCTTTCCCGGACAGACCCGCCGCCAGACACAGCGTCGCCGTTGCTGGCCAGCCATAGGGTTTCTCGGCGAACCTTTCGACGAGATATTTGACAGAGACTTTGATCCCGTTGCGCGCCTGGGATTGAACATAGTTGAGGACTTCGAGTTCGGCCTCGGACATGCCGCCGCCATCGTCATCACCCAAGAGCGCACTGTCAGGGCTGGCCGCTTTGGCGATATCCGCCTCAGTGTAGGAGACCCCGCGCAGCATGGGCAGGTTCACGTAGACCTTGTCCACCAGGGTCTGGAACGCTTTGACCACCCGCTCTTGCGCATCCTCACCGCCAACATCGATCTCGTCGCCGCGAACAAAGAACCGCGCATCTGAGAAGTGCTTTCGCAAGCGCAGCTCAAGGTCTCTCAGTCTGCGTGCATTTTGCTCGCCCTTTTCCGCGATGATCCGATCCCGGCTTGGCTGTGACGTTCCGCCCCGCGCCTGGCGAATGAATTTGTCGGTCTGCTTGTAAAGCGTCAGGTCGCGGATAAACCGGACATCCGGTTTGAGAAGGACGGACAACTCTTCGCGGCTGAGGCTTCGCATCCTGACAGCCTCTGGCGACTCGATATCATCACCGAAGGGGGAGACGATATTGATTGAGAGTTCGTACTCTCGACCGAGAAGATGATCGTCGAGTTTTCGGCTGAAAGAGTACTCATTGTTTGTTGCAAGATGGCGGATCTTGCGGTGCTTGATAACACCGTCGAATGCGAGCGTTTCCAATTCTTTGGTGAGCTCGGTCGGGTCGACGTCCAGTGATTTGATTTCGGCTTCTACATCTTTTTCCTCGTTCGTGAGAAACTCGTAGAGTTCACCGTTTCGTTGAATGAGCGTGTTGCGTTCTAGAAGGGCCAGAGCCTCCTCGACCTTGCGGCGCAATTCGGTCTGATCGGCCTCAAACTCGGGCAACATCAGAATACTGACGTTGCGAACGGTCGGCTTGAACTCCTTGACGTATTTCACGAGAAACAGCGCCTTGAGAACGCGCACCGCGAACGGATCATCCAGATTGCGTTCCGCTATCTGGATGGATTGCTGAACGGCTGATTTGAGAGCAGTCCGAATCCCCTCGAACATCAGATCGAAGGTTGCGAGATCGCCAAGCTCATGCTTCGCGAGCGACTTGGCCACCTCTTGAAAAACGCCGAGCATCGAGCGCTCGCCTACGGAACTGTGCTTGCCCTCGAAGGCGTTGTGTTGGGAAAGCCCTGTAATCGCGCGCTGAAACAGGTCGTACTGATATGATGGAAAAGGATAGCTCGCGATGAAATGTTCCCGGCCTGAAAAAGGTTTGAACCGAAACGATCCATCGGAAAACTCAAATAGCGTTTTGAGATTGTTTTCTTCACGGGCAAACAGGGTCCCAAGGCGCACTTGCGCATCCTCCGACTTCGCAAGCAGGCGGCGTTGGATAACTTCAGCTACGTCCGCCGAGTTGAGCGGCATGCGGTTTCGGAACCGCGCCTGAATTTTCGAGAAGTCGTGCTCCTGCTGCACGCTCATGTCGCCAACGACTTCCGTAATCGCCTGCTGGGCGGTGACAATGATCCAGGCTTGCCCCTTGCACTTCGTGTTCAGACTTTCAGCGATCGTTTGGAGGTTTGTCATCAGCTTGACGTTGTCGGCGATATACTGGCCGACTTCGTCAACAAAGAAGTTCAATCGGAAGCCTGGCCCCTGCTTGTCGATCCAGGTTTTGACTGAATTGGCGAAGTCCTCGATCGAGACACGAGTATCCTTCCGGTACTGAGACAATATATCTTTTGCAGCCTCAGCGCTTCCGCCGGTCGCATCAGCAAATGCAACAGCGATATTTGGAGCTTCGAGGAGTGCTTGCTCGCGCCCGCGCTCCCAGGAACGGCCGCTATGTTTCTCAAACGCTGATTTGAAGGCGTCGAACACTCCGCGACTATCGAGGTCGCGTTCAAACTGAGCGATATGCGGTTGCTTGCCATAATAGCCGCACATTTCGTCGAAAACTTTCTGGAATACCGACAGGAGCGCGTCGACGTCCGCCTTTGAGATGACGTCAGCTTTCTGATCGATATTGAACAAGATGGATCGCGAGGGGATCGATACCGCTTTCCTGAGCGCGCCAGCGAGCATGGGGTCTTCGCGCAGTTGCTCGACGAAGATGTCGAAAGCGGGGATGTTCTCGACCACCCGGTTTTCGAGAAGCAGCGCCAGCATCTTCAGTAGATGCGATTTGCCCGAGCCGAAAAAGCCAGAGATCCAAACGCCATTAGCCGTATCATAATTGTTGTAGGCATCGAGGAAGTGACCGACGCGCTGGGCTATTTCACCCGTGATCACATATTCTTCGAGTTCGGTCCGCAGACTCGCCTCATCATCTGCTTTGATGACGCCATCAATGGGCCGGTCGACCGGCTTCAGGAAAATGTCTCGTAGCATGACGGCCATCGGCTCAGACCTCGTAGTTCATAATGTTGAAGGCTCGATAATATTTATCGTCGTGGAGCAGGCCGAATAGATCCAGCGATGCGCCCGTTGCCAATCCATGTGTATATTCTCCAGGAAAGAACATAACGGTTGGCTTGTCTTTGGCTGTGCTTTGCAGATTGTTGAGCACGTTATGCGATCGGATGTAGGGATAGACCTCGCCAACACCGGAAATAAAAATGACGTCGTGCGCTTGAGAGGCGATCGCTTCACCAATTCGAGGGATCAAGTGCGCCTGCGGATCAAGCACGCCCTGGAGGAGCTCTCGGAGCTCATCCTTTTCCGCGTTCGATTCAATCGCAAGGACTTCTTCCAGGACACGTCTTTCGGCAAGGATCTCTAGCGACAGATCGTAAAGGCTTAGATCCAGTACCCGGACTCCTGCGTGAATTACACGTTTGGCGAGGCCCTCGCGGTCACGATGCATCGTTAGCCCTTCCCGAGCAGGATATGGGCAAATGAAGAATGGCACCTCATTTCCGAGGCCCTGCTTGGACAAAAACCGTTCGCTGGTCACCACACTGAAGAGGTGATCGATGCGCTCTTTCTGGTTCATCTTGGCTGTCATGCGCTTGCCTCCTGTTCCAGGCCTGGAAACAGTTCGATTTCACGTGGCTTATTTTGAGCGATTAGCGACCTCAGACGCGCAGAGAGGAGTGCTTTTTGTATCCGATTTTCAACGGTAATGATCCCTGCGTCTCGCATAATACGAAACAGCACCTGACGTAATTTTTTGCGGGTTGACGAACTAATTTTCGTCAGCTCCTCGTGCCATTCGGCTTTTGCATCAAAGAATACATCAAAGCTCTCAAGGGGGAGTTCGAGACGGTAGGAGAGATATCGATCTCGAATGACCTCACAAGCAAACTCCTCAACGAACCGATACGCCCGGCAGGTCGCCAACCACAGCAATGCTTGCTGCTCATTTCGATCTGGCGTGACGGACAGAAGCTCAATTTCAGGCGGACAAAGCGTGCAGAGCCTATTGGCGATCTCGCGAAGCGTTCGCCGTCTGGATGCTATTTTCGGCGATGAGATAATGCCCGACTGGATTGCACGAGAAATAGTCTCCGCCCATCGCTCTGAAGGATCCCGCAGCTTTGCGACCTCAACGCTCTCGTTGATGAATAGTCCGCCAACAGCGAAGGACATTTTGTAGGGAGACTGGTCATCCGTTTTCATCTCGGAGTATCTCCCTCGAGAAAGCGAGATGTACCGCCTTTCAAAAGAACAATCTGCTGGTCCTTCGGTGCGCGTGCTGAAGGATCGGTGTCGAGGCCGAGACGCCGCAATGTGTAGTAGAGCATCGCACTCCTGACCGAGAGGGTGGTGCGGCCATTCTTCATTGCGTAATCGAGAGCGACAGCGGCCTGCTGCGCATCCGACAGGTCAGGGTGTGGCGCGACAACCAGATCGACCTTCTTGTGCCAGTCGCTATCCGTTTGCGGATCAATGTCTGACGGTTTGCGCGCGCGGTCCTTCAGGATCCGCGAGAGCAGAAAGTCCTTGAAGGATTCGTCCTTGAAGCACCAAGCGCGGGCGTGCCAGCGGAACCCGTCAAATCCGAGCGCGTGGGGCGCGATCCAGCGCCAGGCCGGTTCAGGCTGCGACATGGATTGGTAGCGAACCTCGATCGCCTCCCGGTTCTCAATCGCCCTCAGAACAGAACGGAGGATCGGCGCATCGACACCGCGCGCAGGGGTTGGCGAGGCTTCGAATTCCGGAAGACTGCCGAGCCAGGCGTCGGACCGCTCCACGATCCCCTGATCCAGCAGACGGAGCTGGGAGAGATATCGTCCCGCATCGGGCTCCAAAAACTTCGGCGCGAAACCATCGGCACGGACATAGGTCCGCTCGCTCTTGTCATAGGCCATGTTGCCCGGCGCGAGCTCGAGATAGCGGTTAAGATCGGTGGAGGCCTGGTTCACCGAGACGCCAAAAACTTCCATTAGATCGCCGCGGTTCACGTGCCCCTCCCAATACAGCCGGAACTCGATGAATTCGAGACGCCGCTCGACGCCCCAGCGAAGCTCCGACTTGTTCATTACGCCCATGTCCTCCTGCCGACATGATTGATCCAGTAACTTTGCCCACACAGAAACTGGGTACACGTGCACGTTAAGCGGGATTAACGATTCCTGCAATCCGGAAAATGACGCGCTCGAGTTGAAAAGCGCAACGTCGAGGACTTGCGAACTTTTGCGCCTTTCCCAACTGGGCGGCGGCCTGGTCTAGCCGGATGCTGGAGCGCTCCTCTTGTCTGTTCGGAGCGGATCATGACCGGCACCAAAGTTCTTATCGGCACCTTCTGTCTGGTCTGCCTGATCATTCTGTTCTCGACCTGGGGGGCGACGCAGTGGGCGGCGCATGAACTGGGCTATCAGCCTGGACTAGGTCGGCCTTGGTTCATGCTGGGCGATACGCCCATTTATCGTCCCTGGCGCCTGTTCCAGTGGTGGTATGCCTATGAAGCCTATGCGCCGGGCGTGTTTGCACGGGCCGGTTTCATGGCGGCGGGCGGCGGGTTTCTGGGCGCTGTTGTTGCGGTGATTGGATCGCTGCTGCGCGCGCGATCAAAGAAGCACCTGACCACCTATGGGTCCGCCCGTTGGGCCAGTGCGCGCGATGTCCGCAAGGCGGGCCTTCTGGTCGAGGATGGCGTGTTCCTCGGGCGGTGGCAAAATGCGTATCTCCGCCATGACGGGCCGGAACACGTGATGGCCTTCGCACCGACCCGCTCCGGCAAGGGTGTCGGCCTTGTCGTGCCGACCCTTCTCGGCTGGACCGGCAGCGCGGTCATACACGACATCAAGGGAGAGAACTGGGAGCTGACCTCGGGCTGGCGATCGCGCTTCTCCCATTGTCTGCGCTTCGAACCAACCCATGCCGATTCCGTGAGGTTTAATCCCCTGAGCGAAGTGCGGCGCGGCGACAATGAAGTGCGCGACGTCCAGAACATCGCCGATATCCTCGTCGATCCCGAAGGGTCTCTGGAGCGCCGGAACCATTGGGAAAAGACAGGACATGCCTTGCTTGTGGGCGTCATCCTGCACGTGCTCTATGCTGAAGAAGACAAGACACTGGCCGGTTGCGCACGGTTTCTGTCTGACCCGGAGCGCAGCTTCGAGGCGACCCTGTCCGCCATGATGACAACCCCGCATTTGGGGACGTCAGCACATCCCGTTGTCGCCCAGGCGGCGCGCGAGCTTTTGAACAAGTCAGAGAATGAACGCTCCGGCGTGCTCTCCACCGCCATGAGCTTTCTGGGGCTCTATCGCGACCCGGTCATCGCGCGCGCGACCAGTTCCAGCGACTGGAGGATCGCGGACCTGATTGAGGGCGGGCACCCATGCTCGCTCTATCTGGTCATCCCGCCCTCAGACATATCCCGAACCAAGCCGCTCGTGCGCCTGATCCTCAATCAAATCGGACGCAGGCTGACGGAAGAACTGCCCAAGAAGGACATCCGACGCCATAAACTCCTGATGATGCTGGATGAGTTTCCCGCACTCGGGCGGCTTGATTTCTTCGAAAGCGCGCTTGCCTTCATGGCGGGCTATGGCATGCGCGCCTACCTTATCGCCCAGTCCCTGAACCAGATCGAAAAGGCCTATGGGCCGAACAATGCCATTCTCGACAATTGTCATGTCCGCATCGCCTTTGCGACCAATGATGAGCGAACGGCCAAGCGGATTTCCGACGCCCTCGGAACAACCACGCAGCAACGCGCCCAGCGCAACTATGCCGGACACCGCCTCGCGCCCTGGCTCTCACACGTCATGGTCTCGGCTCAGGAAACGCAGCGCCCCCTCCTGACACCGGGCGAGGTGATGCAACTGCCTCCCGACGAAGAACTCGTGATGGTCTCGGGCGCGCGCCCGCTGAAAGCGAAGAAGCTTCGCTATTTTGAAGACCAGAACTTCACCGCGAGGGTTCTGCCGCCGCCATCCGATCCGCTTCTCCCGGAGAGGCGGGGTGATGACTGGGACGGCGTATTGGCCAGCGCGGAGCCTGTTCCGCAAACTGAAAGCCCGACCGGGTCAGACCAAGGCGGTCTGCAACACAGCCAGACACCCAGCCTCGATCCACCGGAAAAGGAAGCGCCCGCGTGCGAGGAGGCATCCGATCTGACTCTTGAGGAGGGCGATCTTGGTGATCTCGCGGTGAAGACCCTCAAACCCGCCCAGCGCGCTCTTGGCATGGACCGCGCGGACGGCGATTTCTTTCCGAAATTCTGATCCATGAAGCCACGCGTCAACATTCGCCTGTCCCATGAGATGCACCGCCAGCTCGAAGAGATGGTCCTCGCGCCCGGCGCGACGAAATCCGCTATCATGGAAGATGCGCTGAGAGCCTATCTCGATCCGCAACGCACAGCGGCGAGGGATGATATCCTTGTTCAGCGCCTCGACAGAATCGAGGAGCGGCAGAACGCCATGGAGCGCGACCTCGCTCTGTGCCTCGAAACCCTTGGCCAGTTCGTCCTTTACTGGCTGACCCGGACAGACCCGATACCCGAAGCTGAACGCGATGCCGCCCAGCTCCTCGGCCAGCGCCGGTTCGAGTTCTTCATCGATCAGGTTGCGAGACGCGTGGCCTCCGATGAGCCGCTATCGAAGCGGGCGCTGTCGTCGGGCGCAGAAATCTCTAGCGATTGAGTTCTGACACATCTTCGATATTGGCAACTCGTCAGTCCAGCGTTTACTTGTGGAGGAAAATTCATTTTGAGGCCGAAGATTGCATGGACACAGTTGAGAAACGCCTAGCCGACATCGCGAGTAATTCGCTTAATTGTATCGAGACGGTAGCGGCCGATGCTGAGGAGGCCAAACGAACAAAAAAACGAAGTGGTGCTGCGTCGCTTGCAACGGTCCATATTCTTAATAGACCACAACCGGCGAATAGTATCGGAAGTATTTCAGATGCTGAAATGGACGTTCTTGCTGCGCTAATCAAACAGCCTGTTATCGCTCGCGTCCAATTCATCGATGAAAACGATGAAGAAGATACCATATTCATCACTCGAACCACTCCCCGTTCAATCCCGGGCTTCAAGATTGCGAGCTACAGGTCACCGCTCGGTCGCATCGCCTCACTCGCAGCTGGCGACGAAAGCACATTTCGCTACGGCAGCACCAAGCGAGAGCTTCTAATCGATAGCTCTGCACGCCTAAAACCACAGCGGGAGCAAGGGCAGTGGGACGCTAGGGACACCGAGATCGACGTACGGGACCTTGGTCGGTTCACCGTTGGGTCGCTGCGTGAGCTACTGGAACCGAGCACCGGCATAGAACTGGGCGACCTCGACGCGCTTTGGGACGACGACGGTGATGGAAACATCGTAGAGGGCGTGCGCCGCGCGATCCTCACGCAAATGGGCCTGCGTGATCAGCCGATTCTTGATCGGCACCAGGACGAAATCTTTCGGATGCCCATCGACAGTCGCTGCTTCCTCTCTGGACCGCCAGGAACAGGGAAAACCACAACACTCATCCGACGCCTCGGCCAGAAGACCGATCGGCAGGCCCTTGAAGACTCCGGGGAAGAGATGCGACGCATCCGACAAGTGGAGGAAGAAACAAACAGGCCGCATGAGAGCAGCTGGATTCTGTTCTCTCCAACCGAGCTGCTTCGGCAGTACGTAAAAGAAGCGTTCAACAAGGAAGGTTTGGCCGCAAGTGACGAGCACATCCGAACTTGGGATGAGTTCCGTCGCGAGCTAGCGCGCGAAGAGCTTGGCTTGCTTCGAACGAGCGCGGGAACTGGTCCGTTCGTCGAGCGACGTACTCAGGATTACCTCAAACCCGAAGTTCTGGATGAGGCTCAATGGTATGATGCGTTTCGCGAGTATGTCGATGTCTCTGTTGCTAACGAACTCCGCGCAGATGCAGACCATTTGGCCAAAAGTGACGCACCGGATCTGAGTAAAATCGGGCGACTTTTGCAGGAGGCCTTCAAAAAACCTGGGCGTAGTTTTTATGCGCACACCATACGGAGCGTCACTGGACTTATTCCCGAAATTCGGGAGGCTATTTCCTCGAGAACCGAAGCGATTAACCGCATTCTTACGCGAGCGCGCAACGCGCTCACACATGCCGATAACAACTTTCCCGACCTCCTTCGCCAAGAAATCTCCCAGCAGCTGTCTGCGAATCCGCAAGACTTGGACGAGGTTGACGAACTCGAAGCCGCGCTGGAGGACGAAGAGGAACAACCCGTTGCGCCGCAAGCCGGTCGCTCGGTCAGTCGGCAGCAAGCCTTGGTTCGCTTTGAACGTGCCCTGAAGTCTTTGGCAAAGGCCCGGCGGGCGCGACGTCGCGTCTCGGAGAAATCTCAAGATGGCTTGCTTCTCGAGTGGCTGGGGCCGGACCGCATCCCAGCCGATTCCGAGATTTCCGAGCTTGGCGAGCTATTGGTCGAACAATCACGACTGAAGAGGTTCGAGCGCCTTGAACGGCTTTTCCTTCGTGGGATCCCGACAAGATACAAGCGCTTTCGCAGCGAAATGGCGAAGGCAGAGCGTTGGTACGAGGAGACACCCGCTAAAGCGTCGGATATCCACTGGCAAGAGCTCGACCTTGTAATCTTGGCAACGCTCCAGATCGCCAATGAGCTGTTGAGCAACTACCGGAGCCGAGCCGAGCTGGAACTTCCGGCAGTAGGGCCTCTCGCATCCATACGATACATTCAAAGGGCACAGGTTCTTGTAGATGAAGCGACCGACTTTTCTCGGGTGCAGCTGGCCTGCTTGAACGAGCTTGCGCATCCGTCGATCGGATCGCTTTTCCTTTGCGGAGATATAAACCAGCGGCTGACTTCTTGGGGCCTCAAATCGAATGAGGCGCTGGACTGGATCGGCGAGAAAATCGAACGCAAGTTTATTACGGTTTCATACCGCCAAAGCCAACGCCTGGTAGATCTCGCAAAGCAAATTGCCGCAATCGGCGGCTCGCAGGCAGATGACATCATCCTGCCCGATCGCTTGGATGCTGAAGGATTGCCCCCTGTTTGGCGAGCAAACCTAAGCGACAACACTTCAGTCGCAGAATGGCTAACCGAGCGGATTCACGAAATCGATCGTATGGTTGGGAAGGCGACGACGATAGCCGTGTTGGTGAATGAGGAGGAGCAAGTAGAACCACTCGCTTTGGAACTCAATGATCGGCTCGAAGAGATCAATCTTTCTGCTGTTGCCTGCAAAGATGGAAAGGTCGTCGGCAACGACAGGGACGTTCGGGTGTTCAATATCCAGCACATTAAAGGCTTGGAGTTTGAGGCAGTCTTCTTCGTCGACCTAGATCGAACGGTCTCTAAGCATCCTGATCTGTTCTCAAAATACCTCTATGTGGGGGCAACCCGGGCTGCAACCTATCTTGGGGTAACGTTTACAGGCCAAGTCCCAGAGCAAATTCTACCGCTACTGCATCACTTCGGCGAAGAGTGGCCGAGTTGACTCTTGATCGATAGGTCGCGAAGCGCGTTAGCTCCGATGATTGAGTTCAGAAGTGAACTTTGTCGGCGTCGGCTGACGATGACTTTAGCGATTGAGTTTTGACGCATACTGCGCATGTTCCGGGGTGCTTGAGTGAAATCTGACGCATTAGCGCTGCATCATTTCGTAGCCGTTGGACGGCGCGATCTTGCAAGACCCCTCGATACGTTCCGACCGTTTGCGACTTTCCCAACTATCAGAAATTAGAGCGAAATCAGAGTGGTCTGCCTCCCGAAAAGTGGTCCGGTTGATGTGTTAGACTTGGCTCCATGGAAGGAGCTGAGGAATGGGACGGAAGAGACGAACGGCCGAGGAGATCATCGGTCATTTGCGAGAGGTCGAGGTGCGCCTGGCGAAGGGCGAGACCATCGGGATTGCCTGCCGGGCGATCGGTGTGACCGAGCAGACGTACTATAGGTGGCGACGGGAGTATGGCGGTCTGAAGGTCGATCAGGCGAAGCGGCTTAAAGAGCTTGAGAAAGAGAACCAACGCCTACGGAAGGCTGTGTCGGATCTCACGCTGGACAAGCTCATTCTTTCTGAGGCCGCAAAGGGAAACTTCTGAGCCCCGACCGCCGTCGGAAATGCGTCGATCACGTCACGAAGGAGCATGGCGTCTCAGAGCGCCGTGCCTGCGAGGTGGTGGGTCAGCACCGTTCGACCCAGAGGAAGCGTCCTTCGGGCCGTCCTGGCGAGAAGGCGCTGACCGGTGCCATCATTCAGCTAGCTGAGCAGTATGGCCGCTATGGCTATCGCCGGGTGACTGCATTGCTCCGGCGCGACGGATGGCACGTGAACCAGAAGCGGGTCTATCGCATCTGGCGGCGGGAGGGGCTTAAAGTACCGCAGAAACAACCGAAACGCGGGCGCCTATGGCTGAACGATGGGTCGTGCGTGCGGCTTCGGCCGGAGCGCCCGAACCACGTCTGGAGCTACGACTTCGTCCAGGACCGGACCCATGATGGAAGGGTCTATCGGATGCTCTGCATCATCGACGAGTTCACGAGAGAGTGCCTCTCGATTCGCGTCGAGCGAAGGCTCAACTCGCAAAACGTGCTCGAAGAGCTCTCTCAGCTGTTCCTCATCCACGGGCCACCGGAGAACATTCGCTCCGACAACGGACCAGAGTTCATCGCTACGGCTGTCCGGGGATGGCTCGGCAGGCTGGGCGTGACGACACTGTATATCGAGCCTGGCTCACCATGGGAGAACGGCTATTGCGAGAGCTTCAACTCGAAACTCAGGGACGAGTTCCTGGACCGGGAAATCGTCTATACACTGAAGGAAGCGAAGGCCCTCATCGAGTGGTGGAGGCGCCACTACAATCAGCTGCGGCCACACTCATCGCTGGGGTACAACCCGCCCGCACCGAAGACCATCTTGCCCGCGGGGCTCCCGCCGCCTTACTATGAAGGTGCGGCGGCATGAGCCCCGCTAACCTGCCAGGTCTAACGCTACCGTTGGACCACCTCGTGGGGTCAGGCCAAGAGGATTGGACCTGTCAGCAACGACAGGAGCCTCTCCCCCGATGTCCGCACCCGCCCGAACGCTTGAGACCGACCAACGACGCGTATCCATGCTGCGGTCTGCCTGCGAAGGCGCGGTGCGGGCAGCGCTGGAAGCTGACGACGTCATCGAAATTCTCGCCAACCCAGACGGCTCGATCTGGATCGAGCGGGCGGGGCGAGAGGTCGAGGTCAGTCCCGACATCATTTCAGCGGCAGCGCGCGAGCGGATCATCCGCCTTGTCGCGAGCAGCATAGGCGAGGCCTGCGATCGATCCGCACCCATTGTCTCTGCCGAACTCCCCGGCAGCGGCGAGCGATTTGAAGGGCTTCTCCCGCCTGTTTCGACGAGCCCATGCTTTTCGATCCGCAAGCCTGCGACGACGCCGTTTGAACTCGGCGACTATGTCGATCAGGGCGCGCTGGCGCCTGCGCTGGCAACCGCACTCAAAGACGCCATTGCAACGCATGCAAACATCCTGATCGCGGGCGGGACATCCTCCGGCAAGACGACCTTTACAAACGCGCTGCTCGCAGAGGCATCCTTGCATGATGACCGCATCGTCATCCTCGAAGACACGCGCGAGCTGCGCTGTGCCGCGCCCAATGTTGTGCAGCTCAGAACCCATCGTGGCAGCACCAGCCTGCAGGACCTTGTCCGCTCCACGCTGCGCCTGCGTCCCGACCGAATCATTGTCGGCGAGGTGCGCGGGGCTGAAGCGCTTGACCTCCTGAAGGCCTGGAACACCGGCCATCCCGGCGGGATCACGACGCTGCATGCCAACTCCGCCCACGGCGCGCTCACCCGGCTTGAACAGCTGACACTCGAAGCCACACCGCGCGCGCCCTTCGATCTCATCGCAGAGGCGATTGACGTGGTCGTGTTCATGAGCCGCGCAGGCGGTCAGCGCCGCATTGAAGAGGCGCTGCGCGTCACCGGCTTCAATGGCGAGGGCTACCAGACCGTCCCGCTTGTCTCCCGTTCTTTGTCCCTCGTCCAACATGGAGAAACCCAATGACACTCTACAATCATCTTCAGACCGTGAACCGAACGGTTCAGGTCGCAGCCTGTATCGGCCTCGGATTGCTAATCGCAGGGCCAGCCCATGCGGCAGGCTCAGGCATGCCCTGGGAAGGCCCGCTCGATCAGATCCTGACTTCGATTGAAGGCCCGGTCGCACGCATCGTAGCGGTGATCATCATTACGATTACGGGGCTCACGCTGGCTTTTGGTGAAACCTCCGGCGGCATGCGCAAGCTGATCCAGATCGTGTTTGGGCTTTCCATCGCGTTCGCAGCGACTTCTTTCTTCCTAACCTTCTTCTCGTTCGGCGGCGGAGCACTGATCTGATGGCCGAGGGTTATGAAATCCCACTGCATCGCTCGCTCACCGAGCCGATCCTGATGGGAGGCGCGCCGCGCACGGCCGCCATCGCCATCGGGACACTGGCTGCCGCCGTCGGCCTTGGCCTCCAGCTCTGGATTCCCGGTCTCGTGCTCTGGGCAGTAGGTCATTCCGCAGCCGTGTTCATGGCGCGGAGCGACCCGGATTTCATGGCCGTCGCCAGCCGAAGCATGAGGCACAAGGAGCATTTGACATGCTGAATCTCAAAGAATATGCCGATACCCCAAAACTGCTCGCGGACTATCTCCCATGGGCCTGCATCGTCGCGCCGGGTGTTGTTCTCAACAAGGACGGATCGTTTCAGACGACATTCCGCTATCGCGGCCCGGACCTCGAAAGCTCCACGGAAGAAGAACTTGTATCCGTCATGGCGCGGGTGAACAATGTGTTGCGCAGGTTCGGCTCCGGCTGGGCGCTCTTCTTCGAGGCGCAGCGCCATGAAGTGCATGACTATCCCGAAAGCGATTTCCCGGATGCGCTGACCTGGCTGATCGATCAGGAACGCGGGTTACAGGCAGAGGAAAGCGGTGCCCGCTTTGAAAGTGCCTACTATCTGACACTGCTCTGGCTGCCGCCTGCAGACGCGACGGGCCGCGCCGAGAAGGCCCTCATCCAACGCGCCGAGACAGAAGATGCCGCCACCTGGCGACACCGGCTGGAGACCTTCCAGCAACACGCCGACCGCGTCTTCGACCTCCTCGCGACCTGCCTCTCAGAAATCGCTAAGCTCTCCGACGACGAGACGCTGACCTATCTCCACTCAACGATTTCGACCAAGCGCCATCCGGTGGTGACACCAGAACTGCCGGTCTTTCTCGATGCGGTGCTCGCTGATGAGCCTTTCGCGGGCGGGCTGGAGCCCATGATCGGTGACGCGCATCTCAGAACGTTGACCATTCTCGGATTTCCGTCCTCAACGCTCCCCGGCATTCTCGATGAGCTGAACCGTCAGGGCTTTGCCTATCGCTGGGCGACCCGGTTCATCGCGATGGACAAATCAGAAGCCGAAAAAGTGCTCGGCAAAAAGCGCCGTTACTGGTTTGCCAAGCGCAAATCCATCGGTGCGGTCCTGCGCGAGACCATGTTCAATGAACAGGCAGCCCTCGTCGACAACGACGCAGACAACAAGGCGGCCGATGCCGATGCGGCCCTGCAGGAGCTCGGAAGCGATCTCGTTTCCTACGGTTACGTTACAACTACGATCACCGTCGCCGATCCCGACCGCCGCACCGTGGATGAGCATATCCGGATCGCCGAGCGCATCGTAAATGGCCGTGGCTTTACAGCGATCAAGGAAACCCTCAACGCCGTCGATGCCTGGCTCGGAAGCCTTCCCGGTCATCCTTATGCCAATGTCCGCCAGCCCATCCTGCATACGCTGAACCTTGCCCATATGGTTCCGCTCTCGGCGGTCTGGGCGGGTGAAGAGACGAACCGGCACTTGCAAGCCCCCGCGCTTATTCAGGCGCAGACCGATGGGACGACCCCGTTCCGGCTGAACCTGCATATTGGCGATGTTGGCCACACGCTCGTCGTCGGGCCGACGGGTGCTGGCAAGTCCGTGCTCCTGTCGCTGCTCGCGCTGCAATGGAAACGCTATGAGGGCGCGCAGGTTTTTATCTTCGACAAGGGGCGGTCAGCTCGCGCGGCAACGCTCGCCATGGGCGGCGCGCATGTCGATCTTGGCAGTTCAAACGCCCCGAGCCTCCAGCCGCTGAAAGACATCGACACCGAACACGGCGCGAGCTTTGCCGCAGACTGGCTGGCTGGTCTTTGCACAAATGAAGGCGTCGCCATGACGCCGGACCTCAAGGCAAGGCTATGGGAAGCGATTCAGTCGCTTGCCAGCGCGCCGGAAGCCGAGCGTACCCTAACCGGTCTCACGCTGATGCTGCAGGACGAGACACTCAAATCGGCGTTGCACCCGTTCACGCTGGAAGGCCCGCATGGACGGCTCCTCGATGCCGACTCCGAAAGCCTGACCCTCGCCGACACCGTCTGTTTTGAGATGGAAGAGCTGATGCACGCCAAGGGTGCGGTGGCCCCAGTCATCACCTATCTCTTCCAACGGCTGGAGGAACGGTTCGATGGCAGACCGACACTCCTCATCCTGGATGAAGCCTGGCTGTTCCTTGATGATCCCATGTTCGCAGCCCGCATTCGCGAGTGGCTGAAAACCCTACGCAAGAAAAACGTGTCCGTCGTGTTCGCCACGCAGAGCCTGGCCGACATCGCGAACTCAAGCATCGCCCCCGCACTGGTCGAGAGCTGCCCCACACGCATCTTTCTGCCGAATGAACGCGCGCAGGAACCGCAGTCCAAAGAGATCTATCAGCGCTTCGGCCTCAACGCTCGCCAGATCGAGCTGATCAGCCGGGCCACACCGAAGCGCGACTATTACTACCAGTCGCCCCTCGGCGCGCGCGTCTTCGATCTCGGCCTCGGCCCGATCGCGCTATCAGTCTGCGGTGCCTCCTCCCCCGAAGATCAGGCCCGCATGGATCGCATCTGGGCGGAGACGGAAGGTGACGGGTTCGCCGCCTGCTGGCTGATCGAGAAAGGCCTGCCCTGGGCGGCCGACCTGCTCATCCGCTGGCCCGGCCATGCGGCGGAGCCCGAAGCGCACGCGCCCTTCAATCCTTCCCACATCCTCGCCGCCGAATAGGAGCCTTCGATGAAACGCCTTTTCATTTCAGCCGCCCTTTGCGCCTTGCCCCTGTCTGTGATCACCGCACCGCCCGCTGCAGCCCAATGGACGGTCTATGACCCGGCCAATCACATCCAGAACATCTATCAGGCGGTGCGCGCGCTGCAGGAGATCAACAATCAGATCCAGCAGCTCACCCATGAAATCGAAATGCTGGAGAATATGGCGCGCGATCTCGAAGCGCTGCCGGACAGCATCGCCGACGACATTTTGCGCCGTATGCGGCGCATTGAGGAGCTGATGCGCGAGGCCGAAGGGATCGGATACCGCGTCGAGGAAATCGAGCGCGAGTATGAAGAGGTGTACCCGGAAGACTATGGAGCCGAGCCGCCGCGTCAGGCCGTGCTCGTCGAAGAGGCCCGCGCCCGCTGGCGTCAGTCCCGCACGGCTTATCGCGAAAGCCTTGAGGTCACGGCCTCCGTCGTTTCATCGGCACGGGAAGACTCTGAAAGTCTCGACCGGCTGATCGCCGACAGCCAGTCCGCCGTTGGCAATCTCCAGGTGGCTCAAGCGGGCAACCAGATCGAGGCGTTGCAGACCGAGCAGCTCATGCAGATGGAAGCCATGATGGCCGCCCATTACCGCGCCGAAGCACTGGAGCGCGCCCGGCAGCTCGCCGAAGCCGAACGCGGCCGCGCCCGCACACGGGCCTTCCTCGGAGAGTAGCGGGCCATGGACGTGATCGACACCTTCCTTGCGACCTTTATCGCATACATTGACAGCGGGTTCGGCCTGCTGGCGGGCGATGTCGCTTATCTGTCGACCACGCTCATCGCCATCGATATAACGCTGGCGGGCCTGTTCTGGGCGCTTTCGCAGAACACGGACGTTATCGCCGGGCTCCTGAAGAAAGTGCTCTATGTCGGCTTCTTCGCTTTCATCATCGGCAACTTCTCGCTGCTGGCAGGCATCGTCTTTGACAGCTTTGCCGAGCTTGGCGTGACCGCGGGCGGCGGCACGATGACCGCCGATGACCTCCTGCGCCCCGGCTTTATTGCGCGCGTCGGCCTCGAAGCCGGTCAGCCGCTGCTCGAAGAAATCAGCGACATGCTGGGGCCGATCTTCTTCTTCCATAACTTCATCATGATAGCGGTCATGTTCGTGGCCTGGGCGATCATCATGGTGGCCTTCTTCGTGCTGGCCGTGCAGCTCTTTATCACCATTCTGGAGTTCAAGCTGACCACGCTGGCCGGATTTGTGCTCGTGCCGTTCGCGCTCTGGAACAAGACGACGTTTCTGGCGGAGCGCGTCCTTGGCAATGTCATCACTTCGGGCATCAAGCTCATGGTGCTCGCCGTCATCATCGGCATCGGCTCGACGCTCTTCTCCTCCGTCACAGACGCGTTCCGCACCGGCGATGATGTCACGCTGGCCCAAGTCATGGGGACAGTGCTGGCTGCGATTGTCTTCTTTTGGATGGGCATCTTCGCGCCGGGCATTGCGAGCGGCCTCATTACCGGCGCGCCGCAACTTGGCGCTGGCTCAGCCGCAGGCGCTGCCGCCGGTGTCGCTGCCGGAACCTATGTCGCCGGGATGGGCGGGCGTGCCGCTGTCGGCGCGGTCGCGGGCGGCGCATCCTCCGCCGTCAAGGCAGGCGCCTCCATGGCAGGCGCGGCACGCACCTCCTACACGCTCGGTTCGGTCGCCTCCGGGGCATCGGGCGCATCCGGTGTGGCCGCAGGTCTTGCCGGTGTCGCACGCGCTGGCGGCGACGCCATGCGCCGCACAGCCTCACGCCCGGCCCAAGCTCTCAGAGATGCCTACCGTCGTGGCAGCCAGGGCGCCTGGCGCGCGACCGGCGGCTCTGAGACTGCCACCATGCAAAGCTCTGCGTCCGGATCCTCCTCATCGCAAAGCCCCGGTTGGGCGCGGCGCATGCAGACCAGTCAGCGCATGGGCCAGGCCGGACAGATGGCCGCCCACTCGGTCCGCGACGGGGATCGCGGTGCCTCCGGCGCCAACCCGACCCTCAAAGACAAGGACGACTAGACGATGGCCTTCAAACGATCTTCCTCAAGCTATGGGCAAAGCCCGTTCCCCGAGACGCCATATCAGAAGGCCGGTCAAATCTGGGACGACCGCATTGGCTCAGCCCGCGTCCAGGCCAAGAACTGGCGGCTGATGGCGCTCGGCTGCCTCGGGCTCTGCTTCGTCACCTCCGGCGCGCTGGTCTGGCGCTCGATGCAGTCCACCGTCACACCCTATGTGGTCGAGGTCGATGAGACGGGCGCGGCGCGCGCCGTTGCGCCGGCGACGGAACGCTACACCCCGACCGATGCGCAGATCGCGCATCACCTCGCCAACTTCATCACCCATGTGCGGGGCCTCAGCGTCGATCCCGTTGTCGTGCGCGAGAACTGGCTGCGGGCCTATGACTTCGTGACAGATCGCGCGGCTACGACCCTCAACGAATATGCATCCGCCAATGATCCTTTCGCCGATGTCGGGCGCAAGTCGCGCACTGTGGATGTCGTCAGCGTCGTGCGCGTCTCGGACGACAGCTTCCAGGCCCGCTGGATCGAGAAGACCTATGAGAATGGCGCGCTGGTACGCGCGCAAAGGTTCACCGGCAATTTCACCCTCATCACCCAGCCGCCGACCGACGCAGAGACCCTGCGCGCGAATCCCCTCGGCCTTTATGTCCACGCCCTGAACTGGGGTCAGGACCTTGTCACAGGAGAATGATCCCTATGCTTCGCTTTATCCTCGCCACATGTGCACTCGCGCTCACCACGGCCTGCGCCACGACGGAACTTGAACCCATCGATGCCAGCGCCTTCGTCGCGGCAACGCCGGTCGAAGACGAGCCCGACTATCCGGTGGAGATTGTCGAGACCGCCGTGGCGCTTCCGCTGCCCGGCCAGATGATGCCCATAGGCGCACGCGTCGCGACGAATCCCGATGGCAGTGTGACACGAACCTACACACGCACGGCCTCACGGCCTTCAGTCTCTCCGGCGGAAGCGATCCGACAAGGCCGCACCAGCGCGCTCATTGAGCCTTCGGTCGATGGCTATGTGAACGCGATCCAGGTCTATCCTTATACCGAAGGCGCGCTCTACCGGCTCTATGCGAGCCCGGGACAGGTCAGTGACATAGCGCTGCAGCCAGGCGAAGAACTGGTCTCTGTCTCTGCTGGCGATACAGTCCGCTGGGTGGTCGGCGATACGATCTCAGGCTCCGGCAACACGGCCCGCGCGCATGTGCTGGTCAAGCCGATCTCCTCCGGCATTCGCACAAACCTGATGATCGCCACCGACCGGCGCACCTATCACCTCGAACTGGAAAGCACTGAGGGCGGCTACATGGCCGCGCTCTCCTGGCGCTACCCGGCCGATGAACTGGCAGGCCTGACCGCCCGGAATGAACGCGCCATTGCGAGGGATGCAGGCAGGATTGAGCGCGGCCTGACCCTTGAGGGCCTCAACTTCGATTACCGGCTCTCCGGTGACAGTCCGGACTGGAAGCCGGTGCGCGTCTTCGATGATGGCCGTCAGGTGTTCATCCAGATGCCAGAGGACATCGCGACCACCGACATGCCGCCGCTGTTCGTGCTGGGCGCTGACGGTGACGCGGAACTCGTCAACTATCGCGTGCGCGGCAATTACTATGTCGTCGACCGGCTGTTCCGTGCGGCCGAGCTGCGCCTGGGCGAGCGCAACCAGACCGTTGTGCGCATCTCCCGCAACGAGCGTCGTTCGCCTCTTGCCGCGATCTTCGGGGGCTAGGAAAATGTCCGAGCCAATTCCCTTCGACGAGCATGCCGAGCGGCTGAAGATCCGCTCCAGCCCGAAGCCGGTCACGCGGATCAACCGCAAGGTCCTGATGGTCGGCGCAGGTCTCGGCGTGCTCGGCCTGTTCGCGGCCATGAGCATCGCCCTCAAACCGCCGACCGCCGTCGATCCGGACGCGAGGCGCGAGCTTTACAACACGACGAATACGCGCAAGCCAGAAGGCCTTTCGTCACTGCCGACCAGCTACAGCGACATCGCGCCGGTAGAAGACCGCATCACACGGCTAGGCCCACCGCTCTCAGGTGATCTTGGCGCGACCATGCTGCGTGCCGAACGCGAGCTCGGCATCGAGCCGGAGTATGTGCACTCCTTCGAGGACGATTTCCGCCCGAACCCGGCCGATGAGGCCGAACGCGCAAGGCGCATGCGCGAAGCGGCCCTTGCCGATGAAGCCGCCCGCGCCCCGGTCTTCTTCCAACTCCAATCAGAGACAGGCGGCCAGACCGTTGCAGAAACGCGGCCCGCCTATCGTGATCCCGCACTTGATCTGGGTTCAGAGCTTATGGCGTTAGCCGCCTTGCCGCAGGGTGCGCCCTCAGCATTCGGGCAGGCTTCCGATTCCAACCTCCAGTACCGCAAGCTCGCCTTTGCGAGCGAAGGCGCAAGCAGCGACATCTACAACCCTCATGGCGTCGAAGACCCGGCATCGCCCTATCAGGTCATGGCGGGCACGCTGATCCCGGCCAGCCTCGTGACAGGCATCAACTCTGACCTGCCCGGCACCATTGTCGCGCAGGTGACGCAGCCCGTCTACGACACCGTGACCGGGCAATATCTCCTGATCCCGCAGGGCTCGCGGCTGATCGGACGATACCAGTCCGAAGTCTCATTCGGGCAGGACCGGGCGCTGGTGACTTGGGACCGGATCATCTTCCTTGACGGGTCCTCGATTGTCATCTCTGCACCCGGCGCCGACGCGCAAGGCTTTGCAGGCCTCTCTGACCGGACCGATCACCATTGGGACCGCGTGTTTATTGCGGCAGGCCTCGCCACAATTCTTGGTGTCGGCGCAGAGCTCGGTGCAGACGGAGACGGCGATCTCGAGCGCGCGATCCGGCGGGGCACAACCGACACGATCAATCAGGCCGGCCAGCGCGTCGTCGAACGCAATCTCGGCATCCAGCCGACGATACGCGTTCGCCCTGGCTGGCCAGTGCGCGTGATCGTGACCCGCGATCTCATACTTAGACCCCATCCACAAGGAGCCATCCGATGACCCTTCGCCTTGACCGTCTTCCCGACCGCACCCCGGTGCGCATGAGCCTCTCGGTCGACCCAGACCTCGCCAGCGCGCTGTCGGACTATGCCGAAATCTACCGCCAGACTTATGGCGCGGAGGAGAAGCCCGAAGTGCTGATCCCGGCCATGCTCGAAAGCTTTCTCGCCGGCGATGCCGGGTTCAAACGGGCGCGGCGCGCCCTTCATTCCAACGCCAGCAAGGAGACCTAAACCCATGGCACAGATCGGCACCTTTACCCTGAAGGATGGCGCCTACACCGGCACCATCCGCACCATGACTATCAACGTCAAAGCCCAGCTTGTTCCCAATGCGGACAAGGCAAGCGACGGCGCACCCGACTTCCGGCTCTATGCCGGCGGAGCCGAACTCGGCGCGGCCTGGCGTCAGGAGAGCAAGCAAGGCGAAACCCCGTACCTCGCCGTCAAGCTCGATGATCCGAGCTTTGCCAGCCCCATGCGCGCGGCCTTCTTCGAGAATCAAGCTGAAGGTACCGGCGTCATGGTGTGGAAGCGATAGAACTACTTTTTCTTGTCTCTTTCCATTTTTGCCGGACGAGGAACGATGATGACGCGCTCGAGTCCACTGAGGTTTTCCAGACCAGATTGGAGCGTCTGATACTCTTCGGTCTGGCGCTGTTCATCCCAAATGAATGCAATCATGCGTGCAAACCCTGTTCCCTCCCGCAGATACAGGGAATGATCCGCCGCAATTTCATCTGTGATGGCTTTGAGCGCAGATTGACCTCGCCTTCGCACATACTTCACTTCAATGATCGTGCTGAGACTCGGGATGCCAAGATCGTATCGTGGAGAAGTGTGACCCAGTTTCTTCAGCGTTTCTTCATCGACGAGATCAGGAAAGATGGGGCGCAAGATTGTCCAGAGCAGATTTTGGACGTGATATTCATGGTCAATCTCCCACTTCTGGGGCAGAACATTTCGAACTTTAGGCTTTTCCTCGTAGGTCCAGTGTCCCATCGAACGCGAAACGCCTTCCAGAATCTCAATGAGTTCAGACACGCCGGCTCCGTGAAGCGGGAGGCGCGCCAGCGCAGAAGCGCATGATTCAAATGTACCCTGCAGTGCGGCACGACGTGTCGGTTCTGGTTCGTCGATGTTTTCGAGAAGGAGGCACCACGCCGCTCCACGTAGCTCTTCCTCAATCACGTCCCCTTTGCGTTCAGCTACAGCGACGCGCAACACAGGATCGATATCGGACTTGTCGATGGACACTCCCAACGTGGCTTGCGCCGACTTCGCAAGACTATATTGCCAGGGGTCGTTTTGAAGTGCGGCGACCGACTGTACGAGACAAACCCGCAACCAGCCATCATCCATGGTTGAGGGAGTAAGCGCGTTGTATCCGATGGCAAGGCCAAGCAACGCCACACCGTCAACCTCGACTGTTGGCGCGCGTCCAAGCGTGAAATAAACACGGCCTGCGAGTTGCTGCGTCCCTTCAACGAAAGCCTTTTGCAGTGTTTCAGACTGCCGATTTTGAGCGAGTGCAAACCCTATGGCCGCAATGCGTCGGTAGGAACCGTCACTTTCCAACCCCTGTATCTCACATGACGGCTTCGTCCACGGGCTCAGAAACCGGCAACAAGCGTCGATATGAACCGGCAGTTTGTCGGCCTGAACACTTGGCTGGCGTATGGCTTGTTTAATGCTTGCAATATCCATCACAGGAACCAAGGCGCCTTGCCGATATTGCGAAACCGGACAGCATCATCATCCCATGTCTCTATTTGTTTGAGGCCCGCAAGACGTTCCGCGATAAGGTCGGAATACTTGATTGTGATCGGAAACGGTTCTGGCGTCATAACGCGCCAAGAATGGGCGGTGAAGTCGAACGCTTGGCGCGCGAGATAAGTCATATCGCGGAAGGTTGAATTGCGATGCAGTTTTAGAAGGCAGGCCCTCGGCATCCCGTGGGCCGCTTGCTTAAGTTCACTTGCACCCGCAAACACAACCAACGACTCAGAATCAGCCAATTTGATGTGCACACCGCGGGATGGCCCCAATACGCCTTTTCGTTTAGATCGGTCTTTCTCCCAATGCGGCAATCCCTCTTGGTTCTGATCGAAGATCAAAAAGGGGTGCTGCTCGGCAATGTGAACGAACGCGAAAATCACGTTCTCCAGGTCAAGAGCTTCGACCGCCTGCTTGATGGCTTCAGCTTCAATGTCCTTGATTTGCTTGAACGCATGGAAAACTAGTCGCACTCGGTCGGTATTCTTCCAGTTATCTTCCCGGCGAACCCGTTCGATTGTTCGCGTGAGTGTGTCGGTTAGTTCCGTTGCATAATCCTCAAATAGAACGACGCCCGTTCGCTCACTAAGATGATAACCGCCATCGCTGGAAAACACCGTTGTAATGCCGACGTACCGAACGCTCTGATCAAATCGAGATTTTTGTTCTGTGTGCGACCCGAGTCCAATGACGAGTTCATGGGCAACCGATTGCTGCGCTGCCAGAAGCCACGGACGACCGCCCAACTTCGCGTAGCAGGCAAGACTCACCTGATTCATTGTGTAAACGAGACTTTTATCCGGCTCGCTCATCGTCTCGATGCGTACATTCTGTACCGCTACATTATTGCGAAGTAACATCGCTTTCGTCGCATAATAAGGGTTCTGAGGCCCAGGCAACGCCTTGAAGTCCTCTTCAATCTGCACAATCGCCAAGTCCCAGCCAAAGCCATTGTCAGCGGCATGTTTCAGTGCGTCTTCGCAAGCTGCTTCATATGCTGCGCGTGACGCTGAGTTTGCGCGAAATGTCTGAACATTGGCTCTTTCGAGACGAAATCTGCTAAGGAAACCGTCGTCATACGGCTTGCGCCCATTTCGAAGTTGAAAGTCGGGAATGCCATCGAGAAATTTTCCCATGAAACGATCGACTTGACCTTCGAACCGGCCTTGGCAAATGACTGCGATGTTGAGCTGCTTTGGTGTAAACGTGCGTTGATCGTGCGGTCCGTTGTCTTTGATGCCGCGCTCGTTCCACGTGTCGTTCGGCCGGCCCGAAGGGTGAAATACGAGCGTCGGTCGATCGATCGTTTCCGTCATGGGGAAGCGGGCGTCCGTGCTCGACATCCACTCGCCGATTTCGAAAGCGACGCCTGGAACAGCTTCAAGATTAGCGGTCCTCAAATACTCGGCTGTTTGGTTGATCATTTTCAGGCGGCCCGGCCCCTGATTCAATGCGCTCATGGCGTCCCGCGCCCTCGACAGGGTAGCTTGCCCTTGTCCCTGCAAAAGCGCATTGACGCACCAGTCGAAGTCACCGCGATTGCCGGTTAACCTCGCATCAGATGCTTTTACCCGTTCATAGCCTTCGCGATGGTCTTCCAAAATGAGTGTCTCACCGTCAATCGATGATACTTTGCCCACCGTGAAGCCGCGCGGCGCCAATCGAGAGTCTCCTTGCGGCTGATCGATTTGAACATAACGTCCGATCGGAGAAATGCCCCGCTCGATAAGATGATCGCAAGGCGCCAAAATCTGGTGACGAGTCCGCGCATTGCAGACCAGTCCAAACTGCGCACCTGACTTCCCGCCAAACAATGTGCGAGACTCAAATTCCAGTAGCGGCAAGATCCTTACCCAATCAGGTAGGTCAGCATGCGAAATGAAATTGTTCTTCGGACTACCCAAAACGCTGACAGGATAATCGCTTGTAATTTCTCTGGACCCAGAAAACAGCCGCAGAAGAGCGGCATTGAGAAGTGGTTTCCAAAGCCACCATGCTTCGGCGAGATCTTCTTCAGTCGATTTGTCGGCGAGCGGTTCAGCACCGGAGATTACCGGAATCTCCGTTATCGTGTTTTCTTTATAGTCACGCTTAAAAACGTGACTTTCACCGAATTCCCCTCGCAGTTCCCGCAATACGTCTTCGTTATAAGGGCGATATCCAACGCGAATTCGCGTATCGCCGGAGAGCGATACGGGCAAAAAGTTCAAGAGAAGAGATGTGGGCGCCATGAAAACTCTGAAATTGAACTAAACTTGGGAGATTAAAAACGATTCTCGAAAACGCAGAAGGCTATTGAAGACGTTGCGGAAGCACCCGATCGAAGCCGAATGTTCAGATTCTCCCCGTTCGGGAATTTTCTTCGCCTCAGATGGGCGGTCCAGCTGAATCTTCCCGATCGAGTTGTATTCGGCGATTCCCGTCGATGATGTCAAAAGGCGTTTCAGCTGAGCAACGATTCGAGGCTCTCGCACTGAACCGCGTGCTTTTCCGGGTTCGTGTCTCGCAGTTTCCGGATGTTCTGCAGCTTCCACTGGACGGCGGGCAGGTTTGCTGCGGAGGGCAGCCCGATCGCGTCGAAGTCTGGTTCGCCACCGACCAGTGTTCGCAAGAATTGCGCGGCATTTCCGGTCAAACGGGACTGGGCGTCCTCGATGAGTCTGTTCCGCACTTGCTCAAGATCGGTGACGGCGACCGTATCAACGGTCATGCCGGAGAACTCCGCTTCGAAAACGTTTGCCAGCGGAATGAGGTTCGGGTTCAGCAATTCATGTGGCGGTCGGCTGGAGCTTGCGACGTAGACGAGGAAGGCCCGGAAGAGATCCTCCGTAACGCCCTCATTTTCGTAGAGCAACTTCACGTCGAACAGATCGCGCGGATGCTGTCGGTCTAACGCCGCATGGAGCTTACCGGCATAGAGGTCCTCGAACGCGACCAGTCTTGTCTCCGCGAACCCGAATTCGTCCTCGACCGCTGGCGACACGCGTTTGATTTCGGGCTCGAAGACCACGCCGCGCGTGACCGGTGAGGTTTCGACCTTCACGGTCGCGGTGCCGCGTTGAAACAGGACACGCGTTGCGCCGCCGCCACCGCCCGCGATCCTGCTGGAGGTCACCCCGCGCACCTTTGAGCCCGCCACGGCGATACGGTCCATGGCGGCGTCGATGTCCGCGAGGGACTGAGGGCGTTCCCGGATCGGCAGGAAGGTCAGATCGATGTCGACCGACAGACGCGGAAGGTCACGATAGAACAGGTTGATCGCCGTGCCGCCTTTCAGGGCGAAGTCTTCCTCTGCCGCTACGGCGGGCAGAATATCGACCAGCAGCCGGACCTGATCCACATATCGCTCACGCGCCATGGCGCGCCTCACTTTGCGGCATCAATTCAGGCGGAACGGAGATGGCGTACCGTGGATGGAAGTGGCCGTTCTCAAAGAGGGCGCGCGGCCCGGAACCCAGGTCGAACCGCTCAGGTGAGAGATGTCGCCGCCACGCGTGGCCGTGCTTGTCGGCAAAGACGAAGAAGAGCCGCTTCACCTTGATACTGTTGCAGGACGCCAGCAGCTTCTCCAGTCTGCGGGGGCGCGCGGAGGCGAGGCCTTCGAAGACCGTATCGACGATATGAGCGCTCTCATGTTTGGGCAGTTCACCCAGCAGTTCGAGGATGGCGCGTTCCGGCGTTGAACACTTTAGCAGACCAACGGAAGAGTCGACCTTTGTCGTCTCCTCATCAGCGCTCATGTCGAATAGTTTAGTGCTGTGCAGCTTGTAACGGGCCGCATCATCCAGCCGCTTGAGCCAGGTCGGATGCGCATCGCCATAAAGGTGGACCTCTTGATCACCGCCTATAGGCACGTAGTGGACGAACCCTTGCAGATCCAACGCGGTCCGTCCGCCGACGACCGATGAATAGTCCATGACGTGCTGCAATGAGCGAACGACGAGTTGCCACTCGGCGCTGTTTGAGGCCGTCCCTGGCCGTCGGTAGAGGCCGCGCACAACAGGTTCGAGCCAGCCGCTGTCTATGTATTTGTGGGCGAGCATGCGCGTGATGCCGTGACGCTCCAGCGTCGGCGTATCGACTAGCCGCCCGGGCAGGACGGCTTCCAGCAGCCACTTTAACTTTGTCTCGTTTTGTCGCCTCATGGGATACAAAATAGCGTACTTTCGAAATTTTTCAAGCAGCGAATTTTGAGTATGCCTCACTTGGTACACCCAGGGGATACGAAAGTTGCTGAGATCGAAATAAGTAGAGTGGAATGAAGACGCTTGCTGACAGGCCATCACTCACGGCCTTCGAGCGCGTTCATGACGGCGAGGCCGACGCTCTTGGCGGCCTCCATCGCATGCCGATCCGACAAATGGGCATAGCGCTGCGTGGTCTCAGGACGGCTATGACCGAGCAGTGTGCCGATGACCGGAAGCGACAGGCCATTGGCCAGCGCGAAACTCGCAAAGCTGTGCCGGAGATCGTGCTTCCGGACATCCGGCAGGCCAGCTTCCTCGCGCACCAGTCTCCAGACCGCCTGCGTCCCGCAATAAGGGCCTGTTCCCGCATTGTTGAGAAAGACCCAGGTTGGGTGCAGTCGCGGCAAGCCTTTGAGAATATCCAGGACTTGCGGCGAGATCGGCCGGATCGACCGGCCTGACTTGGTTTCTTCAAACCGGAAGAAGGAGCGGTCGAAATCAATCTCTGACCATTTCAGCTCTTCGATCTCCTTAGTTCGCGCACCCGTCATCAGCAGGAGACGGATAATTGTGATGCCAGTCATACGCCGATCCATTTGCTCCCACTCATCGAGGCATTTGCCGAGACGGTGGGCCTCGGCCACAGAGAGGTAGCGTTCCTTCTTGCCATCCGGCGCGAGCCTGAGATTGGCTGCAACATTCTGGTCCACAAAACCGATATCCTTCATGTAGGCGAGAACACTCTTGAAGCTGACCATTGTCCGCTTCGCTGTCCCTGTGCCGCCCGTGGCTCGGCGCACCCCATGCTTCTTGGTCTTCTGAACGACAGCGGTCCGGCCCGCGGTGATATCGTCACGCAGCAATTCGACATCCCGGCGTGTCAGTTCACGAAGCTTCTTGTTGCCGATTGCAGGGATGAGGTGCGCATCCATCCGGCTCATCTCATTCCGTATGTTACGCGGGTCTCTGGCCTTGCCTGTTCGCCGGTTGCGGTGCGCCGCTTCGGCGTGCCAGATCTCGATGGCTTTTGCGACGGTGATGTCTGCTTTAGCTTTAGCGGCCGCATCAATCTCTTCCCGGCGATCCTCGCCGAGGCGGGCATTGGCAAGATAGACCTGAGCCTCCTTGCGCGCCATTTCACACGTCATCGTATTGGAAGCGGCAATGCTCACCCGTCTCTGTTTCGCGCCGCGCCCGACGCCCACCCGATAGGACACGATGTAGGCCTTGCGCCCATTCGCGGCGACCCTGAGACCAAAGCCGGGAAGCTCCTTGTCCCAGATAATGTAAGGCGACTTTTTCGGGTCGGCCAAATCGACAACGCGCTTCGTGATCTTGACCTTTTTTCCTGTTTTTGACATCCAATCCTCCGGTTTGTCCGGTGGCGACTGGGTTTCCTGACTTTTGAGTCAGCACGGAGTCGGACAAATAAATCCAAAAACTCCAGCAACTGCGGGCCATTGGGCCCGAATTTGAGTCAGCACCATGTCAGCACCGCGAGCCGTAAACGGCTCCAATTTCTCGCAAGGTCTCGCAAAACCGCGACCCTCAAAAGTCATCATAAACCGCGCTAAGTGCTTGTCGTAGAATGTTTTTTCGCAAGAACTCGCAAGGCGTTGCTGACTCTCGCAAACATGGTAGGGTCAAACTCCGAAGGCGGATGTCAACAGGGCGCGTGAAAACGAGGAGACGAAAAAGGACTACAGGAACAAGGATTTGCGAGGCCTACGTTCCGAACTTTCAACTCGCTAGAATTTCACGTAAGCGCTGCGTAAGCAGTTGCGACCCGTTATGCACCCGTAGCTCAGCTGGATAGAGCGTCGCCCTCCGAAGGCGAAGGCCACAGGTTCGAATCCTGTCGGGTGCGCCATTTCATTTTGTCCCCCGCCAAAGGCACTCAAAGCCCTGAACGGCAACGAAAATTCGGGGTTCGAAAACCCTGCTTTTCGGCAGTAGGCCAATCGGTCTGAAAACGTCAAACGAAGCACGGTTCTCTTGTGTTCAAGGCGGTCAGATTCCCAAAGTTTGCAAGGGTTTGAGAGGAAGTTCATCGCGAGTTCGAACATTTCCTCGAAGGTGTGCTTAGGTTTGCCCGCATCGCGGCGTTGTTCTTCCAACGCCAGCTTTTCATTTTCGAGCGCAGCGAGGCGCTTCTCATACGCGGAGATCACCTTCGGATTCGAAGCCTCAACGATCCGGTCGAGCAGACCATCAATCTGCTTTTCAATTTTTCCGACGTTCTGCTTGATGCCCGCGCGCACCTGATCAACCTGGCTTAGGCGCTGATCCCAGCCATCTTGGAGCATTGCGCGGACCAGAGAGAACAGCGCTGGTGCTGGCCGGAGGGTTTTCAGGAGTGCTGAGAACGCACCCTCAATGTCATCGCGCCGGATCGATTTACGATAGCTCTCACAGCCTTTGTTGAAGCACATGTAGTAGGGATGTTTCGCGCCGGTCTTGCTCTTCGACCAGCAGGACGTAAGCGGCTTTTCGCAGTCAGCGCATTTAACGAAGCCGCGCAACGGGAAGTCGTCACTCAAATCCTTGCGTGACGGCGCATAGGCGACTTCCTTCAGCCGGTCTTGAATCCTGTTGTATGCAGAAAACGAGATCAGACTCTCATGCCGCGCTTCGCGAATACCGATGTTCCAGTTCGGCGCATGAAGATAACCGGCGTAGAGCGGCTGGGTTAGAAAATCTTCGACCCGCTGATGACGGATTTCGCCATTCGGCAGACACTTGGGAAAGTGAGGCTGCGATTCCAAAAACCGCTTCACTTCAACCTTGGTCTGGAAACGTCCCGAAGCGAAGCCCTCAAGCGCTTCTTGCATGATGGAGGCGAGCGGTTCATCGCGCACCAGCACCTTGCCTTCCCCCTTCGATTTCTCATAGCGGTAACCGACAGGCTTCCAGAACACCCAATAGCCATTCAGCAAGCGCGAGCGCATGCGGTTGAGAGTCTGTTCCGCATTCTTGCGGCGCTGGTGTTGGGAGACCGTCGCAAGGATATATTCTTGCAACTCGCTATCGGCGTCATCGCCGAATTCGAGCGTCGGGGATTCCAGAACGCCACCGGCCATGCTGATCGCGGCCCGCAATTCGATATGGGCCTTAACGCCGCGCGCCAACCGCGAAATATCATCGATCAAAACTGCATGTGGATCGTTACGATGCTTCTTCAGGAACGCGAGCATGGACTTCATGCCAGGGCGATCGATCAGGCTGCCGGATAGATCATCGCTGAAAACCTCCACAACGTCGTAGCCTCGATAACCGGCGAACTCGCGGCAGCGCGTTTCTTGCGATCCTAGACCGTCCCCGCGTTTGGTTTGCGCTGCGCTGGAAACGCGACAGTAGATGACAGCCTTCTTAGGCTTTAAGTCTGATTCAATGGCCAGGTTTCTCACGATGACTCTCCCGCCATCGTTTCAATTTCACGCTCGGCGGCCTCCTCAAAATTTTCGATCAATACAGTACGCGGACATTTTACCTGATCTGCCGCTGGTTTTGCTGAAAGCGGGAGATTTTCTGGAAGTTGTCCACATGGGCTTCGCGCCTGTTGCGCAGGATGCACTCCGAATCCGAGGTCAATAAACCCAACGATGATATTCCAGAGCGTTTCGAGAAATTCTCGCTTCTGAGCCTCGCTCAGGTCTGCCTCGTCGAGGTATGCAGCATACCGGTCATAATCTACTTCGATTATCGGGCGCTCGGCTTTTCCATCCGTTTGCGTCCCGCGCCTTTGTCGAGTTCCGCCTTTCTTTGCTTCTTTCTTATACCTCACCCTTTCACTTCCTTTCGACTTAGGTGTTGTCCATCTAGCTATCCTTTCCTCATCTTCGATGCTTAGAACAAAAGAAGAACATTACTCTTCTTTTTACTCAGTAGCAAGAAGATTCTACTGGTTTGCGGCCCGCTCTGCGGACCTACCGTTCTCGGCCATGCTCGCGGGTCCTAGACCGTCGACGAGTGCGCGATCGGTCTTCCTCAAGCGTCTTTTCGGATCGCTCGTCGCGCACTCGATCAGCTTGCTGATCATGAAGCAGAGCGCGCGTTTGTTGATATGCTTCTTGGGCAAGTGCGGAGACCTTGAGCAGGTCGGACCCCGTGAAGCTGTTGGTGTCCTTGAACTCACCGGATTTCTCGTCTCGGTAGGTGCGGCTGATGCTAGTCGTGAAGAAGTCTCCGCCGGTTCCCGAGTTGCGCCAGATCGCTGCTTTGATTGCACCGTCGCGCAGAGTCAATTCGGGTTTTTCGGTCATCAGGGTTTCCTTTCGATCATGAGTAGGCCCTTCACAAAGGAGGGGCGCGGAGGCTCCGTGGCCTTGGGCTCTGGTCGGGGAGTGATTTGCGGAGCGAGGAGCGCGGGTCTTGGACGATCCGCTTCCGTGACCTCGTAATCGCTCAAAGTGCCTAGCGAATGGATAGAGGCGTTGTTGCCGCAAGAGGTTGTGCATCGCCACGTGTTGCGGGTCGTTGCGCCCAAGCAGCCATACCGGCCGCACCGGCCACAGCGAACGAACAGGAGGTTATGTTGAACGTGGCAATGGGGACAGACCAAGCCCGCAAAGTCGATGTGCTCGGGGCGGACCGTTAAGTTGCGTGACCTCGCCGATCCGTTGGTTGTCGCTCCGACTTTGCTTACGCTTGAAACGCGGTATGTCGGTCCCAACGGATCACGAGCGAGTAAGGCGACGAAGCCTTCGTCGTATAGCGTGCAGACGAATGATTGATGCGCGGTTGGGTTGGTCATAGCGGCGTACCTTTGAATACATGGTCAAGTGTGACGAAGACCGCTGTTTGCTCTTCGGTTGAAAACACCGCGCTTCTCCTGTCGGGATGGAATTCCTTCGCGAGGTAGCTGCGGACGCTGCGCAGCTTACGTCCGTCAGTTTCTTCGAACGCAATCCGAATGCGATCGAAAACCGCCGCGCGTAGGTAGCTGGGCAATCCAGGTCGATCGGTCGAGTTTGGTCCGAAGAGGGCTTCAAACCGTTCTTTAGGCGATGTGCTCATGGGGTCTCCTTTCTGTCTGAGTACAAAGGGTCAAAGCCGCGCCATCAGTATGCGCCGCGCGCTTGCAACGATTTCAGGCGCAAACCTGTCGCGCAGAAGTTGCGAGCGTTGGTCGAGATCGCTTGGCGTGTAGTGTCCGGTAATTCCGAACAGTGCCCGCGCGTCGGCTTCACTCATGCGCCGACTGAATACCGGCCCCGAGAAGCGCGGAACCGCGAAATGTTGCCCCCGTAGCCACGAGCGGAATTGCGCCCGAGGTGTTTCCTCGCGATGTTCGGGGTCGGGCTCATAGAGCCAGACGGGCAGCTCTTTGTAGTAAGGCATGAGCCGCGCTCTGATCGGACGTTCGCCAAAGCGCGTAACGATCATGTTGCCGCGTTTCGGGTTGAGAAACCGACGCACCTGGTCGGGCGTCATCACCTCTCGCTCATTGACGAATTGGTGCTTGTTTTTTCCCCGTCCGGTTTTTTCTTTTCGCGTCGCTTTGCCGAGTTGTTGAGAAAGGAAATCCGCAGTCGACGGATGGTTCACTCCCATCCAAAACACAGCGTCAGCATTGCCGATGAACGAAGCCCAACTCGTTGGGTAAGCCTGCTTCAGGTTGCCGATGTCCTGCGCCACACCGAGAAAGCGCACGCCATAGCCTCGCATCACTGCAAGAGCGGCCTCGACATCGGGCATGTTTCCCAATGACGGCATCTCATCGATCGCGAAAAGCGACGGATTCTCGAGCCCGCCTGGGATCATCTCGAAACCGTAGAGAGCGCTCATCGTGAGGAGACGGAACCACGGTCGAAGAGCGCCTCGAATCTCTGTCGTCGGCGCGACACAGACCACCCAATCGGCACCACCCTTGAGATCGCAGAGGTTGAACGTGCTGTTCCGCGAAATCGCTCGAACCTGAGGGTGATCGAGAAACTTGGTTGCCGCGCGCAGCGTCGCCAAAACGTCATCAGCGCCGTTAGCGGATGCACCGAGCATGAAGGCTCCGCCCTTTGCGACGTGTCCTGAGAAAGCCGGATTGTCGCGCATGGCGATCCAGAGGAAATCGAGAGCCTCTTGAGGATCATCTGAGAGTTCGCGGTAGCCAACGCTGACGAGTTCGCGGGCGCGCACGATGTTGCGCCTCTCAGATGGCTCAGTCGTCAGGACGTGACCGAGGATTGACGACCAAATTAGTCGAGCGCTCTCAGGCCAGAAAGGTTTCTCGCTGGGATGCTTCTCAACACAGGCTTCAGCGATCTTGTCGAGATAAAGGGTAGAGACATCTTCGCCGATGCGGGCGTTGAGAGCGACAAGTTCGTGCAAGGGATCCCACGACGCGGACTGCTGCTTCGTGATGCGCAACGGATCGAGGACGTGCGCAGTGCGTCCATTCCTGACCTGAGACGGAAGGATGGTTGTTGCCAGCGTCCCCTTCGGATCAATCGCAAAGGCTGACGTTGAGCTGTTCAGGACGGCAAGTTGTGATGCGAGGAACACGGACTTCCCGCTACCCGTTCCCGCAATCATCATCATGTGGCGTTGCGGCTTCATGCCCATCGGTTGAACCCAACCGCCAAGCCAATGTCGCACACGACCGAGAAGGACGTCGCCGTCTTTAAACTGAAGGCATAAGCTCGAAGCCACTGACAACCAGCCAGCAGTCTGTTTGCCGCCCATTGAGAAGACTTCTTCAAACCAATCGAGAAGTTGCGCCCATGCGCGCCAGATTGGCCGCCACGGAAGGCGCGGCCAGAACCAGTCATGGGTTGGATGCCAGAATCCGTAGCGCCGCGCGATGAGCGCCCAAGCGCAGCGAAGCGCAAAAAGTATTAGTCCAATTGCGGCTGTCAGGCGAAGGGTGGCCTGAATGTCTTCCAACGGCATCTAAGCTTGCTCCAAACCAGAACCTCAAAGTTCTGTTTGGCAAGGCAAGCAGAGCGGCGTCCAAGGCACCTGCAACCGACCTGCAACTTTAGGAAATAAACGGGCTATGCGGCTTGCTGGCCTGCAGGCGTCGTGAAATTCTTGCTGTCTGTTGAAAGCGATGAGACAGCGTGACAAGATTTTTAGATCAACCGAGCGCTTCCAAGGAGCCTCAGAGATACATCGTATATGAGAAGTACTCTCATCTTCTCATGCGGAGAATTTGGCAGTACCTGCGCTCGGACTTCCTGTCCTCTGGACTTGGCCGAGAACGCTTCTGTCGACGGCTGGTTGATACTGTCTCAGGTATTATTGAAGCGGGACATTTTGTAAGAAACGAGTTCGCTGAAAATGTCCCCATAGACCCGACCGACATTAGCGATTTCGGGTTGAACAAATTCATAAACAGCGCACCGCCACTCAAGCGTACAAAAATTTTGCTGCTGGCGCACCTATACTGTCAGCGGACTTTTAAAGATGTCAGTTTTGTAGACGGTGAAGAGCGCTTCGTTGCCCAAAGGGCCCGCGCACTCATCGAGCACACACTCGACCTCTTTCCCAGAAGGGATTTGGTTTTAGCCAACCGCATCGCGGAGCAGTTTTCCGGCAACGTGTGCATTCATGATGATGGTTCTAAGAGCATCCGCGTCGGAAACTTCCGACCTGTCTCCGAGGTGCACGGCTGTGTATTCGGCCACACTCATGCTTGGAGAACTGGTTATCCTGTCCTCGGGGACCTGATCAGGAACAGGTTTGACTACCCCAAGAATGGAAACGTCTTTCGGATCGGCATCACAAGCCGCGACAGAAAAATGGGCATAACCTGGAAAGAGCGAAAATCCATCGACAAGGAGACCGGCTTTGTGATGTTTTTTCCCTACTATGTTGCTGGTTACAGAGAAACCACCCGCGATGCGCGGTTGCTCGATCTATCGGTCGTGCACTGCGCAAAGCTGGCGACTGCCAACGAAATTCCAGTAGTCGCGTTGCGTTATGACGTTGATTTTTTTACCGGCGATTGCCAGCCAAGATCGGTCGACAATTTGTTGTTTGACCAGACGACAGGGACCGTCCTGAAGACAATAAATCGGATTCCGAATGGAGGGTTGGGCGTGGATGCAAGCGTGCCTCCCCCTGACTTGAGGTCCGATTTGGAAACGGCCCAACCAGCTTACGATGACCCAATGGGATTAGTTTTTCCTAGGTACTGGAGAATGATCCCCAACGACTGTGAAGCTATTTCCAATATCTTTGATTTGTATGGCTGGAGTATGCGATAATGTCCGTACAAGGAGCAACCAACAGAAAAGGAAGTTTATTGGAAGGCCAAAGGAGTTTGTTGAGAGCCATACGGCTGGAAGACTTAGATCAGGCTCAGAGTATTCTAGGCGAAAACCCCGACTCGGTTCTGGAAATTGACCCTACGACCAGAGAGACGGGTTTGCACGTATCTGCGAAAAACGCTCTTGGCGAATTCGTCGACGCGATTCTCGAAAGTCCTAGCGTTGACTTCTCACTGCAAGATGCACGGGGGTATGACGTTCTGCAATCGGCGATGGAATCGCTCGACCAAACCATCGTCCAGAAAATTCATTCCGCGATGAGTGAGCGAGCTCCGCATCTGTTGAATAACCCTCCGCATTTGACCGCTGACCAGTAAGTCACGTTCTTTGTCCCTCAGGACGCGCATTTCTTCCCTGCATAACCTTCGACGTACTCCGCATTCCGAAATTGCTTCGAAAGATTCTGTAGTACAGAAAAGGGGAGCCCCATGTATTTTCGTTTTAGCTTTCGCGCTACGCGCAAGATGTGCGTGTAGTACACGCAATCTTGGCAAGGGAAACCCGCTGCGCGTTTCCCGTTGCATCCCTTCCGGCCGTGGCGCATCTCCGGCATTGAGCCTTCGCTGCGCCATAAGAACGTGTCGCCGTTCAATCACTCGCAGGCGTTTGGCCGCTGCACCACCAGTCAGGAGAGCCTTCAAGCTCCCCCGACACCCCCATGACGAATTCATCGAGACCAAGGGAGACTTCGCTCTCCCCTGGACCCCATCGACCAGCTTCTTCTCAGCTGGACCGAGACCAAGGCGTCTGCCGCCCGTGGACCCCGCACCAAGGTTTCGCCCTTGGAGACGACTAAAGCGCATCTGCACGGTAGCCGTCGTTCGCGGTTCTCATTCCGAAAGAAGCAATTCAGCCATGCCGTCGAGACGGGTCTTGGTATGTCGCCACCCAGGCAATTGTCGATCCAGCAGGCTGTAAAAGCGCTTGCTGTGATTGTGTTCTTTCAGGTGACAAAGCTCGTGGACGATCACGTAGTCGATGCATTCACGCGGCGCTCTTACCAGCCAAGGGTTTAGATGAATTGCGCCGGAAGGTGAGCAGCTACCCCACTGTTTCCTCATAGGGAGCAGCTTCAGATCAGGCTCGTCTCTAACCCACGCCACGCTCGATGCGATCTCTCCGAGCCGCTTCGCGAAGTAGTCCGCTGCCTTGGTTCGATACCACTGATTCAGTCTACGTTTTATCGCTGCAGGGTCGCGATAGGGCAGCGTGACCCTAATTTGCCCGCCTTTTAGCAAGACGGAGGATGGCTCTACAGCCGACTGGATGATCTTTAGCGGGTATCGCTTGCCAAGATAAAAGTGTGTTTCCCCGCTCACAAATTCTCGTGGCAAGGCGTGAGCTCTAGCCTCGGCGACCTCTCGAAGTTGCGCGGTAATCCATCTGGCACGTTTTCGCAGCGCGATCTTTATTTCTGCAGGAGGGGCGTCGGATGGAGCTTCGGCCTCGATTAGGCCGTTGGGATGAACGTGTATGCGTACTTTGGTCGATAAGTTCGGGTTGCGGGCTACCGTGTACCTGAGCGTTTCGTCGCCGTAGTGGAGTACACATTCCATCAGAAGTCGCCCCGAGATAGGCCCAGCTTGGTAACCTCTACGATCCGCTCGCAGACTTCCTTGGCTCGCTCTAACCCGATCGGCTTGAAGAGAAGCGGGAGCACTTTCTTGCGAATAGCCGCTTCGATATTCTGCGGGTTCAGCGAGTTCTCGGCCACGGAGTCAACGACGATGTTGTCGATTTGCAGGCTAACCTCAGCGAGCCTTGAGACGTCTTCGCGCTCGAACTCGTTGCCAAGGACGATCTTGAAAATCCCGAAGTACGCCGCTGCGTGCTTGTTCTCCCCGAGCGACGGCGGAATGCCGTCGACTCTGCGTTCATTCACTTCTGCCTCGAAGTCCTTGAAGAGAGCGTATTGCTTGAATGGGTGCTCAAAAAGCGCATCCGCATCTTCAATGGCTTGCCTCAGCAACTCGGAAAAATAAGCCTGTGCGTAAGGATCGTCCGCAAGGTCCTGTTCAATGGTACGCTTCACCCGCGAACGGATGATGTCCGTTTCGTTCTTCAGCTTCTCCGGCGTCCATTCTTCAGCACGATCCTTTTGACCTAGATTGTTGACAACATAAACGCCGTCCGCCTCCTGGATTTCCTCGCCCAGCACATAGCGATCAACAAGCCGCCTGATCTGATCCTCATAGGCACTGAAATCGACAGTCTCTTGAGCGTCGCGCTTGGCGATACGACGTAACTCGCTGAAGAACTTGAGATCGCGCTTGTAGGTCTGAATTTGTTGTTCGGAGACGGAAGCGTCGTCGAAGAACGAGCGTGAACCGAGTGCGATCTTCAGGCAGATACCGAATTCGGTCAGCGCCTCGTAAAAGTCCTCTCTAACCTTCTGGTTGTCATCGACAGCATCTCCATTCTCGTCCTGTTCGTATTTGGGGATGAGCACCCGTCGGTATTGCTCTAGATCGGCGCGGTTTTTAACGCCCGAGAACACGGACAGAAGTTTTTCATGAAGAGCGGGGAGCCGCTTGTACTCCGTTGAGACATCGGAATAGAGGCCTTGCAGGTCGTCTAAATCAAATCCGGCCTGCGTTCTCTCCGCGAGGTCCTGGTAGCCGTCGATGGCCGTATCTAGCTCTTTGAGGATTCCTCGGTAGTCGATCAGGAGACCATATTTTTTCTGTTCATGCAGGCGGTTCACGCGAGCGATGGCCTGAATGATATTGTGGTGCTTGAGAGGTTTGTCGATGTAGAGGACTGCATTTCTTGGTTCGTCGAAACCAGTCAGCAGTTTGTCGACGACAATCAGGATGTCTGGTGCGCCTGGCTCCGAGAATGCCTCAATGATGTCCCGCTCATAGTCCTCAGGATCGCATTTGACGTTGTCCTTCCACCATTGCTGAACCTCCGGCAGTTCAGCCTCGTCAACATCCTCATGCCCCTCGCGAGTGTCTGGTGGTGAAATGACGACGGCGCTCGTTACTAGCCCCGTGGCGTCCAGCGCCTTCTTGTATCGAATTGCCGACAGCTTGCTATCCGTCGCGAGCTGCCCCTTTAGGTCTTTGCCCAGCGCTTTGAAATTCTCATTGAAATGGACTGCGATATCCCAAGCGATGAGATCAATTCGGTTCGCTGACCCGTAGAGCTGGCCTTTCTTGCCGTACTTTTCTTTGAGGTCGCTCTTCTGTTGGTCGGTCAATGCCACAGTGATCTTGTCGAACCAGTTGTCGATCGCCTTCTCGTTGATGTCGAGGACAGGTCGGCGCTCTTCGTACAGGAGTGGTGTTACAGTGCCGTCCTCGACGGCGCGCTGCATCGTGTACGCATGGACGATGGGGCCGAATTTGTTGGTCGTCTTATCGTCTTTCAGGAGCGGGGTGCCCGTGAACGCGACATAGGACGCGTTAGGCAGGGCTTTGCGCATCCTCTCATGGTTCTCTCCGCTCTGGCTGCGGTGACCTTCATCGATCAAGACGATGATGTTCTCGCTGGGATTGTAGCACTCAGGCAGCTTCGACGCGGTTCCGAATTTGTTGATGATCGAAAAGATGATCCGCTCGTTGCCTTTGCCGATGCGTTTTGCGAGGTCTCTGCCCGTCGAGGCCTTAGCGCGGCTCTCTTCTTTCTTGCCGGCGCTTGTGTTTCCCAAAGCGCCACCTGTCAGGAAGGTTCGGGCAAGCTGCTTTTCCAGATCGACCCTGTCCGTGACCACGACCACGCGGCATTCAGTCAGGTTTTGGTGCAGGAGCAACGCCTTGCACAAAAAGACCATCGTAAAGCTCTTACCAGAGCCCGTGGTATGCCAGATAACGCCGCCTTCGCGTCCTCCGTCAGGGCGTATGTGAGAAATGCGGTCTATCAGCGCCTTGATCCCGAAGACCTGCTGGTAACGGGCGGCGATCTTTCCAACTTTCTTATCGAACAGGATGAAGAAGCGGACGAACTCCAGGAATCGATCTTTGGACAGCAGGCTGACCAACATACGGTCTTGGTCGGTAACGAATTGCTCGCCAGTCCACAGGCTACGAAAATGCTCCTGAACGGACTTCGGTTTATCGAAGAGCAGAGCATCACGGGCTTCGAGTGACAGAGGTTTGTTTTTCACTTCTTTGAAGTGCGCTTCCGACAGCTCTTCTTCTCTCCAGCCCGCCCAAAACTTCTTGGGTGTCTTCGTGGTGGCGTACCGCCCTTCAAGACCGCTGATCGACATCAGCAATTGTGAGTAGGCAAAAAGCTCGGGAATTTCGTCAGGCTTCTGATTGCGGATGTTCTGGCTTATGCCCTCGTCGATCATCGACTTGTTGGGATTGCCGGAATCGGGGCGTTTCGCCTCGATCACGACGAGAGGAATTCCGTTCACGAAACAGACGATGTCTGGGCGACGGGTGCGCGTACCATCGGTGGCAAGCACCTCAAATTCCTCTGTGACCGTGAAGTCATTGTTGGAAGGGTCAAGCCAGTCGATCACTGGTATCGTTGGAGAGTGCTTCTTACCGTCGACGAATTCGGTCACTGTGATGCCGAGCGTCAGGGCATTGTAAAGGCGTTCGTTTGCCGTCAGCAGGCCTTCTTGTAAGTGCGGCGAAGTTAGATCGCGTACGATCTGATCGATCGCATTTGTCGACAGCGGATAAGATTGCCCTTTGTATTCGAAACGCCGCTTTTTGAGCTGCTCGACGAGAATTCCCTTCAGGACGACAGCCTTGTTGCCTTCACGTCGTTTCAGGCACTCGACGGTCGGCATGAATCTCCAGCCGAGGGAAATAAGCGTCTGCAGAGCGGGGACGTGTGCGGAATATTGCTCGGCGGTGTTCGGCGTATAACTCATGACGGTCTATACCCTTCCGCTCGGGCAATGCGTCCGAGTATCCCCTTCAGCAAGATGTCTAGATGCGCATTTTCGGAGTAGTCGGCTGGGGCGACGAAATTAACTCGACCGTCAGAAATCAATCGATGGATTTTCTCTAGGGCGCGAGAATCTCTTTTAGGGTCGTACGCCGCTATAGATTGCCCTCCGTAGTGAGAGGTCATCTTCATGGCGGGTATATCGGTGTCGCCGTCACCGATGAAGATCATTCTAGAAAACGGAATTGGGCGCTCAGCTTCAGGCATGAACGCGTTGATGGCATCGTTGTCCCAGACGCTGTCGATCCCCTTGTTGATCCTAAAGAGAAACTGGGTCTTCGTAGTGTAGTTGATGGCGAGACTGGGCCACTCTGCTTCGCCATTTTCGTTGTAGATGTATCGGGAGGCAAATATCCCCTTGAAGTCGCCCGCTATGGGTGATCCTTCGATCATCTCCTGTGTTCCAGACGAGACGATGTAGTGCTCAACCTGCAAGCCGCGCTCTGACGCAAACGCGTTTATCCGCTCGAACCAGCTATGATCTGCCAGGCCATCAAACAGCTCCGATGAGCCGCCGTGGGATTTCAGTTTGTCCCTAGTGACTCTCAATCCTTTGCGCTGGGCTTCCCGCAGCATCAGTTGCATGTAGACGAGGATTTCGTCCGCATCATGCTCTCTCGTGAGGCGCTTGACTTCCTTCCAGAATTCTTCGCGGGTTAGGTCGATCGCTGGCAGGAATGAGTTCTCCTGAATGTTTCCACGCGCGAGAGTGCCGTCATAGTCATAGATGATAGCTGTGCGCTTGAGGTCGCTCATGCCGCCTCCGCTTCGTCGTTATCGTTTCCGGCATCAGCTTCGTCGGTTTTCGACTTCCGCTTTTTCTTCTTCCCTTCCGAAGTTGGCGTTGCATCCTTGATGAAGGCGAACTCCGCTTCGATCCCCATGCGACGCAGGTCCTTCAGCGCACGCATGAGACTGATGCGGGAGAACAGCGGGAAGTTGAGCGCTTTCGCATCCGCGTCCTTATGGGTGACGATCTGGAATACGACCTTGAATTTGTCTTCGTCGATAGGTGCGGTGAACGCTTCCTGCGCATTTGCAGGTGCGCCATCGGACACCAGCGCTTTTAGCTTGTCCCGCGCTTCTTTATCGTCGCGCAGAAGGTGGATTGAGTTAGTTCCCTGATTGAACAGGTGGCTGAGTTGCGCGGACAGCGTGGAAATCTTTACGTGGTGCAGTACCGCTTTGCCGCCCTGGACTTCATAGACATCGCAGGGCTCGACGGCCTTCTGCCCCGTCGGGGTAATGCTCGATTTGTCGAGGCAGATAAGTCCTGCGCCCGCTGCTGCAACAGCCTCGTTGAACTCGCCTTCATTCTCGTGCGTGAAGTCGGGGAAGCTGCTCGCGGTACAGAAGGGGTCGAGAAAAGTCGATAGCTGGGAGACGAAATCGGTATCAACCAGATACCAGTTGCCGTCACACAGATGATAGGTCTCACCTGACTCAGGAAGAGTCGTGTCAAAGATCAGGCACTTGTAGACCGAATGGCGCTCGCCACGCGGCTGGCCATCTTCATCTGTCAGGTTGAGGCAATGCTTTCGCAGCGCCTCGATATCGATTGTGTTTAGGGAAACGCCGCGAAGCTGCAGATAGTCGTAGTAACGCCCAATGAACACGTCGTCATAGATCAAGCCGCCCCCAGCGCCCGAAAAGGTCGCCCAGAGTCCATCATGGTAGTTTAGGATTTCAGGGACGCTCAGCGAAAGGCTGTCGCTCTTGTTGATCACGGCGTCCAACAACAGGCCGTCCAGCGTGGCAAGCACCGAAGGATCACGCACAGGCGAGATGTTCTGCAGGCCAGGGAAAGTGGTCTTGTAGGCGTCGTCCTCATAGAGCGTGAGCAATTTCTCACAGAGTTCGGGAAGCCCGTCTGGAGTGACATCCGAGCTGACGCGGATATTGCTCGCCCCCGTCGCGTGTTTGAAAAGATTTTTGTGCTCGTCTTTCACCTTGCCGGTCAGGCTCTTCAGAATGGTCGTGTCCTGATCGAAGTCGAAGTAGGTAAGATCGGAATCCGTCGGCATCTGCGTGCGCTGACGCTTTGCGCCGCTGGGCTCAAGGATGTCGGTGCTTTTCAACTTGTCAGGATCGAGACAGTTGAGCGTCACGCGCAGCCCGAAGTCGTACTCGTAGCTCGTGTCGAGCAGGTTGTGGTAGACGTGCCCGAACGTGATCGCGAATACGCGATCATCGACGGGAAGAAAGACGACTGCACCCTTGAGAGCTTGCCTCAAGTCTTTCTGAATACCGAAGTATCCCTTCCACCAAGGCGGGGTCGGCGCGTTATCAAGCACAAACAGCGTTGAGCCTTCAGGAAGCGCTTCGCCCGCGACTGCGTCATCGAGCGCATGGTCATCTTTCAGCGCATTGGAGGCATCAAAGCCTTCCTTGAGCAGATAGATTGAAAAGGAACGGGACTTACTCATGCCGCTGCCTCCTTTTCTACTTTCACACGGCGCTTACCGGTGAGGAGTTGCTGCATGAGAGCGGCTCTTTCGATTTGGAGATTCTGAAGCTCGATTTCGAGCTGGCGGATGTCCCGCCTCGCCGTGTCCAGAATGTCAGCGATGGCCTCTTGCTCTTCGAGAGAAGGGAGCATGAGCGTGATCTGAGAAAGGTTGCGGGCATTGATATGAACGACGGAATTTCCCTGCCCGAACCGCGTCTTCTGCCGCACTACCTCGGACGAGTTGAGAGCGTATCCAAGAAAGTGTGCACACTGACCATGTTCGCGAAACAGGATAATATCGCCGCCTGCGAATGATCGATCATTCCCGAGGTAGGCGACACACTTCCCGATTTCGTCCGCCGTTTCCCCAGAACACGTGAAGAGAATATCGCCATTGTTCAGCGGAACGCTTTGAGCGGCTGCTTCTTCAGAGATAAAGGAGGCAAAGGTCTCAACGATGAAATGGTGCGTGGTGTAAATTTCGCCGTAGCGAATTGCAGGCAATCCCGTTTCGACCACTTCGTCTCGCGGGATGCCCTTACCTTTTATGAAATCGCCCAGCTCTCCCAGTTGAACCTCGCGCCAGACATCTGAAAAACGCGGAAGACGCTTCTTGCCTGTAAGCAGCTGCTGCATCAGTGATTTCTTCTGGGCTTGGCTGTTCGCGATCAATTTCTCCGTCGTCTTAATCGCCCGATCCCAGCTGGTAAGGATATCAGCAATTTCGTCCTGAACATGTTTCGGTGGAATCGGAAGTTTGACCGACTTCAACGCATTCAGCGACAACACCACTTGCGAACTTCCAACCGCATATCCAGCGAACCGCTTTCTCCAAAAATTCAAAGCCGCCAAAAAGAAGTCGCTGTTGCCCTTGGGAAAGTCGAAGACGGGATAGAAGTGACTGATGATTCCAGTTTGGCCTGTGTCGTTTCGATTGAAGAAGAAAAGACCGTCATCGCTCCGAGAGCGATACGTGAAGAATTGAGGCGGAATTACATGAAAACCCACGTTGTCGCGCGAGGTAATACGGCTCTCACCATAGTACTCGCTTTGCGGGATCAACCCCTCTCTGGAAGAGGTCAGCACTGGGTACTGATCCTTTTCGACAGATTTTTCCCGATACGCCTCGATCCAGTTTCCGAGGCTTTCCATCTTCCAACCCTCAGGAACCATAGCCCAGCTCCTTCAGGTAGCCGTCCATCTGCGCTTCTAGGTCAGTGAGTTCGGCCTTCAGCTTCTCGCGCTCGGCCCGCACGGCCATCAGGTCGATTTCTTCTTCTTCTTCAAACGTGTCGACGTAGCGGGGGATGTTCAGGTTGTAATCGTTCTCAGCCATCTCCTCGGGCGTCGCGAAGTAGGCGTACTTATCGACGCTCTTGCGCGCCTGGTAGGTCTCCACGATCTTCGCGATGTGATTGTTGGAGAGTTGGTTTTGGTTTTTGCCGGAGATGAACTCGCGGCTTGCGTCAATGAACAGGACGTTTCTGTCGCTCTTCTTCTTGCGGAGTATGAGGATCGTGGCGGGGATGCCGGTTCCGTAAAAGAGCTTTTCCGGCAGACCGATTACGGCGTCCAGCAGGTTTTCTTCAACCAGCTTTTGGCGGATTTTCCCTTCGGTCGAACCACGGAAGAGAACGCCGTGAGGGGCAACGACAGCCATGCGCCCGCTCTTGGGTTTCATGGTCTCGACCATGTGCAGAATGAATGCGTAGTCGCCCTTGGTCTTCGGCGGAATGCCACGACGGAATCGACTGAACTTGTCGCCTTCCGCTGTGCCGTGACCCCACTTCTCAAGCGAGAAGGGCGGGTTGGCGACAACCACATCGAAGTGCTTGAGGCTGTCTTCGCCATCCAGCAGTTTCGGGTTGCGGATCGTATCGCCCCATTCGATGCGGTGATTATCTTCACCGTGCAGGAACATGTTCATTTTGGCGAGCGCCCAAGTGCTGCCGATCGCCTCCTGTCCGTACAGGGCGTATTTCTTGGACCCCTTGTTTTCGATTTGCACGCGCTTGCCACACTTCATGAGTAGCGAGCCCGAACCGCATGTCGGATCGCAAATCTCATCGCCTTCTTTGGGCGCGACCAGTTCGGCCATCAGCTCGGAGACTTCGGGCGGCGTATAGAATTCACCCGCCTTGCGGCCCGAGTCGGCGGCGAATTGTTTGATCAGGAACTCATACGCGTTGCCGATGATGTCGAGTTTGCCGATGCGGCTGGGACGGAGGTTGAGCTTGTCTTTCGCAAAGTCCTCAAGCAGCTCCTTGAGCAACTCGTTCTTGTGCGCTTCTTCGCCGAGCTTGTTTGAGTTGAAGCTGATGTCCTGGAATACGTCGCGCAGCTTGGCGATGTTCGCCTCTTCGATCGCGTGCAGCGCCTTGTCGATGCGTTCGCCGTTTCCGGCTTCGTGACGGCGCTTATAGAGCGCATAGAAGTTGGCGCTCTCCGGCAGAACGAAGCGCTCGTTCTTCATCATCTCGTTGATGAGTTCGGGCTCGTCGCCATACTCCTTCTTGTATTCCTCATAATGATCGTTCCACACGTCACTGAGGTATTTCAGGAAGAGCATCGTCAGGACGTAGTCCTTATAGACTCCGGCATCGACGGTGCCGCGGAAGGTGTCGCACGCTTCCCATACGGCCTTGTTGATCTCGTCCTGTTTGACTTGTGCGTTCATTGTTGCGCCCCCCTTAGGCGTGTGTGCAGGAGCCCGACAGCGAGCGCGTCGAGTTGCTGGTTTCGGTTTTGAATGAGCTGGTTGAGTACGGCGCGCTCGCGCTGGGCTGCGCGCCAGAATTCGACAATGACCTGCTGCTCGTGGACCGGCGGAATGGCGAGCGGGAGGTTTTCAAGCGCTTTGCGGCGTATGTTCTGGATGTATGAGCCAGTGGCCGTGCGCGAGAAATAGTCTTGGGCAGGCTTCTGATTGATCTGCCAAGCAAGAAAGGCGGGCAGCAGCTTCTCTGGGCGTTTCACCTTAATGACGTAGAACTGCGGAGCGCATACGGCGCGCGCAGGCGGATCGTTGATGGGGTAAGCCAGAGTTCGTGTGCCCCGCGCGGAAAAAATCACATCGTCTCCGCTGAGCCAGTCGGGCGTGCGCTTCGAGGGCAGCTCGACCGTCGGGACGTGTGCCCAGTCGATATCCGCATCGAGGCTCACATCCTTGAGCGCCAAGAAGTGCACGTCGCCCGCCTTCAGGGCCTCGGCTGAGCCGCGCAGCGGGTAGCCCGCCGAGATTTCAGCGGCGCGTCCAAGGCTCTCGAAAATGATTGCGTCATCCGTCATGATGCGTTTCTACCGTGATCGGTAGCGCCGAGTCAAGAATTTATTTTTGCATGAAGTCGAATGACGCAATTCATTCCGTTGTCGTTTGACAGCTGTTCCCGCGCTCAGCGCCGCATTGCGTCGATAGAGACGAGCTTTCCCGAAGACGGATCGCGATACTTCCAATTGCCGTTCCAGACGTTTTCAGGTCCGGCGGCGATCGACTCGTTGAGCTGATTGAGGGTCGGAAATCGCTCATTCGTATCGGAGCGCAGCCATGCCCCCTGGGTCGCAACCGCCCGATATTCCTGTCGGCGGTAAGTGCGAATGATTTCGAATCCTTCAGGGAAATGAACGTCGTTGCGGGCATCGTGCACGCCACCCGTATCGGACCGGGCGCTCGCGCCGTTGACAGCCTTGCTGGGCGCGCAGCCGAGTATTCGCCCGAGAATGGCGCTCTCTGTTTCCTCCCCTGCCTGACGGCTGGCCCAGATTTTGGCGTAGACGTCAGTACTCACTTGAATCGTTCGGCTCACGGCGTTGCTCCTTTCTATTATTTTCTAGATAATAGAGAATAGTGCTATATTGAGTCAAGAAGATTCTTGCTGGCGCGCCCGTGCGGGTCGGGCTCGCGTGAACCGAGCCCGCCTAGGCGGTCTCGGCCATGCGGCTTTGATCCCTCGCGCGTAGGCTTAGGGGCCAGCCCCTCAGCGCACTTCAGAAAAAATAGATCGGTCTCCCGAGGCTCGGCTGCGCCTGCGCCCGCCGCCGATTTTTTCTTCCGTTTGCACACCCCGTTCTCGGCGAAAGCCAGGGTTGCATGAGCAACCCATACCCAACGAAAGGGGTGAACAGATGAAACACGAGGAGTCCGAAATCAGAATCTATGTCGCGTGCCTTGCCGCGTACAACAACGGCATCCTGCATGGGCGTTGGGTCGATGCGACATTGGGGGCAGATCATATCCGCGAGCGCATCGCCGAAATGCTTGCCTCCTCACCAATTCCTGATGCTGAGGAATATGCCATTCACGACTACGAAGGCTTCGAGGGGGCGAGGATTGAAGAATACTCCGGCGTTGATCACGTGGCTGAAATCGCCGCCTTCATCGATGAGCATGGAGAAATAGCAGGCAAGCTGATGGAGTACTTCTGCGACCTTGAAGACGCGCGGGAGGCGATCGAAGATCGCTATTGCGGCTCATACATTTCGCTTGCCGACTATGCGCAGGAGATCACTGAGCAGACCATGGAAGTTCCACAGAGTCTGCAATTCTACATCGACTATGAAGCGATGGGTCGCGACCTCGAAATCAACGACGTGTTGGCTATCGAAACGGGCTTTGAAGTAGTCCATATCTTCTGGAGGGCATGAGCGATGCGCGCCCTCACACGACAAGACAAAAAGCAGGCCTTCATCAAGGCGACCCGCCACTTCCCCGAGCGATATGCCGAGCAGATCGCCAACGGCTTAGATGACAACGAGTTGGCGGCTTTGCTGAAGCGCTATCTCGGGATCGCGGGCGGCTCAGGTTAACGCGATCAGATCAGCATCGCCTATGAAGGGTGTGGCTTGAAAATCTGGGCATCATGGGGAACGCCGAACGCGGTTCTGGACGCCCCGATATTTGCGGGGTCGGAGACCATCCGCATGGCGCGGATGGTCTATCAGATTTCCGATCCGACAGACGATCAACTGCGCATGTTCTAGGTTCAGACAGAGCGTCGCAGGATCAGGAAAGCGGCGCAACTCGCGCCGATCCCGAACCAGAAGCCTTGGGTTTGAATGAGTGTTGCGATGTCCGCTATCACAGGTTTTCCTTTCTTTTATTCATTAGAGATCAAGCGACCGGCCCTCGCGACGGGCGCGCGACCTCTGTAGTTGCTCGCGTTTTTCCGCGAGTTCCTCGCGCCGCGCTTCGTTCAGGTCCTTCTGAGGCGATTGCTGGCGAATATCGGTACGCAGTTCGCGCATGACCTCGGTTTGACGTTCACGTTCGACAGTTCGCCTCTGATCGAGCGCCTTGCGCTCATCGAGGTGGCGGAAAATCAGAGCGTCTTTCTCGTGACGATCTCGCAGCAGGGCGTCGTATGCCTCAGCGCGATTTTGTTCGGCTACGCGTTTACGTTCACCTGTGATCCGATCAAACAGGCCTCGCAGGCCTTTGCTGAAGCGTTCTTGACGCTGAGTATTCTCCATTGCCGCTCGAGCCTGTTGCTGCTCCTCGAGAAATCTTCTCTCGGCGCGCTGCGCAGCGATAAGTGAGCGCTTCTCGGCAGCAAGGCGAAGGCGTTCGGCCTCCGATCGCGCATCCTGCTCCCGCTTCAACTCGTTGAGGCGACGGTTCACTTCATTGGCGTGTTCGGCATGGCGTTCCGTAACGCTGGGCAGCGTATCTGGCTCGCCCAGGCGGGCGCGAACATCTCGCGCTTTAACGCCGACCCACTTGGAAACCGCATAGGCTTCGCCATCGCGATTGACCCCGACGAAGCCGCGTCGATCGCCCTTGGCGAGTTTGAAGCCTCTCGTCTCCAAAGCGCTGGCGAAGGCCTGCCGCGAATCCGAGATCGCCCAACTATCCTGAAACGCGGACTTGATGGCGGCCACATCGCGTCCCGCGCGTTTGGCCTGTTGCCATTCTTCCAGCGTGAAATTCTTCGGATCGCGCTCATGCGTTTCGGCCAGCCCTCGCGGCATTTGCCAGCCATGCTCAAGGAATAGCTCGCGGGAAACCGCGTTGAGCTTGCGATGGTCGAACGAAAGCTGGACGGCTTTCATCCGCTGCGCATCGATACGCGACCAGACCGCATGGGCATGGCGTCGGCCTTCCTTCTCGTGGAAGACGATCGCTCGCGGTTGGCCGCTCAGTCCAAGACGCTCTTCGGCCATGTTGATCGCGGCCTCGAAGTCCCGCGTCGAAACATGTTCGGAAGGCGGGGGATTGAGGGATAGCGAGTAGAGAAACTTCGCGCAGCGCGTTCCTCGGCTTTGCGCGTACGCTTCGTTGAGCGCGCCCACGAGGTTTTCGGAAGCGAACCCGCGCAGCTCGTGTAGCTCAACGTGGTCGTTCTCGTCTTTCATCAGATGTAACGCCAGATCGCGCGCGCCGCCGCGTTGACTGCCTTTCAGGATCATGAGCCGTCCTCCGGCTTCACGCCCAGAGCAGCGACCAGATCGCGGCGCATTTCCTGAACGGCTTCGCAGGCCTCCTTCAACTCGCGCTCAACCTCGGGGCTGAGTGGAAGCGTCCCCGTATTGGCAGCCTTCGCGAGCTGATTGAGATTTGAGGCAAGACGGGATTGGCCGAGCCCGCCGAGCATATGGCTGAGCACAGCAAGCTCCGCAGAGGGCTGCCGTCGCCGCTTGGTCGAGCGCCGCGATCTCGGCATATCGTCATCAAAGAGCTTGAGGCGAATGTAGGCAGCTAGAGAAAGCGCTCCAGCGGCTCGATCGAGCCTTGAGCGTTCCTCATCGGTAAAGCGGATGGAAAAAGGCGGTGAAGCCTTCGGTCGGCTGTTTCTGTAGCCGTGGGAGGCCGTGTTGAAGGTCTGCACGTTCGTGGAGCTGGTCATAGGCTCAGCTCCTCAAAATCCGGAATTTCGTGCTTTAGCTGGTGCTCCCAGTCCTCTAGCGCTTCAAAGAGAGAGTTTAAACTTTCTCTCTCGGGGCGCGCCATTTTCTCCTTATAGTTCAGGTTGTTGAGCCGACCTCAGTCGAGCATGGCAGTACTACACCGCCGCGTTGCGCGATCACTTACTCCTGTAGGTTAATGACGGCAGTAAACACACGCGCCACTTCAGAACCTGTCCCACTCTGGGTGATCCGTCCCTAGATGCTCGACAATGAAATCGGTGAACGCACGGACTTTGACGGGCAGGTAGCGCCGCTCGGGGTAGATGACGCTGAGCGGTTGGCTTGGCATTTCGAAATCGCTCAAGAGGTGGTGGAGTTGCCCTTGCGCAATTGCAGGTCCCGCGATGAACGTCGGCAGACGTGCTATTCCGAGGCCGCCGAGGACGGCATCCATCAGCGCTTCGCTATTACTGGTCTGATAAGATCCGCGCGTCTCAACCCGAACGGTGGGCTCACCCGGTTTACGGAACGACCAGTGGTGTGCGTCTGATGCGTGGGCGAAGTGCAGGCAATTATGCTTGTCGAGGTCAGCAGGAGCGCGCGGCGGCGCGTGCGAAGCCAGATATTCCGGCGAAGCGCAAAGCACACTGTGAAGGTCTGTAAGTTTTCGGGTGATCAAGGTAGGGGAGTGCAATTGGCCCGCCCGGACAGCCACGTCAAATCCCTGCTCAACAAGATCCAGATGTCTGTCGTCTAGAGCGAGATCGGCCTCGATATCTGGAAACTCCAACAAGAAACCCGCCATCAGCGGCGCGATGTGCAGTCTGCCGAAGGACATGGGTGCCAGTATCTGGAGCCGACCGGCTGGACTGTCCTGAAGCGCTGTCGCAGCGTCTTCGGCTTGCTTGCCCGCCTCCAGTGCAAGGGCCGCGTGGGCGCGATACCTCTCCCCAGCTTCGGTGAGTGTCATGGCGCGGGTCGAACGGGTGAACAGCTTGACGCCGAGCTGCGCCTCGAGCTGTCCAATCCGCTTGCTTACCGCTGATTTGGTGACACCCAGCTTGCGGCCAGCCCCGGCAAAACTCCCGGCTTCGGCGACGGCGACAAACACTGGAATCGCGTCAAAATCTCTCATGGCCTATATATAGGTGAGAAAATCTCCACATGAAGTAGAATGGAGATACGGTTGTATATTTTTGGGATACGCCACCATTATGTGGGTATGTTACAGCCCGACAGTTCTACTTCGCGCCAATCATCCTCTCCTCGAACCACGAGCATGGCGCCATCGCTCACGATCATGTCCATCGGCCTGATCGTCGGAGTCAGTTTCGCGCTGACAAAGATCGCGGCGCTCGCAGGTATTTCCGCCATCGCCGCCCTGTTCTGGTCGTTGGCGCTTGCAGGAATCATCCTCCTCGGCGTTTTGGCCGTTCGGGGCGAAAGGCTGAACCATGACTGGGCGCATCTGCGCTACTACCTCTTCGCCGGGCTGTTGGGCGTAACAGGCCCTAACTTCATCGCCTTCACTGTGCTCGCGCATGTTCCAGCAGGGCTTTTCACCGCCCTGGTGATGCTTTCCCCGCTTGCGACGGTCGCTGTCTCCGCAGTGCTCGACCGGGCATTACCGGATGGCCGCCGCAGCCTTGGCATCTTGACAGGTCTCGCCGGATTGATGCTGACAATTCTCGTGGGCGCCGAGATCGGAGACTTCGATGCGAGATGGCTGATCATTGCTTTGGCCGCGCCATTATTACTGGCTTGCGGAAACATTTACCGAAACCGGGCGTATCCGGCGGGCTCAAAGCCGATCGGGCTGGCTGCCGGCATGTTGGTGTCCCAGGCAATAATCTGGTGGGGCTTGGTACTGGCCACGGGCGAAACCTATTCCCCTATCGGCCTCTCCGGGCCTGAAGACCGTGCACTCTTCGCGATAGGTGCGTTGTCTGCGGTCAGTTACATTTTGACGTTTGCAGTTCAGCGGCGCACGGATGGCGTTGGGTTCAGCCAGGTCGGCTATTTCGCGACTCTTTCGGGCATCGCCTGCGGTGCCATTCTCTTCGGGGAGACCTTGAGCTGGTCGCTCGCCGTGTCTCTCGCTCTGATCCTTCTGGGTCTCGGTATCACGAACGGACACCTGAGATTTCCGGGAAGACGTGCCGGTGGGAACAGGCCGGGATCAGGCATGCAGTGACGCTAGTTGGCGATTCTTTGCTGCGTGGAAGGATACCGGTGCGTGATGTGACAAACTCCGATGTCGTAAGAAATGCTCCGCTCGTACCCGAGACGTGCAAAAGCCTAACGATACGGGACCTGCAAACCATTCTCCTGGTATCCCAAGCCGGTAGCATTCGCAGAGCGAGTGCAAGCATGGGAGTTGGTCAGCCAGCGGTGACGAGACGAATTCAGAGATTGGAAGACGCTCTCGGCGTATCAATTTTTGAAAGGAGCCAAACTGGCGTAAGGTTAACAACGGCAGGTTGGGCCTTAAGCGCGCAAGCGCGGCGACTGGTCGGGGATTTTGGTTTGGCTGTTGAGGCAGCACGTGCGGCTGGCGAAGGGCAAAGTGGTCATTTGCAACTTGGCCTGATCGCTTCGCTGTCACAGGGCACTCTGCGAGACACTATCTCGAAGTTTATCGATCTTCATCCCTGTGTCGATTTGACTTTTCTTGAGGCAGATAGAGGAGAACTGATGACGCTCCTAAGTCATCGGGCATTGGATGTCGTATTTGCGTCAGGTGGAATGGACTTGGCCGGTGGGGATGCTCTGCTGCTCACTCACGAGCAGATTTATCTTGCTGTTGCACGAGACCACCCACTAGCAGGAAAGACATTGACGCGCTGGACAGACATTGAAGACGCTACCTTCGTTGTGAGTGCGAATGAACCGGGACCAGAGATTTCCGATTATGTTCGTAGAAGAGTAAGCGATCTTGGTCGGCAGGTAGTCATACGTCGGCATGGGCTTGATCGCGAAGGAATTATGAACCTTGTCGGACTAGGGGTCGGCATGAGCCTAGTGTGTAACCATTGGCGTGGGATCAGTTATCCAAACGTAGCGTTTGTACCGCTGGTGTGGGACGGAGTTGGTGAATCGATTCCATTCAGTCTGGTTTGGCGCCCCGAGAACGACAACCCTGCGCTTAGGCGGTTTCTGAGTTTGGCTCGGAACGAGGCGAAGCGGAACGGTGTTCTTTCCTGAGCTTTGCAAATCCCCTGTCCGTGGCCATAAAGCGCGCCAGCATGGGCGCGATGAGCTTTGCAGGTTCATTCTTCTGTCCGGCCTCGCGCGCCAGCACATCCGCATAGGCGACAAGATCGCGATGGACATTGGCGGGCAGCTCGATGTTCAGTTTAACCGGTGTATCGTCGGGAATGGCGCTCAATTTCAGCTTGGTCATGGATCAACTCCGATAGGGTTCGAGGACGAGGTCGTGCGTGACCATGACGCGCACCGGAAAACCGGGGCGGATGGTCAGGGTCGGCGAGATCGAAAGCTGACGCCGGACGATCTCATCGCCCGCGCGGCCGATCGTGTCCTGCGTTCCCTCGCGAATGGCGCGGGCGATCTCGTCGTCGTCATCGGCGCCAAATTCCGCGCCGATATTCAGGACGGTGGCGAGACCGGCGGCCATGAACAGCTTGCCCCAGTGGTTGTTGACGCCGTCTTCGAGTCCGGCATAGCCGGCTTGGTCTGCGCCGGGCTGGCGTTCGAGAACGATGGAACGGCCATTGGGCAGGATCAGCCGTGTCCAGGCTAGTAGCACGCGGCTCTGCCCAAAGGCGACACGGCTGTCGTACTCACCGATCAGACGCGAGCCTTGGGGGATCAGAAGGAACCGTCCAATCGGGCTGTCATAGACATTGGACGTCACCTGCGCGGTGACCTGTCCGGGAAGGTCCGAGCGCAGACCCGTGACCAACGCGGCCGGAATGATCGCACCGGCCTGGACCACATAGGGGCTTGGCGGGTCAGTCAGCCTGTCGACGCTCGTCGTGCGTCGATCAACCGGCTTGTTCAGGAATGCCTCTCGCCTGTCCGTCGCATCTGGTGCGGCGCCAGTTGCGGTCGCCGGACTTCGGGCAGCCAACCGGTTCCTTCGAGAAGCTCTTCGGCCGCCGCGACCATATCCTGTTTCTTGAGACCGGCGATGCGGTCGGCTGCATTCTCGCCCTTCGCTTCGCGCACGGCCTCCAGAATGCGGGCCTTGGTGACGCGAGCGAGATAGATCTCGCCCGTCGGCGCCCAGCCCGCCGCCGCCATGTCGAGCCCGAGCGCCGCCGCCAGCACATCGGCATGGGCGAGCGCCCGCGGACGGCGGTTGTACGGCTCATGGACGGCGTTGACGGTCATGGCGATGCAATGCGCGAACAGCGCCTCGCGGCTATCGTTGTCGAACCCGACCAGCGCCCCCCACAGATCCTCAGGCGCTTTCGGCAGCACCCCTAGCCAGCTCGTCGTGCGAGCGTCGATGCTGAGCGCGTAAGCCGTGTCGCCAAGGTCCGGCGCCTGGGCGCCGAAACCGGCGCTGTGCGGCGTGATCTCGACGCAGCTATCCAGCGGATAGTGATAGAAGAGCCGGAGGGTCACCGCGTGCAGGGCGGCGAGGAACGCCGTCTGCGGATCGTTGCCGAGCGCGTCGCGAAGGGCGAGCGTGCGATGCGCCGTCAACTCCATGATGAGGCGGTCGGAGAGCGGCTTCAGGCCATCGTCTTCCTCTTCCGCCTCTTCGCTGGCGTCGGGGGGCGGAACGTCGTCGTCCTCCTCGGCAGACGCGTCGATCCCGTCGACCTCGTCCTGTCCGTCGGATTGGACGGAAGGTTCATCCTCGGGACGGACATAGCCGCGTTCGACACGCAGACGGCCGTCATGGCCGATGCTGACGAAGACGCCGGCCACGGCGATTTCGTCCGGCTCGAAGCGGACGGGCCGCTCCTGCAAGGCTTCCATCGCCGTTTCGATCTCGCCGAGCCGGGTGTCGATATCTTCCGGGAACTCCTCGGCGTCGGCGTACTCGTCTTCGAGCTTGTCGTATTCGGCTTTCAGTGCGTGGAAGCTCGCGATCTCGTCCTCGCTCATCGGCTCGGTCTCGCCGATGATCCGGCGCAGACCGTAGGTGTGGCCGTAGGGAAAGTCCGTGCCGATCTCGATCCATTTCCAGCCCTCAGAGCGGATTGCTTCCGCATCGGTTTCAAGCTTTTCGTCGACGAGTTTCGCAAGCAGGCCAGCGTCCTGCAGCCATCCGCCATCGTCGGACTGGAACAGATCGCGAAGGATGGCGCCGCCGGCCGCCTCATAGGCGCCCAGCCCGACGAACTGCGCCCGCCGGTCGGAGGCGCGCACGGCGCCTTCGGTCAGCATGCGGCGGATCTCATAGGGCTGTTTCGCGTAAGTCCGTTTGATCGACTCCCAGACCTGTTCCTGACGCTCATGGTCGGGATTGACCGTGAAGGCCATGAGTTGGTCGAGGGTCAGTTCCTCCTCGGCATAGGCGTCGAGGAGCGATGGCGCGATAGCGGCGAGCTTGAGCCGCTGTTTGACAACATTCGCCGAGACGAAGAAGGCCGCTGCGATTTCTTCCTCGCTCTTGCCTTTCTCGCGCATGGCCTGGAAGGCGCGGAACTGGTCGAGCGGATGAAGCGGCGCACGCTGAACATTCTCGGCGAGACTGTCTTCTTCGGCGAGGCCGTCCGTGCGCACGATACAGGGCACGGGCGCTGTGCGGTTCAGCCGCTTCTGCTTGACCAGAAGTTCGAGCGCCCGGTAGCGGCGTCCGCCGGCCGGGATCTCGAACATGCCGGTTTCTGCGCCGGCCTCATCCAGCACCGGCCGTACTGTGATCGAGGACAAAAGCGTGCGTCGTGCGATGTCCTCGGCGAGCTCCTCGATCGAGACGCCAGCCTTAACGCGGCGGACATTGGACTGGCTCAGCACCAGCTTGTTGAAAGGGATGTCGCGCGAGGCGCTGAGGGTGATTTTCTGAGACTTGGTCATGTCAGTTCTCCGCGACGGGCTGGCCGAAAGCCTCTCTCTCGACCTCCAAACCCGTCACGAAAAACACGGCCCGCCTCTTCCTCTTGAGGAAGCGACGGACCGGAGAGGTGGAGCGCTGGCCGCAGCTACGCTGCGCGCTCCAGGAGCTTCTTCGCCTTGCCCTCCATATCGAGCCGGGCGTCCTGCTGCGGTTTCGACCGGGCGACGGCGGTGATGCCCTGGACGAAGTCGAACACAGACTCGGGCGATCGGCCTTCTTCGGCGAGGACTGTTTCGACGATTCTGGCCGTCTCCGCCTTGGAGAAACCCCGCTTGCGGAGGAAGTCGGTGCGATCGTCATCACTGCGCGCGACGATCCGCTCGCGCGCGGCACGGATGCCTTCGACGAAGGGTCGTGGCGAGGAATCTGCGAAGCGGGTCAGAGCCGGCGCCGCCTCGTGTGCGAAGCGATTGGCGGCGTATTTGGAATGCCGGATGCTGATTTCCTGGAAGTCCTCGGCGCCCCAGAGATTGCGGTTCTGGCAGACGGCGCGCAGATAGAAGCTGGCGATGCCGAGCGTCTTCGCGCCGACTTCCGAGTTCCAGCAATAGAAGCCCCGGAAATAGAGATCGGGAGATCCGTCGGGCAGCTTGCCCGCCTCGATCGGGTTCATGTCGTCGACCAGGAAGAGGAAGACGTCTCGGTCGGAGGCGTAGAGCGTGGTCGTGTCCTTGGTAATGTCGACCATCGGGTTGTAAACGCCGCTCGACCAGTCGAGCGTGCCGGGCACTTTCCAGCGCGTATCGCCAGTTCCGTTCCCCGCGATCTTCCGCACGGCGGCGATGAGCTCATGATCGTAGATGCGGCCATAGTCAGGTCCGGTGACGGCGCGTAATTCCGTGCGCCCGTCTTCGGTTTCCAGCGTCTTGATCTGCTCGGCGCGGTGCGAGGTGAGCCCGTATTGCAGGTTGATGCCCGCAAGCGGCGCCGGGAGCTGGCGCAGATAGGCAGCCGGCGCGCTGACCAGGCTGGCGAGCTGTCCGAAGCTCCAATGGGTCGGCGCGACCGGCGCGTCGGCTTCGGGCAGGATGAGCGCCAGGTTTTCCGGATCGTCGCGATGGGCTTCGACGCGGATCGCCGCGCTCTCGACCGTCCGCGTGCGGCTGCGCTCGGCGCGGCCCTTCACCGAGGTGTAAAGCTCCGACAGGGACAGATAGCGCTCGTCATCCGGCCGCGAAAACCATTCCGAGGAGACGCGGCCGATCCGCTCTCCGCGCGAGATATCAACTTTGTAGCCGCCGCTCGCGTCGCGCCGGCCATCCTGGGTTTCAAGGTTCGTCATGGGTCAATCTCCGTGGGCGGGCCGGCCGAGAGCCTCTCTCTCGACCTCCAAACCCGTCACGGCGAAAGCCGCCGAACTCTTACTCTCTGGGGGCGCCCACGGCGTCTCCCCGCAGAAGGGGTAGGCCGAGACCTGGGCTCGGACGCAGGGGAAGGCTTTCCCCAGGCAGACTTCCAACCAGCGGTCAACGAGATGCCAATTAGCGGAACATTGACTCCGAATCAGCCGAAGCGGGGCTTCCGCTCCGGCGGCAGCCCGGCCTGGAGGGCGACGTCGTCCCTTCTCCTGGCGCCCTGGTCCAAAGGCCGATGGTTAACTGGGAGGCTGCCCTGATCTACATCGCGTTAATGATACAAAACCTCACGCTATGGGCTCCAAAGTGTGGGGATACCTATCAGCTGCCCAGGCGCTGTCCGAAATTTGCATACAGATTTCGGACGTCACACTTGCGAGCTGTCCGAAATACCACTACATATTTCGGACATGACAGACACTGCATCAGATTTGAAAACCGCGATCCTGAAGCGCATCGAGAAGGGTGCGACAAGAGGGGTTTGGACGCCGCGAGACTTCCTCGATCTTGGCGCGCGGGACGCCGTGGACAAGACACTGCAGCGGCTGACACGCGCTGGAAGTTTGCGGCGGGTGGATCGAGGGCTTTACGACAAGCCGTCATTCAACAGTCTGACACAGAAAAGCAATCCTCCCGACCCAAGACAGGTTATCGAGGCCATCGCTCGGCGGGACCAGATCCGCGTACTCGTCGATGGCATGACTGCCGCCAATGATCTCGGACTTACGAATGCGGTTCCTGCAAAAATCGTCGTGCACGCGGATGCGCGCCTCAAATCGGTCTCGCTTGGCCAACTCGGAATCACGTTCAAGCCTACCGCTGCGAGCAAGCTGTACTGGGCCGGCCGGCCGGCCATGCGCATCGTCCAGGCATTGCATTGGCTACGGGACACCATGGGCCAGGTCGATGACGACGCGATTCTTAAGCGTCGTCTGAACGCAATTCTTCATGATCCGAAAGATGGGCCAGCGCTCCGGGCGGACCTGATGTCGGGCCTGTCGACGCTGCCGAGCTGGATGCAGAGCCTGTTGCGGCCGATGTTGAAAGAACAGGCTGGCACATGATGAACCCCGCATTCGAACAGGTCATCGCAGCAGACGATGAGACAAGGTTGGGTCTTTATACGACGACGGCCCAGCGCCTCGGCACAACACCCCAGAATGTTGAAAAAGACTTCTGGGTCTGTTGGACCCTTGATGCGCTCTTCAATGGATTGGCAGACCGGCCACGCTTGCTGTTCAAGGGCGGCACATCGCTCTCCAAAGGGTTTGGCCTGATCAAGCGCTTCTCGGAAGATATCGATGTCACTGTCTTCCGTGACGATCTGGGAGAAGCAGTCTCTATCACGGAACTGGAAGCTCTCAGTGGTAAGAAGCGCGGCAAAGCTCTCGATGCGATCAAAGCGGCGTGTGAGGCTTACATAAATGGCCCGTGCCTAGCGGGGCTGTCCGCGATCACAGGCGAAACGGCCAAACGCAATGGGTTGAGCACGGAACAGCTCCGCATTGAGCCTGACCCCGAAGACAGTCAGGCGCTCTATGTGCGTTATCCGACGGCAACACCCGAAGATGCCCCCGAAGATGCCTATGTCGGCAAGGCTGTAAAGATCGAGTCCGGCGCGAAGTCGGCTCTCGATCCAAATTCGGATCGCGTCATCCGGCCGTATCTGGAAAACGATATCCCAGATATCGACTTGGGTGTCGGTAACGTCACAACGGTCGATCCGGAACGGACCTTTTGGGACAAGGTCGTGATCCTGCATGGGCTGCGGCGCTGGTTCGACAATCGCGGAGAACTCAAAGGAAACGGCCAGCGGGTCTCGCGCCACTACTACGATCTACACCAACTGTTGGCTTCAGATACCGGACAAAGGGCGTTGAAAGATCGCGAACTGGGCGCCGACTGCGTGGCCCATGCCCGCATGTTCTTCAATCGCCCAGCCTTCGATCTCGCGACGGCAACGCCCCCCACATTCTCTCTTCGCCCCGAGGGCAAGATGCTCGACGACCTTAGCCGCGACTATCGCGCCATGTCGGGCATGATCTTCGGAGAAGCTCCGGCCTTTGAAGAGATTATCGACGATATCATTGAACTTGAGACGGCTCTGAATGCTCCGACGGAAGGGGCTGAAGAAAGCGATGGCCAGGAACATGGCTAAAAAGACAAAAGGCCCGAAGCCGCGCCGAAATCCAAAGCCATCGTCCAAACCGGCCAAGGCTGCATCCAGGGCCGGATCCAATGCAGGCCGGGGTTTTCGTTACCAGGATGCCGTGTCCGCTTGGTTGGCGGTAGAAATATGGGCTGGTCAGCGAGCGCCTGCCATCGTGATCCCGGAAGGTGGTGACGACATTGAGCTGCGTGGCGAAGAAGGGAGCTTTGTCCAGGTCAAGAGCCGGCGGGAACACCTTGGGGACTATACGGAAGGCGAGACGGTTGGACACATTGAGGACCTGTGGAATCGGTCGCTTGGCTCCGCACCGCAGCCGCAGCTACTGGAGCTCGTTCTTGAGCGGGAGGTGGCGGGCCTCAGTCCCCTCGACGACCACCCTGCCGCTCGTTTGATCGAAGGTCCGATCAGCACCAGACTTGCAAAACTCAGTGGCGCCTCCGATCTTCTCCCAAGAACATCGATCATCGTGACGACCTCACCGCAGGAATGGGCGATCAGCCTGATCGTAGATCGATTGAACTGCGCCCCAATTGCAGCCCAGATGTGCTTTGCCGATCTGCTGGTCCGCGTGGGTGCCCTGGCAGACGCCAATGGCCGGTTGGCGCCGGAGAACTATCGTGGCGTTTCGATCTCCGACACCGAAACGTCAATCCGCGATGTCTTGGCCGCTATCGACATTGACGCGATCGAACGCGCCCTCAGGGATGGCGTCTGCGAACCGGTAGATTTCCTTACGCCTCTCGACGACCCAAACTTCTATCTCGGGGTCGATGTAGAACCCGGTCACATCGCGGCAGGTTTGGTGGCCGAACGCCCCCGAAGCAGGTCGGCTTTGGTGGATGGTATTGAACAACGCCGTGCCGCGTTGATCGTCGGACCGTCAGGGGCCGGAAAATCCGCTTTAATGTGGGAAGTCGCCAACACGTTGCGCCATACGGTGCGGTGGTTTCGTATCCGTCGTCTGAGCGCGGAGGATATTCCATCTCTGCGCCAGTTGATCCGGACGTTTCGCGCTTCAGAAGACAGTCCCCTGGGCTTTGTCATGGATGATGTTGGCCGGAATGGGCCGGAAAGCTGGGGCGCCTTGCTCAAAGAAGCGATGTCTGTGCCCGGCGTCGTCCTACTCGGTTCGGTCCGGGAAGAAGATGTCACGCTGATTGCCGAGCGCGCCCGTGCAGCTGAAATACGCGCCGATCCCGACGATGAACTCGCAGAACGACTCTGGCGAGAACTGCGCGAAGTCGAAAAGACGGACTGGGTAGGTTGGCGCGAGCCGTGGAAGATGAGCGACGGCCTTCTTCTAGAATATGTCCATATCCTGACGCGCGGACAGAGGATGCACGAACTCCTCGCCGATCAAGTCGCGGCCAGGATTTCAGATCCGAAGCGTTCCCTCGAACTTGATATTTTGCGATCGGGCGCCTGGGCAGGCGCAGCGAATGCTGAAGTTGATGCATCGCGATTGGCGGGCGCTCTCTCGGTCAGTGAGGCCGATCTTTCATGCGCCTTACAGCGCCTCATCCAGGAACATCTGGTTCGTTCACCTGCTCCGGGCGCGGTCACCGGCCTACACCAGCTTCGATCCGAAGAATTGCTGCAGCTCACGCACCAGACAACATTGCCGACCCTCGAAACGAGTTTCGAACGGACGATCGTAAGTGTGCCAGCCGCCGATCTCGAGCCGTTGGTCGCGGACACGCTATCTGCGCGGCGCTTGCCTGTCCCGGCCGTGCTCAATGGCTTGATTACCCGCGTGGAGGGCGAACAGGACGCGCGGGCGTTGGCGTCAGCGCTCCGGGGGTTGGGCTCGGGCCGGGTTTCTTCGGGCGTTGACGAATGGCTGGACACGCCTGAAGCGCGTGCGCTGCCGCGAACGCAAGTCGGAAGCGCCGCAATGTTCGGGATCGCGGGTATTGATCTGAGTAGTCTCAGCATCATCCCGGAGGTCCAGGCCGCGGCGGATCGACTCTCGCAGATCAAAGGTTCGCCGGAAGATGACCCTCGCCGCCTGTTGATGGAGCGTATGTCACCCTCTGTCTTATCTGCCCTGATCGAGACGGCGGATTTGGCGAGCTTAGATGAGATTCTCGCAGCGTTGGTCGGAATGCCATTGCCAGCCGCGGTGCGGACCAGTCTCATGCAGGCTCCCGAAGGCCTCTTGAATGCCAATCTCGATCTCTTGGGGTCTCTGATGGGCACCTTGTCCGCCCTGGATCGTGAGATCGCCAGTGATTGGGTCGCCGAGGTCGGGCAAGAGGCGCTGTTCGCACGGGTTCAGGCAGAGACAGCTTGGGCCGGGCCTGTAACAATCGAAGATGCCGATGATGGAATGATCGTCCGTTGCGATCTTTGGTACGTTGCCGGCTCTGTACAGAAAAATCCGCACGACGCGGTTGTAAGTTTGTGTGAGCGGATATTGGCACTGTGTCCGCCGGCTGACATTGCGGTGTCCAACGCTATTACTGCAAGTGGCGAATTGGCAGGCCTTGCCCAGTTGCCGCTCGCAACAAAGCGGATTCCCCGAGAAAATCTTCCCCCACCGTCAGTTCCTCAGTGGAATCGGCGGTGGGGTCATCTGATTTCCCGCCGCGTCGCCGCTCCGAGCTATAGCGACTATCTTGCCAGAGGCGTGGCAATTCTCGATGCCCTTGTGCCGACGTTGGAGAAGGTCTTCGACGCGCATTTTCGAGGAAAGGATGCACTCGGCAACCTCGCCGACAAGCTGAATTCACTCAATGCGGATACTGAAGAACTGACGCCTCCCGCTGTTTCATCATTGGAAGCGTCAGGCGCGGGGCGCGGAGAGGCTAACACCGCCGTCACCAAGTTCCAGAACCTCCTGCACAGCGCAAGCGTCAATCTCGTCAAGAGGTTCGCAATACTGCCCGACCAAGCTGGTGCATACATTGCCTGGTTGAGCGATCTCATCGCCGATGTCGACATTGCAATTGCCGAAGAGCCTTGGCATCTCGTCGCCGACGGTCCTCCACCGATGCTTACCCGACTTAAGACGCTATTGGAGACGTTGCGAGTTCTGGCCGGAGAAGCCCATGAAAGGAAGCAAGCGCCAGCGGTAACTTGGGCGGCACGAGGCAAAGGCGCGCGAGTAGGCAACTCCGTTCGGCTCGTATCCCTCTCTGCCAAAGCTGCCGGGGAAACACGACTAGCTCAGCGAAAGGCAGAAATTGAGCGCCTGGCAGAGGAAGCCGGGACCGTCGCACAGTTCCACCTTCGTGTTAACGCCAAGGGTATTCTACCGTGGCCGCCAGCAGACGTTCTCGCGCTGTTGCCCGTGCCCGACATTGCAGATGCGGTGGTCACGCTCGCTGAACAAGCCGAACTCGTGCGGTCATTGGTGGATTCGTCGATCCACCTGACGATCATGCCTAACATTGAGGGTGTCGCGTTCCCGGCGCTCGCAAAGTCTGGTTACCAGACCCTCCTTCCGGACGTGGAAGGTGCTGCCTTCTGGGCTGAACAACTCGGATTGCCACAAGCCCCATCTGTTATGGCAAGCATGTTTGGGGAGGTGCTGAGCCTTGCCAGCGAACTTGGAGCAATGGATCAAAAACGGCTCGGCAATGAGCCTCGTCCCGAAGAAGAGGTTGCTGCCCGTCGGAGCTTGGAGGCCACCTTCGCAAGAAAGTACGAAGAACTGACCCGACGGCTCAATGCTTTTGACCAAGCCCTGCAATCGGATGTGTCCGAATTGATCGAGCATCTGCGAACTGGGGACGTTGATTTCGCCGCAGAAGCGCAGGCTGCGATTGGCGGGACTTCAAGCAATATCGCCGAGGCGGCGGGATATGTGTCTCTGCTCTTGATGTCAGCCGAGATCGGCGAAATGCCCATCGATGGGCAAACTATCAAACGTGTTCACACGACCGAATCCGAGCAAATCGTCGATGACCAAGAGTAACAATAGGGACGACTTCAGTCAGGCGACCAAGAATCGCCTCGCGAAGCAAGCCCGGTATCATTGTAGCAATCCTAGTTGCAGGAAGCTGACGTCAGCGCCGACCAGCGATGGCTCAAAGGAAATGAATATTGGAGTTGCCGCTCATATCTGCGCTGCAGCCCCTGGAGTTGGTGCGCGCCGCTATCGCGCCGATATGACGCCCGACCAACGGAAATCGCATGAGAACGGGATTTGGCTTTGCCAAGACTGTGCAAAGGCAATTGATTCAGACGATCCCATTTTCACCGAGGCATTTCTGCTCTCTTGGAAGCAGAAGCACTCTGAGGACATGTGGCGCAGCGTTATCGACAAGCTTCCCTTCGGCCCGACCATGCCGCCGACCGTTTCGGAAATCAGTGCACGCTTTCAAAAAGCTGCCGCTGCGGACTTGGCTGTGTTCCGTCGAACACCCAAATGGCCGGGCACGAACGTGGCGCTCACGCTGACGTTAAAGGTGAAGCATGTGAACGAGGCGCTTAGTACGCGCGCGCTTGCTGACGCGGTGACCACACTGGATGACCTCATCCTTGTCGCGGCGCCCGGAATGGGAAAGACGACAACTCTCTTTCAGGTCGCCGACGGTCTGTTGGAAATCGGCAATGGCACGCCGCTTATCGTGCCGTTGGGAGATTGGGCCACCGAAGGCGACGCATTGCTCGTATCCATCCTGAAACGCCCCGCATTCAACGGAATTTCCGAGCAGGATTTCCGCGCCGTCGCGGCGAACCCCGGCGTCGTGCTGCTTCTTGACGGCTGGAACGAACTGGATGCCGCCGCACGCGAACGCGCGCGCGTGCAAATCACTGCTCTCAAGGCTGAATTGCCGGAGCTCGGTCTTGTCATTTCCACACGCAAGCAGGCGCTCGACATTCCGTTCGGCGGGACGCGGGTCGACTTACTGCCACTTGATGACGATCAGCAAATGGAGATCGCGCACGGCATGCGGGGCGACGCTGGCGCACAGCTCGTCGATCAGGCGTGGCGGACAGCGGGTGTCCAGGATCTTGTGACCATCCCACTCTACCTCACGGCACTTCTTTCGCTGCCAGAGGGCGCGCCTTTTCCGACAACAAAGGAAGAAGTGCTACGGCGCTTCATTGCCGCACACGAGCAGGAAGCCCGCCGTGCGGCGGCGCTTCATGCCGTGGCTCTCGGCTTCCAGCAGGATTATTTGGATGACCTCGCCGTGTTTGCTACGACAACGGCCAACACGGCGATCACGGACAGCAACGCGCGCAAATCGGTCGCCAACACCGCGCGGGTTCTGGTGGACGACGGACAAATCACCATCTCCACACAGCCCGACACGTTGCTCGACACGCTTGTTAGCAATCACGTTCTGACGCGCTCCGGCGACACGCCGGGCTACTCGTTCCAGCACCAGCAATTTCAGGAATGGTACGCCTCGCACTACGTCGAACGACTGATGCTACAGGCCGTCAGCGATCCGGCAGCACGCGAGAAACTGAAGGTCGACGTGCTCGATCAGCGTCCGTGGGAAGAAGCAGTTCTGTTCGCAGTCGAACGGAGCGCACGCGGAGACGCCATATATAAGACCGCATGCAGCGCCGCCATCCGCGCAGCTTTTGAAGTCGATCCTGTCCTCGCGGGCGAGATGATCTTCCGCGCCACCGACGAGGTATGGGCACCGATCGGCACCGAAATGCGGAGCCTCGCCGAGCAGTGGCACGCGCCAGGCAAGGTGGATCGCGCGGTGCGTTTCATGATCACGGCCGGCAGGCCGGAATTCGCCGATTTTCTTTGGCCGCTTATTTCGCACGCAAACACCCAAGTGCACCTGCCCGCCCTCCGGGCGGCGAAGCGATTTCGCTCATCCGTGCTTGGGAACGACGCGCCGGCGCGCATCGCAGCGCTGCCACCGGAAATCCGCAAGAACGTACTGCATGAAATCGCATCGCATGGCGGGATCGACGGCCTCGACCTTGCGACCGCAATCGCGAAAACTGACAGCGATCCGGACGTGAAGGCGACAGTGGTTGATGCGCTCTCATTTCGACGGGCGGATCGCCACGTCGCCGACTTGCTCGCTGACGCGGGCGACGCGACCTACGATATCCTCGCCGAAAAGGGTCACCTCGACGACATTGCAGTCGATGCCGTCCAGCAGGAACTTCGGCGAGCGCGCGAACGGCGCAAGGTTGCTGGAATTTCGCACTTTCAGCGCCTGCGCACGCTCGTTCACGCGCCGGTCGAAGATGACCACGATACCGAGATTACTGAGATTGTTGCCGAAATGGAGATCGACCGGAAACGCGATCGCGAAATGCACTTGTTGTATGAAGCGCGAAAGCGATATCCGGAGGCTATCGCTGAGGGGCTACTGCGCCGCGTGCGCGAGCACCGCGAACTCTTCTACGGCGCGGACGATATTCTTGCGGCCGCCGGGTTTGTCCATGAGGACGACGCGCTGCTCGGGATCGCCCTCGAAGAAACAAGCCGGCACGACGACCGCGCCGAGGCCGCCGCTTCAGTGCTGGGACCAAACGCTGTTGGCCGGCTGATCGACGCGTATCTTGCAGCTGGGAAAGTCCTACGCGACGCCAGCGGGAAGTACAACCAGGCGGCAGGTGATCGCTATCACGATCTGCGCGCCCGTATCGGCCACACGCCGGGCGCAAGTTTGGTGGCCGCCGTTCAGGCGCGGGCGGTAAGCGCTGACAATGAGGAAATCGTCCAACTGGCCGAGCTGTTTTCCCGTGAGACCTACGGCGACGAAGAGCGGGCGCGACCCTTCAATGTGGAAGGCTTGGCCGCAATCGGAGTGCTGGCGCGCGAATGGGCAGCGCGCATGCTCGCCGCTGGGGATGAGAAGCGTTCGCGAGTGGCTACCATTGCAACGATGATGAGCCACGCACCGTCCGTCGCGCATCTTCCACTCTTGAAGAGAATGCTTGACGACAATTTACGTCGCTATCGGGCTTTCCGCGAGAAAGCTACCGCGAGCGGCTGGAAGGATCGCGACGCTGTGCACGAAGCGCAGCATCCACACATGCATGAGTACCAACGTGCGTTCTTGGCGATCAATGCGCCGGTGACCGCTACGCTGATGCGTGAATACCTGACGGATGAGCATTTTGGCGAGCTGGCTGCGCGTGTGCTGGCCTTCCAGTGGTTCGAGGCCAACGAACCCAAGGACGACAAGAAATTCCGGAGCGGCGAAGATTTCTCGCGCGTGGAAGAGCGCCGCGAAGCCCGCGCCGTCGATCCCGCCGCGACATCAGCCGAGGCGGAGGCGATCTTCGACGCAATCGACACGTTGATTGTCGATGGTTCGACGGATGCGCAGATGAAGCTGGGGGTTGCGCTCGGCGTTGTCGGATCGCGGCTCCCCCACGGCCAGCGTGACGTGACGATCCAGAAGCTCATTTCTCTCGCGCCGAGGCAGGCGCGCGCAGCCTTGCTGTTGTCGCTGATCCTCTCTGGCGAGGACATCGACATCAAGCTCGTGGCCGACGGCATAGCTGAGACCTTTGAGGCGGCCAAGAAGGAGACCTGGATTCTGACTCAGAGCGACGCGTATCAGCTACGTGCTTGGTTGCGCCTTTTGCCGTTCGCCACGCCTGTCACCGATCTGCCCGCCATCGTGCGCGGCATGCCGGACGCGCAGCGCGACCCACGAATGCTCGAAGAGATGGTCGGCGGACTCAACAGTTCGTGCTCGGACGACGCAGAAGGCGTGACTTTCACGCTCGCAGAAGAAGACCCGCGTCTCTACCAGAACCATCAGTGGCGCGCGACCGCGTTGAGGTTCGGCACCGTATCCGCCGCACGCCGCCTTATTGACTTGACGATCAGCGGCGCGCTCGACGGCAAGTCATACGACGGATGGCATTGGCAACGCGAATTGGGTGGATTGATTTCGGAGTTCTCCGAGGTCCGCGCCTATGTCTACGACCTCCTGAAGGATGGGCCGGCAACGAAGCAGCTTGCCTTGCTAGCTAGCGCGGTTGCTGAAGACCCTGGCACGGACGGCGTACTGATGCTGATCGATTTTGAGATGAAAGCCGGACGTTCGTTCATGACGTGGCAGTCGATCCAAAGCGCTGTCACGGAGCACGTCCCGGCAGAGAACTGGGAGGGTGCTTACAATGTCGTGCCCGTCCCGGCGGCCGAACTGCGCCGGAAGCTGCTGGCGATGACGAGCAGCGGCGGCAAGGATGACCCCGCCGCCCGCTGTCTCAACCTTATAGACAAACTCCGGGACGAATACGGTGCTCCAGAATCGGAACCACGCCATCCCAATCTTGCGTCGGGGCGCCCCTGGCCGATCTTGGTCCCTGATCCCGATGCAGAGGACGGGAATTGATACGGCGAGCAAACGGAGTGATCAAATGCAGGGTCCTAACTGTCATATATGACAGATAAATTCGGTTTGGCTGTCAGATATGTCAGTTAGCAGACTGACGAGACGTGATCGAAAGCATCCTTTAGGTGCACGGCCGTGCCTCGATCAGCATGTCGTCGATAGCATTCCGCCGTGTCTGCCGGTCGAGCGTGTACGTGTTTCGACTGAATTCGATCCCATCGAGAAGCGCCTTCACGTAACCCGATACGGTGTCGGCGGCCATGATCAGCGTCGAATCCAGCGTGTGAACGTATTTGCTCGTGACCGAGCCCTTTGCGTGCCCGATAAGCGCGGCGATGGTGATTTCGGTAAAGCCGAGATCGTTGGCAATGCTGGCGAAGCTGTGCCGCAGGACATGCGGCGTGACATCCCAGAGCGGTGTATCGGCGAAGAGCTTCTTCCAGCTCTGCGGGAAGTTTCCGACCGCGTTGTCCTCTCCTTGGCCGGGGAAGACGAACGTACCGTTTCGCTTCGAGCGTGCGGCCTCCAGATAGTCAATGACCGGCAGGCCGACCGGACGCACGGAAGCACCTTCCTTGCTATCTTTCAGGCGTAGACAGCTGCCCTCGATATCGACTTCGCTCCACCTTAGTCCGATGATCTCGCCACGCCTGCAGCCAGTCAGGGCGATGAGGCGCAGGATCTCGGCGTGGATGCCGTAGTGGCTGTCATCCTGGACCTCCTTAAGAATGTGACCCAACGTCCGATACTCGGCTTCACTCAGACGTCGGTCACGGACCCTGTATCTCGGCTTCTTGAGGCCGTGCGTTGGGTTCTGGTCGATGATCCCGGCTTCGATCGCGTAGGAAAAGATGCCGCCGAGAAGGCCCATAGTGCGGATGGCGGTGCCGCGGCCGCCGCGCACGATCGCCTTGCCGCGCAGCTTCTCTGTCTTCATCACGACGCGCGTCTTCCCGGCGATGATGTCCTTCATCAGGTTGTTCATGTCCGGTTTGGTGATGTCCTTGATCCTCCGTGTACCAAGCAAAGGGATGATGTGGCGGCGGATGCGGCCGACGTCGGTCGCGACCGTGGTGGCCTTCTTGGGGCGACCGCCTTTCCCAAGAACGAGGCCCGCCTCCATGTCGGCGATGTATTGCTCGCAGAGCTCGCGAACGGTCACCGCGCGACGCTCTTCCTCCCGCTCTGCTGCGGGGTCATCGCCCTGGGCGACGTCACCCAAACGGATCTTTGCCTCGCGCCGGGCAGTTTCCGGGGTCCACACCCCGTGCAAGCCGATCGAGTAGCGGCGTGACCGCCCGCGCGCTCGATACTGAATGAGGTAGCTGCGCTTGCCGGACGGGAAGACGCGCAGCCCGAAGCCAGGCAGTTCATCGTCCCAGATGATGTAATCCTTGGTCTGCGCTTCAGCGCTGTCTACGGTTCGTTTCGTGATCTTTGCCATCGTCCCGGTCCCAGTCGGACCCGGATTTCGCGTAAGCACCACGTAAGCACTTGGGAGCAAATTCCGGGGTTGTCGCGGGATAGAGTCTTCGGATCGCGATTTTGGAAAGTCTATTGGAAACAGTACTTTATCGTGCTCTGGCGTACTCTGTCGCGCAATTCGGAAAGGCCATTAGGCCAGCTCCGAAGGCAGAGGCCAGAGGTTCGAATCCTCTCGGGTGCGCCATCTCCAAATTCCCACTGCAAATATCCTCTAACATCTTGAATGGTAAGGATATTTCTGGTGTTCGAAAACCACTTTCACGGTCATACGCCAGTTGGTCCGCAAACGCGAGTTTCAGCACTGTTTGACGATGCTCAATGCTGCCATTTTCCCAAATTTTCCAAGGGTTTGCCAGAAACGTCATCGAGTGTTCGAACGTCTCCTCATAGGTAGCCAGCGGTGTGCCGCATTTTTCGATCCGCTCGCGGATAATCATGCGATCCGTTTCTAGATCACCGATGCGCTTCTCATAGGCTCGAATAACGGATTCGCTGTCAGCTTCCATAAGCCGATCCATAAGCTGAGCGATCTTGCGCTCGATCTGCGAAAGCTCGGCCTTCACCGACTTGCCTTGCTCTTTCATCGTCTTGGCACGCTGCTCCCACAGGTCACGGAACAAAGACGAAGCCCACTCGAAAAGCTCTGCTGATGGCCTCAGCGCCTTTAGAAGCGCTTCAAACTCTTCTTCAACAAGCTCGCGGCGGATCGACTTGCCTTTCGCTGCACAGTCCTTCTGGCGGCAGAGATAGTAAGGGTAGTGAGCGGCCTTCCCCTTTGACCAGTTCGCAGTAAGGGGCGTACCGCAGCAGCCGCATAGGACGAAACCGCGAAGCGGAAAATCTTGGCTTATGTCTTTGCGCGCGGGTACGCGGGCGGTCCCGTTCAAACGGTTCTGAATGGTCTTGAAAGTTTCAAGACTGATAAGCCCCTCGTGCTTTGCAGGACGGAATGAGACATCCCATTTCGGAAGCTCCAAGTATCCCGCATAGAGCGGCTGCGTCAGAAAATCATTGACCCGTTGGTTCGTGACCTCGCCGCGCGGTGTCTTTGGAAACTCGGGTTGCGCTTCGAGGAAACGTTTCACCTCAGCCTGCGTCGAGAAACGCTCGCAGGCGTAACCCTCCAAAGCCTCTCTCAGGATCGATGCGCAAGGCTCGTCGGGAAGCAGAACCTTCCCTTGTCCACTGACACGCTCGTACTTGTATCCAACGGGGGCATGGAAGACCCAGTAACCGTTGAGCGCCCGCGCTCGCATGCGGTTGAGAGTTTGTTCGCCGTTCTTCTGGCGCTGGTGCTGTGAAACGCTTGCGAGGAGGTTTTCAATGAGCTGGCTGTCACTGTCTTCGCCGAATTCGAGCGTCGGGGATTCAAGGATGCCGCCCGCTTTGCTGATCGCTGCACGAAGTTCGAGATGAGCTTGGATGCCACGGGCTAGGCGGCTGATATCGTCGATGATCACAACATGCGGCTGGCGACGGTTCTGACGGAGGAAAGACAGCATAGCTTGCATGCCTGGGCGATTGATCAGCCCGCCGGATGCGTCATCGGCAAATACCTGAACGACGTCATGGCCACGGAAGGAGGCGTACTCTCGGCATCGTGTTTCCTGAGAGTGTAAGCCAGTGCCGCGCGTGGTCTGTTTGGTGTCTGACACACGGCAATAAATTACGGCTTTGCTGCTTCCATTCTTGCCTTTCATCGAATCCATCATCCTTCCGTCAGCGGCGCTGCGGTTTCTTCTTCGCCACGTTGTTTTTGCTTTGTTCTCAGCTTATCACACTGAGCCTTTGGGAGAAGGACTTTCTTACCTTCTGTTTTCGTTCCTAACTGGGCAGGATGGACTCCCCAAGCGGCATCTATGAATGCATTCATGATCGCCGATACTCTGTGGATAACGTCTTCGGCTTGATCTTTGGAGTAACCAAGCTTCGTCACAGCGTCGCGATGCTTATCAATTAAGTCTTTCATGAGGGCAAACTCCCCTCCCTTCAGCAATGCGCTGCATGCTGATCAGTTTCATTTCCTTTTCGGACAATAAATTAGCTCTTCACCCCATTAGGGGTGATTAGCGCAGATATTTCTGCGCGAGCTGAATATATACTTTAATTGTACCTTACCTGTGTCCTGAAACGCAAACTCAGCAAGGGTTTCGGGCAAAAGAAGGCCCGATCCTGTTACTAGGGATCGGGCCATATCAAAGAGTAATCTTCTTTCCTAATTCCGCTATCGTTCGTTCTTAAATCGCGCTTTCGCGTATCCGCTGAGCCGTGCAAACGTGTGCTGAGCTTCCAGCCTACTCTGAGCGCTGGCGAGTGCGTTTCGCAGCCTTGCTATGCGAGAGTGCCTCTCTTCATTGCCTTGTCGTCTCACCTCATTTCCAAGGTGGCCGTCGAGATCAAGGGTAGCGGCGCACGCGGGCTTGCTGCTCTCGCGCAATCGCCTCAACAGCTCCTGCTTGGTGCAGATCGATGAATGAACATCTCTCGACGACATCCGTGCTATCGCTCCCGATTGTCGCGGCTTCTTTTACGGTTTCCGGTCCGCACTTCCGCCAGCCTGTCGCCGTTGCTTTGTTCGTTACGCCTTTGCGCAAGGCGCTCTTCTTGGCGAAGCGCCCGCGACTGCTGATAGGCCTCCTGTGCCAGGGCGCCGACTTTCAGAAGGTCGGCCCCTGAAAACGCGTTCGTATCACGCAGAACGCCCGACTTCTCGTCGCGGTAGGTGCGGCTGAAAGACGTGGTGAAGTAGTCACCGTTCTCGCCAGCGTTCCGCCATGTCGTTGCTTTGACCGACCCATCGCGGATCGTAAATTCAGGTTTGTCGCTCACAATCATTCTCCTTTCTCTATGAAGGGCGAAAGCCTTCAACGTAGGACCACATGCCGTTCGAATATTGCGGGTAGTCCGAGAATTGCTGCGGCACGCGCTCATGGATGACCCTCGCACGACGGCGACCCCATCTTGAGGGGATAGACACGGAATCGTGGGGCGGATGAAACGGATTGGGCAGGAAGCGCCCAGCAAAGTCTGACCGTTCGTAGTACGGATGCTTTTCGGCGAAGATGGGCTTGAGGTTCTTGCCCGAAATGAAGAGCAGTTGCCTGTCCTCAGGCATCGATAGGATTTCTTCTGGCATCATCAGTGCACGCGCCTGTTTGGTGCGATGCTCTTCGCCATAGGCGTGATACTTCATGTCGGCGTAGGCCGAGAAGGGATCGCTGCCGTTCATGATGCTCATAGCGGCGTTCATCTTTTGGCGCTTGGCGTCCGCCTGTCTCAGGCTGTCGTCATATTCGAGCGTCTCGGTGCCCAGCATTGAGGACACCATCTGAGCTGTCTGATAGTCGCGCACACCGAAGAACTGGCGTAACGCGGATGAACCCATGAAGCCCTGAAGGGCAGGTGCGCCGAAGTTTCTGACGATCTGGCCGACATCCTGAAACAGCGCCCAGACCTGAACGCCAGCGCCGCGACCAAAGGTGAAGGCGCGTAGCAGGGCTTCAAAATTTCCGAGCTGGCCCGCCTCATCGATGATCATCGTGACGCGTGGCGCGGAAGGCGCTCGCGACTTGTAGAGCATCTGCACGGTGAACATTGTGCGCAGGATCGGAGACCATAGACCTACGTATTCTATCGGTACATTGATCGCCCAGTTCGTCGGCTGGCTCGAATTGCAGGTATCGGCCAGCGAAGCATCGGCCCCCTCAAGCGCGGCCTGAAGCATCGGATCATCGAGGAAGTTCAGGTGCGCGTAGATTTCGCCGAGAATGCTTCCGAACTCTTTCTCGCTTTCCTGTTGCTTTGCCAGCATCTCGCCAGCAGTTCGTCTGACGCTGTCCATCGAGGAGCCGAGCATGGCTTCGAGACAGTCTGCCCAGGCATTGGAGTCAGCTTCGATCCAGTTGATAACGCGGTAGAGTGCGGGGAAGCTGACCTTGCCGTCTCGCTCGACCAGCATCTTGATGATGTTCTCGATCCACTCGCGGGCACGCAGCTCGAAGTAACGACCGTTCGACGCGCCGCTTGTCGGGATCAGGCTTTCGGCGATGAACTTGCAGTCCGCATGGAAGTGCGGATCGTCCAGGCGAAGGATATCGAGCGGGTTCATGCGATGCTGCGGGAGGCCACGCATCCCCGTCGGGTTCCAGCAATAAAGGTAGCTCCGATTGAGAGCGAAGTTCACCATCGTAACAGCGGCGATCTCGCCGCGTGGATCGAGGATGAAATTTCGGTTGCTTGCGTTGCGGGCCACTACAAGCGCGAGAAGATCGCGCATTTTGCCTGAGCCTGCGCCTGCGACCGTGATAATCGGCGCGTCGGTTTCGAGGCAGATCGGCTTGTTCGCGCTATAGCCGATCTGAAGGCCGCGAGCGCCTAGCAGTCCGGCCCGCCTGAGTTTGCTCTCGTCAGACCAAGATGCTGATCCGAACCGATACTCTTCATTGCTCATCATGACTACTTTCCTTTAAAAATACGGTCATGTGTCGCCATGACTTTTGTTTTTTCGGGAGTGGTGAGGACGTGCGTGCCCGCATCGGGATGGAAGCACTTGATGAAGTGCGAGCGGATTTCATGGGGCTTTACGGTCGGATGAAATGCGTTGATCATCCGTATCCAGACGCACACCTTCACGTCTGAGGGAATGTCTGATTTGACCGAGCTAGGCGCGAATATGAGTTTGAAGCGATCAAATATTGGCTTCATCTCGGGTTCGGTGAAAGAAATTTGGATATTGTCCATCTGAATTCTTCTCGACACTTAGTCCCAACCAAAAATCGCACTTAGGACCAGCAAACCGATGAAAAGGAATGGTCCATAACGTTCCTTGTAGTCCTCAATCCGCTGCGCAAGTTCCTCGCGCGCTTCTAGGAATTTCCCATAGAGGTCTTCCATGCTTGCCTCCCGAGAACCTGAGCTCTGTCCTCAGAGCTCAGGTCAGTTTGGGTTAAGGGCCTTGCCTAGCCGCCTAGCGATCCCAGGATCGCTAGGCCGACGAAGACCCAGAAAATGACCGCAGCGACTGCGCCCCAGTCAGTTTCTTTCTTGTAGATGCCGCCGACGCGGCGATGCTTCGTGAACATTGTCGAACTCCTTTCGTGGTTCACAGAAAGCGGGTCGCGAGTGCGAGCCCGCCCATCACCAGCGCCGTCGATATCGATGCGCGGGAGATGAAGAAGACCAGGGCGGCACAGACACCGCCCCAGACGAGGGCCGTCACATCTTCGAAGCCGTAGCCATAGTGACGAACCGCAAAGGCCTGCACCCAGCCGATCGAATTGCTGTAGAGAGGCGGCGCGCCCAAAAAGGTAACGAGCAGCGCCAATGTGTTTGCGAGGCCTTGGATGGACGACATGAAGATCGACCGGCCCGCATCTTGATGCTTCTTCATAAATGACATTCGTAGACCTTGATGTTGCCGTCGAACTTGATTGCCGACGATTGCATCCTGCCAAAGTCCGAACGCTGATCAGGGGGAGTAAATCGATTTTCTTGTATAGTTCATCAGCACGCCCTCAGTTCTGAGCCGACGGAGGTCTATTGTCGTTTGCCGCCCGCACTCCCCACAACTCTGCTTCGAATGCGAACTGTGTTGAGAGGATCGTTCCCAGGAGTCTGATGCGTTCGCGACTTTCTTCTCGCAGTCTGGGACGAACTCCGTCAGGCACGGGTGTACATGCCCAGTCGCGAAACCATTCGCGTATGCTGTCCGTCTCGAACTCTTCGGTGTTCAGAAACACCTCGTTGCCGTTCGAGACGATCCGCCCTCTATAGTCCCTGTACAGGTTCAACAAATAGTCGTGGAAGTGGTCAGCGCTGATCTCCAAACTCGCAGCAAAGTTGCGCAGGTCGCGTAGGTATTCTGGGTTTTCCAGTTGCGCATCACGAACAAGCTGGCGTGTGCTGTTCTTGCAGTAGCCCAAGGTAAGGCAATGCACGCAAAGGGAATACTTCATGATCTTCGCTCCTGTCACTTCGGCCCGCGTGGTCACCGCTGCGTTCGATTGACGACGGGACGGGTTCCGCCGAGACTGTCGAAAGGCAGAATTCAAACGAACCCTCCGGCAGACGCGGTATGTGTGACGATAGTGAAGCGAAAGATCAGAACTTGCAGGGCAATGTGTTGCCGCTGTTTTCAAGAGATGCGTTCAAAAATGGCGGCAAGGAATTTGCCGCAAATAGTAAGTCCGAACCTGATAGTAGTTTCGAGATGCGCACTGTTCGGTATTATCCTGATGCCCAGAAGGAGTATTCCCGCAATCTGCTCCGACGCTTGATGTCAGAGAAGGAGCTTTCTCCACAGGCTCTGCGCGATGAAATTATGGAGCGCGAAGATGCCGCGTTGATTGAGGCTTCAGGCTGGAAGCCGCAACGAAAGAACGCCGCGCCCCCACGCGAGGATCGTTTGCTTTCTCGTGCCGACCTCAAGAATTGGCTTGGGGAAAACGCAACGCACCAGATAGGCGATGATAAGTTCTACTTTGTAGATCGGTTCATTGAGACCAAAATTCCTGTTGAGCAGCGTCAGGCGCTCGACGCTTCAATCAGGGACTCGAAACGCCAATATCAGCTTCAAGCATTTCGTGACTTCGGCAGCCACAGCCAAAATACCGATACCGCATGGCAGCGGGCCGAAATTTCAAACTCAGTATGGCTTTGCATCCGAGACGGTTTTCACACCAGCCAGGATGACCCAACTCTAGGCTACCATTTCCTTCTCCTGATCGAAGAATTCAGGCAGGGCGTTGCACCCGTCACGCTCGCCTTTGGCAGTAGGACTTACGCTGATCAAATCATAAATCATGAGCGTGCCAGTGATGAAGCCATGCCTGCGGAATTTTTGAAGCGATATGATTGGCAAAGCGATAAGCTGAGCACGTTTGTCACTGGGTATGCATTCCAAACATCCTGTTTCATCGAAGATGTCGATGACGAACTGGATACGATGAAATGGTCATTCAGCATCGTTGCTCGGCGAGATCATCGTACCGTCCGCGAGTCCTTACCGCTCGTCTTCAATGAGCCCTTGAAGGGCATCTATCTTATCCTTTGGTCTCAGAATTTTCGGGACGGCGAGACGCCGAGGATGTCCCATGGCGAAATTGGTATGTTCAACCATCATCAAATCCAAAACGAAGAGCACTCGATAATACGCACAGATATCGACCCCTCGGAGATCGCAAAGTTTGTAAGGGGATACAGTTTTGGGTAAAATAAAAGATGTAATGCCGAACGATAGATCGGGCACAGAACATGTGCCGCCAGATATATTTCGTGCTGCTGAAAACAATGATCTAGAGGAGTTGGCGTTTGCTCTGCAAAGCGGACAACGATTAGACCATCAGCGAGAGCCAGATAAGATGACGCCCGTGCACGTGGCGGCGGCGTTGGGTCACGCTGACTTCGTTCGGGTATCCATGGAGATACATCCCCAAGTCGCATGGATTCGAGATGAGATGGACCGACGACCCATCGAACACGCGAATGCCCGAAATGATCACGTTATCGCAGGGTATCTGAAGGAGGCGATGTTTCAGCCCCCAGAGAACGCCCTCTGAGCAACAGCCCCAAGCACGCCACAAAATCACTCCTTCCGCATCGACCACATCGAAACACCTTTTTTCCCAACTTTATCAATAAGTCCGACCCGCAAGATGTGCGGTGTACTACACCGCAATCTTGGCAAGGGAGCCCGCTGCGCGCTCCCGTTGCATCCCTCCGGCCTTGGCTCTTCCTGGGTATTGAACCCATCCAGAGCCATCAGAACGTTTCGCCGTTCCATCACTCGCGGGAGACTTCGCTCTCCCTGCACCCATCGATCAAAGGGGCTATCGCGCCCCTTGTGAAATCCACTCATCAGGGTAATAGCCCCCGACACCTGCCAATCAGGGAGGCGTTCCTGCTCCCACCGATACCCCCATGACCATTTCATGGAGACGCTTTCAGCGGGACCAACCCTGCGCGGTTTGGATGCCGATCAGGTCTGTCGCGACCCGATACCTACGACCAAGAGCCTCCCCGTGCTCTTTGGAAACATGGGCCAACCTTGCGCAGGTTGGATGCGCGCCATTTTCGCCTGCATGGATCATGCCTCACAGGACGATTATTTTACCAGCTTGTCGATAAATCCCAATGTTGTGGCATTCTCCAGGAGCGTCCGAACTTTGGCTCTATCAAGTCCTTGAGAAACTTCTGCGTCGATCTCAAGCTTGAGAGCCACCTCGCTGCCTGGGATCGTGGTAAGCTGCTCAACTATTGCCTCGACAATCTGGTGAATATCGCGAGCGGGTCGATCGGCGGATATCATCACCGTTCCCATAAACCGCGTCGGTTTAGGCTCTTGCTGCTCTTTGCTTGCATCTTCGCTGAACCCATCAGCTTGGCGCGCGTCGGTTGCCTGGTCCGATGGATGGGCAGAAGTCTGCAATGATGCCATGTCTGCTTGTTCCGCGATTGGAGCAGGTCTGTGAGCTTCAGCAACATCCGGCTTTAGGATAACGCTTTCACTGCTGACAATGACATGCGGCTCATGCGCTTTCTCAATCAGGAGGCCCGCATATTTGTCTGAAGCTTCATCCCAACTCTCTGCATAGGCGAACGGACCTGCAACGATTCCAGTCACTGCGGCTTGGATTGCCTTCACCAGAACCTGCTGGTTCTTTACCCTCGGCAGATACAGATATCTGTTTAGGTAGTCCCAGAGGTCTTTGAGGTGCAAGTGCGGCTTTCCATTCCAAATATACTTCTGGAGGTCTCTATCCAACCGCGTGGGTCCAAGCTCAGGCAGTAGCGCTTCATCGCTTACAAGCTTTCGGCTAGCGCGAGACAGCAGCCCATCCTGTGCTGGGATTTTCCCAGAAGACCAATCAAAATCTGCGTGAGCATTGTCTTGATGGGGGTAGAGCAAGTAGCTCCAACACTCCTGCAATCGGGTGCGCATAGTATCTTTGGATTCGTCTCGCTTTGCTTTTGCCAGTGCGCTGTCGCTTTGCGTCAGGTTTAATCTTTCGATATCTCGAACGATCTGTTCCCAACCTAGAGCGGCGCGTACCGCTTCCTTCAAGCTTTCGAGATGTCGGGCTTCAGCGGCAATGAAAACCAACGTATTCCGATAAACGCGAGGAACAGTGCCCCTTTGCAACAGAATTTCTCTCGCAGCCTTCTGAGCTTCTGATCCATCACGGCCATTGTGGGGATGCGCGACGCCGAGAATAACCGCCCGAACGCCGCCAGCCTCGTCAGGAACATCTGCTGAGCTGGCTGGTGCTACCTGAATTGCATCAAAATGTCCACGATCAGTAATGCCGTTGATGTACTTGTTGAGCTCTTGGTCGATTGTAACCAATACAAGTGCTTCTTCGAGTTGCGCCGCTTTGTCCGCTGCGAGGCGATTCAAGCTCGGAGACATAGAATACCAGTATCGACCCAGATCGCTATGCATGTACTTCGCTTGGTTAGTCAGGCGTCTTAGGGCATCTCCAAAGATCGCAGGGCGCTCACCAGGCTGAACAACGCCAAGATTGATTTGCTTATCGTCAAGACCTTTGTTCTTCTGGGCATGCGTCGGCGCGGAACCCATAAAGATCGCTCGTGCCACCCGCCGTGTTGCAGAATATCGGTTTAGATTGGGTGCGGATTGGTCGATCTTGTATGGTGTGGATGCGGTTCCATCTACGTCGCCAGCAATGATCGATTGCCAGTTCACATCAAGATAGTGAAGCAGTTCCGGTTCTACTCTCGCAGAGCTTATGGCAACGCTCCCAGGCATGATCATGATCGATGGATCGTTGCTCATCCAAAGCTCGTGAATGACCTGCGCCATTAGGCGCAACACGCCACGCGTCCGCTGAAATTTCTCCAATGAACCCCAGCTCGTATACAGCTGATCAAAAAGCTCCGGATGTATCGGATAGGCTTTTTCTAGTTTCCGACGGTAGTCTTCATCTGCGCAACCCTGTGGAAAGTCATTGCTGTTTTCGCGATACAACTTTCCAAACTGCTTTAGCGCGTTGTCCTTGTGATGGTGCTTATCGCCGGGAATGGATTTGAAAAGCCTGCGGCGAACAATCTCGTAGCTTTCTTCTTGAGAAGCTGGTCGCCACGAAGACTCAACACGAGAAAAGGTCTGCTTCAGTCGCGACAGTGCTTCCTGACCACCTTCACCTCCGACCTCAATTTGAGATGCGGGGAGAGATGCAACGAGCAGAGTTCCAGGGCTAGCCTTGACCGCCTCGGTCAGCGACTGGACGAAGGAAAGGTTCGCATCGAAAGAGCCTGAAGGCAGTCCATCGACCTTGTAGATTTGTCGCAGGTAGGCGACCCACTCATCGATAAGAATAAGACATGGTGCATACTTCTTGAAAATTTCTTCCAGGAGATTGGAGCCAGGCGCGATACCCTTTTCATCATTCTCGGCAAGCATTTTGTAGGCTTCTGCTCCGCCAAGCTGCCAAGCCAATTCACCCCACGTCGTCCTGATCTTAAGGCCATCTTCGGTATTGAGCACATCTTGAGGGCCGCGCGAGGTGCCGACCAGTACTGCGCGATTGACCTTGGATGGCACAGCCAAACCATGCTCTTTGAGAAGCTGGTCCAATCCGGGCAAATCTTGAGCGGGTGTTCCGCCCACCATGTGGTAAAGCCCGAGCATGGAGTGCGTTTTGCCGCCTCCAAAATTGGTCTGGAGCTCAACGACTGGATCGCCGCCTGTATCAGAAAGACGTTTGGCGGCTCCAACCAATAAGTTGCTGAGCCCGTCGGTTAGGTACGTTCTGCTGTAGAACTCTTTTGGATCGCGGTATTCAGATGGCGCACTGCCCGAATGCACTTTACCGAGATCGGCGGCAAACTCGGCCTGTTTGAATTCACCCGTAGCTACGTCATTGTGAGGCTCGATGACTTCTCGCCAAGGCAATAGTCCTGCGACCGTTTCCACGGAAATCGAGAGCTTTTGAGACTTTCTGCGCTCTTCGTTGCGCTGTAGTTCCGTATACTTCGTTCGCAGAATAGTGTCGCGCATCTTTCCGATGCGCTCTGCAACATCGCCCGCACTAATAGACTCCATCAGACGCCGCATCGAGTCTAAAGCGCGCTCAGCATCGTCATAGGTAAAAGTCTCATTGTGCGACAGGCGATTTCTCACATCCAAAAGCTCTGACACATATGATCGTTCGGGATGACCTAACACCGTCGAGAAGGCTTCCTTCCAGAAAGCCATCATTGTTTTTAACAACGCTTGCTGGTCCCAATTGATGTTTCCACCATTGGCTTTTATGCCAGCGACTCGCTCCACAACTTCGACTTGCCAGTGCCCGCTTATCGAGCTGTCCAGTCGCTTTTCTACAAACGGCGTAAGCGCCTCCGGCAGAAGCTCCATTCCTTCAAAAACATAATGTCGTGTACTCTTCGCCATCGTCCACCCCCTAGATATTCATTGCCGTTTGGCGGTCGCCTGTAATCTCGTAATCCGAGATTGTTGCCGCCTGACGCGTTAGTTCAGTCCAAACCGCGATCAGCGCGTTGTAGGAGGTCGCCTCCTTCGCATCCTTCCGCTTGTTCGAGCAGATGTCGTAGAGGCTGTAGGCCAGGTCTTTGACGGCCTCGGCCTTGTCCGCGCCCATCTTCTTCAAAAGCGTTGCCGCTGCGTGTTCCCCCTCATTCTCCAAAGCTCGAATCAAGTACTGGCAGCACTCCCATACAGTAAGGTGCGGATCAGTGTTTGGGTCCCAATCGTCTAAGAGCTCTTCACGCTTTAGAATTCGAACTTTTCCAGCTGCACTCTCCGCCACACCTGCATGCTTAACGCTCTCCACAGAGATTCCGCGTGCGCGCGCCAGGTTGTCGGCATCCCCAAAAGCTCCGCTCTCATAGCCATTTTGTGCAAACCAATGCAGTGCAAACCTTGTGTCCGCATCAAACTCGCCTTCCTGTTCGGAAAGGAATTCATCCAGTTGTTGGTTAATTATCTGAAGGGCGCTCTTGACCGTCATTTGACTGTCATCGCTTTCCAGAACCGACTCATACCTACTAAAGATTCCAATACCTGGGCCAATTGATGCTTGAGGAATATCGACTGGAGCAATGTTTGCCCTCTGCATCTCCTTCATGGCGGTAGGAAGCTCGCGCTTCAATGCGCGCATGAATTCTGATCGGGTCACAACTTCGGCAGACTCAGAACGCTTGCGACATGACAGCACAACAGATGTCGCTAGTGCATTGCGGTTCTTCTTTAGGTTTCCAACTAGTTCAGTTCGCACAGGCCAGGTCGCATCAACCTGATATCCGGCTGTGATTACCGATTGAAGAAATGTGGCCCATCCTTTCGAAGAGGTGCCGCCTTCATCAACTTCTCCCTGTCTGAATGCATAGTAGATTGCTGCAGGAACATCTTTCCGCCCTTGCTCCGCCATGTGGCGCATCACATTCGTCATGCCATCCAGGAAAAAACCGTCGGCGGGATCGCGTCCTTTGTGCCGTTGGTGATCAGCCACGAGTTCTTCCGCCTTCGGAACAAGAACCGTCTGAAATAGGTCTGGATAATGATCTTTCAACGCGCGGCGCAGCCAGACATAGAAGAAGTCTGATAGGTCAGCATAGGGGACATTGTCGTAATAAGGAGGGTCGGTCGAAATGACGAAATTGTTAAAATCTACAGTTTGAGCATCCTTATGAACTTCTTTTCCACCAGGCTGCTGCGAAGGTAGCGTCCCAATGGCCTTCGCCAAATAATCTATTTGACCGATAAAGTTGCCGGAGGAATTGGAGAAGGGATTGCCCTCAGCAGTATCCCATCGCATTGGGAGGGCCTGCATCGCGAACACTTGCTGGACTTTCTCTGATCCATTGTCCCAAAATGTACTCGTTGACTGACGATTTGCTAGCCGACTTACCCCTAATGCAAGGTACGTTGCGATTGCTTCCTTATATTCTTCACTAGCATCAATCTGTTCTATGACTTCAGGGATACAATTTGAGAATGCGTTGAGTGCAATAGTCTGACGATCCATGAAGAGGTCCGATACATTTTTCGGGCCGTAATTTGTCACACTCATGTACTGAGGGTGTTGAGACAGAGGGTACTCTGGTCGCCAATCTGGTATTTCACTGAAGGCCGTTTTGATGTGTTGTGGATCTGGTGACACGTAACGTCGTCCACCCTTGCCCTCGGCTACGATGCCGAGCAGTTGCCACCCCATTCGACCGGCCATACCTTCTTTTTTGACGTAGTCCGCGGGCACCGCATCCCCGGTAAGAAGGCACGTGAAATTCGCGCCCCTTCCAACCTTTGTCCCAGCGGCCACGGCGTTAGGGTCTCTCGGTTCGCCGTAGTTGACATCGAATGTAATTCTAGTGCCTTCAACGTTTGGAACAATCCAAACTTTCTTTTTGGGTTTTCGGCATAACCAGTAAGTGGAAACGAGAGGAATATGTGCCCCTCCAACAGCTGGGTTTGGGCTTGCTACGGTCCTAGCCCAAAGCCAAGCTAAAACGGTTGCCTCGCCACCCCCATCGCGTTGTGAGAGGGTGATTTTTGGGTAGAGGTGACCAATTTTTTCCCACGCTTTATCGCGCAGAAGCTTCGAGTAATAGCGAATGTCCTCAGCCAGCCCTTCAGCTCCGCGATAAGAAAGGTTCTCTTTTGTGCCAGGGTGCATCGGTGGTTGATTGGCAAATTTTGGCGGTATCTCGATCATTGCCTTGCCGATCATTACCGCGACAGGGTTCAGGTCAGAGCCATAGGCGGGAAGACCGAGTCGCTGTGCTTCTAAGGGAATAGAACCACCGCCTGAGAAAGGGTCGTAAACTGGTGGGAGTTCATCACCGCAACACCGTCGGATTTCTGCACGGGCGCGCTCAAGCACTTCTTCGTTGGTGCTGTTTTCCCACCTAACGAGTTCTTCGATGATCTTGAAGAGACGCGTTCGTTCGAGCTCAATGGCAATGTTTTCGAGGCTCAGCGGCTTTTCATCTGCCGGGATCGTCTTGCCATCAACCTTGTCCTGCTCACGCTTTTTCTTCCGTGCTTCAAGCTCCGCCTTTGCAGCCTTCAGTGTTTTTTCATCTGCCAGCAGCTCATCAACATACTCGGACGGATCATCGACCAGTTGACAGAATAGTATGGCGCGGCATGCGGCTAGCGGGCGGCGTGCCCACCAGAGATGCAGCGTCGAGGGGTGTCCGCTATGAATGTGTTTTTCGTGCGCCGAGGCGGCGTTAATGGCTTCAAGCGGAATAGCCACTTCAATGAGTTTTTTCTTATAGTTGTTTTTCATGTTCGATCACCAGTCGGTACGTTGAGGGATGCAGCGCCAACACGCCGCGCTCCCGAAGTTCACTGAGCATCCGGCCGGACGCTTCAACAGGATTGTCATCAGTGTCAGCGAGGATCAGAGAGTAAATGTCTGGTTCACGTTCCAGGATGCCCCAGATGTCCGCTCCAAGTTGAAGGGGTTCGCGCTCCAGACAGTGTTCCTTGGGCAGCAGGCGTTTCGTCACGTCTCCCGTCGCATTTCGCATTTCCCATGGGAAAAGGGAGCCTTGTGTCTTCGCAATTGTGTGGCCGTTGTCAGCAAAGAAATGACCGTCCTCATCTTTCTTGAAGCCTTTGGCGACGGCAAAACGCTCAATAAGCTGAGGCTTTGAATGCCTTGGCTTTACAGGACGGTATACGATCTCTTCTTCGGCATCATTGTCGTCGTCATTGTTCATAGACTGTTCGTCTTCGCCGTCATTTTCCTCTAAATCGGCTTCACACGTCACATCTGTCTGTGCGACCGCGTCCAAAGCGTCATTTTCTTCCTCGGTGGCAGTTGAAGTTTCTTCGTCCTCATGGTCGGAGACTGTTTCTGAATTGACTGGTCCATCAGTATCCCCTGACGGCTTTTCAATGTCGGCGCTATCTGGCTGGATTTGATCGCTAACTTCGCTTTCGTCGCAAAGTTCAAAGTTCTCTTCCATGTAAGAGCGTACAAATGCAGGTTCGCGATCAAAGCAGAGCTTGATGGCGTCGCCGATGTCCTGCCGTCTGAAAGCCTTACCCAGCTCTTGAGCTACTGCCTTCGCCAGTTTTGCGAGTGGCTTGTCCTCGGCATAAAGTGTATCGCCGAGCCAAAGGGCATCGGCCTGCCGCGCTGTGCCAGCGGGCTTTCCGTCGATATACGGTACGATCTGGATACGAGGGCTGGTGAGCCACAGTGTGTTGGAAAGAGCGACCCCCAGTTCACGTATGCGAGACGCCTCTTGCTCATCGTCTAAATCGATGCGCTGCAGCAGCAGGCCAAGTTCCTTTAACCAGGCGCGCTGTGCTCCAGCTCCGCTTGGTTTTTCATGTTGATCAAAGCGCTCTTCGATCTGTGAAGATAAGGGGGTCAGGGTGCTGAACGGCTCAGCCTCGTTTGTCTCAGCCGAAAGCATCTGAAGGTCTGCTGTCTTTTCCCGGACCCATTGATGCAGATGGCTCCAACGCGTGAGCGTCTGCATGGAAAGAGCATAGGCGAAGCTACCTGTCGGAACCCACTCACCCGCAAGGTTTAACCAGTGTCCGCATTCTTCCCACGCACTTATGGGGTAGCGCGCGACAAGCGTTTTGACACGACGCATCTCATCCGGTTGAACCACCTTCCCGGAAGGAAGGGATTTAAGCCATTCAAGTGCGAGTTCGGCAGTAGGTCTATCGCCGACACCAATCTTGCGCCAAAGTGTGAGCTCGCGCACGCCAGCGCGTACGAGCGGAATATCCGGAATGTCTTCTTCGCCAGTTGAAAGGAAAGCACCTAAAGAGTTCTCCCAACTGTTTCTTTCTGTAAGAATAAGACGCTCTCGCTCGAAAGACGTCCGAATTTTCCGAAAGTCTTCCGTGGAACAACTATCAATCAATTGATCCAGGCGGCGATACCATTTTTCAACTTCATGCGCTGGTGGCGTTTGTGCCTGGGACAGGCCTCTTAGCCGTTGCAGAATTTTTTCCGGACCTGTTGGCGTGTCGGATACCCCTAGCTGCTTGAGCACAGGCTTGGTTGCTTCATTATCGAGTAAGCCGTGTACAAACGCCTCGACATCCATCAACGCTTCGGTGTCATGCGTTCGCATCAACAATTCAGAGGGCTTGCGAAGCACCCCGTTTGTGTCGGGGAGACAGGGCCTTTCTCTTAGCGCAGCGAGCCATTTCGGAGGCAGACCGTCCCGGATGATCCGTCTCTCATGACCGTTTGAGGCAACCTCTGATACTGTTGCAGATAGGAAGTTCGTCCATTGTGATGGTGTCGCCAGCACAAACTCTGCAACGCGCGACCATACCGCGGGAAGTTCCTCTTCAAGTGCTTCCCAATGCTCCCAAAACTCGGCATCGAAATCCCAGTCGCTGATCAGGAATGACGGGTTCGAATAGCGTGTATTGTAGCTGCCCGCGTAGTGACGTTCCTTAAGTGTTTTCTGAAGTGACATCTCACTCCAATGACGCGATTGATCACGCTCCAAAGGAACAAAACTGTTCAGCCCTGATCGCCCGCTACTGATCCACGCGACCCATTCATCTTTTGAGCATGACCAAAACGCTTTCGTGTACTCCGGGTGCAATAGGTGCTGTTCTGCCCATTCATTGGGAAGTAGAAGCTCCAAAGCGCCATCTTGATCGTAGATGACGGTCATACGGATTGGACGCAGTTTCTTGTCCTGGCACACAAACCTGAAGTGTTCCCCAATCTGTGCGCCGAGCTTTGCAGCTATGTGAGCAAGCCTAACAGCGTCCCTGAGCTGCACTTGTTGCTCAGCAAAGAATGCTTCCGCGACCTGATCAATAACTTTGCCTGTATCGCTCGTATCGCCAAGGCCAACCGCGTCCAAAACGCCTTCGGCGCGGTCAACGAGACTATCGAGCTTTTTGTCTTTGTGGTTCTCAGCATTCCTGCGCTGTTCGGTTAAGAAACGCATCCAGTTTTGGTTCAAGACTGACAGACGATCGCCCAAAAACGCCCAGTCATCGTCCGATGGGACCATCCGCTTTTCTCCAAGACGTACAACATCCGATGCCGCCAGAAGAATATCCTTGCCTTGCACAGGCACGATGCGAAGTTCGTCCTCGGAACAGTAATACTCGTAGCTTTGAAGAAGTTTATCGATATAGGCCCAGAGGCTTAAAAGCTGACGCCATGTGGAAGGCTTTGGAAAGTGTTTGCTCTGGAGAACATCCAGCACGTCCTGATTGCTGATCTCATCTACGGCATTCCAGTTCTTCAGCTTCGCAACGTTCTTACCAGAGATGTGCTTAGAGAGGGGCAGCCTACCGTGTTCATCAAATAGAGCAGTCGCTTGCGCTTTCGGCCATACCTCAAAGACCTCTTTGGGCAAGACAACAGCGTGTTCCTTATCCGCTAATTGCCCATCGTCCGTGAGCAGCAAGTCTCTGTCTTGAATAGCTGCTTCGAAGGACTTTTCGACAATCGCACCGCAAACGCCTTCCAGGGCATTATTGCTGCGATCAACATCTGGCATCATATCATAGGCGGCAGCTCGTTCTTCGGGATGAATATTGGTATTGCCTAACCAATCAAGCATGACTTCGGCAGCAAGCCGTCCTGCCCGTTCCAAGAGCCAACGGTTGGTCGGTGACGTTTCGGGGTCTTTGATCTTCAGTCGTGCAGGGTCTTGGATAAACGGGGCATTGCAGGCGAATGGCAACTGTGTGTTCACACCAGTTGGCAAGACCACAAACAAGCGTCCTTCTACGCCGACTACTATTTCAACATGACACGGCGGAAGTGCCATATTCTGCTCAGCGCCAACCATACGTTCTTGGCGAATTTCCCTAAGGGCATCTTCAGGGAAATCTTCAGGAGCAGAACGAGCGAGAAGAAATTGCTTATCCGGGTTCTCCTGCAAAGCCAGCCATTCCGTTCCGTCTACAGGACCGTCGCCAAAGCTGCCCCAGTGGACTTCTTTGCCGCCGATCGTGATACGTCGAATGTTGCGGAAGAACAGTAGGGAGACCGGGCTCTTCAGCCACTCCTCTAGGTTCTTTCTGACTTCAGTCTCGCGGTGTTCATCAGAAATAGACACTCGAACGGTCGTTCGATCTCTGTTTACCGAGCCATTGTTCATCCAAAAGGGCTCGGTAAAGCGCTTCTGGTCAAAGCCTACAGAGAGAGTGGGTGTGTAAAGTTCAACGCGCTCGCCGAGGCTGAACGTGCTTTTGAAGCCGATACCTCGAAAGCCTATCGTATGGAGCGCTCGTTTGTTCGAATACCCAAACTTACACAGCGAAGCGAAATGTTCTTCAGTGAAATCCTCACCATTGTGTGAGAACAGGAAGCTGCCGTCCTGGATATCCACCGATGCCTCAGTCGCATGTGCATCATCCGCATTCTGCAATAGTTCCGAGATGATATGGCGAGGACTCTGCACCTGCTTGAAGAGTTGATGCCATGGCGCAGCTAGCTCGGGATTACCGTCCAACTGCTCCCACATGTTTGCGGAATGCTCTCGGATCGACTCGAAGTATGCAGGCTTTGAATTCATCGCGGTGGCTCCGCGCTGTCCAGCAGGTGCTTCAGATCAAATTGCTGAGCAGTCACGCCAAAGGCGGGCTCTACGTCAAATGGTCGCCAGACATACTTTGGGCTATGGACGAAGCCTTCAGCGACATGGACAACAGCTAGAATGTAATCTTCGGGCTTATTCAGACAGGTAATGATTTCGTTTCGTGTCACCATGATCGAGTTGGCTCCCTCGATCCGCCCCTTGACCTCGATGAAGCGTTGTTTTTTTGCTTTTGGATCGAAGGAAAGAATGTCGTAGCCGACTTTGCCTGCAGAGACATCGATCGGCTCATTGCCAAGTTCCGTCTCGGCCTCCATTACGGCTTGCATAGCGCGCAGTTCGATTTTTTTCCTGGCTTCCGAATCCTCGGCGAAGCCTTTCGGCATACCTGCACCGTCTGATTTGGCGAGAAGTAGTCCTTTCGGAATGACGACCAGGCCTCCGCGAACAGCAGGCGGCGCGGCCTTGATGGTTTTCTCTTCGCTAAGTTGTAGCATGCGTTTCTGTAGCCGATCCGAAAGGTCTTCTGCGCGGCGCACCGCGTTCTCCCAATTCAGTCTGGTCTTCTTTCCGGCTTTCTCTTGTTCTTTCAGTTCGAAAGCTCGTGAGTCCCAGTAGTTGATCTCTTTCTTGAGACGCGCCTGAACTTCGCGTTCTGTCTTTTCAATTTCCGGGATGCGTCGTGCCTTCACCTCCTTCAAATGCTCTTGTGCGAGTTCGATAATGGCGAAGCCTTTCACTTTCTCTTCCAAGTTGCCCGACAGCCAAGGTTTTCCGAGGTCTTCCGCAACGAGTTCTAGTTCTTCTTGTGTTGCAGGACGCAGGTCGAGGTGAGGCGCGATACCCGCGCTCGAAACCGATCCGCTTTCGTTGATCGCCGCGAACTGAAGGCGTTGAGAAACAGTCTGAGGTACGCCTTTACTTGTGCGACGTCCGTCTTCGATGCTGTGCTCCAATAGGAATACCGCGCTGACATCATCAGCAAGGTCAGCGTCATCAACCATGACAGCACCTTGCTTTAGCAAGTGACCATATTGTTCCCGCACAAGGCTGATCACGGCTTCGAGAAGCGGATGCCCAGGACAGACAAATTCTGCGACTGGTTGTTGGTTGATGTATTTCTTGTCGAAGCAAATGCGTTCGTATCGTTTTTGGATCGGTGCTCCGGTCCCGATCAAACGGTCGCGCTCACGAATGCGCACAGGCACATGAGTGATCTCGAAGCGACCTTCTTCTCGCGCTTTCAACTTCCCACCAAGGTGTTCAAAAGCTTCTAGGAAGAAACTCTGGATATGGTGCGGCTGCAAACGTTCGGCTTCTGCCCGTTCCATCTTAAGGCGGACTTCTTCGACGGTAGCTTCTGGCATCATATCGTTCGTGAGCTTGCGTTTGCTGATCAGCTCTTCGATGTGATTATAGTCTACTGCCCCATCAATCTGCTGGAACAACCTGGCTTTCACATCTTCGCGGTCGCCGTATTGGATCGCCTGCCACAGCAAATCCTTCAGCGACGTCTCCTCGAACATCTCTCCCAACACATCATACACTCGCCCCTTGAGCGCGCTCCGGGCGGTCTCAAGCTTCTCTAACAAGCGACCGTAGACCTGACCCTCTCGGGTATTCGCCGCAACGAGATTCCAAAGATGACAAACCTCGGTCTGACCAATTCTATGAATTCGACCGAAACGCTGCTCGATTTTGTTCGGATTCCAGGGCAAATCATAGTTCACCATGAGATGCCCTCGCTGAAGGTTCACGCCTTCGCCTGCCGCGTCGTTCGCCACCAACACCATGAGTTCACGGTCCTGCATGAACCGGCTAATGACTTTTCGTCGTTCTTCACGGCTGACGCCACCATGGATCACGTCCACTGCGTCAGCTTTGCCGAGACGTCCGATGATTTTATCCGCAAGGTACTGAAGCGTGTCCTTTGCTTCGGTAAAAATGATAAGTTTCCGGCGCACACCGTCACCATCAATCATCAACTCGTCATCAAGTATCTTGTCGAGCTGCGTCCACTTAGTGTCTTTACCGGACTTTAGGACATTTAGCGCTTGAAGCTCTAAGCTTTTGAGAGTTTCAACTTCGATTTCGAGCTGCTCGATTGACTCCGCAGAGGTTGCGCTGGTCGAAATCGTTTCCTCAAAAACTTCAATATCCTCTTCGCTGTACTCGTCGATATTGGAAAGAACTTCATCGCCGAGCATTTCATTACGGGATGAAAGATCGTGCTTCTTCCCTCGCGCAATCAACCGAGCTTCATCGAGCTCGTTTTCAAGACGCTCACGGCGACGTTTCAAAGACTGATAGATTGCGGCGGGAGATGAAGCCAAGCGACGTTGAAGGATTTGCAGCGCGAAGCCGACGTTGTTTTTCTTCTTGCCATCTTCTTCGGAAAACCTCTGTACTCGGTTCATCTCTTCGCGAACGTATTCGGTCACGGCAGCGTACAGAGAGGCCTCTTCGTCGGAGAGTTCGTAGTGAACTGTGTAGGCTCGCCGCTCAGGAAAGAGCGGAGTTCCATCAAACTTTAAGAGCTCTTCCTTTGTGAGACGCCTCATCATGTCCTCGGTGTCAGCGTAGTGAACACCGTCCCGGAAACGTCCTTCAAAGCGATCGCCATCCAACAATGCCATAAAGAGCTGAAAGTCTGCTTCTTTGCCGTTGTGTGGAGTTGCTGACATGAGAAGCAAGTGTCGGCAGATTTGCCCTAGCTTCTCTCCTAATTGATATCGCTTGGTCCTTTTGACTTCGTTCCCAAAGTAGCTCGCTGACATCCTGTGAGCCTCGTCGGAAATGATAAGGTCCCACTCCGTGGATCGAATAAGCTTTTCTTGAAGTTCATCGTTGCGCGCGAGAACGTCCAAGCGCGCTATAAGGTGGTTCTTGTCATTAAAAGGATTGCCGGATCGAGAGTGCTCGATCATGTCGCGCGTAAGTATATCGAATTCGAGGTTGAACTTCTCACCGAGTTCGTCTTGCCACTGCTCCACCAAGCTTCCTGGAGCCACCACAAGGCAGCGCTCCAAATCACCGCGCGCAACCAATTCCTTGATGAGAAGCCCCGCCATAATAGTCTTTCCTGCACCGGGGTCGTCGGCCAATAGGAAGCGGAGCGGCTGCCGAGGAAGCATCTCGCCGTACACGGCTGTAATCTGGTGCGGGAGCGGCTGAACTAGACTTGTGTGGATAGCAAGGTAAGGATCGAAGTGGTGGGCGAGCTTGATCCTGTGTGCCTCAGTCACCAGCCTAAGCAACTCCCCATTCGCATCAAACGAGAATGCGGAACCTGTGTTCGCGACCCGGAGAGTATGCTCTTCGTCACGGTAAACGATACGATCTTGCACACCACCGTTCGGATCTTCGTAAACGACTTTTACAGCTTGGTCACCGAACCATTCGACGTTGACAATCTTGGCGTTTCCCGAGGTGGAAAGGCCCTCGATCAATGCACCGGATTTGAGGTCCTCAAGTCGTGCCTTTTGTGCTTCTGACATAGATTAACCTTTCCAAATCTGGCTCGGACGCCAAAAATTAATAGGAGCCCTCAATTCATCTTGGTGGAATCCGTCCAACATGAACGCGCACGCGGTTTCTCGCTCATGATTTCGGAGAAAGCTCTTCATTGCGCTACGACCCCAACGGAGGGCATTAGCGGGCCTAGTTCGCTGGGCGGCGCAGATGCTTTTGCGAGGGCATTGTGCAATTCATCAGGATGGGCAGCAACGATATGCTGTCTTCGAGGGTCTTCTTTCTCTGGATAACCGAGAAGGCCCAGACGTTTTAATGCGTAGAACAGCATCGCCATTCTTACGGTAATGACGCCTTTGCCGCCGACAAAACCGTAGTCTTTGCCTACCACAAGCTTTTGGCTTTCAGTTAGTCCAGGATGAGCAATGATCTGGATGTCGAAGTGCTCGTGCCAAAGACCGTCGTCCGTGCCGAGAGCTCCAGGCGCAGCCATCTCTCCTACAGATAAAATTCTGGGAAGCAGGAAGTCTTTGAACTGACCTTGCAAATGACAATAAGCCCGCACGTGCCAGCGGAAGCCATCATAGCCGAACGCATGCGGAGTGACCCGACGCCAAAGCGGGTCTGGCCGATCAGGACTCATCGACTGATACTCTATGTCGATGGACTTCCTTTCCCGTACAGACTGAAGGACCGCTCTGAGAGCGGAAAAATCGATGTCCCTTCTTGGTGTGACGGCAATATCCGCTGCGGGCATAATGCCAATCCAAGAGTCATCTGCGAGACCGGAGTCTTCAGTTACCGATCGCAGCCTCGATAAATACACGTAAGGGTCCGGCTCAAGGTATCGCAAAGTAAAATCAGATTGCGCCACATACCGTTTGGCACGCGTGTCATACTCCATGTTCCCGGGCGCGCGCTCTTGATACAGGCTCAGGTCCTTCGATGCCTGCGGCACCGACACCCCGAACGTCTCAATGATGTCGCCCCGATTGATCGAGCCCTCCCAAAAGAGGCGGAACTCGATGAACTCCAATCGCTGCTCGACGCCCCACCTTAAGCCACCTGCCTTCTTCATATCCTCGCTCAATGCGCCCCCATGTGTATAGAAACTATATTGACCATTGTGGTCATTGCGTATATAAACTATACCCATCACCTATCAACGTCAAGCCGAAAGGAAAATCGATGGCCGACAGATACGTAACGAAACACCCGAAGGGTTGGGCGGTCAAAGCGCCTGGGGGAGAACGCGCCAGCAGCGTTCACGGCACACAGCGCGAGGCCGAGACGGCTGCAAAACGCACAGTACACAACCTTGGCGGAGGCGAAGTGAGAATCCAGGGGCGCGATGGTCGCTGGCGGGATTCGGACACCGTGGCGCCCGGACGTGATCCAAATCCGCCTCGCGACAAGAAACATTAATAGCTGAGCGAATCGTATGATGGCCCAAACTGGAGACAGAGCAGACCTATGTTCACCCTTCCAAACGGTGGACGTGCTCGTCTGGAATGTGTGGGCTCATGTAACTGCAGCGACCGGAGGCTCTTTTGAAACACATTGAACTACTCAATCAGTTCCGAGAGGAGGTTTCAAAGCTCGCACTGGAGATCGAAAGCTCTACAGCGATGGGCCATTTCGATATTAACAAGATTTGTGAAGACCTTGTTTGCGGCCTCATTCGAGAACTTTATGGGTTTGACGGCCTGCGGAACCTTAATGCGGAAGAAAAACAAAACTTCCCAGGAATTGATCTTGCGGACGACAGAGCGCGTGTCGCGATTCAGGTTACGTCCGATAGGTCTTTGGATAAGATAAAGGATACGCTGGCGAAGTGCGTCAAGTATAAGCACTACGAAAAATACGACCGTATAATCGTTTACATTCTGACAAAGAAACAAGCTTCATATTCTAGCGATCCCATTGATGCCATTTGCGCAGACAGGTTCGACTTCAGTACTCGAAATGACATACTGGATTCGCGAGATATCTCTACGAAGGCTGCGACTGCCGAACCTAACAGGCTCAAAGCAGCCTACGAGTTGCTTTTGGCGTATACACGCGGCAGCGATGTCGGGTTAGCTGACCAAGATTTTGATCCCCCACAGGAGCCAGAAGAAGTACTTAGCACGAACCTGGTTGAACTGTATTTTCCGCCTACGCTCTTTATCGCCGAAATCCGCCCAGAACTTCTTGAGAGTGCCAAAGGCCGGAAGCTCAAAAACCACCGTAAGGCGATCAAGGATTATTGTAGAAAAAACGGTATCGGCACCCCGTCTGATTTTGAAGCAAGCAGCGGGAGGTTGATCACTTTTCATGATCTCGAGGCCGATGATTGTCCATTCAGGCATTTAATAGATGAGGGCACAATCGAGCCTCTCGCCCCGAGCGATTACTATGCGATCGATGAACCGCACGAACGTATTTTCAAGTCACTTTTGCGGTTTGTGCTCCAGCAAAAGCTCTATCGGCACGGCGTTCTTTGGCAGCACAATGAGGGAAAGTTCATTTTCCTTCCGCACAAGCCCCATCAGAATAAACGAACAGAAGCTTGGGTTGGCCAGAAAGCATCTTCGAGGATGGTTTTTGAGCGGAAGTTCAAGACCGCAAAGAAGGGCGATGTTCTGTCCACGCGCCATCTTGCCTTTAGTGTGGACTTCCTGCTTCTGGACGCTGAGTGGTTTGTGTCTCTGACGCCTGACTGGTTCTTCAGCTACGGTGATGATTACCGACGCTCCATATACGGAGACAAGCCTTTGGCAGGTTTGAAGCGTATGGAAAAGAACCGTTCAGTCTATGATCAATTCCGATTTCTTGCCTCATGGCTGGAGAGCATCGACAGAGAGGACCTGTTCTCAGATGACTCTGAGTCATCTCCTTCCCTCAGCTTTTCGTCCCCACTGAAGATTAAGGGAGGACGGTCTCTGGATGAACAGCTTTGGGAGCCATTGCACGTTCCTGCCGAAGATGTGGGTCAAGAGAGGCTTGGTGCGTTTTGAAACTCGACTTTCTACCAGAGCCACGCCTCATTTTTGCCAATGGTGAGCACATATGTCCGCGACGAGGCATTGCCACCTATGGGGTCTTTGATCAGACCCAGGATACGCGCCGTAGCGAGGTACATGTTGGAGGCGTCGGTTCCTCCGAATGCATGGAGATGCTTGGAGATTGGCTAGAGCGTTGCAAAGCGGGTATTGAGGCACCGAAAGATGCCAAACAGGAACGGCTGAAACTTCCGTTTTGTGGCTTTAACAAGAATGCGGGTTTTGGCGCCGATCTAAAGTATTCTGAAAGTCTGACACGTTCTATTAGAAATTCAGATATTGCGGAGATTGTCGCTATTGCATCTCGGACTGAACGTGTGAAAGCGGCAGTCGATCTCTATCTGGAAAACATTAAGTTCCTCGCGCAGAACCGGCACGTTGATGTGATCATCTGCGTCATTCCTGAGAAGCTATACAAAGTCATCTCGACCGAAGGAGGGGGCGCGGAGGATACACTGGAAGATGCCGACCAGAGTGAGGAGCTGAATTTTCGTCGCTCGTTGAAGGCTCGCGCGATGCCCTTGGGAAAACCCCTTCAACTCATAAGGCAAGTAAACATCGATAAGACAAAGTCGGCAGGTCAGCAGGATGATGCCACTAAGGCGTGGAACTTTTGTACGGCATTATACTACAAGTCGGGACCGACAATTCCCTGGAAGCTTGAACAGGAGTCATCTCGCGGGACTTCGTGTGCCGTTGGTATAGCATTCTATCGCAGTCGCGACAGGCAAACGCTTTGCACCAGTCTTGCGCAAATATTTGACGAACTCGGGAATGGGCTGATCCTGCGCGGCACACCCGTCGATATCGATAAAGACGATCTTTCCCCACGCCTGTCCACTCAACAGGCCTATGATCTGATCAAAGCTGCTTTGACAGAGTACCGGGTGGCGATGCGGAATTTTCCGGCGAGGTTGGTCATTCACAAGTCGTCCAACTTCACCGCCGAAGAGTTGGACGGCATCGAGTCGGCGGCTCGCGATCTACACATAGACGCGGTCGATTTTGTCACGATCCTTGACTCGCGGTTGAGGCTGTTCCGTGACGGCAATTACCCACCTTTCAGAGGTACGCTTGCACGCGTCGAGGACAATAGGCTCCTTCTCTATTCGCGAGGTTCAGTTTGGTATTATCAGACCTATCCTGGAATGTATGTGCCACAGCCAATTGAATTGAGGGTCGTCAAATCTGAAGAGTCTCCGCTGCTCATTGCCCGAGAGATTCTGGGGCTAACCAAGATGAATTGGAACAACACGCAGTTTGACGGCAAATACCCTGTTACCTTGGGCTGTGCCCGAAAGGTCGGCGAGATCATGAAATATTTGTCCGAGGCCGATGTCCCGCAAATCCGCTATGGGTACTACATGTAGGCGGCATGATGAGACTCACTAAATCGGATTTCATTAGCTTCCTTCAATGTCCCAAATCGTTTTGGTTGCTTAAGCGTCACCCTGATGATTATCCGCATGGTGAATTCTCGGCCTTCCTCCAAAAGATCACCCGCGAAGGATATGAAGTAGAGCGCTACGTACGGGAATTCTTAGGGACTGATGCCGGTAGAGCCATCAGCTTCCAGCGTGTTTTTGAAACTGAAGATGGGCTTTTTGCGCGCGCAGACGCATTCGAGGAGACTGCGGATGGGCGGTTCATCCTCTACGAAATCAAGTCATCGACCAGTGTGAAGACGGATGCTGCTCACAACCATTTCAAAGATGCCTGCTTTCAGAAGATTTGTGCACAGAGGGCAGGCCAGCAGATCGATGCAGTGTTCATCGTTCATCTCAATGGAGAGTATGTTCGGGACGGAGATATCGATCCTGCTTTGATGCTCACATTCGTCGATGAGACTGACCGTGTGGCAGCGATTGAAGATGAAACAGCAGCAGAGATCGACCAAGCCTTGGCCTTGTTGGCTCAAGAAGAACTGGATCAGGCGGGCTGTCTATGCCTCTATAAGTCTCGCACGCATCATTGCGATACGTTCGCTTTGTTCAATCCGGATATCCCGAAGCCATCAATCTACAGTCTTCCTCGCCTTAGCGAGAAGAAGCGAACAGAGCTCGTCAACGAAGGGGTCTTCGATGTGCTCGATATTGGGGCGAGTTTTCAACTAACACCTAACCAATCCGTTGTCGTTACAGCAGCACAGGAGGGCACACCTGTTGTTGATGTAGGGGCCATCCGCGCATTCTTGTCCGAATGGCAGTTTCCTCTCTATTTTTTCGATTATGAAACGTATGCGTCAGCCGTCCCTATGATCGACCGCACAAGCCCGCATAAGCATTTTCCCGTGCAGTATTCACTGCACGTTCTTCGTGAGGACGGCACACTTGAGCATCATGAGTATCTCGAGCGGGAAGCCCGCCTACCTGACCGTCTACTGGCAAAGCTATCTGGCGAGATTGGTCCAGAGGGCAGCATCGTTTCCTGGCACGCTTCGTTCGAGAAAACGCGCAACAGAGAAATGGCAGAGCTACTTCCCGCGTTTGCCGACTTTCTCATCGATGTGAACGAACGCACCGTAGACCTCGAAGACGCTTTCAAGACATCGTATGTCGATGCCCGCTTTGACGGGTCTACTTCGATAAAAAAAGTCCTTCCCGTCCTTTGCCCAGAACTCAGCTACGAAGGTATGGGCGTTCAGGACGGCGCATCAGCTATGGATGCATGGGAGAAGATGATCCGCGCTGAGGGAGAGGAAGCCGACCAGATTGCGAAGTCGCTTCTCTCTTACTGTGAGTTGGATACGCTTGCGATGGTGGAAATCTACAAGTTTCTTGCTGCGCTCTAGGCTGTTCTGAATTGGACGCATCCTGACGGATCGGGCTCTCGTGAACCAAGCCAGCAAGCTGTCTCGGCCATTCGGCTTCGATCCCTTGCGCATCATCTGACAGCCCTCGCGGGCTGACTTCTTCCTTTTCGTTTCGAGGGCCTGCGGCCCCGTCCTCCGTCAAGACCAAGCCCTTCGCTTTGGCTTCGGGCGAAAGCCATGGCCCGTGGCTCGGCTGCGCCTGCGCCCGCACCTCTTCCATGGCTTTCGGTCTGGACGGCCGTCCCCCCGCTCATCGGCGCGGGCCTAGTCCGGTTGCATGCGCAACCGACTACCCAAGAAAGGGGGACACAGATGAAAAGCGACATTTATGAAAGGGTTACCAACAAGATCATTGCCGACCTTGAGCAAGGCGAGCTGACATGGCTGAAGCCGTGGAGCGCAGGCAATATGGAAGGCAAAATCACCAAGCCGCTACGCCATAACGGCGTGCCCTATAGCGGCATCAATATCTTGATGCTTTGGGGAGCCAGCATCGAGGCGGGCTTTCTGTCTCCGTACTGGATGACCTTCAAACAGGCGAAAGAACTAGGCGCGCATGTTCGCAAAGGCGAGCGCGGCAATCTGGTCGTCTATGCGAACACGATCACCAAGACCGAGGAACAGGACGACGGCAGCGAAGAGGAACGCAAAATCCCCTTCATGAAGGGATACAGCGTTTTCAATGTCGAGCAGATCGAGGGCTTGCCCGAGCACTACTACACCAAGCCGAAAGCGATCATCGACCCCGCGCGCCGCATTCTGCATGCGGAGGAATTCTTTACAAGCACGGGCGCAGACATCCGCCACGGCGGCAACTCAGCCCACTACAGCGGCGGCAGTGACCATGTGCAAATGCCGTACTTCGAGACCTTCAGGAGTCCCGAAGCCTACTATGCAACCTTGGCGCATGAGCTGACCCACTGGACCAAGCATCCCAAGCGCCTTGACCGCGGATTTGGCCGCAAGCGTTGGGGCGATGAAGGCTATGCCCGCGAAGAGCTTGTGGCCGAACTTGGTGCAGCATTTCTATGCGCTGACCTTGAACTCGCGCCCGAACCGCGCGCCGATCATGCGGCGTATATCCAGAGCTGGCTTAAGGTCCTGCAAAACGACAAGCGCGCGATCTTCAGCGCTGCCGCCCATGCCCAGCGTGCCGCCGATTTCCTGCATGGGCTTCAGCCTGTCATCGAAGAAGTAAGCAACGTCGCGTGACAATCAGGCAAAATTTGCGGCTGGCCTGAAGGCCAGCCGCGTTGATGGCCTCATAGACCTGGCGGGCGGACCGCCAGTTCGGCCTCGATATTGTGCAGCGATGCAAGAGCATTGCTGCGTTCAATCGATCCGCGAGGAGCGGAAGCAAAGGCGTTGAAAGCCTCGCGTAAGAGGGCATGCAGTTCGGCTGTGCTGCGCGATGCTGCATCGAAGCGTGTGATGAGTCTCATCGTCACCTCCTGTTGATTGTCAGGAGGCCCCGAACCGTTCAGGGCCTTTCGGCCCTCGCACACATCATCCATGGCCCAGTGAAGGCGCTGATGGGTCGGGGTAACGCACTCGAAATCTACTGGAAGGTGTCGCTGAAAAACGCGTGAACAGGCATTCGGTGTCGGCAGTTGGCGCAGCATGAATGGACCTTTGCCCGCGCATGGCTTGCAGCAATTCGCCTTTCCCCTGACCGAACGCGGATCGCGCATCAATATCCTGCCCGCACCAGTTCGGCGAAGGCCTCACCCGTGTTGGACATGACGCGGCGATCCTTTGCCTTCGGTCTCATCGGGGGCGTTAGCAAGCCAACCCGAACAAAGGAGATCAATCATGGCACGCAACAACACCCAAACCGCGCAAGAGCGCACACGCGAGTTCCGCGCACCGGAGTATCTGGCGTGGCACGTCACCCAGAAAGGCGACAAATCCTTCTGGAACAAAGTCGGCGCAGCCTGGATGCACAAGGACGCCAAAGGCTACACGCTTCAGCTCGAATCCCTGCCTGTCGGCGGTCGCATCGTCTTGCGAGAGCCGCTGGAAGACACGGCTTCACCCGCAAACGACGCGGGGCGCTCATGAGCGCCCCCGTCACCAGTCAGATCGACTGGCGCGGTGTCGCGATAAGCATCACCTATCACAAGCGTCGTTGGAACTCGAACTTCGATCACATCGAGGTTCAAGTGATCGGTAGCGGAGAGATACCCATCACCGAGACTGGCTATCGGTCGCTCTTTGTGCAGACGTTATATGTTGCAGAATTCGGCGGACCTCAAGCATACGTGCACGCGTGGCTTGAGCACGAAGCGCAGACTCCGCAATGGAAGAAGCGCGAAGAAGCCGCGCGTCAGCTTTCATTGTTCTAGCGATTTCTATCGGTCGAGATCAGGACCGTCATAGGACGGTCCTTCTCTTTTTTGCTCGCGCAGTTTGCGCAAGCGATCCTGTGCCAACGTAGTGGAACGGGCCGGACGCTCGGGCTTACGCTCCTTGAGCTTGTCGAAGCGTGGACGCTCGGGCTGCTTTTTCGGTTCGGCTCGCAGCGTATCCAAACGCTCGAAGACTGTCTTCGCCTTCGGCTCTTCACCACGGCGCATCAGGCGATAGTTGGCAGCATCGTGATGCAGGGTGCGCAAGGCTTGCGCATGTTTGGTGCGCGCAGCATTGATTTCTTTTTGCAGCTCACCGCGCTCGCGCAGTTGCGCGTTGATCGTCATTTGTCGCTGATCCTGATCGCGGCGCAGCGCCCACATCACTTCAAGCTGGTTCTGTTTTTCAAGCTGAGCCCGCTTGCCTGTCAGACGATCCCACAGGCCCATCATGCCTTTGCGAAAGCGATCCGCTCTTGTGCGCGCTTCAGCTTCAAACCGCGCCTTCTGGCCTGCGTCCAGCTTGGCGCGTTCCACGGCATGCGCCTTCGCCATCTCCACGCGGCGCGCATTCAGTTGATCGAGTTCGGCACGGGCGGACGCGCGCGCTTCCTCTACATGCGATTTGATGCGCGGAAGTATATCTTCAGCAATGCGCTTGCGGGTTTCCTCAACGCTGTTCAATGCGTCCGGCTTTCCAAGACGAGCGTGCAGCTCTTTCGCTTTCTTGCCCGTCGCCCGTGAGATCGAAATGACTTCACCTTCGAAGGTGACAGCCACATGACCGCGCCGATCCCCGCGCGCCAGATAGAAGCCGCGTTCTTCGAGAGCGTGCGCGAAAGTGCGAGCTGAGTCCGAAGTCGCCCAGGCTTCCTGAATCAGTTCTTTCAATTCGCCCGCATGACGTCCGATCCGCTTGGCCTGCTGCCATTCATCAAGCGAGAAGTTGCGGGGGTCGCGGTCCTTTGGGTCGATCAGGCCGCGCGGCATCTGCCAGCCGTTCTCAAGATAGAGTTGGCGCGAGACCTCCCGCAGCTTGTTCTTGTAGAACGACATTGGCTTGGCGGTCATCGTCTCAGGATCGATCCGGCTCCAGACGGCATGACAGTGCCGCCGTCCTTCCTTCTCGTGTAAAACGACAACGCGTGGCTGGCCCGTCAAACCGTTTTTCTCTTCGATGGCTTCCAGCGCTTTTTCGAAGGTTCGAACGTGGACACGCTCGTTCTCGGGCGGGTTCAAAGACACCGAAAACATGAACTGTCGGCACTTTGTGCCCTTTGCGATGGCTTCGGCTTCGCGGAGCGCGCCGACGACATCATCGGACATGAAGCCGCGAATATCGTGCAGCTCGACATGCTCGTTTTCTTCGGTCTTGAGGAGATGCAGCCCGAGCTGCTTTGCGCCGCTTCGTTGTGATCCTTTCAGGATCATGACGGCTCCACATCGGTACGATGGCCGAGCGCGCGAAGTAGCTCCCGCCGCATCAGCGCCACGTCGACGCATGCGCGCCGAATATCGCGTTCCGTATCGGGGAGAACAGGGAGCGTGCCGAGATTGGCCATCTTGGCGAGCTGGTTCAGATTATTGGCGATCCTCGATTGCCCTAGCATGGCGAGAACCTGCGCCAGCTTCTGTTCATCCTTGATCGGGCGACGGGACCGCGCCCGTGCGCGTTTCTTCTTGAGCCCCTGACCGTCAAAGACCTTGCGGCGGATATACGCTCCAAGCGGCATGTCGCCAGCGAGTTCTTCAAGTCTAGCGCGCTCTTCAAAAGTCAGTCTGAGGGAGAAGGGAGGTGTCTTTGCCGTCATCGCGCCACCCCGCAAATGTCCCGTTCGGGGGCATTTGCAGGGATTTGGATTGCGCTAAGCACCTGATTCCATTGAGCGAGAATATCGAACAAGGTGTTCGAACTTTCTCCTCCTAGGTGCGCCATTTTCCAAATATAAATAAGTAATTTGAGTTGGGACGACCTTCAGTAGCACCTTGCTCAATAGTGGTGATCAGTTGGTCAGAAAACAGAGACCGCCGCATAGGATTGTGTTGGGCTCGGTACGACGTTCCAGACAGGCGCATACGATTTAGCTCGGATCGCGCGCGACTGCTAACCAATTTCACGCGTCGATATCAGCCAAGAAACCGAGAAGGTCGTCGTGAAAACGTTCCGGAACCTCAAGGTGAGGCCAATGTCCGACACCATCGTAAGTGACGACGCGTTGATCTGGCTGGGCGTCACCTAGAAAGGTATCGAACATTCGCTTGCGGCTGGATGGTTCGTCATCACCCAGGATCGCGAGTGAAGGGACTCGCACCTTGCTCCCGCATTCTGGTGGCAGCGGACGCCCAAGGCGGGCATGCCGATAATGGGCAACTGCCGCCGCGGCCCGATTTGTAGGGCTAAGGGCAGACTTAACGCGCTCCATATGTGCTTCTGGCACATGCCAGTTCGGGCTCCACTTCCGGTAGCATGACTCTACAAAGGCAAGGTTCCGGCGGCGCAGCCACCAGCGGGCAATCGGCCCCCACGCAAGATACAGATTGTGCGGGCGCGCCAGCAGCTCACGAAGACTTGCGTGCACATAACGTGAAGGAGCAATCGCCAGCGCAACAACGAATGCAACTCGTTCCGACCAGAGCGCCGCTGCCGCCCACGCTACAGATGCTCCCCAATCATGACCGATGATGCCGAAGCGCCCCAAACCAAGTGCATCAGCGAGCGCTGCGACGTCCTCCGCAATCGTCGCGACAGAATAGTCGCCATCGGCGGCAAGGCTGCTCGGTCGATAGCCACGCAAATGAAGGGCGATGGCGCGAAAGCCGGCATCGGCCAATACAGGCAAAGTATCGTCCCAGGTTTCAGCGGTATCGGGAAATCCATGTAGAAGCAGCACTGGCAGCCCGTCGCCGCATTCCCTAACAGCCAGGGATTGGTTGCCCACGGTGAATGTTCGCGTCGTGATGAAGTAAGGTTCTTCCACTGAGTCTCGCCTCTATAGAATTTGTTCAACTCGCAGCATCGACATGCGCCGCGATTCGAGTGGCGATGGTGCCAGGGATGTCTTCCATGGAAAAATGGCCGGCGTCAGGAAGAAGCTCGAAGGTCGCGTCCGGAATCATGTCGGCAAGTCGGGTTCCTACGTCCGGGGCTACCCATCGGTCGTGTTCACCCCACAAGCATTGCGTTGGTATCCTGATTGTGGGGTAGAGGGTCTCTAGACGCTCAGTGAACGCGAAATCGAAATCCCTAAACGTCTTCACGTAGTGCTCTTGGCCTTCGGTACCGGCCCATTGTTGCAGATAGACGTTGTATGCGTCCGGCGCGAGTTTGTGGAAAGTTGCCGTATCGAGATGCGCGCCTACCATGGCCAAATGCACGTATTCAGGCAGTTCCTGAAAGACATCAGGGTTGTCACGCACCAAATGGGCATAGGGTGTGCCCCACGGGTTAAGAGACACGGCGTCCAGAATCGTGAGGCTCTTGGCGGCAACTCCTTCGATGAGATGCGCACCCAGCACTGTGGCGCCGCCGAAGTCGTGTCCAACGAGATGGGGGTGCCTTATGTCGCAATGCTGGCAAAGTGCCGATAGCGTGGCCGCATGACTCCGCAGCCTCTTATCCTGCTCAGGATTACCCTGTGATTGCCCGTAGCCGACAAGGTCATAGACGAGGACATTGAAACGCTCGGCGAGACGGTGCGCCACGTGCCGCCAGATGTAAGACGTACTGGGAGTCCCGTGCACGAGAACCACAGGCTCCCCTTTGCCAGCGGACCCGTAGGAGATTGTTCCCTGCTCAGTTTCATACCGCTTGTCGAGAATTATCCCGCTCATTTCGTCCTCCAGCGTCTTCGGTTATCGCCGAAGAGAGTAGATTGAAGTAGAGACGAGAACGATAAGTAATAGTTTTCTATACTGTTTGCATTTGCTAAAGTGTCTGCGTGCTTGAAAATATCCCATCGCTTCAGGCTTTGCGGGCCTTCGTTTCCGTCGCCGAACTGGGCGGCGTTCGTTCAGCGGCGCGGGAGTTGCATGTCAGCGAGGCCGCGCTGAGTCAGCATCTGCGACGGCTTGAAGAGCGGTTGGGCAAACGCTTGTTCGAGAAAACCGGTCGTGGATTACGCTTGACGGAACTCGGTAGGCGATATCTTCAAATGCTGTCTGAACCGCTTGCCGAAATCAGTCGAGCGACTGAGCTGGTCTCAGATTCCCGGAGCGTGAAACCCATTTCCGTCACGCTGGCACCGACATTGGCGACTTTGTGGCTGATCCCACAGCTTGCCCAACTCGAAGCCGATCTCCCCGGTGTTGACATCAAGATAATCTCGTCGACAGCATTACTTGATCTTGGGCGACACGACATTGACATCGCCATCCGTCAACTTCCCAACCATGCGCTCACACCAGATACGGAGGTTCTCTTTCCGGAAGCGGCCTTCCCTGTTTGTACGCCGGCGCTTTTGGACCGGGTAGAATGCTCGGATGGATCTGCCGAGTTGGTTCAAAAAGCGCGACTTTTGCACAACGCCAGCCACCCGAAAGAGTGGGCAGATTGGTCTGCGGCCATTGGCGGGATAGATAAGCTGTCCAGCAACCATCACTGGATGGAGGATTCGGCGATGGTACTTGAAGCTGCTGCACATTCTTACGGAGTTGCAATCGGACGCCGCCCCCTTGTCGACAACTATCTTGCAACTAAGCGTCTGATCGCGCCGTTTGGAACTGACTACCCGACTAATTGGTCCTATGTACTCATTCGGGGGCAAGCCGGCGCGAAACCGGACAGGACCGATAGATTGATTGTCTGGTTTCGACGACAAGTAAAAACTAGAAATAGCCAATAGAATTATTAGCCCTTGTTTGGTATCTCTGCTGTACCGGATATTCGTATAATCACTGCGTAAAGCGTTGAGACTGAACTCTGCTTCGTTTTCGGTAGGGCTTCAGAGAAAGTCCTAAAAACCAATTTTAGGCGGTTATTTTCTCTGACACGCCTTGTCGTATACGGCGTTTAGTGTGTCTCATTAAGCGGACTTAACAGCTCTCGGACATTTGCTCGCTTGAGGGATATTTGATGCTAGCCGCCTGCCTTGCGATCTCAGGGACGTCCAAACTTAGCGCAAGCTTTGCGTCGTTCAGCTCTTCCATGCCGAACCATCTGGCTTCGAGCGCGTCGTCGCCTGCAACCGGATCGCCCGAAACCCACCGGCATAGCACTGCTATCAGGACGAAATGCTGGCGCAGTCTGCCATCCTCGTCATAATCGAAGGCATCGACGGCGGTGAAAGCCTGCAATGCTTCACCTTCAATAGCGGTCTCCTCGTGGAGTTCGCGGACGGTTGCCTGTGTCAGTGTTTCGCCTGACTCGATCTTACCACCTGGGAAGCCCCAGCGCCCGGCATCAGGTGGATTAGCTCTGCGGACTAGAAGGATGCAGCCTTCACGAATTACGACAGCAATGGTGGCTGCGACGGGGCGCTCAGGTCGTGTGTTCATTGGGCCGTCCATTTCGCCAAGTACTGATCAAATATGAGCATTGTTAGTCCTGCACGATGGGCCGGACAGTCCACGCCGCAGAGCTGCGCAGAGATATACTCCCACAGTTGAGGCAGTCTGCGAATTAGTTCGGCTCATCTTTCCAGGCTAAGACACCTCATAGATCTTGCTAACTCAGCGTGCCGGTGCTTCGGCAGGTTATCCAGGCATCTAGTTCCTTACACGTGTCATTACTTCCGGCGATACGAGCGAACTGCTGGACTTCGATCTCGAGCGCTTCAGCGATCGGTAAATTGATGCCTCTGGTCACGGCATGCAGTATCGCAGAGATCACCGTCGATGAATGGCGCAGTATGTGTTCCGCCATCTCGAAAGCGCTCTCGAGGACGGCCTCAGGTGGAACGACCCGGTTTATCAGGCCGATTTCGCAGGCCCGTTCGGCCGTGAACGGATCTCCAGTAAGTAGAAATTCGAGCGCGCGTTTCCGGCCCGCTAACCGCGACAATCTCTGGGTGCCTCCAAATGTTGGCGTGATGCCTATGCTAATTTCCGGCTTTGCAAACAGAGCGTCTTCTGAAGCGACAGCTAGGTGGACGGACTCCGTAATCTCGCACCCGCCGCCGAACGCCAACCCATTGACGGCGGCGATCACCGGCTTCGGAAAATTTTCAAACCGGGACGTCATCGCCTGTCCCCGCCGGACGAAATCCTTGATGGCGACATTCGTCCCGGCACGAATGCTGTCCGAGAATTCGTGTATATCCGCGCCAGCTGAGAAAGCGCGATCACCCGCACCAGTTACAATAACAGCACGAATCTCTGGGTCATCTTCAATTTCGTTCAAGAGCTCGAGTAGGCGATCGTTGGTTTCGTAGTTTAAGGCATTGAGTTTCTCGGGCCGATTTAGAGTCAATAGCGCAATGCCGTGTCGATCCTTCCTGATTACGCAATCGGTCATGGCACCACCTTGTTTGTTTTGAATTTACCGACTCTTTTTTTGCCAGGCGTACTACGATTGAAATCAATACAAGCGGACTCAACGCGGCAAGTCTGGCGATATAGCCCTTTGCGAGCGTTGTTGAGACTCAATGAATACAACCTCAACCTCTCGAAACGAATTCATACTTTTTGATGGAGGCGGCCAAAGTTATTGCATGGATTGTTGGGGGGGCGACGACTAAAAACCCTCTCAAATTATGGACTTGCTGCTTCATCCGACCGTCGGCGGTTTTCGCCATCGGCTATTGTCCGGGTTTTTATTGAGAAGGCTGCAAACAGCAATCTGTCTGTAGCTTGGGCAGCACAGCGCAAACCCTTTGGGCCGAGAAATGGAAAATACGCCGACCATAGATCAAATAATAGGTTCCTGCCTCTGCGGTGCCTCTCGGTACATAACCTTCGCGGCGCCGATCAATATTCGAGCCTGTCACTGTCATATCTGTCAGAAAGCAACTGGCGCGCCGTACTACGCCCGTATCCTTGTGCCATAGTCTTCAGTTGAGATATCGGGGCCGGTCACCTGGTATCCGTCATCCGAAGATCTGCGCCGCGGCTTTTGTGCTCTATGTGGGACAACGATGTTCAGTGAGCGCCGCAGTCAAAATGTAATAGGACTGACGCACGGAAGCTTAGACAAGCCGGACAAATATCCCCCTGCAGAACATATTTGGACGTCGAGCAAGCAGGCGTGGGTTCCGATCGACGATAAACTGACACAATACTCGGAAGGAGCGCCTTCGTGAAATTGAATAGCGCCAAGGCAATTTTGGCAGGCGGTCTCGCGATGGGGCTGGCGTCAGGGTGCGCCGCCTCGTCGCACGAGAACGCCTCAGGATATGACGCCGTCAGCCAGGACATTGTGTCAGTGGACCAACTCTATCCGCCTTCGATTGTTGAGTTGAGTTTCGACAGTCATGGATCTCGCTTGAACGGGCATATCTACCTTGCGAATGGTCCGGGGCCACATCCAACAGCCATACTGCTTCACGGGTATCCTGGCACCGAGAGAAATCTCGATATCGCTCAGGCTTTGCGTCGCGCTGGGATCAATGTTCTGTTTTTCCATTATCGTGGCACATGGGGCAGTGAGGGTGAGTTCTCAGTTATCCAGGTGGTCGAGGACGTGGCGACCGCGCTCGATGTGCTACGTACGCGCACTCAGGAGTATCGTGTTGACCCAGAACGCTTGGCACTGATCGGCCATTCCATGGGCGGCTTCGCCGCGCTTCAAGGCGCGGCGCAAGATAACGCCGTCCGTTGTGTAGTAGGTATCGCAGCCGCTGACTTTGGCTCGGATGAGGGTGTTTTCAACGCAGAAAGCGAAGCCGGACGTGCCCTTGATACTTATTCGGATAACCTTCAAATGTTGCAAGGCTGGTCCAGTGACAAATTTCGCGCCGAAATAAGTAAAAATCGTGAGTCGTTCAGTCTACCCGGATTAGCACCAAGGCTTGCGGGGAAATCCGTCCTGTTGATTGCCGGTAAGAATGATCAAGCCGTTCCGCCGCCCTTGTTTCATGATCGTTTGGTCGCAGCCTATAGCGAGCAGAAGCATATCGATATGACGGAAATAACTATTCCTGGCGATCATGCATTTTCGTGGTCACGGGTACTTCTCACGCAGACTGTCGTCGACTGGACTAAGCAATGCGTCGATTGACGGAAAACAAACCTCACTGCACTGAAACCCACGACGCCCTTAAAATCTGCTATCGACCGGCACGCTAAATTGCAGAATTGCGTACGTCTAGAATGTGTTTCGGGGACAGATATTACTCCGTCATACGGTCACTCTCGTCTCGGTTTATTTCAGCCACACCATTCAGAGCTAGCTCTGAGGTGACACAGGCCGAAGCGACTTTGCGTAATCCTAATCGTGAGTGGGTTCACGGACTCTCTTCAAAAAGTCTGATCACGTTCATCACAAAGGTTGAAGGAGAGCTGGCGCTTCGGCGCTTTTGCTTTTTGGACTGGCAGAGTATCAATGACGTTGAATGTTACAGCGTCAGTGTCAATAAACATGAACAGAAATGCTCCCATCCGGGATCTCGATCCCTCGCTTCTTCGGGCGTTTGTGTCGATTGTCGACGCCGGTACGTTTGCGCGGGCGGCCGCCCGTCTAAATCGAACTCAGTCGGCTCTCAGCATGCAGGTGAAACGGCTTGAAGACGTTGTTGATGCGACGCTCTTTGATCGAAACAACCGTCCGCCGACGCTGACAATCGCCGGCGAGAAGCTGCTTGCCTACGCTAGGGAGATCGTTGCCGTCAACGACGCCGCACTGGAAAGTCTGCGTTCGGACAAGCTGTCAGGGCGGGTGAGGCTGGGTTTGATGGAGGACTTCGCCACCTTTCACCTGCCCCCCATGCTTTCCAAGTTCAGAAGGCTGTTTCCCGATGTTCTGATTGAAGTCGAAACCGGGCTGACGTCGGAGCTCAAGGAGATGGTCGGTGCGCGGTTCGACGCCGTGATCGTCATGACGCCCGAAAACGGCACAGAGGGCGAATTCCTCTATCGGGGAAAACCGCTTTGGGGCGGCGCACCCGGTGTCGATCCGGTCACGCATGAAGTCCTGCCTCTCGCCCTCTACTGGCCCGGCTGCTTCTTTCGCAAATGGGCGACCGAGGCGCTCGATAGAGCAGAAAGGCGCTGGCATGCTCAACTCATCGCGAACAGCATCGGCGCCGTCGCCGCCGAGGTGCGCGAAGGCGGGTGTGTTTCTGTTTTCAAAGACCTGACCTGGCCGGAAGGGCTTTGCAGGCTTGGGTGCGCTGATGGATTGCCGGATCTTCCAAATTATGAGCTAAGGCTCCTCCGCGCGCCTTCCGCAGACAGAGGTGCCGCGAAAGCGTTCGCAGATTTCCTTGGCGAGGAAGTTCGGAGCCTGCATTCCGATCTGGATCAGCGACCGGCGTTAACGGTTGTCAAATCCGAAAGGTGCTGAGTGCATATGCACGAATACCTGAAATCATAAATCTTCTATGCCAGCCCCTTCGAAATACGGGGGCTATATCACATATTGATGAATCCGGATTCTTGATGCGAAGTGCTGAGGTGGTCAGCCAGAAGTATTGAACGAACACTTCGGTATTATTGATTTTAATCTGAATTCTATCGTATGGACTAGTATTGTTAGAACCTGCACAACATTCACATCTTAAGAGTTGGTGTGGATGATCACTGGCGCGCAGTTCTGCTGCCTCATCCGCCGACAGCTTGTCACAAGGTCGATGTGTTATGACGGCGGCGCTGACGGGGTTTTCCCTATTTTTGAGCTTGATTTTCGCAGTCGGCCCGCAAAACGCATTTGTCTTACAGCAAGGTATACGCCGCGAACATGTTTTAGCAACGGTTCTCGCCTGCGCTGTGTCGGACACTATTTTGATTTTCGCTGGAATCGCCAGCTTTGGCGTTATCGTAACTCAGGCGCCTTTGGTTGAGCCTTTGCTACGCTATGGCGGTGCAACTTTTCTTATTTACTACGGCTGGACGAAGGCATGGTCTGCGTTGTTTCGACGTGAGGTATTGTCATTGTCCGAGACGGCGCCTCAACCGCTGGGTCAGACATTGCTCACCTGCCTTACCATCACGTGGCTCAATCCTTCTGCTTATTTGGAGACTGTGGTCTTGCTCGGTGCCGCCGCCCCACAAACGGACAGCAGTCTGATGTTCGGTGTCGGCGCAACTGCCGCGTCGTTCATATTCTTTTTCTTCTTGGGCTTCGGCGCTCGATTGCTGACGCAGTTGTTTCGAAACCCCAATACGTGGCGATTTCTCGATGCTGGCCTGACCCCACGAGGTGGTCCAACGGTAGCGTTAGACCTGGCAGGTTAGCGGGGCTCATGCCGCCGCACCTTCATAGTAAGGCGGCGGGAGCCCCGCGGGCAAGATGGTCTTCGGTGCGGGCGGGTTGTACCCCAGCGATGAGTGTGGCCGCAGCTGATTGTAGTGGCGCCTCCACCACTCGATGAGGGCCTTCGCTTCCTTCAGTGTATAGACGATTTCCCGGTCCAGGAACTCGTCCCTGAGTTTCGAGTTGAAGCTCTCGCAATAGCCGTTCTCCCATGGTGAGCCAGGCTCGATATACAGTGTCGTCACGCCCAGCCTGCCGAGCCATCCCCGGACAGCCGTAGCGATGAACTCTGGTCCGTTGTCGGAGCGAATGTTCTCCGGTGGCCCGTGGATGAGGAACAGCTGAGAGAGCTCTTCGAGCACGTTTTGCGAGTTGAGCCTTCGCTCGACGCGAATCGAGAGGCACTCTCTCGTGAACTCGTCGATGATGCAGAGCATCCGATAGACCCTTCCATCATGGGTCCGGTCCTGGACGAAGTCGTAGCTCCAGACGTGGTTCGGGCGCTCCGGCCGAAGCCGCACGCACGACCCATCGTTCAGCCATAGGCGCCCGCGTTTCGGTTGTTTCTGCGGTACTTTAAGCCCCTCCCGCCGCCAGATGCGATAGACCCGCTTCTGGTTCACGTGCCATCCGTCGCGCCGGAGCAATGCAGTCACCCGGCGATAGCCATAGCGGCCATACTGCTCAGCTAGCTGAATGATGGCACCGGTCAGCGCCTTCTCGCCAGGACGGCCCGAAGGACGCTTCCTCTGGGTCGAACGGTGCTGACCCACCACCTCGCAGGCACGGCGCTCTGAGACGCCATGCTCCTTCGTGACGTGATCGACGCATTTCCGACGGCGGTCGGGGCTCAGAAGTTTCCCTTTGCGGCCTCAGAAAGAATGAGCTTGTCCAGCGTGAGATCCGACACAGCCTTCCGTAGGCGTTGGTTCTCTTTCTCAAGCTCTTTAAGCCGCTTCGCCTGATCGACCTTCAGACCGCCATACTCCCGTCGCCACCTATAGTACGTCTGCTCGGTCACACCGATCGCCCGGCAGGCAATCCCGATGGTCTCGCCCTTCGCCAGGCGCACCTCGACCTCTCGCAAATGACCGATGATCTCCTCGGCCGTTCGTCTCTTCCGTCCCATTCCTCAGCTCCTTCCATGGAGCCAAGTCTAACACATCAACCGGACCACTTTTCGGGAGGCAGACCAATGCCGTTATCGCCGTCGTCATGTGGGTTATTGCGGCTAAATTGATCCTCTAGCGCACTGATCATGAGCGTTACGGACGATCTGGCAGATATGAGCGTGGAAGGGCGATGCTTTGTTTTGGGTTGAGAGCATGGAGGCATTTTGTGCGGAGAATTTTTTATCAATGGAGAGTTGCTGACTTTCTCCCCGTAATCCGGGCCAGTTGGAGCTGGAATCTCTTCCCGTTAGGCTGAAAAGGCGGCGATTCAGGAGCGATTGCAAAAATTGAAAGACCGAGAAACCGCCTTGACCATTTCAGCAGGAAAACGCCGTCGAGTTGCATTGACCGCAGTTTCAGATGAAGGTGCAAAAATACTAAGGGATGATTTTGAGCGCCAAGAAGAGTTCAGAAATGCAGAGAACCTCAAAGTAGATTTTGTAGACGATGCCATTATTGTTGATGGAAAAAATGAATTTTGCGGAGAGCAGTAATGTTTTCCTAAAGAATTCTGCGGTCCTAGCAATTCTATTGGCGGCCTTGAAAGACGACAAGTTCTTCCATACGAGATTTGTGTTATTTGACAATGTAGAAGACAAGGGAACGGAATCGAAAAGAAGCCATTTGTTCCAAAAACTTATTGTTGAAAAAACTACTGAAGTGGAAAAGCCATTTCAGGTTATTTTTACGACATCAATGATGAACCCCGAGCTGGATATGGAAGACTACGTGATAGGTCCGCATTATACGCATTCCAAGCGAACACTTGACTTCGATGCTTAGTGCTTAGGGGCGTCGCCCCTCGCGCGGGCAAGGCATCCAAACGTATCCACCCCTTGCGGGCGGAGCCTCGTTTGGAGCCTCCTTGCCCGCGGCTCACCCTATTCTTCGCCAGAAAGGCAGAGGGTTGCAGGGCAACCTCATCGACGAGAAAGGGACGGGCCGCGCGGCCTGTGCCTCGTCGGGCCATCGCGCTTAGCCTCTGTACGGCGGGCAAGGAACTCTGCCCGGCGATCTAGCTTCTCGCCGATCATGTCCCTCGGTGAGAGCGTTTCCCGTTGCCGGGTCTGCTCAGGCGATGGCGGTTCGCGGCCTTCTTTCCGATAGCGCACTAACTCGCGGTGAATATCCATCTTCTCTCTGTTGTGCCGCTTGGGGATCCAATCACACATCAAACACGAGGTTCCAGAGGCGCTGCCATTTGTGGCTACTTGGAATTCGGTGGAGTAACTGGTGGCTTTTACTGTTCTCGATACTCTGAGAAGATATCACTCACTGCAAAGGGATTCGTAATTTTATGGAAGTCGAAAACAATGCGCTTGCCAACGTGCCTCGAAAAAGATCGCAAGAATACGAGCTAGACCTTATTTTTGCAGAAGAATTCTGCGTGTGATTCGCGCTTTTTGCACGAGGTGTGTTGTAGAGTATTCGGAAATTTGAATGGACTTAAATTTGACGATGTTATCATCCACCCTAAGCTAAAAAGCGGCGGATATGCCGACCTTCTCGTTCATGCCAGCGGAGATGGCCTCAAGTACGCTTTGCTGATCGAGCATAAAATCGGCGCTGGTCCCGCGACGCGTCAGGCAAAACGGTACGCTGATCACGCAGAGTATCTTCGATCAAAGGGCGTCAAAGCTGCAACACTTCTAATCGCTCCACAGAATTATGTAGGCGAAAAAGATGATTACGATAAAAGTTTTTCGCTTGAAGAAATGATCGAGATTATGTCTTCGAAAGACAATCTGCGTTTGAAATATCGGCGAAAGCGTATCAAGGCTGCGATCAAGAAACAAGCATCGTCAGGCGTCCAGATTCCTGATATTGCAGTGAAAGAACTTCACATTCGTTACAAGGAGGTCGCAGAAGAATGGTGCCGTAGAGAAAGTGTCAGCTTCCAATTCCCTCCGATAAAGGAAGAATACTATGACGAAGATAGCTGGATAGAACGCATCAAACATCCGCGTTTGCCAAGCCACATCACATTGCGTCATAGGCTCTGGATGTCGGTTGGTCACGAATTGGGATCGGTCGACCTTTTTTTGAAAACGCCGAACGAGGCGGAAATATCGCGAATCATGAACGACCGGCCGGTGGGCAGCAAACCCTATAATCCGAAGGAAAACCCGCAGGTCAGCTTCGAGGTATCTGCCTTGAAGCCGCATAAAAAATTCTCACAGGAAACCGTAGAACACGCCTGCGAGAGAATGGTTGAACTCGTTGATTGGTACACGAAATGATCTGGCAACGCGCTCACCGCTCTGCCTACGGGCGGGTTCAGCGAGAGAGAATAGAGGAATTGCTGGCAGCGCGTGCCGCGTGAGATCGCGTGCGCTTCATTGAACGCCCCGTGCATATCATCCGCCGCAAAGCCGGAAATCTCATGCACATGCACATGCACATGCACGTGCTCATTCTCAGGCGAGAGAAGATGGCGGGCGAGATTGCTCGCGCCGCCGCGTTGATTGCCGACTAAGATCATGGGGATTGGTCTTTAAGCCCCAACGCCTCCACCAAGGCCGAGCGCATGGCTCGAATGTCCGCGCAGGCCGAGGCCAGCTCCTCGCTCAGTTCCGGCGTGACCGAGAGCGTGCCGAGGTTTGCGGCCTTGGCGATCTGGTTCATGTTCGACGACAGCCGAGACTGACCAAGCGCCGCGAGCGCTTTGCCAATGGCGGCATCATGAGGCCGGGGCTTGCGATAGGTTCGCCGGGGCGAAGCTGCATCGCAGAACACCCTCTCGCGGATATAGGCGTTGATCTAGCGGGAGCTCGCCGCACGCTTCAGGAAGTCTCGCTCTTCTTCGGTGACGCGCAGGGACAGCGGTGCGGCGCGTCTCTTCGTTGGTTTTGCGGCGACTGGTCTGCCTCCCGAAAAGTGGTCCGGTTGATGTGTTAGACTTGGCTCCATGGAAGGAGCTGAGGAATGGGACGGAAGAGACGAACGGCCGAGGAGATCATCGGTCATTTGCGAGAGGTCGAGGTGCGCCTGGCGAAGGGCGAGACCATCGGGATTGCCTGCCGGGCGATCGGTGTGACCGAGCAGACGTACTATAGGTGGCGACGGGAGTATGGCGGTCTGAAGGTCGATCAGGCGAAGCGGCTTAAAGAGCTTGAGAAAGAGAACCAACGCCTACGGAAGGCTGTGTCGGATCTCACGCTGGACAAGCTCATTCTTTCTGAGGCCGCAAAGGGAAACTTCTGAGCCCCGACCGCCGTCGGAAATGCGTCGATCACGTCACGAAGAGCATGGCGTCTCAGAGCGCCGTGCCTGCGAGGTGGTGGGTCAGCACCGTTCGACCCAGAGGAAGCGTCCTTCGGGCCGTCCTGGCGAGAAGGCGCTGACCGGTGCCATCATTCAGCTAGCTGAGCAGTATGGCCGCTATGGCTATCGCCGGGTGACTGCATTGCTCCGGCGCGACGGATGGCACGTGAACCAGAAGCGGGTCTATCGCATCTGGCGGCGGGAGGGGCTTAAAGTACCGCAGAAACAACCGAAACGCGGGCGCCTATGGCTGAACGATGGGTCGTGCGTGCGGCTTCGGCCGGAGCGCCCGAACCACGTCTGGAGCTACGACTTCGTCCAGGACCGGACCCATGATGGAAGGGTCTATCGGATGCTCTGCATCATCGACGAGTTCACGAGAGAGTGCCTCTCGATTCGCGTCGAGCGAAGGCTCAACTCGCAAAACGTGCTCGAAGAGCTCTCTCAGCTGTTCCTCATCCACGGGCCACCGGAGAACATTCGCTCCGACAACGGACCAGAGTTCATCGCTACGGCTGTCCGGGGATGGCTCGGCAGGCTGGGCGTGACGACACTGTATATCGAGCCTGGCTCACCATGGGAGAACGGCTATTGCGAGAGCTTCAACTCGAAACTCAGGGACGAGTTCCTGGACCGGGAAATCGTCTATACACTGAAGGAAGCGAAGGCCCTCATCGAGTGGTGGAGGCGCCACTACAATCAGCTGCGGCCACACTCATCGCTGGGGTACAACCCGCCCGCACCGAAGACCATCTTGCCCGCGGGGCTCCCGCCGCCTTACTATGAAGGTGCGGCGGCATGAGCCCCGCTAACCTGCCAGGTCTAACGCTACCGTTGGACCACCTCGTGGGGTCAGGCCATGGGCACTGACGGACTGACGGGCGTCGCGATGACCGCGGCAGTGAGCAGGAGGGAGTGCAGGATCAGGGGTCAGTTTTTTCGGGATGCGCGAAGCGGTTGAGCGCGGAAAGTCGGAAGCCGTCAAAATGACTGGGAAAGACGCGGGTTCCGTGCGGAAACGCACCGAGCAGCGCGGCCATGTCGGCGTCGTTGTCATCAAGGTCGCACATGAAGAAGTGGCGGACCGGGCCATGGCCGAGCATCCGTCCCCGCACCAGATCGCCAACGAAAAGCGCGTCGCCGACGGAGATGACAATCGACCCTTTCGTGTGTCCCGGCAGGGTCAAAATGCGTCCTGGAATGTCAGACATTTCACTCAGATCGACAGCGCTCGCCACCACTCGGTCGGGCGCGACGGACCAGTCTTCCTTCGTGGTGACCGTTACGCGAACGAGGTGTGCGAAAGGGCTCGTCGGACACAGATCGTCCGGCTTGGCGGTCATGAGAAGATCCTCGTCGCCAGCACCCAAGACGATCGGCGCGCCGGTCAGTTTGTGGAGGCGCTTTGCCCCGCCGGCGTGGTCGATATGGGCATGGGTGAGGATGATCGCGTCGAGATCCTCAAGTGCCACACCCGCCGCGCGAATGTCCGCCGCAAGACGATCGGCGCGCTGCGGAAGGCCGGCATCAATGAGAAGCGCAGTGGCCGGATCGTCGCGGCGGTAGAGTAGGAACGCGCTCGCATAGCGGTGCCGGAGTTCAAACAGCGCAATGCCGGGCGCAGGATCCGCATGGGCGATCGTGCGCGAGGCGGCGAGGCCGAAGGCCAAGGCGGCCCAGGTGGAGAGCCCTGCGAGGATCAGCACAACGGCGGCGGCGATGCCCCGCCCCATGCGCTGTCCCACTCTTCTGTTCGATTCGTTTTTCATTACGACCAGAGAATAATACGCCGATCGTATTATTCAAGCGGTTTCGTCAGTCTTGAGACCCTTGGCGATGAGTTCAAGGGCCTCGACGAAGGCCTCGCGTCGGTCCCGCGGCAAAGCGGCGAGCATGCGTTTGGCGGTCTCCTGCTCCTCCTGGACGATCGCGGCGCGGGCCGCCGTCCCCTCATCGGTCAGGAAAAGCGCCACGGAACGGCGATTCTCCACGGGTCGCTCCCGACGGACGAGCCCTGCCGTCTCCAGCCGGTCGAGAAGGCTCGACACAGTGGTCGGCGCGACGCCCAGAAACTGCACCAGTGCCTTGCCCTGCGCGCCGGGATTCTCACCAATGAAATGCAGCGCGGCGATATCGCTGGGGTGCGTCTTGAAGCGGTCATGGGCCGTGGGCACCGACGGCTCCATGATCTTGAGAATGCGTAGGACCGTCGCCGCCGCCCGGCGTGCCCGTTCATATTGAGAAGACATCGCGGGAGAATAGAAGGACACGCCGCGCAAGGCCAAGGGCTCTTCGTCCTTCCATCTCGCATCTTACGCCTACCGCACACGATGGCGCCGAGTGAGATTTAGGAAGCTTCGAATTCGCCCATGGGGCCTAAACGCACAGTCAAAAGCTCGACGGCATCCAAAGCAACATGGGGGCCCTGTCGAACACCGGCGGGGACTCTCCAGAAGGTACCAGCCTGACAGGGGCGACCACCCGTTTCCAATTTACCCGACAGCACGAGGACAAACTCATCAGCAGGATGGGTATGGGCGGGAATGGTCGTGCCTGCCGCCAGTCGAGCACGATGGATAGAGCCGCCTCCGACCGGCTCGGCGAGTGGTAGAAGCGAGACCCCCGGCAGCGCATCCAGTACGGCCCAGTCGACGGTGCCTGGGTCTATGAAGCTCTGTTCGCTCATTGTGCTCTTCCACCTAATATTGGTAAACCAAGGTTCCAATTAAAAGAAACCATAGGTTACTAAATGATGCAAGGCAACGAAGGCGCCGTCGATCTCGTGGCGCTCGAAACCGAGCGAGGCCGCAACCTGCGCCAATTGCTGCTCGCCGCCGCCCGGCATGTTGGCCGCGACGTTGTCGATGGTCTGCATGCGCGCGGACACGATGCGCTCGGATCAACCCACACGACTCTCCTGTCGAATATGGATCTCGCGGGCGGCACGATCACGGAGACGGCCGAACGCGCGGGCATTACCAAACAAGCAATGGGCCGACTCGCTTCCGACTTGCATGCCGCCGGCTATCTCGAAATTTCTGTCGGCGAGCATGACGCCCGTGCACGGACGCTAACACTTACGGCAGAGGGCCAGCGACTGATGCTTGACAGTCTCGAAGTGATGAACACCCTAGAACGTCAATATACGAACATGATTGGCAAGGAGCGGTTCGCCGCGCTGGTCGAGGCGCTCCAGGCGCTGGTGTCTGATTTACAAGAACGCTGATTATGCGACGCGGAAACTATCGCCGGATGCGCTGCGCGCCCATAGTCACCCCGCGCGTTCCAGCAGCGCCTTGTTGCGCGTCTCCATTTCGAGTCGGGCGTTCTGCTGCGGCATCGACCGTCCGCGTGCGGCTGCGCGCGGCGCGACATGTGTCGATGACGGACCATCGGCTCGCCTAAGCAGCTTTGGGCAGATCAACGATGTTGGTCACGTTCTCGCGAAAATAGTCCAGCTGACCGTCTGCCTCATGCGACACGATGTAGGTGAGACTTGTGACATCCTCCTGCCGCACACCGTAAAAGAAACGCTGGTTGAAACACGTCAGATGCCAGCCGCCGCCAAGCGCAAGACAGTCGATCGCAAGTACTTCGGTCCCTTTCGGAAACACCTCTTGCCCCAGGCGGCCGATCACCTGGGCCAGACTGTTCCGATTGTCCGCTATCTGCCAGCTTGTGTTGGTTTCATCGCGGAAATGATCGATGCGAAAATCGATGTCGTCGGCAATCAGCTCAAAGAGCGACGGATCTCCGGCCGCGAATTTTATCAGCACTTGTCCGATTACGGTGTTTTCGGTTTTTACAGGTTTCAGATTCATTAGCTTGGGTCTCCATGTGGTTGATCCATGAATCTTTGACAGCACGAGCGGATGAAGGAAATTGCGCCATGAACTATTTTTGATATAGTAATTAGCTATGATAGATCTGAACACGCTGCGCTATTTCACCAGCGCTTTCGAGACCGGTACATTCAGCCAGGCCGCTCAAGTGAACGGTGTCAGCCAGCCGACCGTTTCGGCTGCAATTCAGAAACTGGAAGATCGGCTTGGGACACTCTTGTTCAAACGGTCAAAGACAGGCCTGAAACCCTATCCGTTTGCCGCGCGGCTCTATCACGACGTGATTGATTCCGTGACCCACCTTGCCGCGTTGGAAGCGCGCCTGCTTGAGGAACCGTCGCAAACGGTTCGGATATATTGCGCGCCGGATATGCTGATGAGCCATATTGCGCCGGACCTGAAGAGCTTGCGCCGCCGGTTCCAAGGCCTGCAGTTCGCTTTTGCCGATGAGGCGCGGGCGAGTGACCTGGCTTATGTTTCAGACGCCTGCATACCTGAGACGCATGCCTTCATCCCCTTGGCTGACGACCCATTCAAAATCGCTGTCGCCCGGCACCATCCGCTGGCGGCTTCCCGGGAGATACGGATCGAGGACCTGCGCGCAGAGCCGTTCATCCACCGCCCCTATTGCCCACAGGCAGACCGGATGGAGCTTGCACCATCTATGGTCGCTTCGGTGGCTCAGGCTGTAAATGATCAGCAATTGCTTGATTTGATCGCGGCAGGCTTGGGCGTCGCCTTTGTGCCCGCATCACATGGCGAGGCACGAGAAGATATCGTCGTCTTGACTCTGACCGGGGCCGATGCAGGAGCACGTAGAACCGGAATATCGCATCGCAAAACCGCCAACGCGACAGAACTTGCGAAGCTGCTGACGAAGCAGAAGCGCCTTACGTACCCATCGTGACACGGAACATCTTGCCGCGTTCCAGAACATTTCCCGGGTGAGTTCGCACGACGGTCCAGTGCAAGCAGACATACGGAGCTTTCGCAGAACATGACGTGTTGGGCGCAGGAGCGGAAATACGCAAACGGCTGAAATTATCCGTTTTGCGACATTATCTCAGATATCGACGCATATCGGGAACCTGGAAGTGTTGGCCATACCCTTTAGCCAGTGTCAAACTGAATTTTGATCAACGAAATATAAAAATTCAATCATTTCCTATATTGACCTCGGAAATAAACCTGGAAAGAGTTTCTACGATTTCATCATTCGGAGATTTAGGCTTTACTATACTAACGTGATCAACATTTTGAATGGGCACGGCTTCTGGATCGTCTCCTACGGCAGAAGCCGTATCAACTATTGTATCGTTTTGTGAGTATAAGGAGCGCACACGGACCACTGAGCCTCCTTTTTTTCGCCACGCATTCCATTGATTGATGACATGAGTCAAATAAGGAGAATTAGGATCTAGATCAGCTACTTGCGATTGCACACCGCTTGGTAGCTTTTTACCAAGCTTCGCAAGCCAAGCTCCGTTTAATGGTGAAGCAATGAAACATGCTAATCCAATATCTGAATCTAAAGGCACCTGTCTTTGAAGCTGCTGCCCAAGAAGATCTCGCAGTATAACACCGCCCATGCTGTGTCCGATTAATATAATCTTAGAGTATCCGCCTTTATTATTTCGTATAAAATTATCAAGATTTCGCGAAACATAAAAAATTGGCTCTGATTTTCTCAGGCGTTTCGATGGGTACTCATATAGCATAGTTTCGCAATCGACTTTCTGAGCAATGTAAGTAGGCATATTGCCAAAAGAACCAGAGCTTCCTGTAAGCCCATGAACGAATATAGCAAGATTACCTTTACTTACTTTTCGCCCTCCTTGATCCTTCTTTTTAGAAGTGCAGTATTTAAAATCATATTTACTGAAGAATTCTGCGAACTCAGCAACCTCTCGCGCATCAAATTGTTCGTTCTTAAATTTATTTACTAACTCTATTAAGCGAGCCGCAGCCGCATCATCAATATCAGCTTCAATTAGTACGCAACCATAGCTTACTTTTATATTGGTTATTGTATCGGGCTCTGCCCCTAATATTTCAGCGAGCTCATCAATAAAAGTATCTAACAAATTATACTTGAAGTGCTCGAAATAATTGCGGTCACCATGCAATGTTATCGAAATGCGCCTTGTCATTTATTTTCCATATTCTCTATGCATTCAGCATGGACTATTTATATGATCTATGAACCAGCGCTCTGGTGACCGTGACGTCTCTCTGTGAGTCTGTTAAGGCTGAAGGGCAGAATTAGCGCCCGAAGTTTTATATCAAGCAAAGATAGGCCGTACAACGGTCGTTCACAAAAGTAAGCTGAATATCCGCTTCTGGCGAATTTCGACCGTTCGTTAGCCCATAGCTCAGATGGCGCAGTAGCTGACTTGGGCCATTAGTTTAAGCCATTTTGATGCAGAGTCTCGGGTACAGGTGGGCGCATGCCGAAGGCCGGATGCAATTTTGAGATGAACTGAAGTTCGATCTTTAAGATCGATGATGAATTCATTGGTCGAACGTCCGCTTTTGGATAGCTGTGGTCGAGCAGAGATCGTGCGCCCGGCTGCTGCGACGGTGGCCTGCATTTTGCTCTCCGGTTCATGGGAGAGGTCGATGGAACGAGTAGAGAAAGCGGCACGGGCTGCCGAACCTTGGAACAAGGGCAGGCTCGTCGGCCAAAAGTCCCCGCTGAAGGCGCAAGAGGTCTGGGAAATCCGCGTCCGCCTGACTATGGCGGAAAAGGTGCGAGATCTTGCGCTCTTCAATCTCGCTCTCGATAGTAAGCTCCGAGGATGCGACCTAGTGAGCCTGAGGGTTTCCGACGTCTGCAGAGGCGTCGAGCCTCTTGCACGGGCGAAAGTCGTCCAATCGAAGACGGCGAGCCCGGTGCAATTCGAGCTGACAGAACCGACCCGAAAAGCGATCTCGAACTGGATCGAGCGCAAGAATCTCGGGACGCAGGACTGGTTGTTTCCAAGTCGCAAGACCGTCGGCACACACCTGACCACGCGTCAGTACGCAAGGCTCGTTCAAGAATGGACCCAAGCGATCGGCCTTCCGTCATCCGCGTACGCAACTCATTCCTTGCGACGGACGAAGGCAACCCTCCTTTACCGGAAGACCGGAAACCTGAGAGCGATCCAGCTCCTACTCGGTCATGCAAAGATCGACAGTACGGTCAGATACCTCGGCGTTGAAGTCGAGGACGCCCTCGCTCTGTCCGAAGGGCTCGAACTGTAGCTGCCTGGGCGCATAAGTGGATGTAACGGTGTCTAAGGTTATCGCATCGTGCCTCGCCATGGCCACAGCGCTGCTGGATACGTCGAACGCTCCCAGATTCCTTCTTGTAAAGTGGTCTCCAGGAGAGATCATTGGAGCAGTCACGTACCATCGTTGATGAGCGACAGCCTTGGAACAAGGGCAAACTCATCGATCGGAAGTAGCCATTGAAGGCGTAGGAGGTCTGGGAAATCCGCGTTGGATCACTCGGATGGGTCAGGCCAAGGTCGCACGCACACGATACGCCGTCCTGACGGATAGAAAAGATACCCCGCTGCAACACTGAGGAAAAAATGCAGTGCTCTGCTTGGCCATCCCGCCGCCGGTGAAAAACCCCCGGCGCGGTTGCGCCGGGGGTTTGAGGATGCGTCAGGCCGGGCCATTCAATTCAAAAGTCCGGGAATATCAAAACTCCGGGAATACCTTTTATATGTACCCCGGATGAAACTGAGGTCAGGAATACGCTCGCCATTGGCGGGTTGGATCGCCTCGCCAAGGCGCAGGGTGCACGATTTGAGGCCTGAGAACCGATCGAGGTGGATGTTCGCCATCACGATATCGCCCTTTTTCGTCGTGTACGGCCTGTCGGCAGAAACCTCCACCTTACGCATCGGTGGGTCGCCACCTTCGTAGACCTGGACGTTGCGATCCGTGACGACCACCGCCGTGCTGCCCTCACCGAGCGGCAGCGAGCACGGCTCGACCAATTGGACCTGGCTCAGGTCAAGCCGGGTCCCCCCGACCTGGTCGGTGATCGAGAGCACCAGGCCAGGACCGGGGGCGAAGCGATCTGGTGGGTCGATATCCCCCGCCAGAACCCCGACACCTAAGTCGCCGGATCCCCAGTCCGCGTCGGTAAGCGCCGCTTGTTGAGGCCTTCCCGACATGTCCCAGCCCGGTGACTTTTGGGGCAGATACGAGTCGACAATGTAGCCAAAAATGTAGCCACCACACCCGGGGAGGATAGCTGCGATCATAGCGGCCACCCCGACCCATATAGCTTGTTTCGATCCAGTGATCCTCGTCATCGTCAGTTTCCTCCGCAGGGCACGCCTGCTTGCTGGGTGCTGCAGTCACTCGGTTTCGTCTTAGGCTTGCGGTAATAGGCCATCGCTGGGGCCTGTTGCGTTGATTGCTGATCGCCGTAGGCCTTCCGTGAGTCATGTCATATCGAGCGTGCTTGTTATGCAGCTTTTGGCAAAATCTCTTCGATGAAGCGGATTTCGCCTATGGGGCCGGGCGATTTTCTCACGACATGGCCTTTCTTGATCATTCTCACGGCTTCAATCCCAGCCAATGCCGCTTTCGCTGATGAAAGGGTTTTGAAACCCCGCATAGGATTGAGCCTCTGCTTCAGCGCTGCATGATCACTCTCAATGCGGTTATTCTGCCATTTTTGATCGATATGCATGATAGCTTCATTGGGAAGCATCTGAGCGTTGATATTTTTCATCACCTTGGCATAGGTAGGCGCCTTGTTCGTCACGATGCTGAGAGGCGGATAGAGCCGTGCCTTGTCTCGGGCTTGCCGGATGAACGCCTTCGCCGCCGCCGTATTTCGTCTAGCGGTGACCCTGAAGTCGATGAGTCGGCCTCGCTGATCAACCGCACGCCAGACATAACACCATCGCCCACCGACCCGCAGATACGTCTCATCAACATGCCAACCTAAACCGCGCCAGCCGCGATGTTTTTGACTGCGTTTGGCAATCTCAGGGCCGAACTTGCGGACCCAGCGATATACTGTCGACGCGTCAACGGTGATCCCTCGTTCTGCCAATAGATCTCGGACATCACGATAGGAGAGCCCATATCGACAATACCAGCGAACGGCACAGAGAATGACGTCCTGCGGAAATCGAGGCCCACGAAAAGGGTTTCTCGCCATCCCACACTCCGTTGAAAAGTCATCGCATCCTCACGCGGCGAGATCCCCAACGCAAAAGACCCCAATGCGATGCGTCTCGAGATTAACCGACAAATCTAGATGCGTGCATCCGCACGAGAAAACTTGTGCCTGAATGGTGATGAGGAAGCAGTAGCGTTATTCAATATCGATACCTCCTCCTGGCCTGACCCATCGAGGTGCGGCGACTGTAGAGTTAGATCGCGCTTGCATGAAGCGCTTGGGGCAGAGGCAACGGAATGAGTATATGAAACCCAAACTCCTGACGACACTGCCGACGACAACCCGTGCCTCGCTGACCGCTGACATTCTTGCGGGGATCACAGTTGCGCTCGTGGCGCTGCCTCTTTCTATCGCTATCGCCATCGCGTCGGGAGCGGCGCCTGAAACCGGCCTGGTCACGGCGATTGTCGCGGGTTTTTTGATCTCGGCGCTGGGCGGCAGCCGCGTGCAGATCGGCGGGCCAACAGGGGCGTTTATCGTGGTCGTGGCCGGTGTCATCGCCGTGCATGGCTATGACGGCCTCGTCCTCGCAACCTTCATGGCGGGGGGCATTCTGCTGATCGCAAGCGTCCTTCGTATTGGAAGTCTCGTAGAATGGGTGCCCGAGCCCGTCGTCGACGGATTTACGGTCGGGATCGCTATTATCATCGCCACCAGTCAGCTTGTGGACGCGCTGGGGCTCACAATCCAGCATGTGCCGGCAGAGTTTCTTGCCAAGCTGCCGGTCATTTGGGCGGCGCGTGAGACACTCTCTCTGCCGGCTTTGAGCATCACTTTGTTGACGAGTGTCCTCATCATCTCGTTGCGTCGCCTCGCCCCGCGCCTGCCAGGGCTGATCATCGCCGTCGCCCTCGCGAGCATCGTCGCGGGGGGGATGAACGGGATTGTGCAAACGCCGGTGGAGACAATTGTCTCTCGTTTCGGGGCATTGGCCTCTGGCCTGCCTGCCCCTCACTTGCCCTCCTTCTCGATGGAGCGCGTACGGGAAATGCTGCCCTCGGCGCTGGTCATCGCCTTTCTTGCAGGCATTGAATCGCTATTGTCGGCCGTGGTGGCCGACCGGATGATTGGCGGCAAGCATCGCCCGAATGCCGAAATTCTCGCGCAAGGCGCGGCCAATCTTGGGTCGGCCCTTTTTGGGGGCTTGCCCGCAACCGGTGCTATTGCACGCACGGCGACGAATGTGCGCTCAGGTGGACGCACGCCGATCGCCGGCATAACCCATGCCGTAATATTGCTCTTGATCGCCCTGTTCGCGGCCCCGATTGTCGGCCGTCTAGCCATGCCAGCGCTTGCCGCTCTGCTCATCCTGACGGCATGGAATATGAGTGAACCGCATCGCTGGCCGGCGCGCTTGTCAAAATCGCGGTCGGATTTTGCGCTATTTGCCCTCACGCTTGCGCTTACTGTTCTCACGGATCTGACGGTCGCGATTGCCGTGGGAACCGGTGTCGGGCTTGCGTTACGACTTCGACGGCGCAACGTCTCTCCGACGGATTGGCCGACGCCTAAGCGATGAGGCGCGGCACAGAACGACCGTGCAAAGGCAATGGATATCCGCCGTGTTGGGACCACCGGGGCGCAGGCCAAAGACGTCATGACACTGACGATGGTACACCCCTCCTCATAAAGGGGGGTGGTTAAACCTGAATAGTCAGGGGGGGAGGGGGGAGGGGGCGCTCCCTCCTCGCGCAGAATAGCCAAGACGTGATCTACCCTCCGATGGATCCCGCCTAGACGAAGGCGTCGTCGAGAATTGGTCCTGGACTACACTTTCCCTTAACCACTGATCTCCTCGCGCATTTTAGCGGAGCTTTAAGTCTGATAAGCATAAGGTGACGGGGTGATGTTCGACACAGCAGTGATGTTGGACAAAATGGTGGTCGGCGCCTCACGGCGCCCTCGGGGGGTAGTAGGGTGGTAGTGCTCGTCACCGGTGGGGCCGGCTTTATCGGCTCGCATATGGTCCTCGCTCTTTTGGATCGAGGAGAAAAGGTCGTCGTTGTGGACGATCTGAGCACCGGTTCGCGTCAATTAGTGCCCATCGCCGCGCCGCTCGTCAGGGCGACGATCGCCGATATCGGGGCTATGCGACAGGTGATCCGCGATTACGGTGTCACCGATGTTATCCACTTTGCCGGGTCGATTTCCGTTCCTGAGAGTATTCGGGACCCCTTGGATTATTACGCCAACAATACGGTAGGGACGCAGCGCCTGGCCGGCATTTGCCGGGAAATGGGGGTGGCGCGCCTTATCTTTTCTTCCACCGCGGCCGTCTATGCGGCGGCGGCCTGTGATCGGGGCGCGCCCGTCGCGGAAACCGCCGCAACCGATCCGGCCTCGCCCTATGGCCGCTCGAAACTCATGGCGGAGGATATTTTGCGAGACAGCGCCAGCGCCTATGGCCTGTCTGTGGCGGTGTTGCGCTATTTCAATGTGGCGGGGGCTGACCCCCATGCGCGTGCCGGACAAATCAATCCGAACGGAACCCATTTGCTGAAAGTTGCACTCGATGCCGCCTTGGGGCGTCGTGGTAGTGTGTCAATTTATGGCACTGATTATCCGACAGCGGATGGAACGGGGGTCAGGGACTATATCCATGTCAGTGATCTGATCGAGGCGCATTTGCTGATGCTCGACCACCTCCGTCGCCATGACGGGGTCCATCTTTATAATTGTGGCTATGGCCAGGGCGTGACAGTGCGTCAGTTGATCGAGGCGGTGGAGATGGTGGTCGGTCGCCCCGTGCCCAAGATCGATGCCCCGCGACGGGAGGGGGACCTTGCGCAGGTGGTCGCCGATGCCAGTCGTCTCGTCGCCGACCTTGGGTGGCGTCCCCGCTATGATCGGGTGGAGCACATCGTCGCCCATGCTCTACAGTGGGAGATGGCGCAAGAGCGCGCCCACCGCACCGGCTGGTCCTAATAAGGGGCCATCCTTCGCTTTTTTGGCCTCAGCTTTCTTTGGCCTCAGCTTTCTTTGGCCTCAGCTTTCTTTGGCCTCAGCTGGAGAAATGAGGGTGATGGTCCCGAGGGTGACCCGATCGAGGATCCCGCACACGACCTTGGTCTGCGCCGCCTCCCCGTCCTCGGGATTGATCGAAGGAAGCGCTGTCACTTTTTCTCGGATCTGGTCGGCCAGACGCTGCGAGATGTTCGATAACAACCACTCGGCCGCACCGCTGCCTTGATCCTGGGCAAAGCGGAGAGCCGTGAGGACGGTCTTTTCGTCGAATTCGCGGAAGACCACCGGCACGGCGCTGCGGGGCAGGCGGTCCGGGAGCGCATCGAAGGAGAGCAATTGTTCCTTCATCAGATCGACGCTGGGGGCTGGAAGCTCGGCCTCAAGCGCTTTGATGATTTCCTCCCGTCGATTCCCCGCCAAGCGGTTGAGGATCTCCGTCACAGGCAGGATCGCCTCGGCGTCCGGCCCCCCGGCGAGCCCCGCCTTTTCGAGCTCTTCTCTCAGATAGTCCTCCACGGCCTGTTCGGCGGCGGCGGCGGAGATCGTCGTTTTGGCGAGATGCAGCATCGTCTCATTGGCCCGCTTCTCTTCAAGACGGCGCAGGACTTCGCTGCCGAACTCGGGCTGCACATGCTGTAGGATGACACTGACGATGGCGGGGGAAGCCTCGGCCAGCATCCCGGCGAGGCGATCAGGTTTCTCGTCCGCCAACTCGTCCCAAATGGTCGGATCGCTGTCCCCAAAGGGGTCGAAGGCGAGCTGCATCGTCGGGAAGTCGTCCATCGGGTCGCCATCCTCGAACAGGATGGAGGCGAGCCTGTCCGCCACCCTTGTTCCGCCGCGAAGCGGACCTTCGCCCCGGACTTCGGCGGTAAACTCGCGTAAGACGGCTTCCTGCTCGGACGGGCCGACCCGCCGCAATGTCTCCGCCACCTCGATCAACCGCTCCCGATGGATATCGGGGAACCGGCCTTTGAGCTTTTCGAGGCTTTTTTCCGTCACCAACGCCAGAACGATGGCCGCCTTTTCAGCCGGCCTGAGAGATGGCGGGTGGCGATCCGGCATTGAGGTCGTGTCTGACGAGGAAGGGGCGGGGTCGGCCACGCGATTGCTCCTTGGGCGTAGTGTCGACGAACTTAGCGTGATCCGGTCGCCGGGCAAAGAACTTGTACCGAAAGGGCGAGCGACCGGAACGGTGGGGCGCGGGGGCGCCAGCCTTCTCGTTTCCCGAGCAACCGTTAATTTCGCGTATGCGGATGCCGCCGAAGGAAGGAGGCCTGTACGACCGCCAGGAACAAGCCGAGGACAGCGTAGCCGGCGAGGGCATTGGCGGATACGAGCAGGGTGCCAAGAGTGGTCTTGGGTTCAACCAGATCGACGATACCAAGGGTCGCAAAGCCGATTGTTGCGACATACCACGGATAAATCTGCAACCCGCTCGCGTCAGCGCTCCCGATCGTTATGGGCGCGCAGCGCCCGCCATTGGGGACGATGTCCGAGGATTGGACGTAGCAAAGGTCGTCCGGCGCCCTCCAGGCATAAAGAACGCCAATAACCCCGATGACCACCATGGCAAGGACCAGCACACGATCCCAGTCTCGCCCGTAATCGAGCAGACGCCAGATTCGAAAGCCGACGGTCCGCCCGCGGCGAGAGGAGGCGAGGGCGAGGAAAAGAGCGGTCAGGAAGATGGGGATCAGAGACCCCCAGGAAAAGACGGCGCGGGGAGAAAAATCCGCCAAAAATATGGCCAGCAAAGCGCCCCACAGGGCCCCCCAGGCAATTCCGTTGAGGCTGAGATAATTGCCTACCGGGCGCCATTCCTTTTTGACGAAGCGTGAAATGCGTCGGGGCAGGGGAACGCGCCCCTGCCGCGTTGGGGCCGCCCCCTCATGGTCTTCATTTCGTCGCTTCCGCAGAAAGGCCTCCCGCCGCTCATCCCGGTCGTCGAATTCCCGATCGTCGAAATAGACCTGATTGATGATATCTTCGCGGCAATCGGGGTCACCTTCGATCTTTTCGACGTTCTCGACGTCGCGAAAATGGCCGTGGAGTTCCCGGCGCACATAGATCGTCTTGAAGAAGCTTGAGCCCCCCAGATCGCTCCCTGTAAAATCCGTGCGCCGCATAAAAGCGTCGTTAAAGGAGGCATTGAGCCGACATCTCGTGAATGCCGTTCGATCGAGATTGCAGAAGTCGAATTGCGGTCGACGTTCCGGCTCGTCCTGGGGGGGCAGGATCTTGGACTCGTCCCAAACCGTGTCTTCCATATTCGCGTTAAAGAAAGTGACAGCGCGGATTTCAGTTCCTTGGATCTTCATGTCCACCATATCGGCGCCGATGAAATCGCACTTTTCGAGCACACAGCTTGTAAAAGCGGCCCCGGCAAACCATCCGTTGTCAAACCAACAATTTTCAGCCGTCACCTCAAGCCAGCGCGTATTGCGGAAATTGCACCGCATCCGCCATACAAATCCGCTGAAGTTCGTTCTTCTGAAGGCGAGGCCGGCAAAGTTCGCGCCATCGAGATCGATATTGGTGAAGTCATAGGCGCCGACAATGGGACGTTTGCCGAAGAACGAGCCTTTATCTGTCCCCCGTGGAAAGGGAAACTTTGTGAAGTCGACATTTGATAAATTGATGACCTCGAAGTCGGTTTCTTTTCGAAACGCGTCCCATCTTTCGACGGCGTCGGGTTTATCTGCCGCGTCAAAGAGCGCGATCGCGCGGGCCTTGAGATCGAGATCTGATGGCGGGGGCCCTGGCTCCGGTTCGGCGGAGCTATAGAGGTGCCGAGCCTCCAAAGGATCTCCGGCAAGCGCGATCTCATTGATCCGCTGGCGCGTCTGTTCGGAAAGCTGAAGGCCCGCAGCCTTGCGCCTTTTCCAGATCCCCATCCGTTGTCCCTCACCCCAAGACGTTTACCGGTTCTTAAGGTTTAAGGCAGGGGAGGCACCACCTCAAGAAGAAAGCTTTTCTGACGTGCCCTCGCTTGTTGAGGGGGTGACGCGACGCAAGGTGAGGCTCAAGCGATGAGGGTCTTCTGCGAAGAGAGGGGATGGCAGGAGAATGCGATCGATCCCGTGATAGAAATGGCGGGAGGGGCCCGCCAGGATCAAGACGTCTCCATGGCCCAGGACAATACTCCGGGTCGATCCCTTTCGTGTCGCGCCGCCCAGCCGGAACCGGCCCGGTGCACCGAAGGAGACGGAAAGAATGGGGACGTCTTTGGCGGCTTCGTCCGCATCGCGGTGGAGGCCCATTTTCGCGGTCGGACCGTAAAGATTGACGAGCCCGGCCTCCGGCGACGGCGCCTCCGGCAGAAGATCATTCCAGATCCTGATAAGGGCGGGCGGCATTTCCGGCCAAGCCGCGCCGTCCACGGGATGTCGCGGCTCATAGCGATAGCCGCGCCGATCGGTGACCCACCCCAAGGGGCCAAGGTTCATCTGTCTGGCCGACATGGTCTGCCCTCCAGGGGTCACCGGTACAATCCAACGATCCTGACACAGATGGATAAGGTGTTGCTGAAGATCCGAGGCTGCTTTTGCGGGCAAATAGCCGGGCAAATGACACGCGCCCTCGCCAAGGTCGACGACCTCCCTCACCGGTTGGGGGGCACTGGGCATGATCTAGAGCTGGACTTCGATTTCGCCGAGGCGCTCGGTCAATTTTCGATTCTCCCGATAGTCGATCGGAAGCGCTACAAAGGACGGCCCCTGATGATTGAGAGCGGCCATTAGCGCAGCCTTCAGGTCCTCGGGGCGTTCGACCCATTGGCCGTGCCAGTCGAACGCTTCGGCGAGTTTCATCCAGTCGGGGTTGCCGAAGCTAAGGTCTGTGTGCTTGTGAAACTCATTTTCCTGTTTCCAAGCGATCAGTCCGTACCCGTCATCCACCCAGACCATCAGATTGATGTCCGCATTCAGGCGTCGCGCGGTTTCGAGTTCCTGGACATTCATCATGAAATCCCCGTCGCCGACGACGCCGAAGATCTTCCGCTCAGGGGGCAGGCTTAACCGCGCGCCCACCGCCCCGGGCAGGGGTTGGCCCATGGAACAAAAGCCATTGGGGATGAGGCAAGTATTGGGCTCATCGCATTGATAATACCGCGCCGTCCACATTTTATGGGCCCCGACCCCGGACAGCACAACATCCTCCGGCCCCATCACTTCTCGTAAGTCCCAAAGGGCCTTTTGCGGCCTTATCGGCCCTTCGCCTACATCGTCTTTATGGGCCTCGAAGTCGGCAATCATGCGCTGTCTGACATTTGCCTGATAGCCAAGATCGTAGGTCGGTAGCCCGCGGGTTTTTATTCTTTCGTTGAGGGCCCAGAGAGTATGGGCAATGTCGCCGACGCATTCGAGACACGGGGCATAGAAACGGTCGACTTCCGCCGGGATGAAATCGATATGGACGACTTTTTTATCCGCCCACGGATTCCATAGTTTAGGGTGATACTCAACCATGTCATAGCCGATGACGAGGACCAAGTCTGCCCCGTCGATTGCATCCGCAACGAAGTCTCGGCTCCCTAAGCCGAGGGTGAAGAGGGAATAGGGGGCATGGCGGTCCACGGCCCCTTTCGCCATAAAGGTGGAAAGGCAGCCAATGCCGGTCGCTTCGCAAAATTGCCGTAACTGTTTGGAGGCTCGCCGTCTGATGGCCCCATTACCGGCCAGAATGACCGGCCGCTTCGCTTTGATGAGCTCATCATACAGATAATCTGCGGTCTTGTCGTCGATCGAGGGGCGACGAACGCGGATGACGTTGAGGGGGGCGGTGGTCGCGTCCCGCTTGGCGACATCCTCGGGTAATTCGATCAGGACGGCGCCGGGTTTTTCTTCTTTGGCGAGACGAAAGGCCTTGCGAACGATTTCTGGAATGGTGTCGGCATCGACAATCTGGTGGGCCCATTTCGTCACCGGATCGAACATCCGCACGACGTCCATCACCTGGTGGCTTTCCTTATGTTGCCGCCCGGTCGCGCCTTGTCCCGTCAGAACGATCATCGGGGCACGATCCATATTGCTGTCGGCCACACCGGTGATGAGGTTGGTAGCCCCTGGCCCGAGGGTCGAGAGGCAGCCTGCCGGTTCGCCGGTCAATCGACCATAGGCTTCGGCCATAAAGGCCGCGCCCTGCTCATGCCGGGTCATCACAAAGGTGATCGACGACCCCTCCAGGGAAATCATAAAATCGGCATTTTCCTCCCCCGGAACGCCGAAAATATATTTCAGTCCCTCATTCTCGAGGCATTTGACCAAAAGGTCCGAGGCTTTCATGGCGCAACCCGCTTAACTAGTGACCTCTACCATGTTGGCGGATTTCGGCCCTTGCCAAGGGCGGCCGTGCCGGGAAGGGCATCATGCTTGGCGCTCGCCGAGCAGGGTCTTTCGCAGGTCGCGGTGCAAATGGTGGTTACTTGCAAGGATCGACCCCGACAGGTGCGCCCGCTCGCCCTTATCCTCGATGGTCGAGACCTCTCCCCCGGCTTCGCGGCAGATGACGATGCCGGCGGCAACGTCCCACGGGGCAAGGCCGCGCTCCCAATAGCCATCGAGCTTGCCGGCGGCCGTCATGCATAAATCGTAAGAGGCGGCGCCGAACCGCCTGATCCCGGCGGTTTCGCTCAGCACGCGATCGGTCTCGATGAGCGCTTGCTCCCGCCCTGGTTTGCCCTTGAAGGGGAGGCCAGTTCCAACCAAGGCTTCGGTCAGGTCATCCCTGCCCGACACCCGCAAACGACGATCGTTCAGATAAGCGCCAAAGCCCCGTTCCGCATAATAGAGCTCATCGAGAATGGGGCAGAACACGACCCCGGCAAAGGGCTCTCGATCCCGCTCCAGGGCAATAGAAATGGCGAATTGCGGGAGGCCATGGAGGAAATTCGTGGTCCCATCGAGGGGATCGATAATGAAGCGGTTGGAATTATCTTCCCCCTCGCGATCCTCCCCTTCTTCGCGCACGATGCCGTATTTCGGTCGGGCCTTCTCCAGCGCGTCGACGATGATTTCCTCAGCGGCGATATCGGCCTTGGTGACGAAGTCCGAGGCCCCCTTCCGGCGTACTTGCAGGGCCTCGACCTCGTAATAGTCGCGCCTCAGGCTCCGGGCTGCCGCGCGGGCAGCACCGATCATAATGGTCAGAAGAGGAGAAATATTCGGCATAGCGGTCAAATTCATCAAAGGATCAAGCGCCGGGCGTTACCTCTCCCGTCGCCCATTGGCTAGGTCTGTTTCGGATCCGTTCGCTCTTCGACAGGGTCGCTGACCTCATCGGGCATGATTTGTTCGGCGTCCTTGAGTCTTTCATCGAATTCTGGGTGATGCTCGCGGCGTCGCCTGACGAAGCGCGCCACCCGATCGCTTGCAATCACGAGAAGAGCAAGCCCGGGGAGAATAAGGGCAAACCCCATCGGGAGAGGGGACACGAACAAGACGAGCCCCCCTCCGGTGATCAGCAGGCCAAGGGCGATCAATAACCAATCCATCGACGGGACATTGCCCTATTCTTCTTTGTGACAAGATGGTGCCTGCGGTGTGACAAGAGGACACCCGCTGCGCCCGGCCCCGCCTGGTCGGTTATCTGCGCGGCAGGAGGATATTGGCGAACCCGAAGGGACCGTCCATGATCACGCAAAAAGGGAAGTCGTCCATGGCGTATCCTCAGCCCCTCAGCCAAGATGAGATCGACAGCATGTCGGCGACACTGTTTGCCGAAGGCGGGATATTCGCCGTGCGGCCAATGACGGTGGGCGGCGTGGCCTATGAGCGTGTTTTCGAAAAATCGGCCGCCTCGATCCGTGATTTGCTGGCGGCGAAATCAGCCGAATTTTCGGACCGTCCCTTTTTGGTTTATGGCGATGAGCGGACCAGCTTTGGCGAGGTGTGGGCCCGCAGCATGCGGTTCGCCCACCATCTGCAAACGCGCTATGGGATCGGGCCCGGCCAACGCGTGGCCATCGCCATGCGTAACTATCCCGAATGGGCGATGGCCTATTTCGGCATCGTCGCCAGCGGGGCGACGGTGGTGCCCCTCAATGCCTGGTGGGGCGGCGATGAAATGCGCGATGGCCTTATTCGCTGCGGGGCGCGGCTTGTGGTGGCCGACGAGAAGCGGGCGGCGGCCCTGGCCCCCGCAAAGGCGGCCCTTGATCTCACCCTTATCGGGGTGAGGGGGGAGGTGCCCCAGGCGGAGGAGCGCCTCGAGGACATTCTCAACGACCACACCCTCCCGGGCAGCCCGCCGCCGGTCGCCATCGCCCCCGATGACGATTTTTGCCTGCTCTTTACATCGGGGTCGACGGGCCAGCCCAAGGGCGTTCTCCTCACCCATCGTAGTGCGGCGAACGCGGTCTTGAGCTGGCACTTCATGGCCAATTTGGCGCAACGCCTGAGGCCCGATTTCACGTTCATGCCGGAGGAGCCCGCATCGCTGCTGGCCCTGCCCCTTTTCCACGTCACCGCCTCCCATTCGATCCTGATGTTATCCTTCCTCACGGGGCGGAAAATTGTCTTCATGCACAAATGGGACGCGCGGGAGGCGGGGCGTCTCATTCGAGAGGAGCGCGTGACGAATTTCCTCGGTGTCCCGACAATGGCGCATGATTTGACGCGCAATGCGGCGCCCGGCGATCTTGAGACGCTGATCGATATGACGACAGGCGGCGCAAAGCGACCCGAGATCCAGATGAAAGAACAAGCGGCCCGCTTTCCCGAAAAGGCGATCGCGTCCGGCTATGGTTTGACCGAAACGAATGGGCTTGGCTGCCATATCACGATGCAGGACTTCCTCGATCGTCCGTCCTCGACCGGGCGAGCGATCCCGCCGGTAACGACGCTTGAGGCCTTTGACGAGGACGGGCGTCAGCTTCGCCGCGGCGAGGTGGGGGAAATCTGTGTGAAAAGTCCCGCGACCTTTCGGGCCTATCTCGATGACGAACAGGCAACGACCGCCGCCTATTTCGAGGGCGGATGGTTTCGGACCGGCGACCTTGGTTATGTCGATGAGGCGGGCTACCTCTTCATCGTCGATCGTAAAAAGGATCTGATCATCAGGGGGGGAGAGAACATCGCTTGCCTTGAGGTCGAGAACGCGCTGCTTAGCTTTCCCGATGTGTTCGAGGCGAGCGTCTTTGCGGTTCCCGATGCCACCTATGGAGAAACCGTCGGTGCACTGATTTACGGCGTGGATGGTGAGCTTGTGAGTTTGCGCCAGCTTGAGGCGTTCATGCGAGCCAAACTCGCGCCCTTCAAGGTCCCAAGCCATTATTGGCAATCCGCCGAGCCGCTGCCGCGGGGGACCACCGGCAAGATTGATAAGCGCGCTATTCGAGACTGGGCGCGGGGGCGGGAAGCGGATCTGTCTGTCTAAGGTTTCTCCGCTTTCCTCAAGGGGCCGCTCGTTTATTTCGTACCGGACCGTCGGGAGCCGATCCAGTCGGCGGGCTTCACCGCCCCGATCACGATCGCTATCCCGCCATAGGCGAGCATGGCCGTTGCCACCAGCAGCGCCAGATAGAGCCATAATTGCCCAAAGAGGAGAGCGACGAGATCGGCGCGTACCGCCTCGGCGGCGAGCAGGGTCGCCGCCAGCGCGCCAACCGCCACAAGGATTTTGATGAGTGTGGAGACAAAATGCTTATTCGGCTTGAGATAGCCGCGATGCCGAAGGCGGCTCGCCAAAAGGCTCACCTCGGTCCAGGAGGCGCAGATCGTCCCCAAGGGCACGGATAAAAAGCCAATCACAGGGAACAGGGAAATCGACAGCGCCGCATTGATGGCAATTGCCACCAGCGCAAATGTCATGGGCGTCCGCGTGTCTTCCCGGGCGAAGAAAGCGGCGGCGAAAATCTTCTGAAGGACAAAGGCGGGAAGGCCCCAGCCGAAGATCATCAGGGCGACACCCGTCCGGTCGACATCTGTATCGCCAAAGGCCGATCCGCCGGCCCCGATCGCCCGCGTAGCGAGGCCCGCAAGGTCTTGAAAAAGAGCGGCACAGATCAAGTCCGGAATGACGATCAGGGCCGCGGCGGCGGGGAGAGAGAGGAAGAGCGCAATCTCCATCCCCCTATTCAAGGACCGCATGGCCCCTTTCTGGTCGTCCGCTTTGACGGCTCGACTGATCGTCGGCATCAGGACGATCCCCAAGGCAATGCCAATCATCGATAGCGGTAATTGATAGAGTTGATCGGCAAAGGCGAGCCAGGAGTTCGCCCCATCTTGGCGAGAGGCGACATTGGTCCCCACAATGCCGTTGATTTGCAGGGCCCCCGCCCCAATAAAGCCTGGCGCCCCAAGGACCACCAGGCGGCGAACATGCTTGTTAAACCGCGGCAACCGCAAGCGCAAAAGTAAGGATGACCGTTGGGCGGCAAAGATGAGGGCGGCTAATTGCAATAGGCCGCCAACCAGAACGGCCCAGGCGGCGGCTTGCCCCGTGACCGCCACGGGTTGATCCGCGTAAAGAAGGATGCCGCCGATCAGGGCAAGGTTGAGGAGGAGAGGGGCCGCCGCGGCCGCGGCAAATCGCTGTAAGGCGTTGAGCATTCCGGCATAGATGCCGACGAGCGACATACACGCCAGGTAAGGGAACATGATCCGGGTATAAAGAACCGTGAGGTTCAGTCGTTCTGGGTCGTCGAGGAAGCCAGTGGCGATCACGCCCACGAAGATTGGGGTAAAGATCATCACCGCCGCCGTCAGGCCGGTGAGGATGATGATCTGCCACGCCAGGATGTCCTCCGCGAAACGCCGAGCTGCCTCGTGCCCTTCTTTCACTTCCTTGCCTTGGAACAGGGGCACGAAGGCGGCGTGGAACGCCCCCTCGGCCAGCAGACGGCGAAACATATTGGGCAAGCGGAACGCAACCCAGAAGGCATCAGCCACGGGATTCCCCGCGCCGATCACCGCCGCTAACAGCATTTGTCGCGCAAAGCCGAGGACCCGGCTGGCCATTGTGAGCCCCGAGACCGTTGCCAGTGATTTCAGAATGCTACGCGCCACAGGCCCTCTCATTGGACGGATAACGGTCGCTCTAGCCTGTTTGCGGCGAAAGAGGAGTCGTCTTCAGCGCCGGACGCCGCTTGATGTTCACCAAGACGAAGGGCGGTTTGGGTAGGACAGCGGGTATGCTCCCCATCCGCGCTTCTTTATCGGCTCTTTTCTTTCTCGTCTTGATCGGGGCGAGCCTGCTGGTGGGGGCTGACGCCGCTGTGCCAAAGCTCGCTTTATCATCGGGGCTCCTGCTGATTGGCGGGGTCATTGTGGGGCGGGGGCCGTTTCAGATGTCACCGCGCCTTTTGGCGTTCGGGGGGGCTGGCGGCCTCGCCATCGTCCTCAGCCAGGGGGGTGGGGGGCATTTGGTCGGCGCCTTGCCGGATCTTTTCGCGCTCTGCGCCGCGGCGGCCCTCGTCTTGGGATTTGCCAGTCTTGGGGCCGAGACGCGTCGGCTCAGAAACCAGGCTCTTAATGGGATCGGGTGGTCGCTCCTCCTCGTGATCCTGATTGGAGTCTTTGGGTATTTGATCGATCCGGGGCGCGTCTTAGGTGCGGAGAAGAGCTTTCATCTGTCCCGCCTGACCGGCACCTATTTGTCCGCTAACAGTGCGGCCACTCTTTATGGGATGGCGGCCTGTCTCGCGGTCGCGGGGCTTGGCCGCGCGCTATCCAGCGACCAGCCCTGGCCCGAACGGATGGCGCGCGCCGGGCCTCTCCCCTATCTGCTGCTGCTTGCGGCGGTGTCAGCCTTGATGATGACCGGCTCGCGGGCAGGCATTGTGGCGAGCACGGTTGGGGTCGTGGCGACGCTGGTGGGATTGCGCCGTCGGTTTCCCTGGCGTGCCACTTCGGGCGTGATGCTGGGCGCGCTTCTCTTTGGCTCTCTCATCGCCGCCCTGTTGGGCGGTGACAGCGCCCCGGACCGGGTCGTCGGCCTTGGTGCCACCGATTCCGGCCGCGGCCTCCTGTGGTCGGCCTGCCTTCAGGCCATCAGGGAGGCCCCGCTTTTCGGCCATGGCATGGGCGCCTTCCAAACCGCATTGTCGCCACATATCACCCTGGAAACAGCTCCCTTGTTGAGCCAACAGGGCGCGGCCCACCAATGGCTTCTTCAATGGCTCGTTCAAGCGGGTATCGTGGGGACCTTGGGCGGCGTTGCCGTTCTCCTCACCGGGATCGTGGCGGGCCTTGCGGGTCTGCGGGATCAACCGGCCCCCACGGCGAGTGCCGCTGCGCTCGGGGCCAGTACTGTGCTGCTCCTGCATGGGCTTGTGGATTACGGCGCGGAGATCCCGGCCAATCTCTGGTGGTGGGCCGCGATTCTCGGCCTTGGGGCCGGGGCGGCTCGCAGGCCGGCGACCCCAAAAGCGCCGCTGGGAGACAGCGGCGCCTGAGGAGGGGGCTCCGGATAGCGGGGCGGCGGCACAGGCGATGTCAGCTTAAGGCCGCTTCACCGTCGAGGGTTGCAGCGGCGGCATGCACGACGGACGCAATCCGCACGGCGGTTTGCACTTGTTCGGTCGTGATCCCGCTTTTGCGGACAACGGCATCGTGGCTGTCGATGCACATGCCGCACCCATTGATGGCGGAGACGGCAAGGCACCAGAGCTCGAAATCGATCTTGTCGACACCGGGTTTGCCGATGACCGTCATCCGCAGATTGGCGGGCATGGTGCTGTAGGTCTTTTCGGAAACGAGGTGCACGAAGCGATAATAGACATTGTTCATGCCCATGATCGTCGCCGCCGCCTTCGCGGCGGTCATCGCTTCTTCACTCAATTTCCCTTCCGCTTCGGCGACAATCGCTTTGATCGTGCCTTCGTGACGGGAGGCGAGGGCCGAGGCGACGAAGGTTCCCCATTTTTGCTGGTCGTTTAACGGCCCATCAGCGGCGAGAGAGCCGAGATTGAGACGAATGTCCTTGGCGTAATCGGGTAACTGGTCGCGAAGAGCTTCAATCGACATGACAAACTCCTATCGTAAAGCCGCCAAAAGGGGGCGATGGGGTCGGATAATGATGGAGGGGAGGAAGGAGAAGCGCCGCCGACCTCTAAGGGCAGGGGAGTGAGGCCAGCGGTGCTTCTCCGATGACAGGGGCCAAGTCGGGTAGGGAGGTTGGCGCCCCGCACTACAGATTTTTTAGAGCGTGTCGCCGCCGAGTGGGCGGTTGCAGGGACAGAGCTCGTCGGTCTGTAGAGCATCCAGAACACGCAATGTGTCCTGAGGGTTCCGCCCGACACTTAGATTGTTCACATAAACGTGCTGGATAACGTTATGTGGGTCGACGATGAATGTCGCACGCAGGGCGACGCCCTCGTCGGACCGAATGCCAAGACCGTCGACAAGATGGCCCAGCGTATCGGCGAATTGCCAGGCGGGGTGCTTGTCGAGATCAGGGTGATCACGGCGCCATGCGAGTTTGCAGAATTCGTTATCGGTGGAGCCGCCGAGCACCACGGCGTCGCGATCTTCGAATTCTTTCGCCAGACGACCGAATTCGGCGATCTCGGTCGGGCACACGAAGGTAAAGTCTTTCGGATAGAAATAGATGACTTTCCATTTCCCCGAGAAGCTATCTTGCGTGAGGTCTTCGAAGGCGCTCTCGCCGCCTTCTTCGATATTGTTGAAGCCTGGCTTGACGCCGACGACTTTGAACTCAGGAAGCTTATCGCCAATTCCGAGCATAAAAAATCTCCGTAGCAGCTTTTTCGTGCAGGGCGATGACTGCCATCGCCTGCACCATTAAATATGGGCTCTGGAATTTGCTAGCAAATTGATTATGCGGTGAACATCAATCGAGTGGATCGATAAGGCTATGTTACCAACGCTGAGGCAACTGCAATTCTTTCAGAGCCTGGTGCGCAACCGGTCTTTCGGTCGTGCAGCGGTGGATTGCGCCGTGTCCCAATCCACGCTTTCCGCCGGGATCAAGGAGCTTGAGACGATCCTCGGTGCTCAATTGGTCGACCGGTCGTCACGGCAATTCCAGCTCACCCCCCTGGGGGAGACCGTTGCCGATCGCGGGGAGGAGATCCTGAATCTCGCCCAAGACCTGATGCGGGTCGCCGAGGCACGACCGCTCTTGTCGGGGGATTTGCGGCTCGGCTTGATCCCGACGATCGGTCCCTATCTGCTGACCGATATGCTGCCGCCCTTAAAGCGGGACTATCCGGCACTGCGGCTCTTTCTGCGTGAGGATCTGACGGAAGGTCTGCTCTCCTCGCTGAAGGCGGGGGACATCGATATTGCGGTCCTCGCCATGCCCGTGGAGGTGGAGGGGTTCGATACGCTGATCTTTGCCGAAGACCCCTTTTTGTTCGCCTGTGCCCAGGATCACCCGCTTGCCGGGCGAAAGACCCTCAGTCCGCAAGAGTTGAGTGATCAGCGGCTTCTCCTGCTTGAGGACGGGCATTGTCTAAGGGACCATGCCCTCGATGCCTGCGAACTGCGCTCGCGGGACACCGTCGATACCTTTGGGGCAACGAGCCTGTTCACGCTGACCCAGATGGTTGCAGGCGGTCTTGGCACGACGCTTCTGCCGAAGATTGCCGTCGATCACGGCCTCGCCGCCTTCAGTGGCCTTGCCGCCGTTCCGATTGTCGAGGCGGCCGGGACGGTTCCCTCACGGGATCTCGGCTTAGCCTGGCGCCGGAACTCAGGCCGCGAGGCCGATGCGCGGGCATTGGCCGATATGATGGCCGAGCTCTTGCCCATGCGCGGCTAACGATCGGTGCGGATCGGCGCCACCTCGCCATTGTCGGAGAGGAGGATCGCCAGCGGCCGGGTTGCCTGGAACTGGCTTGAGACGATCAGGGCGACGACCGTCAGGGGGACGGAGAGGAGCATGCCCACAAGCCCCCAGATCGATCCCCAAACCGCGAGGGAGATCAAAATGACCAGGGGCGAGAGGTTGAGATTGCGGCCCATGACCCGCGGCTCGACAAAGCTACTGATCATCTGCTCCGTCCCGGTCAGCATGATAAGGGTCAAGACGGCCTTGCTGAGGGACCCGTCCGGCTGGATCAGCGCCAGAAGCGTCGGTGCCATCACGGCGATCACCGCCCCGATAATCGGAATGAACCCGAAGACGAAGATCAAGAGGGCCCAGAACCCGGCGAAATCAATGCCGATGATACTCATGATCACGAAAGAGATGGTGGCGACGGAGAGATTGATGACCGATTTCGTCGCGATATAGGTGCGCACCAACCGGCTGATATCGCTAATCACGGCATCCAGTTCGTGCCGACGGGAGGGCGCCCCCGCCAGGGCCGTCAATTTGCGCGAAAACCGCCCTCGCTCGACCAGCAAAAAAGCGGTGTACAGAAAAACCGTGACAATCGAGCCTAAAAGATTGCTGGCGGTGCCGGTGGCGGTCCGCACGATGGACTGCGCCGCCCGAAAGGCACTTCGCCGCAGCGTGTCGCCGGTGGTTCCCGGTGTGGGGTCCGAAACGCTCGAGGGGACGATGCCGTTGCGGAACCCATCGATGATCTCTTCAATCATCCCCACGGCATCGCTGGGCAGATAGGGGACCTTTCCGGCCCAGGTCACAAAGTTGGTTAAAATCACTGTGAGCCGCGTTTGATATTCCGGGGCTTTGGAAATCACCGCTTGGACATTCTCACGAATGATCAGGGCCATGATCAAGAGGATGATGGCAATGACGGCGAAGGCGAGGATGAAAGACGCTGTGTCGGGAAGCAGCCGGCCGATCGCCGGCAGCCTCTCGATGAAATTCTTTGTCGAGACGATCAAGAACGACAGGAGGATCGCCATGATAAAGGGCAGGATGACCCCCTTCGCCACCCAAAAGATGAAAAAGATGATGACCCCAACCCCCAGGCCATAAAACGCCGTGGCCATCTCGTTCACGGGCGGCGTGCCGGGGGGGCGATGGTCTGTCATGGCAATTCCTTCTGAAAAGCGGCGAGCCCTCGCTGTCGATAGGCGTCCCCTAGGCGCCTGCCAAGGAGAAGGGGCCAAGGAGAAGGGGACAAGGCGCAGGGAAGAGGCCGGGCGCGCCAGCCGCCGCGTCTACGCTGGGGAGATGGGCTGGGGATATGGGATGACATCGCCCAAGCCGCTTCGCCGTCTCGGTGGGAAGGCCTTTGGGCGGCTCATTCCCAAGCAATCATTTGACAGACCGGTTGCCGAAATCTAAGCGACCTCTCCGCTGCCCAGATGGCGGAATTGGTAGACGCGCCAGCTTCAGGTGCTGGTGCCCGTACGGGCGTGGAGGTTCGAGTCCTCTTCTGGGCACCATTTTCCTTGCGCTACCGCCTTCGGCTGCTTGAGCGCCGGTGCGGTTCGGTCAGTCCTCTCACCTGCACCATTCTTGATCTCACGGCGCAGGGCGCCTCCGAGGGGGCGGCCTCCGGCCGGAACGCGGTCGCGTCCTTAGGCGCTTCGTTCAAGGTTAATCTTCTGGGCACCATTTCCTTGCGCACCCGCCTTCGGCTGCTTGAGCGCCGGTGCGGTTCGGGATCAGTCCCCTCGGCCGCATGATTCCTGGGCTTGCACCCCGAAGCGCCGTCGCTTGAGCCTGCATCCGCCTTGCCGCCCCCGTGAAGACTTTCGCTCCCCTATGCTTTCTGCCAAAGGATCGTCTTTTCGCGATTAGAAAGGCCGGTACTTCCCGTGCGTAAACGCTCCCTCGACGATTTCCATCAAACCCGTCGCCTGCCCCCATACGTCTTCGCGCAAGTCGCTGAGATGGTGAAGGCAGCCCGCGCCGCCGGGCGGGATATCATCGATTTGTCGATGGGAAGCCCGGACATGCAGGCCGCGCCGCAAGTCATCGAGACCCTACGGGAACGCGTCTATGACGAGGACGCCTCACGCTATTCGGACAGCCGGGGAATCCTGCCCCTGCGCCAGGCCTGCGCCGATTATTACGACCAACGGTTCGGCGTGGCCTTGAACCCAGACACCCAGGTCGTGGCGACCCTTGGCTCGAAGAACGCGTTTGCCAACCTTGCCTTTGCGATCACGGCGCCGGGCGATTTGATCTGTTGTCCGAACCCATCCTACCCTATCCACATGTTCGGCTTCGTCATGGCGGGCGGTTCGGTCCGCCACTTGCCCGCCGAGCCGAGCGAGGAAGTCTTCCGGGCGGCAGAGCGCACCATCCGCTTCAGCGTGCCAAAGCCCATCGCCCTCATCCTCAACTATCCGTCCAACCCCACCACCATCACGGCGGAGATTGGCTTTTACGAAGAGGCCGTCCGCTTTGCGAAAAAGCATGACCTCTTCCTCCTCTCCGACCTTGCCTATGCCGAGGTCTATGAGGGGACCCCCCCGCCGTCCCTGTTACAGGTCGAGGGGGCGATGGACATTTCGGTGGAGTTCACCTCAGCGTCGAAGAGTTTCAACATGGCGGGCTGGCGGATGGGCTTTGCCGTGGGAAATGAGGATTTGATCGCGGCATTGACCCGGGTGAAGTCCTATCTCGATTATGGCTCCTTCGGGCCGATCCAGCAGGCATGCACCGTGGCGCTGCAGGATTGGCAATCGATCACCGACGATGTGCGGGCGCATTATCGGTCGCGCCGTCGGGCGCTGCACAAGGCGGCGGAAGAAGCCGGGTGGCATATCCCGCGATCGGAAACGACCATGTTCGCCTGGACTCCCTTGCCCAAGGGGGAGACCGATAGCCTCGCCTTTTGCCGCCGCATGGTCGCCGAGGCGGGCGTCGCGTTGAGCCCGGGGGTTGGCTTTGGCGAAGGGGGCGAGGGGCATGTGCGGATTGCCCTTGTCGCCGATGAAGCGCGGCTGGCCGAAGCGGCCCAACGGGTGGGCCGAGCCCTTTAAGTAAGGCAAGGGGGCCTCCCCTGAGCAGACCGTCTCTCGCTTTTGCCCGGCTGATCTTTGCGGTTCTTCGCAGGGGCTGCTACCGCAGTGAAAAGGCGGTTTGAGCTGCTTTCGGGGAGGTCTCTATGCCGACGCCAATGCCGCCAATCGAGCGTATTCCCCTCCCTTTGCCGGCCCCTGAAGATGTGGTGGTGGCCGAAGGGGGGCAGGTCTATACCGCCCTTCGCGATGATGGCGTTCTGGTCGAGTTGCCCTCGGGGGGAAGCTCAGCCCGGGTTTGTGCCGAAATCGGCGGGCGGGGGCTCGGTGTTGAGCTCTATGGCGATGGGCGCCTCCTCGTCTGTAACGCGACAATGGGGCTTCAAGCCGTCGATCCGGTCACCGGCCGGGTCGAAAGTCTTCTCTCCCAGATCGATGGCCGCCCCATCGGCGTCTGCAACAATGCCAGCGTGGGTCGGGATGGGACGGTCTATTTCTCTGAATCCTCGCGGGTTCACCCTCTCGATCATTACCGCCGAGATTTGATCGAGAATACGCGATCGGGCCAATTGCTGCGGTGGCGTCCCGGCACTGCGCCGGAGCCCTTGCTGTCGGGTATCGCCTTTGCCAATGGCGTGGTGCTCAGTCCGGAGGAAGACTTTGTTCTCCTCGCCGAAACCGGTCTTTGTCAGATTCACCGCTATTGGCTCTCGGGGCCCAGGGCGGGGCAAGCCGACCTCTTTGCGGCGCTGCCGGGCTTTCCAGATAATTTGTCTTTGGGAACGGATGGATTGTTCTGGGCGGCCATCGCGGCGCCCCGGGTGGCGACCGCCGAGGCGATCCATAAACTTCCCCGCCCCTTACGAGCCCTGATCGCCCGCCTGCCAGAATCCCTCGGTCCGCAGGCGGAGAAAACCTGCGAGGTGATGGCCTTCGACGGCGAGGGGCAGGTTGTTCATCACCTGCGCGGGGATGCGTCCCGGTTCCATCAGGTCTCCGGGGTGAGGGAGCACAATGGCGTGCTTTGGCTCGGGAGCATCGAAGAAGAGGCGCTCGGGCGCGTTGTGCTTCGCTAGAGCCTTTTCAAGCAAACCGGTTCCCAGCCAGGTCGCTTGAAATGGCTCGGAAGTCCTCAGTGGCAGGACGGAGGGATCAAAGGGCCGCGAGAATCGCCGAGGTCGCCGCCGCCGTATCGGCATCGCCGCCGAGATCCTTCGTCCGTAGACCTTGCTTCAAGACGGTCGACACCGCCGTCTCGATACGCTCCGCCGCGGCATCCGCCTTCAGCCCATGGCGCAGCAACATGGCCGCAGACAGGATCGTTCCGATGGGATTGGCGATCCCCTGACCGGCAATGTCGGGGGCCGACCCGTGAATGGGCTCGAACAGACCCGGCGTGTCAGGGGTCCCAAGACTGGCTGACGGCGCAAGGCCGATCGATCCGACGATGGCGGACAATTCATCGGACAGGATGTCCCCAAACAGATTTTCCGTCACCACCACGTCAAAGCTTGCCGGTTTGGTGACGAGGTGCATGGCCATGGCGTCCACCAGTACATGGTCGACCGTGACGGTCGGATAGTCCTTGGCAACGTCGTCGACAACGGCTCGCCACAAACGTGAGGTGGCAAGGACATTTGCTTTGTCCACAGAGGTCAGGCGCCCGTTACGGCCCTTGGCCGCCTCGAAGGCAACGCGGGCCACTCGGTCAACCTCTTCACGGCTATAGGGCATGATATCGCTGGCGACATCGGTCCCTTCGCGGTGGTCGCCGAAATAGACCCCGCCGGTCAGCTCCCTGACGATAAGAATATCTGTGTCCGCAACGATATCCCTCCTCAATGGAGAGGCGGCCTCAAGACCTTCGAACAATTTCGAGGGCCGAAGATTGGCAAACAACTCCAGCTCCTTACGAAGGCCCAACAGGCCCTGTTCGGGCCGCGGGGCGCCTTGATGCCGCGCTGCCTCGTCGTATTTCGGGCCGCCCACGGCCCCCAGCAATATCGCGTCAGCCGACACGCAGGATTTGAGCGTTTGCTCAGGGAGCGGATTGCCCGTCGCATCGATTCCTGCGCCGCCAAAGGGGCATCGGTCGATGGCGAGCGAAAGACCCGCATCGGGGGCAACCGCCGTCAGGACACTGATTGCTGCGTCGGTCACTTCGGGCCCAATCCCGTCGCCGGGTAGGATTGTCAACCGCACGGTACGGCTCATCGATGCTTCTCCCGTTCGAACTCTTCGATCGCCGGCAGGGCCAGGAGGAGGGCGCCGAGCGGATCTGTTCCCTCTAACAAACATTGCCGGGCGAATGGCTCGGTCTCGAACGGAATGACGTGATTGCCGAACCGCAATTCGGCGGCTTCGAGGTCAATCGTCACCTCGCCGCCTTCATCCTCAAGGAGTCGGGCGAGAATGGCCTCGTCCACCTCAACGGGGAGAAGGCCGTTCTTCGTGGCATTTGACTTGAAAATATCGCCGAAGGACGTCGAGATGACAGCTCGGACGCCATAGGCGGTCAGAGCCCAGGCGGCATGCTCGCGGGAGCTTCCGCAACCGAAATTATCCCCGGCCACGATGATCTTGTGGGTTTCCCGGTCGACCGTATTCAGAACATGATCGGTCGGCTCATCCTTGTCGGTGAAGCGCCAATCGCGGAACGCGGCCTCGCCCAGCCCATCGCGATCCGTGGTGGTGAGGAACCGGGCGGGGATGATCTGGTCGGTGTCGATATTGGTCGTCGGCAAGCCAATGGTCCGGCTTGTGACGACACGAAAGGGGGCAAAACTCATGCGGCGCGTCCTTCCAGCATGCTGGCATCGGCGATCATGCCTTTGACCGCCGATGCGGCGGCGGTCGCGGGGCTGGCCAGAACCGTCCGTACCCCCTCGCCCTGACGCCCTCGGAAATTCCGATTCGAGGTGGAGACAACAATCTCGCCAGGGTTACCGCGATCACCGTTCATCGCAATACACATGGAGCACCCCGGCTCTCGCCATTCGGCCCCGGCGGTCATGAAGACCTGATCGAGCCCCTCGGCTTCGGCGGCGCGTTTGACGGCTTCGGACCCAGGCACCACCAACATCGTCACATGATCGGCAATCCGCCGTCCCTTGAGGATATTGGCCGCTGCGCGCAGATCCTCAAGGCGACCGTTCGTGCACGACCCCACGAAGACTCGATCCACCTTTCGCGCCGCGAGAGGGTCGCCTGGTTGGAAGCCCATATAGTCAAGCGCGGTCCGAGCGGCGTCATTGGCGGGTGCCGGCACGTCGCCCGTGGCGGGCAATGCTTCATGCGGACTGACGCCATAGGTCACCATGGGCCGGATGGCGGCGGCATCGACGACGATTTCCTTATCGAATTCCGCACCATCATCGGTGTGGAGGTCCCGCCACGCGGTCACGGCCCCCTCCCAATCGGTCGGGGCCCCGGGACGCCCGGTCAAATAGGCAAAGGTGGTCTCGTCGGGGGCCACCATTCCCGCGCGCGCGCCCGCCTCAATCGACAGGTTACACAGGGTCATCCGCCCTTCCATCGATAGGGCCCGCACGGCCTCGCCGGCATATTCGATGACATGTCCCGTGCCGCCATCCATGCCCAGATGGGCGATCACTGTCAGCGCCATATCCTTGGCCGTCACGCCCTCCGCACAGGTCCCTTCGAACATGACGCGCAGGGTTCGCGGCTTACGCTGCAACAGACACTGGGTCGCCAGAACATGACCAACCTCCGTGGTGCCGATGCCAAAGGCCAATGCCCCGAACGCGCCATGGGTGGAGGTGTGACTGTCACCACAGACGACGACTGCCCCCGGATGGGTCCGACCGAGTTCGGGACCCACCATATGAACGATGCCGCGGCGGTCATCGCCGAGGTCGAGGAGGGTGATGCCGTGGCGGGCACAATTCCGCCGCAAGGCGGCCACCTGTTTCTCGGCGGCCGCGGTGGCGTAGGGCAGGCGCCCCTCGGCGTCCGCCGGCAGGGTGGGGACGGAATGGTCGATGGTTGCCAAGGTGCGGTCGGGGCGCCGGACCTTCAGATCCCGCTGGTCGAGCACGGTAAAGGCCTGCGGGCTCGTCACCTCATGGACGAGGTGCAACCCGACATGCAGGATCGCCGGGCTGTCGACCGTCTCGGGGCGGACCAAATTCCGCTCCCACACCTTTTGGAACAGGGTCTTGGCGGTCACAGCGCGGGCACCACCCGGTTCGACGCTCCGGCGACCAGGGTCCGCAGCATATCGTCCGTCACCTCATGGTGCTCATCCGCCAACAGCTTGAAGGCGGCAAAGACGGCATCGCGGGAATCCACCGGCACTTCGTGGCCCAGCTCTTCAAGCCGGGCGAACAGGGCGTGTTTCCCCGAATGCTTGCCGAGCACCAGGCTCGACACCGGGGCGCCGATATCCTCGGGGCTCATGATTTCATAGGTTTGCCGGTTGGACAGCATGCCGTGCTGATGGATCCCGGCTTCGTGGGCAAAGGCGTTGCGCCCCACAACCGCCTTGTTCCGCTGCACCTTTTGGCCGGTAATATCCTCAAGGGTGCGAGAGGCATCGTAGAATTTCGTCGTATCGAGGGTCGTCTCCACCCCATAGGTGTCCCGGCGGGTGCGCAGCGCCATAACAGCCTCTTCCATGGCGCAATTCCCCGCCCGCTCGCCGATGCCGTTGATCGTGCATTCGATCTGTCGCACCCCGGCGCGCACGGCGGCCAGACTGTTGGCGACGGCCATGCCCAAATCGTCGTGGCAGTGGGTGGAGAAAACGACCCCCTCTTCGGGCTCCACCGCATCGATCAGATAGCTGAAGACCTGAAAGGTTTCTTCGGGGGTGAAATAGCCCACTGTGTCGGGCACGTTGAGGGTGCGGGCGCCGGCCTCCATCGCCGTGCGCAGGGCTTCGGCCAAAAAGGTCTTTTCGGTCCGCATCGCGTCTTCGGCGGAGAATTCGACATCCTCGAACCGCTCACGCGCGTAGCGTACCCCATGGTCGATGGCGTCGAGGATCTCCCCTTTCCGCATTTTCAGCTTGTGGCGTCGATGGGTCGGGCTAGTGCCGATAAAGACATGGGCCCGCTTCCTCTTGGCGTCTTTCAAGGCTTCGGCGGCGGCATCGATGTCCCGCTCGGTCACCCGTGCGAGGGAGCAGACGATGGGGCCATCGGCTTCGGCGGCGATGGCGCGTACGGCTTCGGCATCGCCGGGGCTTGCCGCGGCAAAGCCGGCCTCGATCACATCGACTTTAAGGGCGGACAAGGCCCGCGCCATGCGCAGCTTGCCCTTCATGGTCATGGAAAAACCGGGGCTCTGTTCGCCGTCGCGCAAGGTGGTATCGAAAATACGAACGGTCTCGGGGGGCGTATAGGTCATGGGTCACTCTCTGGATCACGGTAAGACTTGGGAGATTTCGGCGCAAAAAGGGAGGGGCCGCGGAGAACACAAATTATTGCGGTCTCCGCCTCCTAAGTCGCTGATCCAGAAAACGTCTAAACATCAGTAATTTGCCACTTCCGGCTCCAGGCCTTCGGCCCGCAGCGCTTCGACGATACGATCCATATGCGCAGGGCCCGTCGCCTCGACCGAAATATCGAGATGGGTCTGCTTCGCTGGAAGATCGTTGAACACCTTATGATAGCTCACATCAATAACGTTTCCGCCCGCCGCGCCGATCGCCGCGGACACCCGGGTCAATTGGCCCGGGACATCCATCAGCGGCACCCGAAGGCGGGCAAGGCGTCGTTGCCTGGCCAGATCCCGCATGAGGATCGACGACAACAGCCGCGGGTCGATATTACCGCCACAGACAATCGTGCCGACCGCGTGACCTTCGAAGAGATGCGGATGGGCCAGCAGGGCTGCAAGACCCGCCGCCCCCGCGCCTTCGGCCAAGGTTTTTTGGGTCATCAATAAAAGCGATAGCGACCGCTCCAATGCCCGCTCATCGACGGTGACAATCTCGTCGACAAGGCGCGCGACGACCTCACGGGTAAACCGCCCCGGATCGCAGACGGCGATGCCCTCGGCCAAAGTCATGCCGCCGCAGGGCGCGCTTTCGTTGCGAACCGCATTGGCCATGCCGGGATAGAGCGCGGCTTGCACGCCGATGATGCGGATGTCTGGACGCATTTCCTTCGCGACGGCGGCCATGCCGGCAATCAGCCCCCCCCCGCCAATGGGGATCACCAAGGTATCGATCTCCGGGGCCTCGCACAGCATTTCCTTGGCGATGGTCCCTTGCCCGGCGGCGACATAGGGGTCATCGAACGGGTGGACGAGGGTTTTGCCCTCCTCCTCGACCTGTCGGATGGCCTCGGCATGGGCGGCTTCGAAATCCGTCCCGTGAAGAATCACTTCGGCCCCAAAGCGCTTGGTTTCCTCGACTTTCACGGAGGGCGTTTGCGCGGGCATCACAATGGTCGCGCGAATACCGAGCAGTTCGGCGTGACGGGCGAGGCCTTGGGCGTGATTGCCCGCTGACGCGGCCACGACCCCTGATTGGCGTTCGGCATCGCTCAATGACAGTAATTTCGCCAAAGCGCCCCGTTCCTTAAAGGCGCCGATATATTGCAGATTCTCGTATTTCAGCCAAAGACGGCAATTCGTCAGGGCCCCGAGCTTTCGGCTCGGCAAGCAGGGCGTTTCGCGGATTTCCTGCCACGCCGGATCGGTCTTATCGACGATGGCCCGCCATTCCTGGTCGCTGAGCGAGAAGGCCGCGCGAGGAGAGGGCGCGGCCGCCTCGCCGCGTACAGCGGGCTCAGGATCAGATGACAGTGGCATGGGGGATCTCCTGCCACCGGCTGGGCTTCTCCCGACTACGCCGCTCAAGGCGCACCGACCGGACATTGTAGAGCCGTTCGATCTGTAGGCGCAGCGTCTCAACCGACCGGTGCTTGCCGTATGGGCTCACTTGCACACGGGTTTCGACCCCACCCTCGACTTCTTCGACCAAGAGAGAGCGCACCGACCAGCCGCGCTGTTCGATGACCGTCCAAATCCGCCTCAGGGTTCCGTTCACATCGTCGCTCTCGATCGTCATGGTCTCGATCGTGCCGCGTTGGTTGAAGGTTTCCACCATTTAGCCCTCCAGCATCTGTTCGTTGGAGGCGCCCTGAGGAACGAGGGGCCAGACATTTTCCGCCGGATCGATGATGACATGCATCAAAATCGGCCCGTCTGCGGATAAGAACCGTTCGATCGCGGGGGTCACCTCGTCGCGTTTGCTGATCGTGAACCCCTCGATCCCGAATGCTTTTGCAATCTCGGCGAAATCCGGATTGTCCGACAGATCGACTTCGGAATAATTCTTCTCAAAGAAGAGTTCTTGCCACTGACGGACCATGCCGAGGCGGTAATTGTTGATGACCATCACTTTGAGCGGAATGTTGTACCGCCGCAGGGTCGCAAGCTCCTGAATGTTCATCATGAACCCGCCATCCCCAGAGATCGAGACCACGATCGCGTCGGGGTCCGCCAGTTGGGCGCCAATGGCGGTGGGTAAGCTGTAGCCCATGGACCCAAGTCCGCCGGAGGTCAGATGCGCCTCGGGGCGGGAAAACCGGCAATGTTGCGCGACCCACATTTGGTGCTGCCCAACATCTGGAATGGCGACAAAGCGGTCCCCGGCGGTCTCCGACAGGGCTTTCAGAAGGGAGGGCGCAAAGATCCCCTCCCCCGGCGCATCGTAGCGCGCCTGGAACGTGTCCCGCCGCTCGGCATTCAGGGTCGTCCAGGCACTGATATCCCCCGGCTCCGGGCGGAAGCTTTGCAGGGCGGGTCGCAGATCACCGCCTACGCCGACCTCGGCATAGCGCAGCTTGCTGATTTCACTGGGGTCCCGATCGAAATGGATGACCCGCGCCTTTGGCGCAAAGCCGTCGAGGCGCCCGGTCGCCCGGTCGTCGAACCGCCCCCCGATATTGATCAACAGATCGCATTCCTGGACAGCCAGATTGGCGGCGCGGGCGCCGTGCATCCCCAGCATACCGAGTAATTGAGGGTGACCCGTGGGCAGGATCCCATTGCCGTGCAGGGTACAGACAGCGGGAATCGTCGGGGACCGGGCGATCAGGTTCCGAACATCCTCAACCGCGCCGGCGCGCGTGATTCCGCCGCCGAGATAGAACAGCGGCCGGTCGGCATCGCGCACGGCCGCTTCGGCCTGCCGCAGCCCTTCCTCGTCAAGCGCCAATTCGAGATCGGGACGACGGGGAAGGGGCTCTGACGACGCCGGGGCCTGCTGAATGTCCTTTGGGATGTCGATGAGCACCGGCCCCGGCCGGCCACTCTCGGCAATCTCAAAGGCCTCGGCGAAGATTTCCGGAATTTGATCCGGGTCCCGCACAATGTAGGAATGTTTGACCACCGGCATGGTGATGCCGAAGGTGTCGATCTCCTGGAACGCATCGGTCCCCATGACGGGCTGGGCCACCTGCCCGGTCACGGCCACCATCGGCACCGAATCCATATAGGCATCGGCGATTCCCGTCACCAGATTGGTCGCCCCCGGCCCGGAGGTGGCAAAGCATACGCCCGCCCGGCCTGTCAGACGCCCAAACCCTGCCGCGGAGAACGCCGCGCCCTGCTCGTGCCGACACAGAATGTGGCGCAGACCAGAATTGGGGAGGGCGTCATAGACGGGCATGATCGCACCGCCCGGATAGCCGAAGACAAGATCGACCCCCTGGGCAAGCAGGGATTCGACGACCAGGCGCGCACCCGTGCGCGTGCCCGGAACGGCGGTCGGTGTTGTCTTCGGGGGACCGGAGGCGGCTTGGGTCACGGTGAGCAGTCCTTTGGTTCAGCCTTGGTCGGCATTATTGGCGCCGGCTTTCAGCCAGCTCATCTTGCTGCGCAGATCGCGCCCGACCTCTTCGATGGGGTGGTCGAGGTCCCGCTGCAGCATGGCATTGTAAGCGGGTTTCCCCGCCTTGTTTTCGAGGATCCAGTTACGGGCGAAGGTCCCGGTCTGAATGTCGCGGAGGACCGCCCGCATCCGTTCCCGCGCCGTGTCATCGATGACGCGCGGGCCCGACACCAGATCGCCGTAAATCGCGGTCTCGGAGATGAATTCGTGCATTTTGGCCAGCCCGCCCTCATTCAGCAGATCCACGATCAGCTTCAGCTCGTGCAAGCACTCATAATAGGCCAATTCCGGCGGATATCCCGCCTCGACCAGCGTTTCAAAGCCCATCACGACCAGTTCCGTCGCGCCGCCGCAGAGCACGGCCTGCTCGCCGAACAGGTCGGTTTCGGTCTCGTCCTGGAAGGTGGTTTCGAACACCGCCGCGGCGGTCCCGCCGATCGCATCGGCATAATGGAGCGCTTTGGCGGTGGCGTCGCCGGTGGCGTCCTGGTGGACGGCAAACAGGCAGGGGACGCCGCGTCCGCGCTCATATTCGCGGCGCACCAGATCGCCGGGCCCCTTGGGCGCGACCAGGATCACATCGACATCTTTGGGCGGGGTGACTTGGCCGTAAATCACCGAGAAGCCGTGGGCGAACATCAGGGTATCCCCCGCCTTCAGATTGGGGGCGATCGCCTCCTCGAAGATTTGGGCGTGGGCCATGTCAGGGGCGGTCAGGGCGATATAGCCGGCCTCGGCCGCGGCCTCCGCAGGGCTCATCACGCGGAAGCCATCCTCGCTTGCCTTTTTGTCCGACGGGCCCCCGGGGCGGGCGCCGATAATCACGTCGAGGCCTGAATCCTTCATGTTCAGCGCGTGGGCACGGCCCTGGCTGCCATAGCCGATGACCGCAACGGTCGTGCCCTTAAGGGCGGGGGTGACATCGTCTTTCGTAAAGGCGCGAAGATTGGTCGCCATGGTGTCTTATCCTTCCTGGAGAGTTGTGGCGCCGCGGCTCGCCGAGCCGACCAACGCGCGATATTTGTCGAAATAGCCGCCCTGGGGCGCCTTTGGGGTTGGGGTATAATTCTCTTTGCGGGCCTGCCAGTCGATGGCGGCATCGATACGCCGCCCTTCGGCGTCGATCGAAATCCGGTCGCCCTCCTGCAACAGGCCGATGGGGCCGCCCACCGCCGCCTCGGGGGAGATGTGACCGATAACGAAGCCATGACTGGCGCCTGAAAATCGGCCGTCGGTCAACAAGGCGACCTTTCCTGCAAGGCCCTGTCCGGCGAGGGCCGCTGTGACGCCGAGCATCTCTCGCATCCCCGGGCCGCCTTTGGGGCCTTCATTGCGGATCACGACGACATCGCCCTCGGCAATGGTGCCGGCCTGAACCGCCGCGAAGCAATCCTCCTCACATTCGAAGATCCGCGCCGGCCCCTCAAAGGCGCCGTCGCCATAGCCGGCGGTTTTCAGCACGGCGCCGTCGGGCGCCACGTCGCCATAGAGGATGCGCAGCCCGCCGGTGGGCTTGAGCGGCGCGTCCACAGGGCGCAGCACGTCGGTGTCATCGCTCGGCGGCGCCTCGGCCAACTCGGCAAAGAGAGAGCGTCCGCTCGTCGTGGGAATATCTTTCAGCGCGCCCGCTTCCATCAGCATTTTGCCGAACCGGCGATTGCCCCCGACGGCGAACAGATCCTGCGCCAGGTAACGCCCCCCCGGTTTGAGGTTCGCGATCACCGGCGTGGTCCTCGAAAGCTGGTCGAACAGATCGATCGAGAAGGGGACCTTCGCCTCCGCGGCGATAGCGGCGAGGTGCAGCACCGCATTGGTGGAGCCGCCGGAGGCGACAACGGCACAGACGGCATTGTGGAGGCTCTCGGGCGAGACATAGGTGCGGGCGGTGGTGCCAAGGGCATTCTCGGCCACCAATTGGCCACAGCGCCGAGCCTCGATCGTTTTGTCCGGATGGAGGGCCGGGGGGTCGCCGGCGCCCATGGGGGCAAGGCCGAGAAACGCCATGGCCATCGCCATAGTGTTCGCCGTGAACTGGCCACCGCACGCCCCGGCACCAGGGCAAGCCGCGCGTTCCACCGCCGACAATTCGTCGCCATCGATCCGGCCAAGGCCATAGGCGCCGACAGCTTCGAAGGCATCCTGAATGCTGATATCCTGGCCTTTGTGACAGCCGGGGGCGATCGTGCCGCCGTAGAAAACGATCCCGGGGATATCGAGTCGTGCCAGGGCCATCGCTGCGGCCGGAATGGTCTTGTCGCATCCCACCAGCACGATGGCCGCATCGAGCGCGTGGCCGCGCACGGCTAGTTCGATGGAGTCGGCGATCACCTCCCTCGACATCAGGCTGGCCCGCATCCCTTCGTGGCCCATCGTAATGCCGTCGGAGACGACGATGGTCCCGAACTCGACCGGCCAGCCGCCCCCCTCAACGACACCGGCGCGGACGTCTTCGCCCAGGGCGCGCAAATGCATATTGCAGGGAGTGACCGAGGCGTAGGTGTTGATGATCCCCACCATCGGCTTGTCGAAATCGGCGTCCGACATGCCCGTCGCGCGGAGCATGGCGCGGGCAGCGGCCCGGGCCGGTCCCTTGGTGATGGCGTCGCTTCGTTTGTTTTGGGTCATGATCGCTGATTTTCAGATAACGGAGATTTTGCTTGAGATAATAAAAAAGCTCCCTTTCGGGAGCTCGCCGGGGCCGCGTTTGGCCGTCCGAAGTCGCTCCCCTACGGGCTTTCGCTAATAACGAGTACGAGGACGACAGGAAGGACCGCCGCATTGTGCGTTCCCTTGGATCCATCAATGAACAACGTGTCGGTCATCGCTCACAGCTCTTAAGTTGTCGGTTCTTAAGTCGTCGGTCCATTACCGCAACGCCCCTTCGGGCGATGCTGCGTGATGGGCGTATCACTCTCGGCGCGCTCAAGGCAACAGAAATTGCGGCTCCCGCCGTGCCATTGCCTTTATATGGTCTCAGAGGCGCGGTAGGGATGGCCGAAGTGACTGATGAAAAGCACTTATTTTGCGCCCTAGGGAACTACCGTCGGGATCCTCCTGTTCGGCAGGTTCGTAGACAGGAACTCCCATGACGTTTGAGCCGAAAAAGTCGTCCATCGACCGGTCAATGGGCCCCGCCGTTGGCCGAAGGGCGGAGGGGGGAGGCGGCGTGCCCACCTCCAATTCGGCGGCGGACTACACTGTCTTGATTGCTGAGGACGAAGCCGTCGTGGCCATGGATCTCGATCTGTTGGCCCAGGAATCGGGGGCAACAACCGTCATCGTGGCCCCAACCGTCGCCGAAGCGGGCATCGCGGTGCGGGCCAATGCGATCGATTTTGCGATCCTGGATATTTCCCTGACCGATGGGGATATTTATGAGGTCGCCGATGAGTTGAGGGACCGGGGCGTCCCCATGGCCTTCCATTCGGCCCATGCGAACCCCGATGAGCTGTCCAGCCGATATCCCTCGGCGCATATCTGCGGCAAACCGTCCAGTCCGCATATTCTCCAGGATCTTTTACGTCTCGCGATCCACCGCGTTTGAGACCGCCGGGGTCTGAGGGGCTGGGGGCCTTGGGGCCGCGCGCCTTCTCCCTTTGCGCGGGATGACCGGTCCTGCTAGCCCACGGGCTTTGCTTGAGACGAGGACTTATGGCCATCCATCTCCATCGCAATGACCTGCCGGCGGATATTCGCTTCGATGGCGCCGTGGCGGTCGATAGCGAGACCTTGGGGTTAAATCCGTTACGGGATCGATTGTGCGTGGTGCAATTGTCCGCTGGGGACGGCGATGCGCATCTCGTCACCTTTGACGCGGGCGCCTATGATGCCCCCCATCTCAAGGCCGTTCTGTCCGATCCTCAGCTGTTGAAGATTTTTCACTTCGCGCGCTTCGACGTTGCCGTCTTCAAGCACTGGCTTGGGGTGGATACGACCCCGATCTATTGCACCAAGATCGCCTCGAAGCTGGCGCGGACCTATACTGATCGCCATGGGCTGAAGGATGTCGTTCGAGAGATGACAGGCGTTGAACTGTCGAAACAGCAGCAATCATCCGACTGGGCCGCCGCCGAATTGACCGAGGCCCAGCGGGCTTACGCCGCAAGCGATGTGCTGCACCTTCACGCCGTTCGGGAAGGGCTCGATCGGATGATCGACCGCGAAGGGCGTCGCGCGCTTCTTACCGCGGCTTTTGCGTTCCTGCCGACCCGGGCCGCGCTTGATCTCGCCGGATGGTCGGAGACCGATATTTTTGCCCATAGCTAAGGCATGGGAGGAGGATGTCCCCTCTTAAGAAGTTGAGAGATAATCGGGCTTCCGTCACGGCTCGCCGCAGAACATATACGAAAGAGGAGGAGACAGGATGGAGGTCGACGCAATGTCGCGTGACGTTCCGAATGGGGGGGCAAGCAATAGCGATCCCCTGTCCTCTGTGGGGCGGAAAAGCCGCCGGCGGATTTCTCCCCGGGCGGCGGCGCGCCATAGCTTGTGGGTTCGTCGCCTGCGCCTCATCGTGCCGGCGCTCGGCGTGGGCGTCCTGATCGCCTATGCCGTCAGCGCCACCCCGCCGACCATCGACCGCGCCTTCGTTGAAGAATTCCGTAATATCGATCCGCAATCCCCCAATCTTCGCCTCAATCGCCCGCGCCATGTCGGCTATGACCTTGAGGGCAATCAGGTCGAAATCGGTGCTGAGGCGGCTGAACGTCTCGGCCCAGACAGCAATTTGATCACTTTCGATCGCCCCGAAGCGCTGCGGCGGGCAGGGGAAGGGGAGGACCGGGTGCGGGCCCGTACCGGGCTCTTTGACTCAGAACGCAATGTCCTCGACCTCAGTGACCAGGTGGAGGTCGATTATCGATGGGGACGGGACACGATCGTTCTGTCCACCCCCGCCGCGTCAGTGGATCTCAATGCGCAAACCGTGACATCCTCCAATGGCGTATCCGGGGGCGGTGAGCGTGGCCAGATTGCCGCGGATCGGGTCACCGCCTATCAGGATGAGGGGCGTCTTCTTCTCGAAGGAAATGTCCGCTTGCGCCTCGATGGCGACGCCGACGACGTGGGAGAGCCCCACCCTTGACCGTAGGCTCACATGACGGGGCCGATCGAAACGAGACCAGAGTATGATCGCATTTTATGTCTCTCTTCTTGCCCTCGGCGCCGCAATATCCGCTGCCCAACCTGTGGCGGTGGCGCCCGCCGCCGACGCGCCGATCGACCTGTCCGCGGATGGCGCCTGCGAAGTGATCGACAATGGCGCGATCGTTCGCTGTAGCGGCGGGGTGCGGATTGTTCAGGGCGCGGCGATCCTCGCCAGCGATCGGATGACGGTTTACGGCATTGATCCTGACGGCGGCTTTGACCGGATCGAAGCCGTCGGAGACGTCCGCTATTCCAATGGCGAGAATGCGATTTCCGGCGCCCGGGGAACCTATAGCGCCCTCAGTACCGAACTGACGGTTACCGGTGACGTCGTCGTGATCCAGGGCGATCAGGTGCTGACCGGCGGTGAGCTGGTTTACAATACCGAGACCGGCGCGAGCCGCTTTAGCCCGCCGCCGGGCGGGCGGGTGCGGGGCCTGTTCTATCGGCGGCCAGGCTGATGGACGGGGCGACGCTTTCCTCCGATCCCAAGGCCGCAGGGCGCCCGGGGGATACCCACGCCGCCGGCGGCCTTGTGGTTGAAAATCTGCAAAAGCGGTTTCGCCGTCGCCAGGTGGTCAACCATGTCAGCTTTCATGTCTCCCGTGGTGAGGCGGTCGGCCTTTTAGGGCCCAATGGCGCGGGCAAGACGACATGCTTCTATATGGTCACCGGGCTTTTGCCCGCAGACGGGGGGACGATTACCCTCGATGGCCACGATGTCACCCATCTGCCGATGTATCAGCGGGCAAAGCTCGGTATCGGCTATTTGCCGCAAGAGGCGTCTATTTTCCGGGGGCTGACGGTTGAGCAAAATCTCCTGGCCGTTGTCGAACTGGCCCATAAGGGGCGGGCAACCCAGAGAGAAGTGACCCACTCCCTGTTGGAGGAATTCGGGATCGCCCATGTCCGTGATTCCGCAGCAACGGCCTTGTCGGGGGGCGAGCGTCGGCGCCTCGAAATTGCCCGAGCGGTCGCCACCGGCCCCGATTACATGCTGCTCGACGAGCCTTTTGCGGGGATCGATCCCCTGGCTATCGCCGATATTCGCGAACTGGTGGCGCATCTGACGGCCCGGGGTCTTGGGGTGCTGATCACCGATCACAATGTCCGTGAGACCCTCGATATCATCGACCGCGCCTATATCATCCATCGCGGTGAGGTGTTGAGCGAAGGGACGCCCCAAGACCTTGTGGTTAACGAGGATGTGCGGCGCGTTTATCTGGGGGAAACCTTCAGAATGTAGAAGATCCTTCCAAGTGCTCTCCGGTTTGGGGGAGGGAGCACAGTCTGGGAGGTTCAGGTGAAGCAGAGCCCGAAACTGGAGATCCGTCAGGGCCAGCAACTCATCATGACGCCGCAATTGCAGCAGGCGATCAAGCTTCTGCAATTGACCAATCTCGAACTCGCCGAATTTGTTGAAGAACAATTGGAGGAAAACCCGTTCCTTGAACGGGACGAGCGGGCCGATATCGGCGATGCCGACCGCGAACCCTCAGCCTCGCGCGATGAAGAAATGGCGCGGGCTACGGATCATTTCGAGGCCCCGACACAGGCCGACGACACCCCGGGTGAGGCGGGCGCGGGGGACTGGTCGGGGGTTTCCGGCCGAAGCGGAATCGCTGATGGTGAATTCGATGCGGTGCAGAACGCCGAGGTTCAGATCGGTCTGCATGACCACCTCACCCATCAGCTTCACTTATCGACGACCGACGAAGTCACTCTTTTGGTGGGGGCCCATCTGATCGATTTAATCGACGATGGGGGCTATCTCCGCGAAGAGACCGAGGTCATCGCCCTGCGCCTCGGCATCGACCGCCCTTTCGTCGAGAAAACGCTGTCCCTCATCCAGACCTTCGATCCATCCGGGGTCGGCGCCCGTTCCCTGCAGGAATGCTTGCGGCTGCAATTGCGCGACCTTGGGGAATTGGATGAGCGCATTTCGTTGTTCATTGACAATCTCGACCTCCTTGCTGCGCACAAACTGCCCGCTTTGCGCCGTGCCGTGAGGATCAACGAAGAAGAACTGAAGGCGTTGATCGCCACGATCCGGAAACTCGATCCAAAGCCGGGTCTGGCTTTTGGCGGGGAAGCCGTTCAACTGGTCATCCCCGATGTGCATGTGACCGAGGCCAGCGATGGGGGCTGGAAAGTCGAGCTCAACGCAGAGACTCTGCCCAAGGTGATTGCCAATGAGCGGTATTTCTCGCGTCTGTCCTCGGCGGATAATGGCGCGGAGACCCGGAGCTTTCTGAACGAGCATATGGCGACCGCCAATTGGTTGGTGAAGAGCCTCGATCAGCGGGCACGGACGATTTTGCGGGTCGCGACGGAAATCGTTAAATATCAGGACGAGTTTCTTGTGCGGGGGATACGCTATCTTCGTCCGCTCAATCTCAAGACGATCGCCGAGAAAATAGAAATGCACGAATCAACGGTATCTCGGGTGACCTCGAATAAATATATATCGACGCCGCGCGGCACGTTCGAGATGAAATACTTCTTTACGCCGAGTATTTCCTCGAAAGACGGTGATGTCGCCTATTCCGCTGAAAGCGTTCGTCATCGAATAAGGGAGTTGATCGAGGCGGAGGATCCGACCAATCCGCTTTCTGATGATCGTCTCGTGACCTTGCTCGCAGGCGAAGATTTCGACATCGCAAGGCGCACGGTCGCGAAATATCGGGAGGCGCTGGGCCTGCCCTCATCCGTCAAGCGACGACGCCTTGCCCAATCGGTCCTCCGCTGAGGAGTTGGGAACAGGCGATCGGCGGACGGACTTGCCCTTTCTCAGCAGCCTCGCTCTTGGCAGAAGCGGGCACAAAGCGTCATAAAAACATTATCAAAGGAGCGCTTCATGGATGTTCAAATCACCGGCCAAGGCATCGATCTTGGGAGGGCGTTGCAAGACCATGTGACCGAAACGCTGTCGGCGGGGGTGGAGAAGTATTTCGACCGCTCGGCCGAGGGGCAGGTGACGTTTCAAAAAGAGGGATCGGGCAACGCCGTCGAGATTACGTTGCACCTGGCCTCGGGGGTCTTCCTCGCCTCGCACGGCAAAGGTCAGGATGCCTATGGGGCCTTCGACACGGCCCTGCAAAAGCTCGAAAAACGGCTGCGGCGGTATAAGCGTCGGTTGAAGGATCATCATACCTCCAATCGCTCTCCGCTCCCGGCGGAGGAGGCTTCCTCCTACATTCTCCAGGGATCGATAGAGGCCGTTGACGAAAGTGACGAGGCGGAGGCCCCCGAGGGCGAGGATGGCCCCCTTGTGATCGCGGAGCGCGCCACGATATTGCGTGAGATGACGGTATCGGATGCTGTTTTGCAGCTTGAGGTGGCCGACGATCCCGTTGTCATCTTCCGCAACGCGAAACATGGCGATCTCAACGTCGTCTATCGTCGCGATGACGGCAATGTCGGTTGGATCGACGGGGGCCGCAGAGGCTGATCGTCGCCGATTGGGGAAACGCCGCTCAACCATGACTAAAATTTTGATTTGCTTTGGTTTTGTCTGTGGCTACCAGTCCGTGATAGAACAACGATGCCAATGGTTGTTTCCCCATTGGCGAGGGGTTGATTATGGCAAACGATCTCAGCGCTTTTTTGGCGAAAGAGGACATCATTCTTGGGCTGAACGCCCGGTGCAAGCGCGGGGCGCTTAAGGCGCTTGCCGACCATGCGGCCCGCCGCCTCGACCTTGATGCCGATAAGGTGTTTGAGGCGTTGATGTCCCGTGAGCAATTGGGCTCCACCGGGATTGGGCGAGGGATTGCGATTCCCCATGCGAAAATCGCCCTTGATCGGTTGCATATGACCTTTGCGCGGGTCGCCAAGCCCATCGATTTCGACGCCGTCGACGATGAGCCGGTGGATTTGCTCTTTCTCCTCCTGGCCCCTGAAGAGGCCACGACGGATCACCTGAAGGCCTTGGCCCGGGTCGCCCGCTTGGTGCGGCCGGTGGAGGCGCAGAAATCCCTGCGCGGAGCTGGCTCCGAGGAGGGGGTTTACGGCCTGCTCACAGGTTTTTTGAACGTTAGGGCGGCCTGATTGACGCCCTGACACCCTTCGATTGAGGGGCAATGGGAGTTGAGGGCGCGCGAGTGCGGCCCCACCGATCACAGATGCCGCCGATTGGGCACTAAGAGCGCTGTGCGCGTTAGTGCACGCTGAGCGGTGTCATCTCATGTTGGCGAGCGGCGGCGAAGGCGATGTCTCGATCGCTCATCAGCGCAATGCGGACCCCATCTTCGCCGTGGAGGGCGTAAAGGATACTGTCATCCGGAAAGGCGCTGCTGGCTTCGCTCGCTTCACGTTCGATTTCGTCCCGCACATCCCGCGCCATAACCGGACGAATATAGCAGAGCCGTTTATTGGCCAGGGGGGTATTCGACAAATTTGACATATGACCGAAGCCCCTTCTGCTAAGGACAGACCCCCAGTGAGCAGCGCGTTCGCCCACTCCCCATGGTGTTCACCCAACGGCTATTCGGCTTAGCTCGATCCTCTTGAAGAAGAGTGAAGCGCTTGACCGCGAACACTTATCTCCGACCAAGACACAGCCGAAACCATGCTGATACAGGATAATGTAACGCCTTGGACCAATCTGCCAAGGACTCAGCTGAAGATGATTAAAAGAACTACCCCAAGAGCAATTCGGTAAAGAACGAAGACTGTGAAGTCGACGCGCTTGAGCATGGCCAAAAATGCGCCAATCGCGAGATAGGCTGCCCCAAAACTGAACAGGGCGACGGTAAGAACAGGCATGATCGCCGCCGAACTTTCTTCCTTGAGAAGGTCAAGAGTTTCGTAGGCGCCCGAGGCTAAAATCGCCGGGATCGCCAGCAACATCGAAAACCGCGCGGCGCTGTCGCGGTCAAAGCCTAAAAACCGCGCCGCTGTGATCGTAATGCCCGAGCGACTGGTGCCGGGGATGGCGGCCAGCGCTTGGGCCGCGCCGATGGTCAGCACTTTCCCCCACCCCGTCGGCAGCTCGTGACGGGTCGTTGCGGCCCGGTCGGCGAAATAGAGGACGACACCGAAGATAATACTCGACCAGGCAATGACGATGGGGTTGCGCATCTGATCGGCTAGGCCCGACGCCGCGAGCCCCACCCCAACGATGAGCAGGGGGATCGTCGCCATGGCGAGGCTGAGAAAGAGGTGACGGTCGGGGGTGGCTTTCCACCGCAGCACATCGGTACCGCCGCGCACCAGCATGCCGGTTTCGTGGCGGAAATAAAGAAGCACCGCCGCCAGACTGCCGACATGGGCGGCCACATCGATGGCGCGGCCCTGATCTTCCCATCCAAGGACGAAGGGGGCGAGGATGAGGTGAGCCGAGGAGCTGACAGGGATAAACTCGGTCAAACCTTGGACCACGGCCAGGATGATCAGGTGAAATATCGGCACGTTCAGTCCTCCGCGAGCCCCAAGACCCCTTCGCAATAAGTGTGCTGGCGGTGGACGCAAGCGGAATGTCGTCATTGTCACCGAGGCGTCTCTTGTGACCCTCCGGCGAGGTGCCCATAAGGAAGGAGAAAAGTTAGGGAATTTACCCTACGCTTTCCCCGATCCGTTCATCTGATGTGAAGGACCGTCTATGCGCCTCGCCGTCCTCCTCATAAGTTTGCTGATGGTTGGCCTTTCAGGCTGCGGCACCATGCCCGCCCCAACGGAGACAGCGTCGCTGGAGGCGCGGGAGCCGTTTGAGGCGGCGGACTATCAATTGGCGTCGGGGGACCGTTTGCGGCTCGTCATTTATGACGAAAACGATCTCTCGGGGGATTATGTGGTCGACGGTGAGGGACATGTCTCCCTGCCCTTGGTGGGGGAGATTCGGGCGGGCGGTCTGACGGTGTCCGATTTCCGGCAGTCGGTGCGCGATCGCTTGATGGCGGGGTATCTCAAGGACCCCCGGGTGTCGATTGAGGTCCTACAATATCGGCCGTTCTTTATCCTGGGGGAGGTGAGCCGACCGGGGACCTATCCCTATCAGGCGGGGCTCACGGTCCTCAACGCGGTGGCAACGGCGGAAGGGTTTACCTACCGGGCCAATGAGCGGGTGGTCTATATCCGCCGCGAAGGGGAAGAGGCCGAGAAACGCTACCCGCTGACCTCCACCACTCCTGTCCGGCCGGGGGACACAATCCGCATTGGCGAGCGATTCTTCTAAGTTAGTCGCCTTTCCGCCCAATATTCGCTTTCCTTGTCAAGCGTTAAGGCTGTGGAAAAGCTGGTCAGCTATAAAGGGTGTCTGTATCCTCTCCACAGACGGGGGGGGGGCAGCACCGGGGCAGTGGGTGATCGCTCCAGGAGAAGCGGCGTGAAGAAGTTGAGTATATCCAAGGTAGCCACGGCGGGTGCTTGCGTCTCGCTGGCGGGGGCGTTGGCCCTTCAGCAGGCGGCCGCCCAATCTCTTTTCGTAAGGGATCGAAATGTCAGTGTCGCTGAACGGGACCGTCCCGGCTACGAAGCCCCCGGCGTGCCTGTGGGCGCGTATGTGCTGAAGCCGCGCCTCGATCTCGGTGTCGGCTATTCGTCGAATGTTTTCGCCCTCTCCGATGTCGACGACGAAGACGCGCAAAGCTTCGAGGATGAAGGCGATGCCTTTACCTTCGTCAGGGCCAGCGCCGAAGCGGAAAGCATCTGGAGTCGCCACTATGTCGCCCTGGGCGGCTATGTCGAAGCCTCGCAATTCTTCGAATTCGACGATCGCAGCACTGTCGATGCTGGGGTGTATTCCCGCGGCCAGCTCGATATCGCCGAGACGTTGGCGCTTTATGCTGGGTTGTCCTTCGACAAGCTGAATGAAAGCCGTCGGAACAATACCGGCTCGGCTTTATTCGAAGAGCCGGTGGAATATACGCAGTCCGAGGGCGTTGTCGGCGCGCGTTGGGAGACGGGGCGGCTGGCCTCCCGTTTGCGGTTCAGTGCCGTTGAGTACGATTTTGACGATGCCCAACTGATTATTGCCGAGCTGCCCGCCAGTAGTACCGACTTCGATCAGGATTTCCGGGACCGCCTGCGGACCGCCGTCCTGGGGGAAGCGGCCTACGCCCTTAGCCCCGATTTGGCGGCTTATGTCTCCATTGAGGCCAATCAGGTCGATTTTGATCGGACCGTGGACGGCGTCACCCGCGATTCTGCGGGGATTGAGGTCAATGCCGGGGTCGATTTCGACCTCACCGACCTGTTACGCGGCCGTATCGGTGCCGGCTATTTCGAGCAGGATTTTGACAGCGAGCGCTTTGCCGATTTGAGCGGGGCGAGTGTCAATGCGGCGCTTGAATGGTTCCCCAGTCAATTGACCACCGTGACCTTGGCGGCCAGCCGGGGGGCGGATGAGTCGGCCGTTTCCACGGCCGGCGGGTTTGTCCGTACCGAAGCGGTTCTGCGTGTCGATCATGAACTGCGACGGAATGTGCTTCTCAACGCTTTCGTCGGGGTCGGTGAAGATACCTATGAGGACAATCTCGTCGACTTCAGCGGCGATCCGGTCCTCGACGAGAACGGCCAGCCGATCGAGCAAAGCTTTGACAGGCTGGCTGCGGGGTTTGGGGCGGAGGTGTTCTTCACCCGCTACGTCTCTTCGGCCCTCGACTATTCCTATGAGAGCCAGTCGGTCGATGTTGACGTGTTTTCCGGTGGCTTCGACACCGACTACGATATTCACCAGGTGCTGTGGACGGTCTCGTTACAACGTTGAACCGGAATCTTAACCTTGTCTGGTCGCGAGATGGTGACGGTTTGTCCGGTAAGCGGGGGCCGGCAAAGCGCAGCATGACAGGAAAGAGGGCCCCATGACCGCCTATTCGTCAATTCCCCTTTCCCTGCGGGTGAACGAGAATGACCCAAGGGCCGGGATCGATGTGCCCGGCCTCTGGCGGATTTTGCGCCGTCGCCTGCGGCTCTTTGCGGCCGCGGCGGTTCTCACCCTCGCTGTGGTCATGGCGATTACCTTTCAGTTGACCCCGATCTATGCCAGCGAGGCCCGGGTCGTCCTCAATGCGCGGGAGACCCAAGCCCTCGATGTGTCCGCCATTATTGCCGGCATCTCTCCCGATGCGGCGACGGTGGATACAGAGGTGCAGTTGATCGCCAGCCGATCCTTGGCCCGGAAGGTTGCCGACGACCTCAACCTCTATGCCGATCCGGAATTCAACCCCACGCTGACAGAAGAAGAGGGGTGGTTGAGCCGTCTGTTGCCTGAGCAATTGCGGCGTGACGAACAGATCAGCGAAACGGTGATGCGTGAACGCACGCTCAATCGGCTGATGGAGGCGGTGGATGTCCAGCGGGCCGGGATCACCTATGCCATCAAGATTACCGCCGAGAGCCGAGATCCTGAGATGGCGGCGCGGCTGGCAAATGCCTTCGCCGAGAGTTATGTCGTCGACACCCTCGACCAGAAATTCGACACCTATGAACTGATTAGCAATCACCTCGACGAGGCGGTTGCCGAACATCAAGAAAAGCTGAGAATCGCGGAGAACGCGGTCGAGCGGTATCGTGCCGATAACGGCCTTCTGTCGGCCAAGGGTTCGTTGCTGGCCGAGCAGCAGATTTCCGATTTGCAGGCGGAACTGATTATTCAGGAGGCTGAGCTTTCTGAGCGGCAGGCCAAGCTCTTCGGGGTCAATCGACGGCTCTCCCTTGGGGCCAATCTCGACGGCATTTCCGATGTCCTGGCCTCGCCCGTGATCGGCAGCCTGCGGGCGCAGCAGGCGGAACTATCCCGCCGTCGCGCGGATCTCGAAAATCGGTATGGGCCGCTTCACCCCTCCCTCGATAAACTCCAGTCCGAAGAAGTCGAACTCTCCGCCAAGATCGACGCGGAAATAGAGCGTATCGTCGGGTCGCTGCGAAACGATGTCGATGTGGCGCGCCAGCGGGTCACAACCCTCAAACAATCGATTGCCGACCTACGAAATTCGCTGACCGACGATAATCAAGCCCTCGTTCGATTGAGGGAGCTGGAGCGGATCGCCGATGTGAACCGGCGGAATTACGAGCAGCTCCTGCAGCGCTCCCAACAGGCCGATCTGTTCGAAAATCTCGCAGAGGCAGATGCCCGCATCGCGGACGAGGCTTTCGTGCCGACCACGCCTGTCTTCCCCAATACGAAGATCAATCTGGCTCTCGGGCTTTTGCTCGGCGGGGCGATGGGCGCCTTCATGATCGTCCTGGCAGAGATCTTCGATTCAGGGCTCAGGACAGAAGAGGATATTGAGCGACAGCTTGGCACGAAGCTCATCGCGGCCGTGCCGCTGCTTTCCGCCGCGCGGCTGAAAAAGGCCGGCAGCCAAGCCGAAACCTATGTCCTCGACAAACCCTTGTCTCCGTTCGCTGAGAGCTATCGAACGCTAAGGAGCGCCCTTGTCCTCGGGTCGGGCAAAGCCGAGAGGGGGCAGGTCGTGGCGATCACCTCGGCGGTATCCGGCGAAGGCAAAACCGTCTCCGCGCTGGCCCTCGGCCGGATTGCGGCGATGAGCGGCGACCGGGTTCTTCTTGTCGATTGCGATATTCGCCGCCGTGTCCTCTCAAGCCAGTTTTCGTCCGACGATGTGACGATCGGTCTTGCGGAGATTATCGGTGGGGAGGCCCTGTTGGACGAGGCCTTGGTGGACGATGATCGCAGCGACATGACGGTGTTGCCGGTGCGTGAGGATCGGTCCGGCCAAGGCGATTTGTTCAGTGGACGGGGGTTTGCTGCGTTCTTGGAGCAAGTGCGCCAGAGCTATGATCTCATCATTCTTGATACCGCTCCCCTCAGTGCGGTTGCCGATAGCCGGGCTGTGGCGAGCGCCGCGGACCGTGTGGTGCACTGCGTTCGGTGGAAGCAAACGCCGGTGGTTGTGGCGAAGAACGCGCGCAAAATTCTGGGCGAGATCGATACCGTCCTGATGGGAACCCTACTGACCCAAGTCGATGTCAAAGCTCAGTCCGGCTACGGCTATCAGGGAAGCGAACGCTATTATGGGCAAAATGGTCGGTACTACGCAGATTAAAAGCGGTGCGCTTTTTGCTCTTATGCTGATCGTTTCGGGATGTGCCAGCCAGCGCGGGGTCGAGGGGGCCTTTGCTGCGCCTGTGCCGCAGCTTTCCGTGAATTCTCCTTTCGGCATGCGGGCGCCGGGCCGCCCGCACTATGGCGTCGATCTGCGTGCGCCGAGCGGGACGCCAATTGCGTCAGCTGAGGACGGGAGGGTCATTTTCGCCGGGTGGATGGGGGGCTTCGGCCGGCTCGTGAAGGTGCGCCACAAGGGAGAGGTCGAAACCTGGTATGCGCACCTCTCCAAATTCACCGTGCAGCCGGGATCAAGGGTCTACCGTGGACAGACGATCGGGTTTGCGGGGGCAAGCGGTAATGCCACGGGGGCCCATCTGCATTTTGAGATTAGACATAGGGGAAAACCCGTCGATCCGCTCCTCTATCTCAACACGCGGCCGCGGGGCTGACTATTTCCAAAAAAAGAGGCAAAACCACCTCCTGACTTCGGATCGGGAGGATAAAAATGCCGAGCTTACAGGCGAAATTACTCAATCAAGGCACACGGTTTACGCTTCAGCAATTTTTGGGGGAGAATGCGAACGTCAACACCCTTCGCAAGATCGTTCCCCCCTCTCCGGGGCTGATCTTGCCCTCGGATGTGACGATTGAGCGGACGACGGCGCCTGCAGGCGAGTGGCTGAGCCCGAAAAAAGAGGGGCCGGCTGCCGATAAGACCATCCTCTATCTGCACGGCGGCGGCTATGTCTTCTGCACGCCAAAGACCCACCGCGCCCTGACGACCCGGCTCGCAAAGCAGACCGGCGCCAAGGTCTTCTCTGTGGATTACCGTCTGGCGCCAGAGCACCCCTATCCCGCGGCGTTGGAGGATGCCCTGGCGGCGTGGGATTACCTGATGGGCAAAGGGATCGACCCGAAATCCGTCTATGTCGGTGGTGATTCTGCGGGGGGCGGACTGACCCTCGCCCTCATCATCGCGCTGAAGGAGCGGGGGAGCGCGGTGCCCGGCGGCGCCTTTCTCTACTCTCCCTGGGCCGATCTTAGTCATGGCAGCGAGAGCGTCGTCGAGAATGAGCCCACCGAGCGGATGTTGACCCCTGCCGGTGCGCGCAAGGCAGCCGACATGTATCGCGGATCGGTGGACGCCACCGATCCGAAGATCTCGCCGGTCTTCGCTGATTTTGCCGGTTTCCCGCCGCTGCTTGTCTTTGTGAGCACCACCGAAATGCTGCGGGATGATGGGCGTCGGGTCGCCAGCCGGGCGAAAGAGGCCGGGGTCCCCGTTGAGCTTGTCAGCAAAGAGGGCCTTGTGCACGCATGGCCGCTCTTGGCGCCGCTCTACCCTGAGGCCAACACGACGATCGGCCACACCGCGCGGTGGATTGTCTTGACTTCGGAGGCGTCCAGGGGCACCGCAACGGCTGCGTGACACAGCTAAGCGAGCATCGCGTCCTGTCGGGGGTTCAGCCGACAGGACATCTCCATTTGGGGAATTACCTCGGCGCGATCCGCAAGTTCGTGGACTTGCAGGCGCGCTTCGAGGCGCTCTATTGTATTGTCGATTTGCATGCGATCACCGTACCGCAGGATCCGGCAGCGCTTGCCGATCAGACGCGGGAGGTGGCGGCGGCCTATCTGGCGGCGGGGATCGACCCCGAGCAAGCCGTCATTTTCAATCAATCGGCTGTCCCCGAACATACTGAGCTCAATTGGCTTTTGACCTGTGTTGCCCGCATGGGCTGGCTGAACCGGATGACCCAGTTCAAGGACAAGGCGGGGAAGGACAAGGAGCGCGCGTCCGTGGGCCTCTTTGTCTATCCGATCCTGATGGCCTCTGACATTCTGGTGTATCGGGCCACCCATGTGCCGGTGGGCGAGGATCAAAAGCAGCATCTGGAATTGGCTCGGGACATCGCCGCCAAAATCAACGGTGATTTCGATGCTGAGCATTTCTTCCCCTTGCCCGAACCGCTGATCCAGGGCCCCGGCGCGCGCATTATGTCGCTGCGGGACGGTACCCAGAAGATGTCGAAATCCGACCCTTCCGATCTTTCCCGGATCGGCATGATGGATACGCCCGACGAATTGGTGCGGAAAATCAAGAAAGCGAAAACCGATCCTGAGCCCTTGCCGGAGACCGTCGAGGGGCTTGAGGGGCGGCCGGAGGCCAAGAACCTTGTCGGCATTTTCGGGGCGCTGTCTGGCCAGACCCACGAAGAAGTGTTGGCGACCTATGGGGGGCAGGGCTTTGGGCATTTCAAACCTGCCCTTGCGGACCTTGCCGTGGCCACCTTGGCGCCGATCTCAAGCGAGATGATCCGTCTCAAGCAGAATCCAGATCATATCGACGCGGTATTACGGGCGGGGGCGGAGCGGGCACGGTCCATTGCGGCCCCTGTCGTTCAGGAGACCAAAAAGCTCTTTGGCTTTCTCACCTGATCCGCCCCTTCGCCCCGCTGAGGTGACATGCTCGTGGCTGCGCCAGGAAGGCCGGTGGGGGACATGATAAAGCGATTTCGTAAGCTCGCGCTGTTTCCTGGTCGGCATCGTGAGACGGGGCACTTTCTTTATTGTGCCGGTTTCGGGCTCGGTGTCCTGATCTTGGCCTTGATGGCGGAGGAGCCGGGGCTTGCCCATGGGGTCCTCCTCGGCAGCCTTTTCCTGTCAGCCATCGGCCTGCGCTTTCTTGCGCCCCACAGCGTCAGCCGCGGCCCTTCCTTTCGGCAGGAAATCGCTGACTATCGTCAGGAACTTCATCGCCTTTCCTCGGTATTCGACTCGCTTCCTCAACCGGTCCTACTGCTCGACCCTCGCGGGGGGGTCGAAGCGGCCAATTCGGCGTCGACAGCCTATTTCGGCATGAATTGCGAGGGGCGGCATATTTCCAGTGTCGTGCGCAATCCAAAGGCGTTGGACCTCATCCGCGAGGCCAAATCCAGCGAGGAGCCAATCGAAACCGAGATCACCCTGCTTGGCCCGATGGAGCGGACCGCGCTTTTCTATGCCGTACGGCTGCGCGCGCCTTCCGGCGAGACCGAGGATCTGACCCTCCTCATGCTGAGAGACCGGACCGAGCAGAAGAAACTTGAGCAGATGCGGACGGATTTCGTTGCCAATGCGAGCCATGAATTACGGACGCCCCTGACCTCGATGGGCGGCTATGTCGAAACGCTGCAAGGGCATGCGCGCGACGATCCGGAGGCTCAGGCGCGGTTTTTGAAGATTATGGCCGGACAGATCGACCGAATGCTCCGTCTCGTCGAAGATCTCATCGGCCTGTCTGCCATCGAGTTGAAAGAGAACCGGCCTCCGTCCGATGAGGTGGCGCTCGGGTCGCTGGCCCAATCGGTAGTGGAGTCACTGCAACCTCTCCTCGAACGGGAACAGGGGCACGTCATTCTCGATCTGCCGAGCGAGCGGGTGGTCGCCATCGGGGAGCGCGACGAACTCTTTCGGGTGATGGCCAATCTGGTGGAGAATGCCGTTAAATACGGTCGCCCCTCCGAAGAGGAGCCGGCCGTGGTGACGATCACCGCCGGGCGCGGTGTGCCCCCCTTTCGCGATCACGCCCATGCGACGGGGGACAGTCCCGTCCAAATCGCCGTTAGGATCGGAATCCCCTTGGAGGAACTGGTCTTCGTTCGGATCTCGGACCGCGGCAACGGGATCGATCCCAATGATTTGCCCCGACTGACGGAACGGTTTTATCGTGTAAATCCGCAGCTTAGTCGGTCGAAGGGGGGCACTGGGCTTGGCCTGGCGATCGTCAAGCACATTCTTTACCGCCATCGGGGGGGGATGCGGATTGAGAGTGTTCCCGGGGAGGGGGCGAGCTTTTGCTTCTTTCTTCCATCGAGCCGGAAGACGGCGGTGACAGCTTCGCGTGAGAAAGAGGGAGCAACCTAAGGTGGAAGCGTTCGGAGACAAGAATATGTCACAAGAATCCGCCATTTTCCGGGCGTTGAGTGGGATTATGCCATTATGCCCTTCAGGCTCCTCAAGACCATGACAGGCCGTCTGGATAAAATCGAGATCACTCTCGCGACCATGGGGGGAGCGGTCGAGGAGCAGGTGGCCCAGTCGATCATTGCCTTTGAACGGCGGGATCTCCTGCTGGCGGAGGAGATCCGTCACCGGGACGTCGAAATCGACGACTATGAGCAATCGATTGAGCGTCAGGTCGTGGCGTTGTTGGAAGCGCGTCGCCCCTCGGGGAGCCCGCTGCGACGGGCGATGACCGCCATCAAGATTGCCGCGGAGATGGAGCGGATCGGCGATTTGGCGAAGAATGTTGCCAAACGCACGACGGTGGTTGGCGACCTTGATCCGAGCGAGGCGGCGAGCGACGTCATGCCGGTGGTCGCGCGGATGGGGCGCCGGGCTTTGACGCAATTTGGGGAGAGCCTCGATTCGCTCTTCCGCGGTAATGCCGAGGCGGCGATCGCGGTCCGCCAGGCGGACGATCAGATCGACGACCTTTATAATTCGATCTTCCGCGACATCCTGGTGAGCATGAGCCAATCGGCCGCCGGTGTCGTGCTTGGCACGCATCTTGTGTTCATTGCGAAGAATTTCGAACGCATTGGCGACCATGCCACGAATATCGCCGAGCGGGTGCATTATACCCTGACAGGTGAAGAGCTGACCGACGAGCGGCCGAAAAAAGACAACACAAGCTTGACCGGCTATCCGCTGAAGAGGGATACCCCAGGTCGCACCGGCTGAGAGGATTTGGGGCCATGACGGCAACCAGAATTCTGATCGTAGAAGACGAAGAGACAATTGCGGGTCTTCTTGAGTACAATCTCTCCCGCGAAGGGTATGAGACGCTTATCGCCGAAGACGGTGAAGAAGCACTGATTCAAATCGAAGAAAGCAAACCCGACTTGATCGTCCTTGATTGGATGCTCCCAAAGGTCTCAGGCATTGAGGTCTGTCGGCGGTTGCGGATGAAGCCTGAGACCGAGGGCATTCCGATCATCCTCCTGACCGCGCGGGCCGAAGAGGGCGACCGGGTGCGCGGACTCGATACGGGGGCGGACGATTACGTGGTCAAGCCGTTTTCGGTCTCCGAGTTGAGCTCTCGTATCAAAGCGGTGCTTCGGCGCGCGCGACCTAGTTTGATTGCTGAGGCGGTTACCTGCGGCGATATCCAAATTGATCGCGCGGCCCATCGCGTGCGCCGCGGAGAAAAAGAAGTGCATTTGGGGCCGACGGAATTTCGTCTGCTCGACCATCTCATCCAAAATCCAGGCCGAGTCTTCAGTCGCGAGCAATTATTGAACGCGGTCTGGGGGTCCGATGTGTTCGTTGAGGCGCGTACGGTTGATGTCCATATTGGACGGTTGAGAAAGGCGCTGAACGCCCACGGCCACCAGAACCCGATCCGCACCGTCCGGTCCGCCGGATATGCTCTCGAAATCGGGGGCTAGAGCTTTTCAAGCGAAGTGGGAACCGGTTCGCCTCAAATAATACGACAAAACAAATTGCGAGAGACGTTTTACGACTCCGATTGACTGAAACAGCCTTCAGTCCCGAAACGATCAGCGGCTCCAGAAGCTGGGCGTAAGCATGACAAGGATCGTCAGGAGTTCGAGGCGGCCAAGCAGCATGGTCAGGCTCAGCGTCCATTTGACCGCAATGGGCAGACTGCTGAAATTGCCCGCAGGCCCCACGATCTCCCCCAGCCCCGGCCCGACATTGGCAATCGCCGTGCCCGCCGCCGACAGCGCGGTGACCGTGTCGAGGCCATAGAGGGAGAGAAACACCGCCGATGTCGCGAAGGTCGCGAAATAGATAAAGAAGAAGCTGAGAACCGATAAGAAAACTTCGTCCGTCAACGGGCGGCCATTATACCGGGCGACGGTGACCCTGTGGGGATGGGTAAGACGGCGAATATAGAGAAACAGCGCCGCCACGGCGACTTGCAGTCGGAAAATCTTGAGACCACAGGAAGTCGATCCGGCACACCCCCCAACGAACATGATGCAAAAGAAGAACCCCACCGCAAAGGGGCCCCATTGGGAATAATCCGTCGACGCATAGCCTGTTCCCGTCATGATCGAGACGGCATTGAAGGAGGCGAGGCGGAAGCCGGTCACGATATCAAAGTCGAAAAGAACGATAATCCGTAAGCCAATCACGAGGCTGAACAGAAACGCGGCGGCGAGGAAAAACCGTGTCTGGCTGTCACTCAACGACCGGCTGAGATTGCCGCGCAGGGCCAGCATGTAGATGCCAAAGGGCAGCGCCCCGATCAGCATAAACACCGTTGCGACCACATCGACGGGGCCGGTATTGCTTTCAGGCGTCAAGAAATAGCCGAAGGAGGCGTCCTTTGTGGAAAAGCCGCCGGTCGCGATGGTGGTCATGGCGTGGTTGATGGCATCAAATCCCGACATGCCCATCGCCCAATAGATAACGAAGCACGTTGCGGTAAAAGTGACATAGATCCAGATGATCCATGTGGCGATCTGCGATGCCCCCGGGAGGAGTTTTTCCGAGGGATCGGAACTTTCCAATCGGAAGAGCTGCATCCCGCCGACTGAGAGAAATGGCAGGATCGCGATGGCCATGATGACGATCCCAACACCGCCGATCCATTGCAGCATGGATCGCCAAAGCAGAAACCCAGGGGGGGAGGTGTCAAGGCCGGTGACGACCGTCGCCCCCGTGGTGGTCAGGCCCGACATCGCTTCGAAAAAGGCATCGGTAAAGCTCAGTCCACGGACGCCGAGCATCAAGGGGATGGCTGCAGCGGTGACGATGGCGAGCCAACTGGCACCGGTCAGCAAAAAACCCTGCCGCGTCGTGATCGTGTCAACGCGCCCCCAATTGCTGGCCGCCATGGCGGCGCCGACACTGCCACTGATCAGCGCGGCCCCGGCAAAAGCGCGCCAGTCCCGATGGTTTGCCAGCAAATCGGCGACCATGGGGATCAACATCAGGGCAGCGGTGGCCATGACAAATATCCCAACGATCAGCATCACCGGCCGTAGATCGATCATGCCGCTGCCTTGCTACACCGGGGGGGGATCTGCGGGACTGTCGCTCTTCTGAGGTGATTAGTTGAGGCGCGGACGATCATGGGGACTGTCGAGAGAAAAGGCGGGGATGTGGGCCTTGAAGGACTCACCGCTGGCGGTCTCCATGCCATAGCTCCCTACCATCAATCCTGAAGGCGTTCGAAGCGGGCAGCCGGAGGTGTACTCATAGGCCTCACCCGGGTGCAGGACCGGTTGCTCTCCGACGACTCCATCGCCGGTGACGGTGACCGTCCGTCCATTGGCATCGGTGATGTACCAGGTTCGGTCTCTCAATTGGACGACCACATCCGAGGCGTTATCGATGCGCACGGTATAGGACCAGACGTAATGATCATCATGGGGCTCTGACTCCTCTTCGAGGAAGTCCGGCTCGACGGTGATTTTGATCCCGCGGGTGACTTCTTCATAGGCGTGGGGAGGGGAGGCAGGCACGCTGATGATCTTTCTCTGACTGGCCATTGACTCGCAGGGACATACCACTGGGGCGCGATGGAAGGGACACATAGACCGCGCAACGCCCAATGTCTTTCCCTACTCTGTTCTTTCCCCCGCCTTCTGGTCTTTCCCCCGTTCGTTACGGCTAAATGTCGCCGCTACCTTAGAGGCGGCAATAGCCGCCGTCTGTGGCCAGAACGAGCCCCGCTTTTTCCTGCCGGGCAAGGTGCGCGGTGACATTCAAGGTGGCGGCCATCAACAGTCCCTGGGGGATATCCGTATAGACCGCCGCCGCAATGTCGCGCGCCCTGACAGGGGGGTCGCCCTGGAGGGGGACCGCAGCGAGGATCGCCGCATCCCGCGCCAAGCGGTGCGCCTTGATGGCTTCGACAAACCCTTTGGGATTATCGGCGATGGGCGCGCCATGGGTTGGATAGTAAACCCGATCCTCCCGCGCCAGCAGGCGGTCGAGACTGTCGAGATAGGCTTCCATGTCCCCGTCGGGCGGGGCGATCACCGTGGTGGCCCACCCCATGATGTGATCCCCAGTGAAGAGCGCGCCCTCGGCCTCAAGGCTAAAGCACAGATGGTTGGCGCAGTGACCTGGGGTGTGAATGGCGGTGAGCCGGCAAGCGGGCAAGGCAATGTCATCGCCATCCGCCAGGAAGCTGTCGAAGGGCAATGACCAGTCCGCGCCTTCGTCGAGGGCGGGGGGGGCCTTGTCTGGGCTCACCGCGTGGGGCGCAAAGCCGATGACGGGCGCGCCCGTTTCCGCGGCGAGGGCCGCCGCGCCGCCGGAATGATCGAGATGCGTATGGGTGACCAATATCACCGTGATCGGGCCCGGAGCCGCCGCCAGAAGGGCGGCCCGGTGGGCATCGTTCTGGGGGCCGGGGTCGATCACCGCGACCCCTTCGCGATCCCCCACGAGATAGGTTCCACTGCCGGTGAAGGTAAAGGGGCCGGGATTCTTCGCCACTACGCGGGTGACGAGGGGAGAAAGCGGCACCGCTTCGCCGTATTCCGGGTCGAACGCTTTGATAAAGGGGATAGCCATTACAAGGCCCCGTCGGTCTCTTTGTCGGCGGCTTTTGCCCGCGCCTGGGCATCGGCGGCAAAGCCTTCGAGCACGGAGCGATAGGGCGTGAGATCGTAGCCCGCCCCGGCGGCCATTTTGATGATGGCCTCGGCCGATTGTCCAAGGCTTGCCGCGGCCAGGCCCCAAATGACCGAAGATCGGCGACCACTTGTACAATAGAGCAGCAAAGGCTCAGCGGCGCTCAGCCGGTTCGCCACCTGATCGATGAGAGATTGATCGATCCCTTGTCCGCCAATGGGGAGGTAGTCGAAGGCGATCCCCATGGCGGCCAGGGCGCTCTTAACATCCTCGGCTCGGGGCTGATCGGCGGCTTCACCGTCGGGACGATTACAAATCACCCGGACAATGCCTGCTTCCTTTAACGGAGTCGCCTCGTGAGGGCGGATCTGCGGACCGAGAAAGACCAGGTCACTGAGGGGGAAAACTGTCACCATGAAGACACCGGCCCAAAATGGTCGGAGTGGCGAGATTCGAACTCACGGCCCCTGCCTCCCGAAGACAGTGCTCTACCAGGCTGAGCTACACTCCGAAGCCGTGGCCATAATCCGCCAAGGGGCGGTGCGCAATGCCCAAGGGCGTCCTGCCTAAAAGAAACCGATGCTGTCCAGGCTGGGTAAGCGGAGAGGGGAGCGGCAAAAAAGGCGCGACGATGGGGCGCCGGACTGCCGCCGGACTACCGATGAGTTTTGCGCGGAAAGAGTTGCGCCGGCGCGGCGGGCTCGATATATGCGCGCCTCTCTTGGGGTGTAGCCAAGTGGTAAGGCAACGGTTTTTGGTACCGCGTACCGCAGGTTCGAATCCTGCCACCCCAGCCATTTTCTGCTCGCGCAGATGCATTGGGCGCCGTTCTTCGCCCAGGAAATATGGCAGTTTTGCGATCTTTTTGCAGTGCGAAGCTTGTTCATATTGACGCGCCGCCGTTCTTAATGTGATACCATATCATGTGAGCGAAGGGGTGCGTGCGGGGCTGGCCTGAATTGGCGAGAGACAATCTCCCCTTGTCGAGTGACCTGGTGAATGGGGCTCGGCGGGGGCGATCTTCGGATGTGAGGATCACTGAGAGTGTGTCTGTCGGATTTGGTCGAGGATCGTGCTAGCATCAAACGAAGTGTTGAATGTGCGCCGCGTCAGGTTAGGCTGACGTGGATGAGAGCAAGGGGGCGACTTTGTTGGTCCCCAGATGGAAGCATCCGGTAGGTGAGCAGATGATGAAAAGTTTGGCTTTGATGGGGTCTGCGGCCCTTTGTTCTTTAGCGCTGATGACGCCGGCTTCGGCGCAGTTTCGGGCCGCGCTGAACGAGAGCAAGGCTGCGGTGGACGAGGGCGCGCGCTCGCAGCAGCGGGTTGAGGAGCTTGATCAGCAGGCGACCGAGTTGCTTGGCGATTATCGCGCGGCTCAAAAGCAGGCCGAATTGTTGCGGCGCTTCAATGCCAGCCGTCGTCGGGAAGTCGAGAACCAGCTTCGGGAGATCGAGGGGCTGGAGCAGGACGTCGAGAATATCGAAGGTCTGCAGCAGGCGACCCTGCCGTTGCTTGAAGATATGATGAATACCTTGGCTGCCTTCGTCGAGGCGGACACGCCCTTCCTTCAGACTGAGCGGATGGAGCGGATTGAGCGCCTTCGCGAAGTGATGGCCGACAGTACCCAGACGGCCGCTTCTCGCTACAATCTGATCGTCGAAGCCTATCAGATCGAAAACGAATATGGTCGCACCCTCGACAGTTATAAGGGGGTCGTCACGACCGATGCGGGGGAGGAGCTTCAGGTCGAGTTCCTGCGGATTGGTCGCCTCGCGCTGATCTACAAGACGGCCGATAACAGCCTGCTGCGGATATACGATCCAAAGGTGGGCAGTTTCGTCGATCTCGACCGGTCCTTCATGGAAGATGTCGTTCGCGGGATCCGGATCGCCAATGAACAATTGCCGCCCGATCTGATGACGATCCCGGTGAGTGCGCCGATTTCAGGCGACAGCGATGCGGCGGCACCGGTGGTGACCGCCCCCGCAGAAGAGATGGTCGAAGAGGCTGATCAGGAAGCCACCACGGATGAAGAGGCCGCGCAGTAAGCGCCGGTGCGTAGAGGATTGAGGACTATGAGCTTTTTCAAGACCTTGAGGGCTGGCGCTGCGGCGGTTGCTGCCATCGTTTCGGCCGGTATTGTGGTCGGTCACGCCCAGGAATCGGAAATTTCCTTGAACGATGTGCTGCGGGAGGCGCGGGAATCGCGCCAGCAGGCCCGTCAAGAGAGTGAGCAGCGGATCGCCGAGTTCCTCCGCGAGCGGAATCGTCAGCAGGAGCGGCTGGCGACAATTCGCCGGGAAGTGGCCGCTGCCGAAGCTGAGTCGGACCAGATCGAAGCTCAGTTCCGCGCGAATGATGAGCGCATTCAGGAGCTTCAGAGCGAGCTGGAACGTCAGCAGGGCGAGTTCGGTGAACTGTTCGGGGCGGCACGGTCCGCGGCGGCGGATCTTTCTGCGCAATTGCGGAATTCCGTGATCTCCGCGCAATATCCGGGCCGGGCGGCGGCGCTGCATGAAATCGCGCAATCTCGCACCTTGCCGACCGTTGAAGAGCTGGAGAGCATCTATCTCACCCATCTTCAGGAGATGGTCGGGCAGTCGAATGTGGTGACCTTCGACGCGACCGTCGTCACTAAGGATGGGGAGACCGCTGCCGAGGAAGTGACTCGGATTGGTCCTTATGCGGCGTTCGCGAGTGGCAATTACTACACGATGGAAGCGGCCGAAGGCTCACCGCGTCCGCGCCTGACCGAGCTTGAGCGTCAGCCTCAAACGGCCAATGCGGTGTCCAATGCCCGGCGCGTCGAGAATTATAGTGGTGACGGCTATGTGGCGGGGACGATCGACCCCACCACCGGCACCCTGCTTGAGCTGGTGGTGACGAGTCCCAGCCTGAAAGAGCGTTTTGATCAGGGCGGTACCGTCGGCTACGCCATTGCGATCGTGTTCGTGATCGGGATGATAATCGGCGTCTACAAACTGGTCCGTCTGTTCACGATCAATATGGCCGTGAAGGGTCAGGTTCGGAAATCGACCCCGTCTCGGGGCAACCCGCTTGGCCGTGTGATGATGGCCTATGACAGCAACACCCAGGCCGATATTGAAACCCTTCAGCTGAAACTGGATGATGCGATCTTGCGGGAGCTGCCGAAGCTTGAGGGGGGTCTCAATCTCGTCAAAGTGCTCGCCGCCATCGCGCCGCTGATGGGCCTTTTGGGGACCGTCGTCGGGATGATCGTGACCTTCCAGCAGATCACGCTGTTCGGGACCGGTGACCCGCAGATCATGGCGGGCGGGATCTCCCAGGCGCTTGTTACCACAGTGCTCGGACTGATCGCCTCGATCCCGCTTCTTCTGCTCCACGCCTTTGCGTCGGGTTCCGCTAAGTCGGTGGCCCAAACGCTGGAAGAGCAGGCTGCCGGAATGATCGCGGAACACGCGGAAAGCCGTTGATCGGCGGAACGGGAAGGAGACCAGATCGTGGGAGCTGATATCTTCAATCCTGCCAATGCTCTGGAGAATCTTCAGGCATTCCTGGTCGCCGGCGGCAACGTCCTTGTGGCCATCATGATCGTCACATTCATCATGTGGCTGTTGATCCTCGAACGGGTCCTCTTCTTTTCGGTGGCGGGCAGTCGCCGCCGTAAGGAAGCGGAGCAGGACTGGGAGGAGCGGGGGGACCACAATTCATGGTACGCCTTCGCGATCCGGGACCGCGCGATTTCTGAGGTCATGCAAACGACGACCGCCAACTTTACGGTCATCCGCGTTCTGATTGCCATCCTCCCTCTTTTGGGGCTGTTGGGAACCGTGACCGGCATGGTCGAGGTCTTCGATGTCATGGCCTCTACCGGGTCGTCCAATGCGCGTCTGATGGCGGGCGGTATTACCCGGGCGACAATTCCCACCATGGCGGGGCTGGTCGCTTCGTTGTCGGGAATCTTGTTGATGAATTTCATCGAGCGTCAGGCAGCCTACCAGGTGCGGATGGCGCAACAGAATCTTGTGGTGGGGTAAGGCATGGCAATTCGCAGACGCGCCAGCAGTGACGAAGCGGCCGATGTCAACGTCACCCCTCTGCTCGACATCGTCTTCATCATGCTGATTTTCTTCATCGTGACGGCGACGTTCGTTTACGAAGATGGGATCACGCCGACTCTTCCGGATCCTTCACCGGAAGATCAGGACACTCAGCCACCGCCGACATTGTTATTGTCGGTGCAGTCCAACGGTTTCGTTCGCGTAGACAATATTCGCGAAGTCGACCCGCGGTCCGTAAGCTCGGTGGTCGAGCAATTCTTCGCGCGAGAGAATGACAAAGCCGTGGTGATCATCAGTGCCGCGGGTGAGGCGTCGACCGGAGATACGATCACGACCTTGGACGAGGCGCGGATCGCCGCCGGCCCAGCACGTTACGGTCGGATCACGGTGACGGCGCAGGACGAATAGGATGATTGGGCGATCCTTCCGAGGATGGCAGGGATATGGGTTAGCGGCCCCCTCCAATTAGGCGGGCAACGGAGCGAGCAGGAAGATGGCAAGACGGGTCAGTCGCACCGCGACAGCGCAACAGGACGATGATGTCAACGTCACGCCCCTGTTGGATATTGTCTTTATCATGCTGATTTTCTTCATCGTGACATCGACCTTTATCAAGGAGCCGGGCATCGATCCGACTCGCCCCCTTGTCGTGACGCAGGAAGAACAAAACCCGGCGATCTTGGTGGCGATTTCTGAGAACGACGAGATCTTCGTGAATAACGAGCAGGTCGAATTGTCAGAGCTTGGATTTCATGTGCGCGAGCTGCGTAAAGAGACTCCGAAGGGGGGCGCTGTTTTGCAAGCGGATACCAATAGCCGTTCACGGACGATGCTCGATGTGCTCCGCGAGATTGAAGACGCCGGTGTCGACGATATCGCCGTTTCGACCGAACTCTTGTAACCGAGAAGGACGCAATTCCCATGGCTTCTTTGCTTCGCGGCTTTGTCGGACTTCCTCTGGCTGCCATCGTCACCGTCTTCCTCTTCCTTTTTATGTGGGGCCTCATTCGGGTTAACGAATTGCCGCCCGCGGAAGATCGGCAGCAGGCGAATATTAGCTTTACGCGTCAGATTCAGGACACTGAGATTCGGAACCAGAAAGTTTTCGAACGGCCCTCTCTCGATCAGCCGCCGCCCCCGCCGCCGGCCATCAACAATGCGACATTTCAGCCGTCGGTTGAGGGGGTTCGCGCCCAAGCGCCGAGCTTTGATGCCGATGTCGATATCGGGTCCGGGTTCAATCCGGACCGTGATGCTCAGCCCATTGTGCGGATTCCCCCCACGAATTGGGAACGGTGCATCGATGATCGCCAGGCCGGAACGACACAGCGGGTGAGCCTTGAATTCGACGTGACCCCCGAGGGGCAGGTGACGAACGTGAATGTGCTCGACTCCACTGATCGCTGTTACGAACGCTACGCGACCCGCGCTGCCGAACGGTGGAAGTACAATCCGAAGATTGTCGATGGGGAAGCGCAGCCACGGTTTGGCGTGCGGACGGTCATCGAGTTCCAGATCGGAAGCGAATAATCGCGACGCGAAGAGGGCGTAGTCGATGGCTGGGCAGAGGATTTATTCGCGGGCGCCAGAGAGGCAGCCGCTAAAGATGAAGAGATTGGACATCATGCGTAATCATCTCTCAGCACTAGCGATGTCGGCGAGCGTCGGGGCCGTCTGTCTCCTGGGCGGAGCGCCGAGCGCGAGTGCTAGCGCCGCTCCTGTCATGGTCACGGCCAGCACGGTCACGGCCAATGCGTCCGTTCTGCTTCAGCAAACCGAGGAAGAGGCCCGCCGCCGTGCTCGGCTTAGCCTTGGGACCCGCACGGCCCAGGTGCTCGGTGAAGCCCTGAATGAGATCAATGCGGAACCCGCTCAATACCAAGCGGCGCTCAACCGGTTGAATGGGCTCCTCAATAGAAATGATCTCAGCGACTTCGACCGCTCCACCGCCTTGGAAATTCGGGGGGCGGTGTATGCGGGGATGGAAAATTATTCCGCCGCCCTTCAAGATTTCGTCCGTGTCCTGGAGATTGATGAGCTTCCGTTCGATCGACTGACACAAATTCGGTATAACGTTGCCCAGCTCTACTTCCAGGAAGAGAACTACGCGCAGACCATCCGGTTCATGAGGGATTACCTGAACCAGGAAGGGAATATCGAAGATTCCAATGCGTGGTTCATTCTCGCCGCGGCTTATGCCAGCCAGGATAATTTCCAGGCGGCTCGGCGGCCTGCCGAGCAAGCGCTTCAATATGACGACAAGAAGGAAGAAAAGACCTATGGTCTTCTCAACCTGATCTATGCCGAACTGAACCTGAATGCCGAGCGGGCACGGCTGCTCGAAGAAATGGTCGAGCGGTTCCCGAACAATGAGAGCTATTGGTCGCAACTCTCCGGGGCGTATTATCAGGCTGGCGACAATAAGAACGCCTTCGCGACGTTGGAGGCGGCTTATAATGCGGGACTGATTACGGATGCCGACAAGATCGTCAGCCTTGCCCAGTTTTATTCGGACCTCGACAACCCGTTCCGCGGTGGACAATTGCTTCAGCGTGAGATGGAGGCGGGGACCGTCGAACGCAATCTGAAGAACCTGACCCTCCTGTCCCAGCTATGGTCCATGGCCCGTGAGCAGGACCGCGCGATTGAAGCGTTGCAGGCGGCGGCGCAGATTTCTCCCAGCGGAGAACTCTATTATCGCCTCGGCCAGAGCTACATGGCGAGCGAGCAATACCGAGAAGGAATCGACGCGCTTGAGAGTGCGCTCCAAAGAGGTGGGCTTAGCGAACGTGACCGCGGTGACATTTACGTCCTTCTGGGCTCGGCCTATTTCAATATTGACAGTGAAACCCGTGCAGGTCGGTTGGCAGCGCGGCGGCAGTTTCAGCGCGCGCTGCAATACTCCAATTCGCGGCGCACCGCCCAGGGCTGGATCAACTATATCGACGCGATCGAGGATACCATCCGTCGTCAGAATGAAGTTGAGCGACTTCAGCGGCAAGAACAGCGCGAGCGGGAATATGAGCGCTGCGAGAGCCTGATCGACGTGGCCGAAATCGGCGGCTCGGTCGATGCCGGCGATCTGGCGGATTGCCGGGCACTGGTCGATCGCCTCGATATCGACGGCAACGGATCGGTCAGTGACGATGAGCTTAACGCCTATGTCACTGGTGAGCCCCTGGCGGAAGAAGAAGCCACCGAGGATGAGGCCGAAGACACGGAAGACACTGGCGAGGCAGCCGAAGAGGGCGAGGAATAAGGCGTTCTTCCTTCCCTCGACTGAATGACGCGAGACTCGTCTTGCCCAGCAGAAGGCGTGAGGACCAAAGGCTTGATCAACTGGGCTTATGCCCCGCCCGCCGATCCCGACGTTCGGCAAATCGATGGGGCGAGAGGAGGCGCAGGCTTTGCCGTTCTATCGGCTGCACCCCTCCGGTTAGAGTGGCAATGAGCGAAGCTGCCATCAGGGGGGCGGTGACGAGGCCACGGGAGCCGAGGCCGGTTATCACCCCAAGAATGGCGGTATTTATCGGATCGTCTGCCTGCCTCCTCGTCGATCCGAGGACACCAAGCATTGGATGCCGATCCGTTGTGACGGCACGCAGGGCGGCACGCTGATCGAAGGGCGGATCGAGTCGCTGCGTCATCAGGGCCTCCGCCATTCGGCGATTGATCTCGCTTGACGCCTTGGTCGGACGGGGGTCGTGGTCCAGCGGCACATCGTCATAGGTGGCGCCGGCGGCAATGCCGCCTTTCTGGGCCGCACCTGCATAGGGGGCGACATAGCCATCGGCTGTCAGGATGGAGCGGGGGGGCTCAGATGTCGCAAAAAGGTCGATCTGGCCGCGGCTGGCGCTCAAATCCGTGATCAGGGGACTGATCAGCGCGGATCCGGGGCCAGCGGTGAGGATCATGTGATCCGCCTCCACCCTTTGTTGGGGGCCGTTGGTCAGGGTGCAGGTCAAGCCGTTGTCCGATGGGAAGATATCAATCACCTCACCCCTGATCACTTCCACCTCCTCGATCAGGGTGGTGACGGCGTCGCGCGGGCGCAGGAGGGTGGCATGGGGACTGTGCAAAGTGACCCCGTCGATGACGGCAAAATCCTCATCCGCCCAAAGGCCTGTGGCGCAGATTTTCTTATACCGCGTGCCATCGCAGGCCAGCGTTCCCCCAAGGGGAGAGAGGGCCTCAGGCGTATGGTCCCAGTAGAAGCGTAGGGCATAAAAAAAGGCGTCACGATAGAACCGCGCGGCTGGATTGTCGGCGGCTTCGAGGCGCGGCATGAGAAGTCCGACCGGATTGCCGGAGGCCCCATTCCCGGCCTCTCCGCGATCGATCAGTATAGGACGGAAGCCGGCCTGATGTGCCCCATGGGCGAAGGCGGCGCCGGCGATACCGGCGCCAATAATGGCGATGCTTTTCACCGCGCCCGTCCCGGACTGGATCGAGGGCTGAGCTTGGCCAAGCCGTCCGGTCAGCATTTCCCGTTTTTTTCCGTATCCGGCGCGTCGGGCGAGGGAGAACCCTGCCGCCTCCATCCCGCGCCGGACTGCGCCCGCGACGGTAAAGGTCGCAAAAGTCCCGCCCGGACGTGTGTGATCGGCGACGGCCCTGAGGACGGAGGGAGACCACATGGCGGGATTTCGCGAGGGCGCGAAGCCATCGAGAAACCAGGCATCCGCCGCAAAGGAAGACCTCTCAAGGAGGTCGTCCACATCGCCAAAGGCAAGGGTCAAGGTCAGCCGGGGCGACAGGTCCAGTCGCGCCAAACCAGGGCGGGGCACCGGATAGAGATGGGAGAGCCGGGCGGCGAGATCGGCAAGCGCCGGCGTCCGCTGGCCATGATCCTTAGCGATGGAGGTAAAATCGAGAGGAGAGAAGGGATAGCCCTCGACCGACCACAGCTCCAATCGTCCTTCCCTTGGGGCACGGTCCAGGAACATCTTCATGGCGGTCAGACAATTAAGGCCAGTGCCGAACCCCAACTCTCCGATCACAAAGGGGCGTTGGAGATCCATCGCCGCAAAGCGTTCGGGAAGATCGTTCCCTTCCAGAAAGACATGGCTGCTTTCTGCGGTCCCGTCCTCTGGCTGGAAATAGATATCGTCGAATTCTACGGATCGCAGGCCCTTTCCCGCCTGCTCCGTCAACGGTGGACGAAGACCCATTAATTCATGCTGAGGACGGATAATGTTCTGGCAGAGGCATAGCCGTCGGCGGGTAACCCTTGGTCGCGCTGCCATGCCCGAAGGGCCGCCTTGGTGCCTGCCCCAATGATCCCATCGACCGGACCGGGATCATATCCCCGTTCCTTGAGGGTCTGTTGAAGGCTCTTTCGCTCTGTCAGCGAAAGGGAGCGATCGTCCCGCGGCCATTGGGTGGAAAGGGCGCTTTGTCGGCCCGCAATCGCATCCGAGAGAAGACCAATCCCCAAAGCATAGGCGGTGGAATTATTATAGCGCATGATGGCGCGGAAATTGTCGAAGACCATGAAGGCAGGTCCCGCGGCGCCGGCGGGAACGATGATCGAGGCGGTCGTATTGAGATCGACAGTTTTCCCCAGGCGGGCGGCGGGGGCTTCGACCCCTCGGCTAAGCCATTCACCTACGGATCGTTTGGTCTGGAGATTAGCGGTCGCATAGTCGAAATCCTGCGGTAGGCGGACTTCAAACCCCCATGGCGCATTCACTTCGTAGCCTGACCGGGACAGATAATTCGCCGTCGAAGCGAAGACGTCCCCATAGCTCCCCCAGAGATCACGTTTACCGTCGCCATCCTCATCGACGGCGTAGGACAGATAGGTTGTGGGGATGAATTGGGTCTGTCCCATCGCCCCGGCCCACGACCCTTTTAATTGGGAACGATCAGCATAGCCATTTTGCAGGATTTTAAGGGCGCCGATCAATTGGGAGCGGCCGTAGGATTGACGTCGGCCTTGATAGGCGAGGGTCGCGGTGGCCGAGATAATGTCGTAATCGCCGAGAATGGCGCCGTAGGAACTTTCCAAGCCCCAGATCGCGCCGATGATTTCCTTGTCGACACCATATTCGGCTTCGATCGCATCGAGTTGAGCCGCCTGGCGTTGGGTGGCGGCGATGCCATTGGCAATTCGGGTGTCGGAAACAGCGCTGTCGAGATAGGCCCAAATCGGCCGACTGAATTCCGGTTGGTTGCTGTTTCGCTCCAGGACCACGGCGAGCGGCGTGGCGGCGCGCATTTCGCGGTCATAGACGGCGGGATCGATTCCCTGGCCAATGGCCTCCTGCCGAAACTCGCTCCGGAAATCGTCGAAATTCTCCGTCGACTGGGCAGCGCTGCCAGCCGCCGCGGCATTTCCTGTGAGAATGGTGGCCAAAAGCGCGGTCGCGAAACTGATCATCATGGACTCCTTCGGGAAAATGACGCTAGCGCGAATCGGTGCGCCGGAACAATGAGAACGCGGTGAGACTTCTTGCGTGGCGGTAGGCGGTAGGGGAGGGCGTTTGGATGTCCCGGTCAGAGCTTCCGGTTATTGCCTGTGTTACCGCCTATAACGAGGAGTCGACGATCGGCGCTGTCATTTCAGCGCTCAAGGCCTGTCCGCTCGTGGATCGGGTGCAGGTGGTCGATGATGGGTCGGAGGATGCGACGGCGGCAATTGCCGAGGCCCTGGGCGCCCGCACCCTCAGATTACCCCGCCGTGTGCCGGTGGGGGAGGCGATTATGCATCATCTCGACGATGAGGAGGGGGAGGTCATCCTTCTGTGGTGCGATGCCGATCTTGTCGGCCTCCGTCCAGACCATGTCGGTACGCTGATCGATCGATTTCGGATGGGGCAGATGATGCAGGTGACCAGTTCCCGGGGGGTGCCGCCCACCTGGCCAGGCTGGGCCCGCAACCGGGTAATCAAGGCATTATGGGCGTGGCTGTTTGGCCCGATTAGCGGCGAGCGTGCGATCCTCAAGAGCGACTTTTGCGCGGCCAAGGCTCTTGCCGCTTCTCTTCAGTGGTCGGAGATGATGCGCGGCTACGGCATCGTGCTGTTCCTGAACTGGTACGCTTCGCGGTTCGGGGGGGGCAGCGTCACCTGCTATTTCGACGATCTGACCCAGCGGCAAAAATACCAAAAATGGAAGACCGATCACCCGGTCCGCCAGATGGTGGCGCAGTGGGGGCAATTTGCCGCCGTCTGGGGGAAAATCCGTCTGAACAGAGGGCGGATCGAAGCCCTGGCCGTCGAGCAGGCGCCCTTGCCCTCATCGCGGTTCTAATCGATGGCGGTGAACGCCGAGAATGTGGCGGTGAACTCGATATCGACAGGACGGAAAAAGCGGTCGCCCTTCTGGCGCGAGTAGAGCTCACGCAGGACGACCGGGCCGTCTTCGCCGAGAGGAGCGAAGCGTTGGGTGACCACGAATTCTTCCATTTTGGTCGCAGGATTCGGTTTGAAGGGGCGCAAGCCCCGTACTTCGTAGAGTGTGAGGTGAGGCGTGTCCTTGGTCACGATCAGTCGAGTGCGAAGGATGTCCTGCTCAGGTTCGCGCGCGGCGGCATCGCCAATCTGAGTCGGGACAAAGCTGTACAGAAAGTGCGTCTCAGTTTCCTCAATCAGGGCGATGTCGGCCAAATAGGGGCGGAAATCGCCGTAAAGTAGCCCCCCTGGGCGCGACTCCGAGCGCTGAACATTTTGGAACTTTTCACGGGCCGGGGCGGGCAGGTCCTCAGGATCCCCCGCTAGGAGTTGCCATTGCGATGTCGTCGCGTCGAACCGGGCGGTGACGGGGGAGGCCCCTGGCCAGTCAAAACGCATCGTGTAGGATATTTTAAGCGCGCCTCGGTCCTCTGCGTCGCGCAGAACGTCATTGAGCGGGGCGGGGATCTCCTCCTCGGCGCGGACCGGTGGGCCGGCCATCAGGATAAGAAGGGGGAGCCCGACGAGCGAAAGGGGTCTGATCCATGAAACAAGGCTCATACCAGCTCCAATTCTTCGTACACAAGCTGAATGAGAGATGTCGCGCGTTGGCCCCCAATCAAGATCGGTTCCATCTTGTTGGGGACAAAGGCGATCGACAGCCCATGGGCAGGGTCGGCGAGGACGAAGGAGCCGCCAAAGCCGTAATGACCGACGGCAGTTTCCGAAGGGCCGAGGGCCCCGATCGTGTTCCGCATCAAGCCGGCTGCCCAGGAAAGATCGAAGGGCAGCACCTTGTCCGGCCCTTCGATCCGGGGGGCGAGGGCCGCGGCACGCGCCTGGTCGGAAGCAACCTCCCGACCGTCGAGTTGTCCTGTGGCAAAGACCTGCATCAAATGCGCAAGACCAGTGGATGTGGCGTGCATGTTGGAGGCCGGAATCTCCGCCGCCATCCACGCTTGACGGTCGACCCCCCCCGCCTGCGCCCAGGGTGTCATGAACGCGATCATGGCCTCGTCCCGCCGATCGCCAAAATCGGGCAGTCCTGTGGGCTTCACCATCGGACCCGCCCGCTCCGTTATCGCGCCTGTCATCCCGCAGTGAATATCGAGGCCGAGGGCCGCGACCTGCGCGCCGACGGTGCGATCATGAACGCGCCTGAGGCATTCACCGACGATAAAGCCGACCGTTTGGGGGTGATAGCCCGAGGCCGTGCCCGGCGGCCACATGGGGGTCTCCGCGGCGATGACCGCGCAAATCCCCTCCCAGTCAGTCCACAGACTGGGACTGATCTCGGTCCGAATGCCCGGTATCCCGGCCTGATGGCTCAGCGCTTGCGCGAGGGTCACCGATTCTTTGCCGTTCTGACCGAAGGCGTCCCATATCGCCGCGACAGGCGCGTCATAATCGAGGACACCCTGCTCTATGGCCGCCAAGGTTAAGGCCGCAAGGACGGCCTTTCCGCAGGAATAGACAGGCAGCAAAGTTTGGTCGAGGGGGGTTGTCTGCTTGCGATCGCGCCAACCGGCCCGCAGATCGAGAAGCGGGGCGCCATGTCGAAGGACGGTTACGCCGACGCCGAGATCCTCGCCGCGGTCGATTCGTGCTACGGCATGATCGACAACGCGCTTCAGTGGCCCATCGAGCGCCGACCCGCTGAGGGGAATGCTCATTGTCCGAAGGCGCACGCAATGCTCGACCGCAGAACGGCGGACGCGATTTGCGGATTAGAAATTTTACGCAGCTCGCTCACCACGCCCTTGGCGGTATCTGACCGACTGACCTGCACGGTGAACCGGGCGAACTCCGCCAATTGCTCATCGTCAAGACGGTCATCGAGTTCACGGGCCATGCAGACACTGTTCTCACGGCTCAAGCCCGCCGCTTCGAGGCGGTTGGCGATGGTGACTTTTGAGGCCGTGGCACATGCGGACGCGCCCATTGCCAGCAATCCGAAAACCCAAATGGCGCGCTTCATGTCTTTCTCTCCAGATCAGATCGCTTACAATTATTAACATAGCCGCAGAGAGCCGCCTGTCGACCGTCGCGGGCGCGGCAGCCGCTTTGCTTTATGCTGAGGAATTGTCTGGGGCTTGGGAGGTTCTTCACGAAGGATTGAAGCGCAAAACAACCATAGGTTGGTAATTTTTTCCCACTTCACCGATGGGTAATAAAATCAAGATCGAATGATCGACAGCAATTGAGTGCCATCAGTCTCTGCGGAGTTGACCTATGACCGCCTTGCCAGACGTTTCGGATATCCCGCTCGTAAAGGGACGAGACCGTGATCAATTCCTTCGTGAGCTTCTGCGGGAATTGTCGGGGGTTTTGGAAGATACAGTCGGTCTCGAAGCTGCAGAAGGGTTCGTCACATTAGTCGGTACGCGAATGGCGGAACGAATGAATGATGAATATCTCAAGGCATTCAACGTCAAGAAAATGAATGCAAGACAAGTGGCCGAGGCGCTCGTCGACTTGAAACAGAACATCCAAGGGGGATTTCATATCGAGCATCTGGATGAGGACAAGATGATCCTCGTCAATTCCCGGTGCCCCTTTTCCGCTCAAGTCGTGAACCGCCCTTCGCTCTGTGCCATGACGATGAATGTCTTCGGGTCGATTTCGGCAAAAAATCTGGGGTATTCCCGCTTGGAACTGCCCGAAACGATTGCGTCCGGGGCGCCAAGCTGCCGCGTGATCATACACTTCCAGGAGGGAGAAGGTGGAAGAGAATTCTTCGGCTGACCGATCGCTCTCCGAGGTTATCCAACGCTGCTATTTCGAACAAAACCCCATAGCCACGATCGTTGTCGGTAAGAGCGGCGAGATCGTCCTCGCGAACCGGCAGCTGGAAAGGCTGCTTCGAATAGACAGAGGCGACTTGGCCTCCGTTTCACCCCTCTCACTTTCTCTCCTCTTCTCAGGAGATCCCCGTCAGATGATCGGCGAGATGATTTCGGTCGCAGGACGCGGACGTGTCTATCTCGAGCCAAAGACTGAAGGGTGGAAAAAGGCTGATCGCATCGCCTTCGACGTAACGCCCCTCACGCTAAGTGACCGAAAAAAAGTTGATTACGTCCTTCTTTCGCATTGTCAGTACGATCAATACACAGCCAAAATGGCGAAATTGACAACGCGCCAGGCTGCCCTGCGGTGGGAAACCGCCCGCGAAAAAAATATCCGTGACCAGTTGGAAAGGGAGTATGTCGAGCTGGAGGAATTCAGCCGCATGGCCGCCCATGACCTGAAGGCGCCCTTGCGACACCTTTTCACTCTGATGAATACTCTCCAGTCCGACTACGGAGAGGTGTTTCCCGATGAAGCGGCGACGCTTCTCAATTTCGCGGAGAAGTCAGCTCGCCGCCTTCACAGCTTGGTGTCGGATCTTCTCGGACATGCGCGTTGCGGCAAGCAAAGCCTCTCACTCGACACGGTCTCAGTCGAACAGGCGGTCCATTGGGTTGAGCGGGATCTGATTGAGGAGATCGACAAATATGCAGGGACGATCCTCACGCCGACGGTCGATGCGTGCATCCGGGCGGACCGCTCACTCTTGCACCAATTGCTCCAGAATTTGATTGGCAACGCACTTAAATATCGATCGCCTGAGCGGGCGCCGGTCATCCATATCCAGCTTGACCCCGAAGAGGGGCGGCTGACCGTCGGGGACAATGGGGTTGGCTTCGACAATTCGCAGAAAGAGAAGATTTTCGGCGCCTTTCAACGCTTGCCCTCCACCTCCCATATCGAAGGCAGCGGAGTCGGTCTCGCCACCTGCCAGCGTATTTGCCAACGACATGGATGGAAGATCACTGCGGAGGGGGAGCCCGATAAAGGCGCCTTGTTCACCGTCACCGGGATCGAGATGGCGGAAGAAGAGGTGAAGCCCCCAACGGAGACGGACTGCGGCTCACCGATTTATCTCGTCAGTGGCGCACGGGCCGAAACCGCTTAGAGGTCGGTTTCACTCTGCTTCTTTTTTGCGGAACGTCACTGCGAATAACGGCTTGCCGTCGAACAAGTCCTGCGGACCGCCATCGCCTTCGATCATTTGGAACTGGCGTGGGGTGATCGACCCCTCCAGCACATACCCTTTTTCCGCCATTTTCCCGCGGTGAAATTCGAGAGCGGCGGCGGAAAATTCGTGGGCGAGGATGGTGATGCGTTCGGGGGCTTGGTCCATTGATTGGTTATCCTTCTCGCCTAAGGGGGAGGGTAGGGGCTTACCTATGTCATAGGGTTGAAAGCAGGTTCGTCCCGGATTTTCAATCGTCCCTGCGGCATCATCGTGGCGCAACATGGGCAAAGCACCTTTGGAGGACCGTGGAAGCGCGCGCCTCCTTGCGGGAGGAGTAGGGGTCATGGGGCTTGCCGGAAGGTGCTGCCGCCTCAGTACGGTGGCAGGAATAAGTCTCCTCACGGCGGCCCTCGCCCCCCCCATAGCGGCTGAAATGCGCCCGGCCCCCACAGCCTCGGGCGAAGAGGTGGCTTGCCTGACGCTCTATCCGGGGGACCGCTCGGCGAGGGGGGCAGGGATAACCCGCCTTGGGATCGTTTTCGCGCCCGGCATGGTGGTGGCGACGGATTCCCTGATCGCAAAGATCGGCGATGACCAGCGCCGAGCCTATCTGACGCCCCTGGCGACATATCAAGACGGCTCGGTCAAGCACGGCGCCCTTGTTGTGGAGACGGCCGGTCTGCCCCCGCGGCTTCTGAGCGGCGCGCTGCGCCGGCTTGAGGGAACGGCCGAGGCCCCCCCCCTCCAGATTGATCTGGCGGACGCTTTTGCCGGGGTACGGGTTGAGGCCACCGGCACCCTTGGCGGCGGCGATCATCAAGCGACGCTCTTATTGGCGGAGCTGATCGCTAACGCAGAGACGCAAACCGTCACCCCGCTTTCGCAAGATGTACGGGTCCGGGTCGCGCTCTCTCCTTTGCTCTCCTTGGTCATCGATGCGCGGATTTTCGTCGATGGCAGGCGGGAATTGCGACTGACCTTCGAGAATCAGAGGACGTTTTCCGCCTATCCGCGGGAGCTCCATTATGAAGTGGCCATTGAGGGGTGGACGGAGGAGCCTGTCCGGCAGCGGGTCGCCCTTCACCCCCGTAATAGTGCTTGGACCTGGGCCCTTGAGGACGCCCCCCGGCGGGCCGCCGCGCAATGTCCCACGGATCTCATGGCCCGCGCCGCTTTTCCCGCCCTGGCGCCGCACCGCAACCCCCCTCCGATCCTCGGGTCTGAGCTCCCCTCACCGGTCTTGCCGGGCGAGACCGGTTCTCTTCAGCCCTCCATGGGGGCGGGGGGGGCGCGCCCCGATATTGGTCCGGTTACCCATTGGACGGCGGCCTGGCTGCGCGATGGGCAAAGGCGAGCGCCGGAATGGGTGATCGGGCTTGCCGATCTATCCCTCACCATCCCCTGGCATTTCGACGACGATCCCCCGGGGGCGCCCGTCAATCCACAGGAAAACCCGACCTTCTGGGCCGACGCGCGCGGCAGTGGACAGGGGGAGGCGAAGTTCCCGCCGATCCTGTTCGCCGGGTCGTCGGGCCCGTGGGACCCCGATCTCGCCCATAAGCCTAGCCTCGCCTACCCCGCCTATGTTCTCACCGCAGAGCCGATTTATGCCGATGCCCTCGCCGATGAGGCGGCTTACGCCCTCAATGGCCTTTGGCCCGAATTTCGGGCGCCAACCGGCCTTAGTGTCGCCAGAAGCCTGCAATTGCGGACGACCGCCTGGGGGCTGAGGAGCCTTGCCAATGCGGCCTTCATTCTGCCTGACACCGACCCCCTGAAACCGGTCTTTGCGCAGGCGCGGGACACCACCCTCGCGGAGCTGAAGGCGAGGCAGGTCCGGCGCGGCATTCTGTCGGGTATCGTGTCGACCCCCTCTGCGCCCGAGCCGTCGGCCATTTCACCTTGGCAGCATGATTTCCTGGCCCTGGTGCTTGCCCTCGAAACACGGAGAGGCAGTTCTCTTGCCCGGCAATTGCTGACGGACATGGCGCCATTCCTGTTGGCCCGCGCGGCGGCGGCGCCCGAAACCTTGCCCCTCCGCGCGGGGCTCCGCCTGGCGACGGGCCCGAGGGAGGGAGAGATTTTCACGGATTGGGCCGAGGCCGATCGGGAGACGGCGCGCCGCTTCCCCCGTCAGACGGTCTATCCAGAGAATGGCGGCGGCCAGCTTTCCGTGCTTCGGGCGGCCCTTATCGCCCTAGGGCAGGTGACGGACGATGAGCGCGCCACCCAAGCGGCGGTGCCGCTGGGACGGGTGGCCGGTACCCGGCGTTTATCCGACCCCGATTTCCCCGAGGGGCGGGCGGGGATGGGCCAATTCACTTATGACTGACGCTTACCTCGCTGGCTGACGCTCACCCGGCGATCGAGACCGGCTCGAGACCGGAGAGACGCATGACGACTGGCCGAGCGGGACGCTGACGCGGCGGGACCCCCGACACGCGCGCGGCGAAGGCGCGGATGTGATCCGGGGTCGTCCCGCAGCAGCCGCCAATGATGTTGAGAAAGCCACTCTCCGCCCATTCGCCGATATGGGCTGCCATCCCCTCCGGGGTTTCGTCATATTCCCCGAAGGCGTTCGGCAGTCCGGCATTGGGATAGGCGGAAACATAGGTCTCAGCGATCCGCGACAATTCCATGATATAGGGGCGCATAAGATCAGGGCCGAGGGCACAATTGATCCCGACGCTGAGGGGCTCGGCGTGGCGAACACTATTCCAGAACCCTTCGGTGGTTTGCCCCGAAAGCGTGCGGCCTGACTGGTCCGTAATCGTCACTGACAGCATGAGCGGCACTTTTTCGCCAAGTTCGCCGAAGAGTTGATCGATACCGAACAGGGCCGCCTTCGCATTCAGCGTGTCGAAGATCGTTTCGATCAGCAATAAATCCGCCCCCCCCTCGAGGAGCCCCCGGGCGGCCTCGGCATAGGCGGCGGCGAGACTGTCGAAGTCGGTGTTGCGCGCGCCGGGGTCGTTGACATCGGGGCTGATCGAGGCGGTGCGGTTGGTCGGCCCGATGGCCCCCGCCACAAAGCGCGGCTTGTCGCGGGTGGCGGCCGCGTCCGCCGCCTGCCGCGCAATGCGGGCGCCCTCGACATTCAGCTCATAGGCGAGGGACTGCATGTCGTAATCGGCCTGGGCGATGGTGGTGGAGCTGAATGTGTTGGTTTCGATGATGTCGGCACCGGCCGCGAGATACTCATCATGGATCGACCTGATCAGATCAGGTTTTGTCAGCGTGAGGAGATCGTTATTGCCACCGAGGTCTTTCGGCCAGTCGGCGAAACGCTCGCCCCGGTAATCCTCCTCGGTGGGCTTGGCCCGTTGGATCATCGTCCCCCCCGCCCCGTCGAGGATCAAAATCCGCTCTTCCAGGGCTGAGATCAGGCTGTCTCGTCGACTAGAGGTCATCGTGGCGCATCCATTCGTCCATCTTTCCCTCCTAATATATAAAGCTTTCTTTATGTCTTAAAGGCGGGGCTGCCGCTTTTTCTTCCCCCATCTGCACGAATTGCGGTATGGGCGACGACTTTCCGGCGGCAGGGCCGATAGGATACAACACCCATGGATCAAACATTTCTCAGCTATGCGTTGACGGATATAAGGTTTTCGTTTGCCAGCATGACGGCCATCGCTTTGCGACTTTGCGTGCCGCTCGCGGCGACGATCGCCTTTCTGGTGGCCGTCGATGCCCAAGCGGGCGGCTTGCTTGCCGCCCTCGGCGCCACCTTGCTGTGGCTGCTGGCCGAATGGTCGGTCCTATTGTGCCGCATGGCTCGCCGGCTCGCCCTTGGCCAAGAATGGCCCGAGCGACTTCTGGCGATGAATCTCTTTGCCATGATCCGGCATTTGTTGCGCGCTTATTATTGAGCAAGCGTCCCCGCACGCCGTTGGGCCGTTGACGGGTCGGACAGGGTGGTTACTTCATGGGAGAGTTTCACTTCCAATAGGAGACGACCCATGGCCATTTCATTGATGGACTTACCCTACGAGAAAACGGCGCTGGCGCCGCATATTTCTGAGGACACGCTCAACTATCACCACGGCAAGCACCACCAGGCCTATGTGACCAAGACCAATGACGCGATCAAAGGGACGGCCCTCGACGATGCCGATCTCGAAGCGATTGTGAAGGAAGCGAAAAAGACCGCCAATCAGGGGCTGTTCAACAATTCAGCACAGGTCTGGAACCACAATATCTATTGGCAATCCATGAGCCCCAATGGCGGCGGCGCGCCGAAGGCGGGAAGCAAGATCGCCGAAGCCATCGATAAGAGCTTTGGATCGTACGATGAGTTCAAAGCGAAATTCAAAGATGCGGGTGGGACGCAATTTGGATCCGGCTGGGCCTGGCTCGTGGCGAAAAAGGACGGCAGCCTGGAGATCCTGAAAACGCTGAACGCCGATTGTCCCCTCACCGATGAGAGTGTGACGACGCTTCTCACCATGGATGTGTGGGAGCACGCCTATTATCTCGATTATCAAAATGCGCGTCCTGACTATATGACGCATTTCCTCGACAATCTGGTGAATTGGGATTTCGCGGAAGAGCGCCTTGCCGCGGCCTGACGCATTAAACGTCTGATGAGGGGGGCGGAGAGACCATCTCTCCGCCCTTTTTTATTGGCGACTACTTTTTGCCAAAGCCCGCAAGCCGGTCTGCGGAATCCGTAATCTGAGGATACTCACGTGACAATTCTTCGGCGAGGGCGTCCTCAAGGGGACGATTCTCCGCCGCCAGGGCGAACAAATCCTTATAGGCACCGATCGCGCCGGGGGAATTGGCGGCGATCCGCTTGGTGATGTCATCGAGCGCGGCGTCAAGCTCCGCCTCCGACGCAAAGGCAGCATTGGCGAGCCCCCAACGGGCCGCCTCGTCGCCGGAAAATGTCTTTGCGGTGAAGGACAATTCGCGCGCGCGGCGCAGGCCGACGGCCTGCACCAGGGTCTGGCTCATCCCCCATGTGGGGCGGAGGCCGAATTTGGCGTGGGTGTCACCGAATTTCGTGTCCAGGGTGGTCAGGATGAAGTCGCAGTGAAGAGCCAGCTCAAGGGCACCGGTGAAACAGGCCCCATGAACCCTGGCGATCACGGGGACCTTGCTGGCGCGAATAGCTTTGGCCGTCTCACCGGCCGGCCCGTCAAAGGCCTCCCCCACCTTGCCATGGGTAAGAGTTGATTGCTGCAAGATCTTGAGGTCGACGCCCGCGGAAAAGGCCCGGCCAGCGCCGCGCAACACAATAGCCTTGGCGGTGGCGCTGGCCTCCTGGACCGCTTCTTTCAACGCGCCGAGAAGCTCGGCGGTGAAGGCGTTCATCGCATCGGGGCGGTTCAGGGTGAGGGTGGTGACCCCGTCTTGGGTCTCGGTAAGCAGTTCGGTCATGGGCGTCCTCCTATCACTGCGGACGCTACCTTTGTAGGACGCCAAAGGCAAAAAATTGCCGTGGGGCCGCCCGTATCTCCTGCCCCAGATCAGGGCGAAAAGGTCGAGGCCACAATATCCGCAAATTGCAAAATCTGACGGTCGGCTGCAAGCCGGGTGGCTTCTGGTTCCGTGTAGAAACAATGGCCGGTGTCTTTGAACCGGACCAGTCGACACTGGGGCAGCTGGTCGCCGCAAATCTCGATTGTCCGATCATTGAAGATCACGCGATCATTTTCCGCGATCAGGGCCAGTACCGGGATATCGACATGCGACAGGTCCGCTTCCTCCGCCAGCCTTTTCCCCGATCGGTCCATTCCCGCCACCCATTCGGCGGTCGGGGCACTCACCCGGAACGCCGGATTGGTGATGTAATAGGCCCGCTGAAGCGCGGAGCGTTGATCGTTATAGGTACAAGGATTATCGCCGGAAAGCATGTCCCGGTCGATCCGATAGATCTGACCGCCGGGGACGAGGGCGCCGCCGAGCCCGATCCGCTCTTGAACGCCAAGAATCGCTAGGGTTGGCCCTTCGGGCACGATCCGCGACCTGACCCGGAAACTTGGCATATGCAGGATCAGCGCATCCGCATCGAGGGTGCCGTCAGCCTGCGCCAGAAAGGCGATATGCCCACCGAAACTATGCCCTGAGGCAATCAAAGGTCGCGGTTGATCGGGCAGGGCCGCCGCGGCGAAGGTACTGACGATCCGGGAATAATCCTCCATATCCCCCGACCAGGGCCGATCGGGGTGGTCGGCCCGCCCGTCGGATCCGCCCTGTCCGGGCAGATCGAGCCCGATAACGGTGTAGCCGTTCTCATGCCAACGGGTCAGGGCACCGGCATAATACTCAATGAAGGTCGTGAAGCCGGGCATGAATAAGATGGTGCCCTTGGCATTCTCGGCTTCGGCGATCCCCCAACGCAATTCGCCCGCTTCGAAGGGAAAGGTACGCCATTCCCATGCCGTGGGAAGGGGGGGCGCATGGCGGTCGATTTCCGCTTCGGCCCAGGCTAGGCGATCCTGGGCGCCGGGGGTCGCACAGGCCGCGACCATCCCTATCAGGACAAGGGCGGCCAGTGATTGACAGGTCATTGGTTCGTCTCCGGCGCGCTCTCGGCGGACGCTGTGTCCTGTTGGGTGAGGGTATCTGCAAAGCGGATCACCCGGTCAGCGACGATCTGAATATGAGAGTCAGGTTCGGTATAGGTGCAGTGACCGGCCTCCGAAAATTCGATCAGGGTACAGTTGGAGAGCTTGGAGCTGCAAATTGTGCGGGTCCGACTATTATCGATCAGGGCATCCTTGCCGGCGATCAAGGTCAGGATCGGCACCGACACCTCTTCGAGTGCCGACGTGTTGGCAAAGCTGTAGCCCGAGCGCTCAAGACCATTCACCCAAGCAATAGTGGGGGGACTGACCTGGTATTCGGGCCGGGTAAGGAAATAGGCGTTGGTCAGATAGGATCGGTCCGGCCGAAAGCGGCAGACCGGCGTCGCGGAAAAAAGCTCTGTATCAAGACGAAATTCCTGGCTGGTGGGCACCAGCGCTTCGCCGAAGCCAAGGCCGTCCGCGACCGCCAGAAAGGGAAAGGCCGGGAATTCGGGCCAGGGACCGGTCCGAACCCGAAAGGCCGGCATCATCAGCACCACGGCATCGGCGGTCAGCGTCTCTTCGGTAATGGCATGCAGGACGGCATTACCGGCAAAGCTGTAGGCGATGGGAATAAAGGGACGCGGAAGATCGGCGAGATTGCCTGCCGCAAAGGCGGCGATCACATCGCCATAGGCACTCATATCCCCCGACCAGGGAAGGGTGGGATAATCCTGCCGCCCGTCGGACTGTCCTTGGCCGGGCAAGTCGAGCGCGACGACCGTATAGCCGGCGGCATGCCATTTCGTGAGGAGGTCCGCCTCAAGCTCAATGAACTGGCTGAAGCCGGGCAGGAATAACAAGGTGCCCTTAGGCTCCTCAGCGGTCGCGATCCCCCAACGGAGGGTGCCGTCGTCAAAGGGGGCTTCTCGCCATTCCCAGGTTTCGGGCAGCGGTGGGCTGTAGGTCGCAATGATTGTGGCAGCCTCAGCCTTTTCATAAGGGGTCGCCGAGATATCGGTTGCGGTACACGCCGACAGGGTGATCAGGCCGATCGTGGGCAGGGCCCAGCGCATGACAAACGACCTATTCCGCGCAAGGGTCTTCCCCATACTCTCCTCCCGCCCCATTCTTTGCCCCGGCCAGTCTGGGCGAGGCTATTATGAATTATTGGGGCTATTTACTGCCCGTTAGGTAATAATTCACCGATCAAACGGGGAAGTCGAGAGGCCAACGGGAAAGGGTTAATTCTTTTCCGCTGGCCCCGCTGCGGGTCACCCGCCTTGTTGGCCTGGCTCTTCGAAGTCGATCAGCTCGATTTCGAAGACGAGGGCCTGTTCGGGGCCGATCGGGCCGCCGGGGGTGCCTTGCTCGCCATAGGCAAGCGACGCCGGGATATAGAATTTGTACTTGTCGCCCACATCCATCAACGCCACGCCTTCGGTCCAGCCGGAAATCACCCTGTCGAGGGGGAAGCTGGTGGGTTCTCCCCGTGCATAGGAGCTATCGAACTCCTGACCGTCCGGCAGGGTGCCGCGGTAATGTACCGTGACCACATCGGTCGCCTCGGGGCTTTCTGAATTCCCGCTATCCTCGATGACCTCGTAAAGAAGACCACTCGCGGTCGATTGGATTCCCTCGCGGCTCCGTACTTCCGACAAAAAGGCGGTCGAGGCTTCGCGATTGGCTGCCGCCGCTTGGGCCAAGGCCTCCTGCGCGGCGGCTTGGGCGGCTTCCTGCTCGGCACGCAGACGGTCAATCAATTCTTGTTGCTGGGCTTCGACCTCGGCGAGACGCGCCGTATTCCCCTCCTCGACGACCTCAACGAGTTCGATGTCGAAGATCAGGGCCGTTCCTTCGGGGAAGGGGGTCCGTTGCCCCTCGGGGGAAACGATCTCTGGGGGGATGACCGCGCGGACACGGCTTCCTTCTTCCATTTCGGCGAGCGCCAAGGGCAGGCCGGGAATGGGAAGGTCGGCCCAGGATTCGATTTGCGGCACCAGGGGGGAGGGCACCGCCAGCGGCTCCCCGCCGGCGCGGCTGTCCTGGATCACCGTGCCGTCGAGAAGCTGACCGCTAAAATGAAACCGGACCAGATCCTCGCGATCCGGCCTGGCGCCGTCGCCTGGCTCGATGACTTCGAGCTGAAGGCCGCTATCCAACACGCGGACCTCGTCTCGTTCGGCATTCTGTTGCAGAAATTCCTGGGCCATCTGCACATTGCGCTCACCGACGGGATTAGGGGCGGCGGGAATGTCGAGGCTTTCGCCCTCGGTCGTCGCGGTGGTTGTCTCCGCCGCCTCTTCCGGCGCGTCGCCCCCGCATCCAGTTGCCAACAGGATGGCGGAAAGGGCGGCTAGGGACACATGTCGCATGGTGCTTCTCCGATCACTTCTACTCGGTCATCGATAGGCGGGTTCACCGCCCATTTCACGGGGTTTCTGCGTCGACTGCAGTTAGGGATCGACGCGCCTTGATCGCAAATTTAGGTCGAAATTAAGGTCGTCTTAACCCGAAAACCCCGACTCAGAATAAGTGTGCATAACCATATCTTGACCGTGGGCATCCAAAGGCATCTAGATATGGTCATAGACTGGGTCATTTGAGAACAAGGGGGCAACATTTATGCGCGACATTTCCGCAACCGAAACGACAACTCCTCAGACCATGATCGCCCCTCAGACCGAGGAGGGAACCAAGCAGCGCCCCGCCCTCAAACTGGTGCGCGAGGTCGTTGTCGACCGGTCGCGGGATGCGCTGTTGACCGATTTCGGCAAGACCACGATGGACGATCGTTATCTGCTTGAGGGCGAGTCTTATCAGGATATGTTCGCGCGGGTCGCCACGGCCTATGGCGATGATGCTGACCATGCCCAGCGGATCTACGATTATATCTCCAAATTGTGGTTCATGCCCGCGACGCCCGTTCTGTCCAATGGCGGCGCCAGTCGGGGGCTGCCCATCTCCTGCTTTCTGAATGCCGTCGACGACAGTCTCGACGGTATTGTCGGTACCTGGAACGAAAATGTCTGGCTGGCGTCGAATGGCGGCGGTATCGGCACCTATTGGGGCGGGGTCCGGTCGATCGGCGAGAGCGTGAAGGGCCACGGCCAGACCAGCGGCATCATTCCTTTCATCCGGGTGATGGACAGTTTGACCTTGGCGATCAGCCAGGGCTCCCTCCGTCGGGGATCGGCGGCCTGTTATCTCGACATCCACCATCCGGAGATCGAGGAGTTTCTCGAAATCCGCAAAGCCTCCGGTGATTTCAATCGGAAATCCTTGAACCTCCACCACGGCATCAACATCACCGATGCGTTTATGGAGGCGGTGGCTCGTGACGAGGAGTTCGGGCTTCTCTCCCCGAAAACCGGCGAGGTCCTGCGCACGGTCAACGCACGGAAATTGTGGCAGAAAATTCTTGAGATCCGTCTGCAGACCGGCGAACCCTATCTTGTCTTTGCGGATACGGTGAACCGGTCGATGGCCAAGCACCAGCGAGACCTTGGCCTAAAGGTGTCGACGTCCAATCTGTGTGCGGAAATCATGCTGCACACGGGCGAGGATCACCTTGGCCAGGAACGGACGGCAGTGTGCTGCCTCTCCTCCGTCAATGCGGAGAAATATTTCGAGTGGAAGGATGAACCCACTTTCATCGAAGACGTGATGCGGTTCCTCGACAATGTCCTTGAGGATTTCATCAACCGCGCACCGCCGGAAATGGCCAAGGCGGTTTATTCCGCCCGGCGTGAGCGGTCCGTCGGACTGGGCTTGATGGGGTTCCACTCCTTCCTCCAGCAAATGGGGGTCCCCTTTGAAAGCGCGATGGCCAAGAGCTGGAACATCAAGCTCTTCAAGCATATTCGGATGGGGGCTGATGCGGCGAGCGTGACCCTGGCCGAGGAGCGCGGGGCCTGTCTCGATGCAGCGGAGCGGGGGATCAAGCAGCGCTTCAGCCATAAAATGGCGATCGCCCCCACGGCGTCGATCTCCATTATTTGTGGCGGGGCGAGCCCTTGCATCGAGCCGATCCCGGCGAACGTCTATACCCACAAGACCCTGTCGGGCAGCTTCACCGTCAAGAACCGCGCCCTCGAGGAGATGCTCGAGGAAAAGGGCTGCAATGACGACGATACCTGGGCCTCCATCCTCGAAAATGAGGGGTCGGTGCAGCATCTTGACTGTCTGACGGACGAAGAAAAGGCGGTGTTCAAGACGGCCTTCGAGATCGATCAGCGGTGGGTGGTCGACCTTGCGGCGGATCGGGCGCCGTTTATCTGTCAGTCCCAGTCGGTGAATGTCTTCCTGCCCGGCGACATCAATAAATGGGACCTCCACATGCTGCATTGGACAGCCTGGGAGAAGGGCGTGAAATCCCTTTATTATTGCCGCTCGAAATCGGTTCAGCGGACGCAATTCGCCGGGGGAAGAGGGGCGGCTGAGATCGACGCGGCCTCTGCTGCGGCCCTGGCGGAACGGACTGACTACGACGAGTGCCTGGCCTGTCAGTAACGCGGGTGGCCGCAAGGTATTACGGCCACCTTTCCTAAGACGGAGGGATGGTGTCGGCGGGGACGGCATCTCTTTTGCCTGGGCGTTGAACGCCGCCGACGGTCGAATCACCGAGAGCTTGCCGCTCCAGGGCGGCGTTCAGCTCACCGCCGATCAGGAAAACGAAGGCGGACAGATAGGACCACAACATGACGACGGTGACGGTGGCGAGAGAGCCGTAGGTGGCGCTGAAATTGTTCACATGACGGACGTAATACGAAAACAAAAGTGACGTTCCGACCCAGAGAATGGTGCCGAGCAAGGCGCCGGGCCAGGACCAGCGCCAGGTCGGCGCGCGGCGATCCGGGGCCCATTTGAGAACCACGGTCGCCAGCGCGACGATCAGGACGAATAGGAATATCCACTGGGCGATGCTGATCAGCCGCTCAGCGCCATTCGGTAATCCAAGAAATTGGAGGCCGATTGGGATGATCGCGACGACCGATAATGCGGCGATGGCGCCGAACAGCATGATCGCCGTCAAGGCCAGAGAGATGACATTGATGACGACAATGTTGCGGCTGGTGGTCTCGTCGTGAACGATCGTCAGGGCAAAGGCGAAGTTCTTGACGCCCCGATTGGCACTCCAAAGGGCAATGCTGAGGCTGAAGAGGGTCGTAACGAGCAATCCCTCCCCCCGTCCTTCGGCGATCCGGCTCAATTCAGTCTGAATGAGGTCGAGGGCGTTCGGGGGAAGAACGGGGGCGAGAACCGCGATCCCGTCGACGATGTCAACGGGGTCGGCGATCAGGCCAACAAGTCCAACAAGGGCGACCAGGGCGGGGAACACGGAGAGAAAGGCAAAAAAGGCAACCCCGGCGGCGACCAGGCTGAGATTGTCCTGACCAATTCGGCCTAAGAGGGAAAAGACGGCTTTCCGCCACCGTTTGAGCGGCAGGTGGAGCGGCCCCTTGGCTCGGAAGGCTCCCTCATGGGGCTGTCTGTCGTTCATGCCGCGGTTCTCTCTCCTCTCCGCCGGCGCTCCGCCGATCAATTTGACCTTCGTGACGTAGAGCGGATTAGCGCGGTGAAAGGGGGCAATGGCCGCTTTATTGAGCGCTTTAACTGATGTCCTGAGTCAGGATCTGTCGCACGGTGATGCGGGCGGCGATGGAGGCGGTGGCGCATAACAGCAGCGGCACCACGGAAAGCCACATCAAGAGAGTTGGGGCGGCGACCAGATTGGGCAGGAACAGGGCGCCGCTACTTTCTTCGCTTGTCTGCGCCATGGCGAGCAACACCAGGGTGGCGACCCCTGCGCCGGCGACGCCGCCTCGTAAGGAGAGGGTTAGATACCGGCGCTGCACCTGATCGGCAATGAACTGGTCCGTGGCCCCCATTAAATGCATCACCTCAACCGTCGACTGGTTCGCCGCCAGCCCCGCCCTCGTGGCAAAGACGATCACGCTGACGGTTGCGGTGAAGATGGTCAAAAAGATCACAATGGCGAAGTTGGCGGCCTTCCGCGCTGCCGAAAGGAGCCGATCGTTCCACACATGATGATCGTCGAGGACGGCTGTCGGTGCCGTCTCCGCCAGACGCTCCACGAGCGGGCTGAGATTCGCTCTCAGGGTTGGGGTAATTTCAGCAGTGATCAGAATAGGGATCGGTAGATCCGGTCCAAGACTGTCCGTGCCCAGCCAGGGCGACAGGAGTTCTTCGGTCTCTTGCCGGTTCAGCCGGTCGAGATTGAGGACACCGATCGTATCTTGAAGAACCCCCTCGGCCGCGTCGGCATTTCGCCTGATCTCGGCAATGGAGGTCCCCCTGACTTGGATGGTGATCGCCCCGGTTAACTCGCCCGTCCAGTCCGAGGTCGATCGCGCGACCATCAAGGTGCCGGCGAGGGCGATACTGGCGATGAAGGCAAGAACGGCGAGGACGACGGTCAAGGGGGTGCCGGCGGCCCCCGCCTCGGGGAGCAAGGCCGACTGCCGAGGCGGCAATTTCTCGCTTCCTCCCTCTTCAGGGGGGGGATCGTCCGGCGCCGAAGGGCTGTCGATCATGGCGTCCCCGTCAGTTCGGAGAGAGGGCCGTGCAAGGTGACATGGCCATCTTTCAGCCTCAAGATTTTTTCGGGAATCCGTCTGACCAGGTGGAAATCATGGGTGGCGACAATCACCGCCGTGCCAAGGCGGTTCAGCTCAAGGAGAAGTTGCATGATTTTCGCCCCCATGGCCGGGTCGACATTTCCCGTCGGTTCATCGGCGAGGATCAGATCCGGCTTTGATACCAAAGCCCGCGCCAGGGCGACCCGCTGTTTTTGACCGCCTGAGAGAACCTGAGGTTTCGCCGTCAGTCGGTCGGCAAGCCCGACCCAACTTAAGAGTTCAATAACGTCGTCCCGATACTCACTTTCCTTAATGCCCATGACACGCATGGGCAACGCCACGTTTTCATAGGCGGTGAGATGGTCGAGCAGCCTGAACTCCTGAAAAACAATGCCGATGCGTCGCCGAATATGGTACCGCGCGTCGGTTTTCAGATCCCCGACATCTTCGCCGAAAATTCGTATACGCCCGGCGCTGGGGCGCAGCGCGAGATAGATCAATTTCAACAGCGTCGTCTTGCCGGCGCCGGAGGGGCCGGTCAGGAAGCGGAAATCACCTTCACGCAGGATCAGATCTGCGTGTCTAAGCACTTCGCGTGTGTCATCATAGGCGAGCGCAACGTCCTGCAGCTCGACGATCGGCGGGGTCGTGGCGGTGTACCGGGTCTCGGACATGTCTTTTGGGGTTACAGCCCAGTCCGAGGGGGTGTGCAATGATGATCTCATGCCCGGCCTGTCCGAAGGTCTATCGGATTCCCGCTGCCGCCATTCCGGATTCCGGACGAGAGGTACGGTGTTCCGGCTGCGGTACGGTGTGGATCGAGCGCGGCATCGTCGCCGACCTAATCGATATGATCGACCTTGAAGAGGCGCTGCGCCCCTATGGGGCGTACCAACAGGTCGAGGCGCCAGCAGAAGATCTGGCGCTTGCCGTCGAGGACTTCGCTGCGGACGACGACGCCTTTACCGTGAGCGGCCCCGATGCCGGGCATTTTCCGGCACCGGTCGCGTATCGGGGAGAGGATGGCGGCGGTACGGGCGAGGTGGTGCTGCCCGGCCCGTCAGCATCGTCGGCGCAGGCCGAGCGGGCCGCCCCTTCTTCGGCGCCATATGACGGGCCGCGACAGGGCGATCACCAGGCTGGCCGGCTCCATGTGGACGCACCCCTTTGGAGCTGGACGCCTGCGTTGACGGTTTCGAGCGGTGCGCTCAGCCTTGGGAACGGGGTGCCGACGCCCGTCCTTGAGATGGAAGAGCCCGCGCCTGCGCCTCTATCGGCCGCCGCGTCCCTGGGGCCGGTGGAGGCCGGACGGCGGTGGCTCAAGAAGCGATTGACCTCCCGTCGTCGCCAACTCGATCCCGGCGCCCGGGCGGCGCGGCGATGGCGGGCCCGTTTTCGTACCAAGATCCGTAATCGCTTGACCCCCGCCCGGGCGGTCGGATGGTCGGCCTGGGCCGTCATCGTCATTGTCGCGACATTGGTGGTGACTGATCGCACGCTGACCGAACGTCTTTGGCCTCGCACCCACCGCCTATATGCGGCCTTGGCGGATGAGCCTCGCCTTCCGCCGGTGCGGCTTGAGGGGGTCGTTCGCCGGGTGGCCAATTCGACCGAGGGGCCCGTCCTTGAGGTGCGGGGGCGTCTTGTGAACATGTCAGGCGACGCGATTGCCCCGCAACTGGTTCTCCAATTGAATGGGGACAAACGGTTGAGCCACGCGGCATCGATCAGCGATGTGCCCTTGGTGAGCGGCGGCGAGCGGCCATTCGTTATCAGAGCGCGGTTGCCCGAGCAGGTGGAACGGATCGAGTTGACGCCGTCGATCGGGGCTGTGGCCGGCTCGCTGGCTCCGTCGCCGAGCTTCAGGATGCAGCAAATTGGCAGCGGCTGGAAACAATCCGCGATCGCCGATCAAGCGCCCCTTATTCGGTAACCGTGGGGCGCGTTCATGCGCCAAGGAGCGAGGCGCCATTGAGAGCCGCCATTGAGGAGCCGTCGTGGCCCCCCCGTGGCGGGCGCGACAACCCTCCCATCGGGGTGTCAGAACCGTTCAAGCAGACGTTCGTAATAGCGCCGTTCCTGTTGCGGCAGGGAGGGATCGGACAGTCGAAGCCGAAGCTCATCGGTGAGCGCCCTGATCTGCGCGGGATCGCCAAGAGAGGGGATGGTGATGCCGGTGGCGCCATATCCGCCGAGAAGCCGTCCGAGGGGGTCGCGTCCCTGCCCCTCGCCATCGGTGCGTCCTCTTAACGCCTCGCCGGGCTCCCCATTTGGGCCTTCCCGCCCGGCTGCGGCGGCGAGGGCGGCGTCGGCCAGGGCATCGGCCCCTTCGCGCAACTCCCTTATCGCTTCTTCCTGGAGGAACTGGCTGGCGGATACTTCCCCGCGCCGCAGTGCCTCGGCGGCCCCCCGCATGGCCTGGGCGGCTTTTCCGAACGCGTCGGCGGCGTTGCCCTCGGCGGGGGGAGAGCCCCCCTTAAGGGCGTCGGACAGCGCTTGGGTGGCAGCGGTCAGACTGTCCTGGTCAGTGGCCAATCCCGAGGCGGGCCGCTCGCCTCGTCGGGCGGCGAACCCCTCATCGGCGAGGCGCCGTTGTCGATCGATCAGATCTCCCGCTTGATCGAGGGGGCTTGGCTCCCCCTTGCCCTGGCTGTCTCCGCCCGACCCTGCCGCCTGTTGACCTTGGCCGCTGGATTGTCCCGCGGCGCCCGACGATCCTCCGGCGCCGGATCCGCTGCGAGATAATTGCATGTTTTCCAGCATCGCCTCGAGCTCCGCCAGCCGGGCTTGCGCTGCGGCATTGTCCCCCTGGCGGCGCAGGGCGGCAATTTCATTCAGAATATCATCGAGGTCGCGCGGAGCCACTTGCTCGGCCGTGCCCTCCGCTTCGGCGAAGCTGTCCTCTGACCCGGCGAGGGCGGCGAGATAGGCATTCATCGCGTCCCGCACATCCTCTACCAGGCGGTCGATTTCATCCGGGGTCGCCCCGCGCGACAGGGCATCACGGAGTGCTTGCTTTGCCGTGTCGAGGCGTTCCTTTGCACTGGTGATCGAGCTGTCTTCGAGCGCGAGGGCTAGAGGCCAGAAACTCTCGACAATCTCGTCGAGATGCTCACCCTCGCTCCGGTCAAGATCGTGAAAGGCACTGCGCAGCAGGAGATATTCGCTGGTATCGTCCGCAAAATTCTCCGGGGCAAAGGTCAGGGCCGCGAATAATTGCCGGGTCCGCCGCCAATGGGACGGGGCCAGGGACAGGCTTTGCCGCGCTTCGACCACGGTCCGCGACAGGGGGTTGAAGAACAGCCGCGAGGGCAGCACCAGAGGCATGGTGTCGGTGGTCGCCGTCTGCTTGGCGCCATCGGTGATGCGAACGGCCATATCGACCGGCAATCCGGCCCAGGCATGATCGGTGAGGTCGATTTCCACCCGCCGGGCACCCGGCGGTCCGACCAAGCCCGGCAAGGGAATTGTTGCGGACGATGCCGCCGGCGCCGGAGAGGGCACATCGCGCCCCCTCACCAGCGCGGCGTCCTCGTCTCGTAAGGTGAGCATCAGGTCGGCGGCGGCGGCGCCGTACTCATCGTCGATGTCGACGGAGAGGAGCACGCGCCGTCCGCCAACTGTGTCGGGGGGGGAGCTAAAGCGAATGGCGGGGGGGCGATCGGGCAGAGCCTGCAAGGGAATAATAAGCTCCCGCCCGAACCCTTTCAACGCAACAGCCATGGGCGCGTCGGCCACAAGCTGGGACGTGCCGGGCTCTTCATCGTCCGAAGCGGTTTCCAAACGGCGAATACCCGCTTCGGAGGCAATGCGTACCGCGAGGGAGGCGGGCCGTCCATCGAGATGACTGGCTTTCACCGTCAATTGGCTGCCGGCGGGGACCGCCGCCACAGGAAGTGTGACATCGGCCAAGGGGTCGTCACGCAGGAGGAAACGGGGCGGAAGACCTGTATATTCGGGGGGGGTGATCCAGCTATTGAGGACGATCGGCGTGTCATTGGCCTGGCCGGGCCAAACGGCCCCTGTCAGACGGTTCATGCGGTCCGGCCCGGCGATCACGAGCCCGGTCGCAAGCAGCAGGGCAGCCATGAAGCGGAGATTGAAGGGATCGGTACGGTCAATGATCGCTTTCGGGCCGCCCGCTCTCGCCGCAGCGACTTTCGCCGTCAATCGCGCAAGATGGGCGGACCAGAGTGCCTGGCTTGCTTGGTCGCCGCCGCCGAGAGGTTCGTCGAGGAGATCGGCAACCGTTCCTCGGGGCATGCCGCTGTCTTCTTCGAGGCGGCGCGAAGCGGCCTCCCAGGAGGGCAGGCGCATAAGGGACCGTAATCGAGCCCATTGCCACAGGATCGCGGTGAGGGTCGCTGCGAGGGCGGCGCCGTGCGCCCACCAGGGAACGACCTCCCAAACGCCGTAAAGCGCAAGGCCCATGAAAGCGGCGAGGATCGCGAAGGGCGGGACAAGCGCCGCATAGAGGCGCTCAAAGGTCAGGCGGCGATGGGCGCGCGCCAATTCCCGAAAGGGGGAGGCGGAGGTCATGGCGTCATCCTACCCATGATGGCCATAACGTCACCTTGCCATCTGGAGAGACGATCATGATAGGCGCCCGCGTTGTGGCGACCCCGGCTCGTCACTCTCCGATTTGGCAATCCGCGGCTGAAGATCGAGGGAGGGAACCCCCTCGATAGCTTTGTCCGTGCCCGGCATTTCGTAGTCGGCGAAGCGCCGCGCTCGCGGCAGGACACGGCTCTCCATATTCCCCACCAAACTATCATAATGCTTCACGGTCTGCGCGACGCTTTTCCCCAGTTGAAGGAGATAGGTGCTGGTTCCGCGCAGGGAGTCATAAAGGTCCCGCGCCAAGGCGGCGACCTCCCGCGCATTGTCCCCGGCTTTTTGCTGGCGCCAGGATTGGGCGATCGATTTCAAAATGGCCACCAGCGTCGCGGGGGTCGCAATCACAATATTTTTCTCCACCGCCTCTTGGAAAAGGCTGGGACGGGCCCCGATGGCGGCCGTGAAGAAGCTTTCCGCTGGCACGAAAAGGATCACGAAATCGAGGGCGTCATCCTTTTTGAGGGCTGCGGCGTAATCCTTGCCTGCCAATTGTTGCACATGGGTCCAGAGTGCTTTGGCATGGGCGGCGTGCGCCGCGTCTCGGCGGTCTTCGTCGCCGCCGCTTTCCACCGCCGTAAACCATTCGGCCATGGGCGCTTTTGAATCGATGGCCACCATCCTCTCTCCGGGGAGCCGGACGACCATGTCGGGCTGTTTGCGGCGCCCATCCTCATCGACGACGCCGAATTGCTCGTCGAAATCGCAATAGGGGGACATACCTGTCATCTCCACGACATTGCGCAAGGTGGTCTCTCCCCATCGTCCGCGTGTTTTAGGGCCGGCCTTGAGGGCGGCGGAGAGGGTTCGTGCCTCGGCCTGAACGGCGCTTGTCTGTGCGGCGAGGGACTGAATTTCTCCGGACAAATGCCCGCGCGCCTTGACCTGGTCCTCGCGCAATTCCTTCAACCCCTGTTCGTAGCGCGACAAGGTTTCTCGCATGGGCTTGAGAAGGTCACCGACCGAGCGCGCATATCCCTCTGCCTCGGCTTTGGCGCGTAGCTGCTGTTGATCGAAATTGGCTTTGGCTTCGCGCAGGAGACCATCGCTCGCTTCACGGAGCAGACGTTGGGAGAGGGATCGAAACCGATCCTCAAACCCGTCGCGCTCCTGCTGGAATTGTCGCTCTCGCTCTTCCAGTCGGGCTTGAAGCACCGCCTCGCGCCGCTCCGCCTCCTCCCGGCGCGACCGCTCCCGATCCCGGTCATCGCGTGCCGACAGCAACTCATCGCGCTCTCGACTGCAGCGGTCATAGGCCTGCCGCAGGGCGTCGCGCTCGCGAAGGCCCCGCCGCACGGAGAGCCGGAAATAGACGGCCGCCGCAATGCCGATGGCGGCAAGGAGGAGGGCGAGGGGAAACCAGAAAGACGACATCAGATCCATCACTCTAGTCTGACATGCTTTGCATGTTCGCGCAATGTTCTATTTCCCCCCATCTCTCGGAGGCGGCCTTCTCGGCGCCTTAGTCGCTGGGGAGCACTTTGATCTCATAGAGGTGAGCCCAATTCTTGCCGGTCACCATCAGACGCCCATTCTCTTCGTCATAGGCAATTCCATTCAGGACATCGTCATTCGGGTCGCGGCGGTCCGGTTCGAGGCCCCGGAGGTCGACAAGTCCCGTCGCGATCCCGGTGGCCGGGTCTATGCGGGCGATGAAGTCGGTGAGCCATATATTGGCCCAGATTTCCCCCTCGACCCATTCGAGCTCGTTAAGGCGCGTCAATGGCCGGCCATTGAGGGTAACGGCCAAACTGCCGATCGGGGCAAAGGTGGTGGGATCGAGGAAGCGGAGCCTATCCGACCCATCCGACAGGATCAGACGATCGCCGTCATAGGTCAGCCCCCAGCCTTCGCCGTCGATGGGGAAGCGGGATTTCAGATCGAAACTCTCTCTATCATGGACAAAGCCGATGCCGCTGCGCCAGGTCAGGGAGACGATATGGTCGCCGACCGCCGTCGACCCTTCGCCGAACACGGTCTCCGGCAAGGGGTGACGCTTCGCCTCAACCTCTCCAAGGCCGTGGCGGATCAGCGCCGACTGACCAACCCGTCCGGTACTCTCGTAAAGGACCCCATCGGCGAAGAAGAGCCCTTGGGTGAAATCCCTCCGGCCGTGGGGATGAACGGCTACCACCTCCACCGTGCTGACAGTGGGGCGGACAGGGGGGGCCTCACCGGCTGCCAAGGCCCCCTCTGCGGACTGGGCTCCAGTAAAAAGAAAGGCGAGAAGACCGAAAAAGGCGGGAGCAGAGATCATGGTCGTGGGTCCGATAGGCAAGGGAGGGGGCGTATCAGGTTCGCCATCTGAGAACCGCCGGTTCGAGAGGGTTGATGAACGCCTCCCCCTGGTCCTTTTCGGCATAGGCCCGTTTGAGCTTGAGATACCACTGCGCCAACCGATCCGGCTCTCCAAGATAGAGCATCGGGACATCCTGGCGCTGCAGATTGTCATTTTGAAGGCGGAGGATCCGTCCATCCTGTGACAGGAACCGGCGAGCCAGGGGGAGGGTCAACGGCTTAAGAAGGCTGAGCAGCGGCATGTCCCAGAAGAACATCTGGGTAATCACCGCGGTCTCATGCTCAAGCGGCGTGATCGCCGTTAATCCGAGAATGGTGTAGCGGTCGTTCTTGATCAGCTCGAACCGCAATCCCGGTAAGCGGAACTCGATTTCCGTGGTGGCCGCCCCGCCGATCAAACGATAGGCCCGTCCATTGCGTGAAGGACGGTGCGGTTTCATTCGAAACCCCATGGCTGTCGGCTCGTAGTCTTTGATCTTTTCAGCCGCCTCACCGGGGTCGCGCCAAAACCATTGGCGGTGGACGAATGGGGTATGGGCAGGGTCGACCAACCCGATCACCGCCTCATCATAGGGGCCTTCGGCTTGGGCGGTGATGACCATTTTCGGCCGGGCTCCCGGAACGCCGGGGGGCAGGGCCGGCGGGGGCGGTAGGGCGTCGCCGCTGTGACGGCCCGCCGGGATGAATATCCATACAAGCCCCCTTTCTTCGTGGATGGGATAATCCGCGACCTTGATTCCGTCCGCGCGGGCGGGGTCCTCGGCGCTGAGGGCGGGAAC